>JAQBYD010000004.1 GCA_027623315.1 Verrucomicrobiota bacterium | reverse complement strand
ACGCACCTCCCACTCATCCCTAATCCACTCCTCACTTCCCACTTCTCACTCCCCACTCCCCACTCCTCACTCCTCACTTCCCACTCCTCACTCCCCACCCCCCACCCCGACCCATGGCAAACGTCACACTCCACTTCTCACTCGGCATGCTGCTCGGCGCAGTTCTGGCCGCACGAAGCGTGATGCAGGCGCTACGCGCGAGACATCGGATGTCGAATTCACTTCGGCGCGCACTGATCCTGATGTACGCGCTTGGTCTCTACGCCACGATTCCCCACTGGCTCAGCCGTCTCGGTGTTGCCGAGGCGCTTTGCAACGGCTGGTGGATGAATCTATTCTTCTTCTACCCGACGATCGGAAGATTGAGACCCGATGGCGGGACGCTGATCGGTCAGGTCCTTCTTAGCCTGACGGTTGCATGTCAGTACGTGCTGCTGCTCGTGGCGATCAGGCGCGTGACGCCCAAAGCATCGTCGTGAATCACCCTGCAGGGCGTGGAGGAACGACGCCTACCCTCGAACCCGTTTCGCGGGAGCGATGCGCGATGGATGGATCGACTCGCTTGCCGGCCGCCTGCTCTGTCTTGAACTCAAACCTTTCCGAAGTTACTCAATCGTTGTCCTACTCGTTGTGCCAAAAAGCGGCGGGACGCCGCTTCTACCTTGCCTGCTCCCGATTCCAACCCCCAACCAGAACGAGAACCTTGACGAGAACCAATTCGACGTGGTTGCTCATTCTCACGGCCGGCGATACTCGCGTGCCGCTCCGGTCTGGTTCTCGTCAAAGTTCTCGGTCTAGTTTCAACCCTCCCTCCCCAAGAGTCTTAATCGTTGTCCTATTCGTTGTCTAAAAACGAAATTGGATCAGGTGACCGGCCGTGTCCAGACCAATTCGACAAGGTTCACGACAAGGTGCTCGACCAGGGCGAGATCGACGACGCGTACCCCCCACAACGGTTGAATTAACCACAAAGATCACATAGAACGCAAAAGATGCACGTAAGCGGACTGTCCTAAACCTCAGCTTGCCCTTCGTAGCCAGGAGCGCAGCGAAGGCGTAGTAGGGTCCAGCACCTTGTCCAGCACCTTGTCCAGCACCTCGTCGAGCACCTTGTCGAGCACCTTGTCGAGCACCTTGTCGAATCCGCGATCCCTGTGCTCTCTGCGTTTGAATACCGGACTCGGGGACCGTGGCTTCAGCCCATGGGTTTAGACCGCTCTATTTCTGCTATACGACATGTTCTGTCTCCACGCCCAGCACGTCGCGAATCTCGCGCAACGTCGCGGCAACCGCTCCGCTTTTCGAGTCGATCACACGCCGTGCACGCTCACCAATTTCCTGCCGGCGCTCGGCATCCAAAACCAGGGACATGAGCTCAGATTCAAGTTCCCTGGCAGAGGCCACCTGGATAATCGCGTCCTGCGAGCGAAAGTCCTCCATGATCTGCGCGAAGTTCTCCATGTTCGGCCCGACCACGACCGGACGCGCGTAGGCGGCCGGCTCGATCACGTTCTGTCCCCCGTGCTGAGTCAGACTTTTGCCGACAAAGACAACAGACGCGCACGCATAGAACCCTTTCAATTCACCCGTCGTGTCCACCAGCAGCACCGACGACTCTTCGGTCGGCGACAGGGACGACGGCTGACTGCGCCGCAGGCATCTCAGGCCGCTCGACTCGATCTCGGCGGCAACAGCGTCTCCCCTTTCAAAATGGCGCGGAACCAGGACGAGAAAAAGCTCACGCTTTCTTTCCTTAAGGACCTTGTAAATATCGAGGAGCACCCGCTCCTCACCATCCCACGTGGATCCGCCCACCAGAAGGATGGTATCGGACGCCACCCCGAGGGCGTCCAGAATCCGTCGCGCGGCATCGGCATCGTCATCCCCGGCCGCGGTCGTGTCGTATTTCATAGATCCGAGTATGCGAAGCCTGTCCTCGTCGCAACCAAGTTCCCGGAATCGCTGCGCGTCAGCGGGGCTCTGTACGCAGACGCGGTCCATCACGTTGACGACTTCGGCGAACAGACCCCGCAAGCGGCGGTAACCTCGAAAAGAGCGCTCGGACAAACGACCGTTGATGACCATCACGGGGACGCCGCGTCCTGCCGCCAGGCGCGTCAGGTTCGGCCAGAGCTCAACCTCGGTGACAAGGATGGCTCGCGGCTGAATGATCCCCAGGACGCGGCGCATGATCACCGGGAAATCGATCGGAAAGTAGATCAGGACGTGGTCAGCGCTGAGTCCCCTGCGCGCCATCGCGTGCGCCGTGGATGTCGTTGTACTGACGACGAATCGAGCGAAGGGCTCCCCGCGCCGGTACTGTTCGATGACGTTCAGGGCGATATGCATTTCACCGACGCTGACGGCGTGGACCCAAATACGCCTCGATTCGGAGAGTTTCAGACGTGTCGGCGAGTCGTACACGCCGAAGCGCTGCATGAAACCGCGCCGATATCCCCCGCGACGCCACATCCGCAGCAGAAAATGCGGCGTCAAGAACAGGTAGGCGACGGCAAAAGCAATATTGTACAGAATCCAGCGCATCGTTATGAAGGCCACCGAGCCTACGAGATGACAACGAAAAGATCGATCGCGATTAACCCGGATATCTCACACTTTTCCTACTACGAAAAAGTGTGAGATGTCCGGGTTAAGCCCGCGGATGGGTCTCTTCGTAGATCTGCTTTATCTTCTCGATAGACACATGGGTATAGATCTGGGTCGTGGACAGACTCGAGTGCCCGAGCAACTCCTGAACACTCCTCAGGTCTGCTCCCTTGTCCAGCAAATGGGTTGCGAACGAATGCCGCAACGTATGCGGTGTCGCATTCGGGTTGAGGCCGGCTGCCAACAGGTACCGTTTCATCATCCGCTCCACGGAACGGCTTGTCAACGCATGGCCGCGAATGTTCCGGAACAGAGGCCCTCGCGAAGAGCCTGGCCCCTTCGCCGGCCAGAGCCCGTCGCGCAGCTGGACAGACTCCCGCATTCGCGTGCTCGCCGGACCCCCGATCGGGCAGAGACGTTCCTTGCGCCCCTTTCCGAGGACTCGAATCGTTCCGGAAAGATAATCGACGTCAGGATCGCGCAACGTGACGATCTCGCTGACTCGCGCACCGGAACTGTACAGAAGTTCGAACAGGGCCGCATCGCGGTGGGCGGCGTAGTCGCGAAACGGACGGTTCTTCAGGGGCACCGACTCTCGCTCCTGCTGCCACATCGGCAAGGGAGCCTCCAGCAAACGCACAACCTCGTCGACGGAGAGCACGACCGGTAGAGTGCGGGGCCGTTTCGGCGCCGGGAGTCCGGTGAACGGATTGAGATCAACATGCTCCTCCCGCTCCAGAAAGCGATAGAACGATCGCAGGCTGGAAAGCTTTCGGCCGGTCGTGGTGGGCTGGCTACCTGCCTTTTGGAGGTCGACCAGGAAGCGGCGTCCCGAAAACCGGTCACAGCGCTTCCAGGGCAGCGGAATACGCGCGTCGTCCCCCCACGTTGAAATTGCGAACTGGCCGATATCAATCAGGTAGCCGGACAGGGTGTGGGGGGAAGCATCCCTCTCGACGGAGAGGTACTGCATGAACTCCGCAACCCGCGGATCCTCCTGTACATTGATAGCCATCGCCTGCTTGGGCACTGCCGGGCGCGAGCCGCCAGACATGACTACTCGTCCGATTTCGCGGCTTTTTTCTTTCCAATCTCGTGCTTCGCCGCCAGGCCGTCGTACGCGGGAATTTGCGCCTTGTACTTCGAGACAAGTCGCTTCAGCGCGGCGTATTGTCGCGACGACAGCGCGCCCTTTTGATCCAGTTGCGAGGAGAGCGATTCATAGAACGTCTGGTCGTTGAATTCCCGTTTCCCGCGCTTGACCGGCTCCCGCCACTCTTTGACGCTTCCCATGGCTTCAATCAAGTCACGGAGAAGATCACCCTCCACCAGGTCCTTCACGTCGAGGTCGAGGCTGTCCTTGATCTCGGCGAAGTTTGGGATCTGGTTCCCGAACTTCAGCACGAGCCGGTTCAGCACGCGCACCTGGGCCGTGCTCAAACGACGGCCACTGTCGGTGCGCGACTTGAGCGAGAACACGAAATCCTTCTCGTTGAACGCCTTGGGATCATCCTCGGGCGGTGGGTCGAACGCCATGCCGGACAGCAACTCCAGCTTACGTATCGACGTATCCCGTGGAGGTTCGGCATCCGGAGACGTGGCGATGTCGGACATCCCGACCTGCGCGAGGGCACCTTCGACGGCCGGCGCCTGTTCGCGGTAGCGCCATGCCAGCATCGCCAGCGCCGAGAGCTGCCGGTCGGAGAAAGGTTTCTTGGCGTCGTCAAACTGCTTCTCGAGGGAACGCACAAATCGTTCATCCCCGTACGTCCGTTTGCCACGCTTCGTCTCGGGTGCCCATACCGTGACGCTATCCAGCGCACGGACCAGCGTCACGACCTTGTCGGGTTCAACCGGAGGCCCCTTGGCCCCTTCAATCCACCCGCTGAACTTTTCATAGAAGTCCGCGAGCATGCGCGTCCATTCCACCGTGCCCTTCTCGATCTCGTCCAGCGCCTCTTCCATCGATGCCGTAAACGAGACGTTAAAGAGGTCGGACAATGACTCGGCGAGAAACCCGTGAACTTTCATGCCCAGCTCGGTCGGAAACAGTGTTCGCTTCTCGCGTTCGACATAGTCGCGAGTGATGATCGTCGCGATCGTCTGCGCGTAGGTGCTCGGCCGGCCGACGCCGTTCTCTTCGAGCGCGCGCACGAGCGAGGCCTCGCTGTAACGGCCGGGAGGTTGCGTTTCCTTCTCCTCGCTCAACCACTCCAGACAATTAAGACCCTCACCCTCCGTCAACGGGGGTAATGCCTCAGGATCTTCCGATCCATCCTCGGCCTTCTGCTTCTCCACGCCGGTGACCTTCATGTAGCCCGGGAAGATCACCTGTGACGCGGATGCGCGAAAGAGGTACTGCCGGGTCCCGTCCGTGCCCTCGCGTGGCAAGGCATCGATTTCAACGCTGCGTTGCTCGATCTTCGCGGCCGACATCTGGCACGCGACGTACCGATCCCAGATGACTTTGTAGAGCTTCAACTCGTCGGCGCCCAATCGCCCCTTCATGGCATCCGGGGTGCGCGTGACATCGCTGGGCCGTATGGCCTCATGCGCTTCCTGGGCGGATGCGCGGCTCTTGAAAAAGTTGGGTTTCTCAGGAACGTACGCATCACCGAAGGTCTCGCCAATGAACGCTCGCGAGGCCTCGATGGCGTCCTGGGCGATATTGACCGAGTCCGTCCTCATGTACGTAATCAGACCAACGGCACCGTCCCCGAGGTCGACACCTTCATAGAGACTCTGGGCGATTCGCATCGTGCGCTGAGGCGAATAACCGTGGAAGCGCGACCCGGCCTGCTGAAGCGTGCTCGTAATGTACGGCGGCGGCGGTTTCTTCGAGATCTCGCGCATCTTGATGGCTTTCACCTGCAGATCGCGAGATTCCAGATCCTTAAGGATACCGTCGGCAGTATCCCCCGCCTTGATCTCCGCCTTCTCATCGTCGATGCGTGCCAGACGAATCTCAAAAGGTGTTTGGGGATCCACACGCTTCTGAACCCGGGCGCCCATGATCCAGTACTTTTCCGACACGAAAGCCTTGATCGCGAGTTCCCGCTCGCAAACCAGGAGCAGCGCCACCGACTGCACGCGACCGGCGCTCAATCCGGACTTCACTTTCCGCCACAGCAGCGGGCTCACGGTATACCCTACGATACGATCCAGGATCCGCCGTGCCTGCTGGGCATCGACGCGACGCATATCGAGCACGCTAGGATCCGCGAACGCCTGGCGAATCGCGCGCGGAGTGATCTCGTTGTAAGCCACCCTGAAGATCTTATCCTCCGGAACCTTCTTCGCCAGCACGTGCGCCAGGTGCCACGCGATGGCCTCGCCTTCGCGGTCCGGATCCGGTGCCAGGTAGATCGCGTCGCAATTCTCCGCCGCCGTCATCAGTTCCTTCACGACGTTGGCACGCGTTTTGACGACGACGTATTTCGGCTTGAAGTTATTCTCAACATCAACACCGAGCGTTTTCACGGGCAAATCCCGAACATGGCCCATCGAGGCTTTGACGATGAAGTCCTTGCCAAGAATCTTATTGATGGTCTTGGCCTTCGCCGGGGACTCTACGATAACAAGACTTTTTCCCATTCTACTCCCTAATGCGCCCGGGCAACCAATCGGCCCGGTAATAGTTTCAGTGCACGTTTCATTTCGAGACCAAGCAACAACGAGTTCACACGCGCCGTGGCCATACCGGATAATCGTATGATGCTGTCCACATCCGTCTCGCCCTCCGCCAACGCCGCCATGACGGCGCGTTCGTCATCAGAGAACCGGTCATCTTCCAGCGCAAGCTCCAGCTCCGTCGGTTCGGACGCCATGCGATTGACCGGCATCAGGAACTCGAACTCTTGAAGCACATCATCGATCGATTCCACCAGGCGGGCGCCCTCCTTGATCAACTGATGACAGCCACGGGTTGAAGGATTGTCGATGCGACCGGGTACCGCGAATACACTGCGCCCCTGCTCAAGGGCCTGGCGCGCCGTGATCAAGGCGCCACTCTTGACGCCTGCCTCAATGACGAGAATTCCTTTCGAGAGCCCACTCACGATCCGATTGCGCATCGGAAAGGTCGTCTTGTCCGGCTTGCGACCAAGCGGCAGCTCGGTCATGACCGCGCCGGAGCCGGCGATTTCGTCGGCGAGTGCCGCGTTCTCGCGCGGATAGAGGCAATCCAAGGCGCCGCCGAGCACGGCGATCGTTCGGCCGCCGGCCTGCAAAGCGCCCTGATGCGCGGCCGTATCGACACCCCTGGCGAGGCCGCTGTTGACCGTGAATCCGACGCGGACAATCTGCTGAGAAAGGGCCGTCGCGTTCTCGCGGCCATAGTGCGAGGGGCTGCGCGTACCCACCACGGCGATGGAATGCTGATCCCGGGCCTGCAACGACCCTCGAAGCATGAGCGCCAGGGGCGGATCGTAGATATTTCGGAGCGCGTCGGGGTACTCTGCGTCCATCGGCGTGATGATATGCGCGCCGAGCCTCTCGGCATTCGCAATCTCCCGCTCGGGATCGAGTTTATCGCGCTGGGCGAGAATACGCCCGGCCGCCTTCGGGCCAATTCCATCCGCGCCGACCAGTTCGCCTTCGGAGGCATCGAAAATAGCCGATATTCCCCCCAGGTGCTCAGCCAGCGCACGCACGCCCACGGGGCCCACGTCTTCCATCATATTCAGCGCGATGTACGCGAGTCTATCGTCCACGACACTCCCCTTGTGTTTGAAAGTGGATGATTGTACGGACGGAATTGGATTCTGCAAGCCAGCAAACGTTATGCAGGAATGGAGCGAAACGTTCGAGTTTCAGCGTATTGGCATTCCGAAACCACGGCGGCAGCGCGTCTTCGCAACTCGAGACTCCGCGATCGCTACACACTAAGCGGTGTCGCGACCGACTCTACAAAGGCCTCGATCTCACGAAAGACCTCGTCTCTCCGCTCGCCCTGAACGATCACGTGCCGATCAAAATCCATCCATTTCAGCTGCTTCTGCGGCGAAGCAAGCGCATCGAAGATCAACTTGGCACTGCGCGGATTCACGGCAGGATCGTTTCGTCCCTGTAGGATCAGCGCTGGGATTCGGATGGAGGGTAGCGCATCCTCGCATACACCGATCAATCTCTGCAGCTCGCGGATGCCATGGATATAGTTCCGCGAATAGTTGATATTCGGGTTCTCGGAGCGGTGCTCGACGTACTCGTCTTCCTCCGAATCACGCCCGAACTTCTGCAGGATGTCTGTCCAGAACATGAACGGAGCCACGAAACGGGTGCGAATATCCCGCAACCTCAGGGACGCGTTAATCGCGAAGACCCCCTTGACCGCCTGCCCCATTCTCGCGGCCGTGAGCAACGATACCAGCCCCCCGGTCGAAAACCCGCCCACGATGATCTCCGGGCAAAGATTCCGCAACACGGCGTACCCGCGGTAGTAGGAGTATAACCAATTTCCCCATGTCACGTCGCGTAGATGCGCAGGCGCGGTCCCGTGCCCTTCAAGTCGTACGCCATACACCGTGAAGCCGAGCCCGTTCAGGTATTCCGCGAGCGGGCGAACCTCATGCGGTGCCGCCAGGTATCCGTGCGAAAGCACGATCCCGGTGGGCCGGGTCCCCTCCAGGAGAAACGGTCGTCCAATCTCGGGAGGCTTCGACGCTCCCTCTTCGTAATAGCGGTGATAATTCTCGCCGAAAACGGCCTGGTCGCGGGCACATAGTGCGTCGGCGATCTGCTCGCGCAGTTCTCGCGTTGAGAGGTTTACCGTCTCCTTGAGGATCCGGCACACCTGACGAAGCGGAAGCACCTCGTTCGCGATCACCATGGCCGTGTTCTTGACTCGAACGTCATCAAAGGAGTGTTCCTCCTCCAGCGCTTCCTGGTCGATGGTCATAACTCCGCCGGACCGCGAAACGACCCCTTCGTCTTCAGCCAGCTTAAAAATGTCCTCGATGGGCGGATGCACGTCGTCGGTCAACATCGTGACAAGCTTGCTGCGAAGACTCTCATGCAGCCGCCGATTCACGAGCTGCCTGACATCGAGTGCGGAGAGGTAGATTGCCCGACAGAAATCCTCGACGGAGATCTGCGGATCGCGGCGCGCCCTCAGCGCGCCACAGAAGAGATGATCGATATTAATGGTCGTATTGCTATAGATCTCGCCCATGAAACGCCGCGTCAAGCGCTTGCGCTGCAACGTCGCGATCATGTCCGCACGCCCGGTTAACTGCCGGCCCAACGGCGCCATGAGGGCAAGTCGTCCGAGCGGACGCACATACTGCTCAACACTAATCGGTTCGCCGAAGTAGACCGTAATATCAGAGTCCGACAGGAGCAGTTGGCCCTCAACGACGAGCTCTTCCATCACATTCGGGGGAAGGCCTTTGAAGATGAAGCCGGCAACCTTGGAGAGCAGATTCTTTCCCGGACGCAAGGGGTAGTAGGTAATGGTAACGGGAACGATCTGTATATCCTCACCGGGGAGATCCTTGTCTGCCTCCAGGCCGTATCGCTCGCAATAGTTCTGGACGAGATCCGCACGACCAAGCTCTCGCGCTCGCGCAAACGCACTCCGTGAAAACTGGGCCTTTAACGCCAACACCGCCGCACCGGTGTGTGGAGGCCCCGAGCGCTTGGGGTGACGAATCCAGTAGCGGCCGCGCTCCATGACCCGCTTACTCTTAACCATGGCGCCCTCGGGGAAGATCACCCAACTACTGCGGCCCGCCATCAAGTCTCCGATAATCAGTCGGTTCTTGCCGGGATGTCGTGTTGAAACCCCTCCCAACGACTGCAGGTACTCGCCCAGCTTTCCTTTGAAAAGCTGGTGATACGCGAGTGAACGCACCGCCCGGCCAGTGTGCTTGTAGAGCACGTACGGAATGATGAAGGTCTCAAACCGTGTGAAATGATTCACCACGTAGAGACATGGCTTGTCCGACAGGTGCTCCAGCCCTTCGCAAACGATATCGGCGCGCAGCACCCGGTTCAGAACCGACATGACCCGCTCGGTCGCGCGCCACGAGAGGCTATCCCGCGGAGACGCTGGATCCTCTACCGTACCGGGCCCATCCTGTGCGTCCTGTGCCTCGGTCGTGTTCATGGCCGGGCTCCGGAGAGTCTATGAACTGGAATCACTCGTCCTGGCCGATCCAGGTGATACCTTCCTCTATCCACTTCAGATCTCCCGAGAGCACGCGTTTTGCGAAGCGATTATTGCGCCGCGTCGCATTCCCATGGATTCGCGAGAAGGAATTCTCAATTCGACCGCGCGCCT
Organism: Verrucomicrobiota bacterium; assembly: GCA_027623315.1. Classification (GTDB taxonomy): domain Bacteria; phylum Verrucomicrobiota; class Kiritimatiellia; order CAJWTS01; family CAJWTS01; genus JAQBYD01. The sequence goes on along the minus strand of JAQBYD010000004.1, from coordinate 122,277 downwards.
CCACGCAGAAGATGTCGGCAACTTCAATCGGGGTTTGATCACCACGGCGCTGTGCTTCGTGGCGGGCGTAACTGCATGTTGCCGACATGGCGAACAGCTCCGTGCCGATGTCAATGAGCTGCCCAAGGAGCACCTGCCGGAGTTCCAACCGGGACTGGTGACGCATCATGGCGTGAAAGAGTGCGCGTGCCAGGCGATGCGAGGTGCGATCGACGTACTTCACATGCCCGGCCAGCGCGCCGGCCTCGCTGTGCGTTCGCCAGAGCGATGCGTTCACCCATTGCGCCGGATACCAGGCGGCGTAGTGCCTCACCAGTTTTCCGGCTGCAGCGAGCTTACGAGACAAGGGAACGCCTCGCTTCAACAGGTCCGAGGCCAGGCGCAGATGCGGGTCCAATGCTTCCCTGGCCAGGAAGAGGTGCATAATCTCGGTGGTGCCTTCAATGATGCGGTTGATCCGCATCTCGCGCATCATTCTCTCCACCGGGAACGGCTCTTCTCCGCGCGCCGCCAACGACGACGCCTTCTCGTAACCGCGCCCGCCGCGAAGTTGCAGTGTCTGGTCGACGACATCCCAGGCATGTTCGCTGCAGAAGAGCTTGGCCATGGCGGCTTCGATACGAATGTCCATGTCCCCACGGTCGGCCCAGTGTGAGACCAGGAAGGTAATGGCTTCCATGGCGAACGTTGTGGCAGCGATATAGGCCAGCTTCTGCCGGCCTGCTTCGTGCTTTCCGACGGGCGATCCCCATTGTGTGCGCGTGCCACCCCATCGACGCACGATTGACAGGCACTGCTTGGCGGCGCCGGTACACGCCGCCGGAATCGTCAAGCGCCCCGTGTTCAGCGTCGCCAACGCGAGCTTGAGCCCTTTCCCCTCTTCCCCCAGCAGGTTCTCCGCAGGCACGCGCACGTCACGGAAGCGCATCAATCCATTCTGGATGCCCCGGATCCCCATGAAGTCGCAGCGGTGCACTTGCTCAATGCCATCCCACTGCCCCTCCACAATGAACGCGGAGATCTGTGTCTTCTCACGCCCGCGTACCATCCGGGGCGGCGTCTTCGCCATCACGACGAGGAGCTCCGCGATGGGCCCGTTGGTGCACCACAGCTTCTCGCCGTTCAACACGTAGTGCGACCCATCCTCGGAAGGAACTGCGGTCGTGGCCATCTTTGCCGGATCGGAGCCCACGTCCGGCTCGGTAAGCGCAAAAGCCGAAATCGCGCCCTCACGAAAGCGGGGAAAGTACTTCTTCTTCTGCGCTTCCGTGCCGAACATCTTGAGCGGCTGCGGTACGCCGATCGACTGGTGCGCCGACACGAGCACGGCCGTACTGCCACACAAGGATGCGAAACGCATCATGACCCGGTTGTAATTGACCTGCGAAAGCCCCAGCCCGCCATACTCGGCCGGCACCTTCATCGCGAAAACACCGAAGCGTGCCATCTCGTCGATCACGGCCTGCGGAATGGTCCGCGTCTCGTCGACCTCCTCGGGATCGAGGTGCGTCTCGAGATACTTGAAAAGCGGCTCAATCAAGTCGTCACCGATCTTTCGCTCGTCGTCGGATTGGGGAGGGAAAGGAAAGACCAGGTCCGGTCGAAAGCGCCCATCGAACATTTCGCCCGCAAAGCTGGGCTCTTCCACTATTCCTCCGCGGGCCGCTTCGGCGACTTCCATGGCGGCGCGCTTGTCGTTGCTCATTCCGGACGTATCCACGACCATGTCGGGATCATGCGATGGGTGCATCTGGCTATCCGTCATTGTCCGTTCCTCCATTCTTCTTGTAAAACAGCGTCTTCGCGGCTGCCATCTCTTCGAGCCGCTCGCACGGCGCGAAGCGTGGCCCGAATTCCTCCGCGAACCGCCGCAGCGTCTCGACCACGCCTGGAATGCCCGCCGTATCCGCATATGCGAGCAGGCCCCCGTGGTGCGCGGGGAAACCGGTCCCCATTAACATCGCCATGTCGAGATAGTCAGGCTTCTCAACGACGGACTCGGCGAGGCAGCGTGCGGCTTCGTTGATCATGATATAGATTGCCCTTCGAAGGATGGTCTGATCATCAAGCTCGCGCGCCGAAAGCGCATGCTCTCGTGCGAGTTCCAGTCTCAGCGCGTCCACGCGAGGGTTGACACTCTTTTTGCGGCCCTCGTAGACGTAGAACCCGCGCCCGGCCTTCTTGCCCGTGGTATCCGGCTCCGCGGCGAGGCGCTTCAGGAGTGGCGCCACCTGCATGCGCTCTCCGTATCCCGCCTCCAGAACGTCCGTCACCTTGGCTCCGACATCGAGCCCAACTTCGTCGGCGAGCCGTATCGGCCCCATGGGCATTCCAAAATCAAACAACAGACGATCAATTCGCTCGGCAGCAATCCCCTCCTGTAACATCCAAATGCACTCATTGATGTACGGCAGCAGGATACGGTTCACGAGAAACCCGGGGCAATCGCCGACCACCACGGGCGTCTTGCCAACGCGGCGCGCGAAGGCGACGAACGACGCAATCGTGGCCGGTGCCGTCTTGGCGCCCGGGATCACTTCGACGAGTGGCATCCGGTTGACCGGGTTGAAGAAATGCATTCCTGCGAATCGCTCCGGGTGCTTCAGTGCCGTGGCCATCTCGGTAATGGAAAGCGAAGACGTATTCGTCCCGATCAAGGCATGCGGCGACACCACGTTCTCCACCTCGGCGAGTACGGCCTGCTTCACAGCCATCTTCTCGACCACGGCCTCCAGCACGAGATCGGCGGACTCTACGCCACGGTAATCCGTCGTTCCGGAGATGTGGTGCATCTTGAGCGCCACCTCGTCAGGCACCATCTTGCGGATGCGTACCAACTGCTGGTAGTAGCTCGCCGCCGTGGCCATGCCCTTCGTCACGGCATCCCAGTCAATGTCCTTGAGGCGCACCGGGATTCCGCAATGACTCATCAACCATGCGATTCCGCCCCCCATCACACCGGCTCCGACAACCGCCGCACGCTGAACGTGCTTCTCCTCCACGTCTGTTTCCACACCACTCTCCTTCTTTAAGGCCTCTCGTATGAAGAAGAGCCGCACCATGTTGCGGCTCTCGGTGGTCACGATCAATCGCCCGAAGGCCTCGGCTTCCATCTGCAGTCCGGCCTGGATGTCTCCCGTGGCCGTCGCCTCAAGCACGTCGAGTGCTGCCAGCGGCGCCGGGTAGAGGCCCTTCGTTTTCTCGAGCAGGCGCTTGCGCGCCTGTCCGATCAGCAGGTGGCGCCCCGGAGGTGTTGACTCCAGCACGGCTTTGCGCAGGCGTGCCACGAGTCCCGGCGGCCGGCGCGAGAGCCGCGGTGGACGCCCCTCGGCAAGATCCTGGGACAGGCGTTCCATCTCCGCTTGCATGAATTCGGTCGCAACCATCACGTGCGCCAGGCCTATCTTCAATGCTTTCTTCGCCGCAACCGGCTTTCCGGTCAAAATCATAGACAAGGATGCTTCCAGTCCGATCAACCGCGGCAGACGCTGCGTGCCGCCCCACCCCGGGATGAACCCGAGTTGCACCTCCGGCAAGCCCAGGATCGTCTTGGCGTGATCGCTCACGACGCGATAGTCGCACGCCAACGCCAGTTCCAATCCACCACCCATGCAGGCACCGTGAATGAACACGATGGTGGGATACGGGAGTGCCGCCAGTTTATCGAAAACGTTCTGCCCCAGCCTGGCCTTCTCGATTCCGTCCGCCGTGGTTGTCACCGTTCGCAGGAGCTTGATATCAGCGCCCGCGATGAAGCTGGACTTCCCGCTGGAAATGGCCAGCGCCTTCAGATTCCGTTTCGCCAGATCCTCCAGCAAATCGCTTAGTTCAGCAACGGCCTCGGCCGTAAAGACATTGACCTTCATTTCGGGAGTGTCGAACGTGAGGTGTCCAAGCCCTGAACTCTCCTCTTGAAATGTCCACGCGCTACTCATCAGGTGACTTCCAGTGCGAACGCTGCGCCCTGCCCGCCGCCGACGCAGAGCGTGGCCAGCCCACAGTTTTGATTCCGGCGCCGAAGTTCCTTGAGTACGGTCAGGACCAATCGTGTCCCCGTGGCCCCGACCGGATGTCCGAGCGCGACCGCGCCGCCGTTGACGTTCAGCAACTCGGGGTCCACGGCCCCGGGCGCCGTCTTGCGATCGAGATACTGCTTCGCGAACTCCTTGGACTCGAAGGCGCGCAGGCAGGCAAGCACCTGCACCGCAAAGGCTTCGTTGATCTCCACGAGCTTAAAGTCCTTCATCTTCATTCCGGATTTCGCGAGCAGCTTCGAGGTGGCGTACACCGGCCCCAGCCCCATGCGGTTTCCCTCGAGGGCGGCATAAGCGTAGTCGCGCACGTAGCCCAGCGGCTCCAACCCTTCGGACTTGGCCCGGGACTCGCTCATCACCAGCAGGGCCGCTGCGCCATCGGTGATCGAACAGGCGTTCCCGACCGTCACCGTACCTGTCTGCCGGTCAAAATACGGCCGCAACTTGGCCAGAGCCTCGAGCGTCTGATCGTCGCGGATGCCGTCGTCATGTTCCTGCACACGCTCATACCTGGGCGCTACGGGAAGGGGGACGATTTCTTCGGCCAGGCGACCCGCATCGCGCGCGGCGGCGGCACGCTGATGGCTCAGCAAGGCAAAGGCGTCCTGCTCTTCGCGCGGAATCTGAAATTCGCGGGCGAGTACTTCCGCGGTCAGGCCCATAATCATTCCGCACACGGGATCGGTCAGCCCCTTCTCGAGCCCCACGATCGGCTTGAGGAACGAAAACCGAAAGGAGCTGAGCGCTTTGAGGCGCTGCCCCAGCGTCTTGGCCCTGGCCAGGCTTGCGAAGAGCTTGGTCATTTGAGGGCCATAGAGCAGTGGAATGTTGCTCATCGACTCCGTTCCCGCGGCGATCATTACCTCGGCCTCACCGGAAAATATCTTGTTGGCGGCTGAAGAGATCGCCTGCATTCCAGATGCACAGTTGCGATGCACCGTGTGCGCGATCAGGTGCGTCGGCAGACCGGCCTTGAGAGCCACGACGCGCGCGATATTCGCGGCGTGCACCGGCTGGGCCACGTTACCAAGGATCAATTCGTCCACATCGCTCTCGGGATACGCGGTGCGCAGCATCAACTCTCTCACCGCGATCGCACCGAGATCGTCTGCGCCGAATCCGCGCAGCACACCCCCGGCGCGGCATTGCGGTGTTCGAATCCCGTCGATAATGGCCAGGCGCTCTTTCATGACCTCCGTCCCCCCTGGTACATCTCGTCGATTTCCGCGCTGTAGACGTCTTCGATAATGTGGCGGCGCAGTTTCGCGGTAGGCGTAAGCTGCTGATTATCGGTCGACGGTGCGTCGGCGATGACGCGGAACCGTTGAACCCGCTCCCATCGGTTGAGGTCGTGATTCATCTGATCCACGACCTCCTGGACCTCGCGGGCATAGTCGTCTCCGCTTACGTAGTCCTTCAGAGCCTTGTCGTCGACATCTTTGCCGCCGAGGCGCGAGGCGATCGTGTCATAGTCCGGAAAGATCAACGACGTCACGAAGCGACGGCCGTCCGCCACGACCATCGCCTGGTCCACCACGGGCGACCGACAAAGCTCACGCTCGATCGGAATCGGGCACACGTACTTCCCCGTCGAGGTCTTGAACATCTCCTTCAGCCGTCCCGTGATCTGAACATAGCCTTCGTCGTCAATCAATGCGATATCGCCGGTCACGAGCCAGCCGTCCTCGGTGGTCACCTCCGCGGTCGCATCCGGATCGTCGAGATAACCACGCATCACGTTGGGACCGCGCACCTCGAGAACCCCCTGCGAATTGGTTCGCACCTCGACATGCGGAAAAGGGCGCCCGACCGATCCCATGCGGTTCCCGGCGGGATAGTTTGTGCACACGACGGGTGAGCACTCGGTCAATCCGTACCCGTTGTAAAGCGGCACGCCAATGTTCCAGTAGAATCGACAGAGCGCTTCGGAGAGCGCCGCTCCGCCGCTGACGACGATCCGTAAACGTCCGCCCATCGCCTCGCGAAACCTGGAAAACATCAATGCATCTGCTATTGCATCCCCTGCCCTCGCTTCGGCCTGGGTCTCGGCCTTGGCCAGGGCCCAGCGCGCGAGCTGCCCGCGAACGCCATGCGCTTCCTCAACCTGGATCACGATGCGGTCATGGATTTTCTCCAGCAGCCGCGGCACGACGGTCATGACCGTCGGCTTCACCTCGCGCATCAACTCGCCGACGTTCTTGATGTTGTCAGCAAAGTGAACCGTCACGCCGCTCTGCAAATAGAAGTACAGAATCATGCGCTCAAACACGTGCGCGAGGGGCAGGAAACTCAGGGCCACGTCATGCTCTTCATCCAGGTCGAAACGCTGCCCCGCGGCAGTCACCTGCGATGCGAGATTGCCGTGCGTCAGCGCGACCCCTTTCGGAGTCCCGGTGCTGCCGCTCGTGTAGATGATGGTGGCCACGTCATCCGGACTGACCCGACCGCACAACCAGTCGAAGGCGTGCGGATCCTTCTGATCCGCCTGGCGGCCGCGGCGTAGAACCGCTTCAAAGTCCATCCCGTTCCCGGCATCCTTCGACAGGCCATGCCCGATTACGCGCTCCACTTTCGCGGTGATCGGCGTAGCGGCGAGCCGACTTGCCACGCCGCCGACAACCAGGTATCGCATCGCGCTGTGCGCCTGCTGGTACTCGATCTGCCGGGCGGCGGCAGACGAAAAGATCGGAACGCTCACGCCCCCGGCGATCATCACTCCCAGGTCCGCGATAACCCAATAGGGCGATGGTGCGGCGAGAATTCCGACCTTTTGTCCGGGTCGAAGACCCAACTCGCGAAGCCCCAGGCTGAAGTCGCGCACGGCCGCAAGCAGGTCCGCGGTCGAGGTTCGCGTCCATTGCCCATGCTCACGGGCCGCAATCACGCATTCAACGGGACGCCGCCGGGCCAACCTGGTGACGATATCGGGCAACGTCTGAATGGGCCGCTCCGACGAGATCATGACCTCGGGCCCTCCGCGCCCGATCCATCTCCGCTGAGAAGATCGGTCATCAGCTGCTTCTCAAATTGACAACCCGCGCGCTCGTAGGCATTGGCGAGGTTACGCAATATGCGCTCGATCATCTGCTCGGCACCGACCTTCATGTCGTCCAGGTCCAACCTTATCTTTGAGAAGTTCCCCACGGACACCATGATCTGCTCTTCGCGCATGAAGCGGCCGCCGTTAAAGCAGTCGACGAGGAAGTGCTCACCGTGATGTTTGACCAGTGCCATGAAGTGCCCGGGCACATTGCATCCCACGATCTCGAGTCCGAGTCGGGCACCGACGAGCATGTAGATCGCCGAGAGGGTAATTGGAATCCCGGCTCCCTGCTCGAGCACGCAAAGCATGTTGCTGTTCAACGGATTGTAATAGTCGTCGCGGTTGCCGGTGAGCAACTTACGCCTGAACAGAAACGCGGCCAACTCGATCACATCGACATGGGAGCAACCGCAACGATACTCCGAGGACAATTCGTCCAGGCGAACCGCAAGTTCATCCTTAGATGGACGCCCAAGCTGAAACTCGGCGATGAACGAGAAAGCCGCCTCCAGCCTGGCCGGTTCGTCCGTCGCGGCAGAGAGTCGTGGCCAGTGTGATTGTAGCCGCTCGGCCTTAATGTCGCGGATCACGACATTGAAAAGCTGCCGCTGCTTCTTGTCCGGGCGCGGGCAGGCTTCTCTCAACACTCGCTCAAGATCCGCTCCGTACGCCGAGAGCTCCTGTCTCACCGTGCTGCGCACGAGCTCCGACTCGTCATCGAGAAGCCGAATTAAGTACGAAATTTTCTCGTGGCCCGACATCGGTTCGTCTCACTACATTCGTTGTGCAGATACACTGCGTATGGCTCCTCATGAGCGGTGTCGTCGTGCGTGACGACTTCCGGATTCACGACCCCGGGCCGCACCGCCATTCCGCAAGGCGCTTCCGGCAATGACGTCATCGCCCTGCTATTATCCATATTTCAGGGGTCGGAAGCGAGTCCGAACATGGCAGCCCGCGCCCGGCCCCGGGGCATCTTGAGCAACCCAGCGACGTCGCGAAGCATCTCCCGGCGACACCCTGCCCCGACCTGCCTATGGTTTCATTCGAAGTGAAGATAGGGATGGTGCTCCAGGCACCCCCAGTATCGTCCGTAGAGCCGGGCGCCCTTGCGATAATGAATGGCTCCGGCGACCCACTGGCTACCCCGCCGGGCCATAAACAAGACGATACGATGCCTGAATTCCGAGCACATCGTCTCGAAAAAGGCCTCGCTAAGGTAGGCATAGGACATCTTTCGCTCGATCGTATCCAGGTAGAAACGATACATCGCACGCCCGTGCTCCTCGCCGATCTCGCGAAGCGAATCATGTATTGAAACACTCATGCTCATCCCGCGAACCAGCATAGTACGCTTCGGGATCTCGAGCCAGCACCCGCACCATTCTTAATTTAGCGACCTCGAGAACCTTGACCAGAACGACACCTCGCCGGGGCTCGATCCCGCGGCCAGGCAGCCATTGACGGACCCGTCCGATCCAGTTCTCACCATCGAAGGATCATGACTCGACACTCGACGACCCGCTGGGTAGAACTAACGCGCATGAAATTGACCCGATACGGCCGCCGCGAGTGGCTCACGGCCACCGTCGTTGCCGCCATCAGCATTCTCATCTTTGTTTTGGCCAATCTCCCGGCCGGCGTGATCGTGACTGTGGTGTTGTGGCTCGCCTTTGCAGCATTCTTCCGTGATCCCGTGCGCCGTGTTCCGACGGAGCCGGGCGTATGGGTCGCGCCGGCCGATGGCCGCGTCACCTCCGTGGAGCCTGAGTCGCAAACCGATGCTAGCGCGCTGCTGGGATGCGATGACGCGATCCGACTCTCTATTTTCCTCTCGGTGCTCGACGTACACGTCAACCGCGCGCCCTGCAGCCTGACGGTGCGGGACTCCATTCATCGTGATGGCCTGTACCTCAATGCGATGGACCCGCAGAGCGGATCGCGCAACGAGTCCAACACGCTCGTCGCGGAGGCCGGCGCCGAATTCGGGCATACCAGGCTCCTGGTTCGCCAGATCGCCGGGTTGATCGCCAGGCGGATCGTCTGCGCGACGGAGCCGGGCAACACACACCAACGCGGAGAACCCTTCGGCATGATCAAGTTCGGGTCTCGAACCGATGTCGTGATGCCGGCGACTTGCGGACTCCACTTTACCGTGCGGCCCGGCGATCGGGTTCGAGCCGGGGTGACGATCATCGCCAGACTGGATTCGGAGCCTGTCGCGTGAACTCCGCCTGGCAAGCCTACGTCACGAATCCGACGATCCAGGCCACGGTCAACATCGCCCTGATACTTGGAATCCTCGCCGCTATCGCGCGCAGCGTTGTCGGGGCCCATCGGAGGCCGGGCGAGATCCGCCATCCCCTCTTCGGAAAATTCACACTTCATGTACCCAACATGATGTCCCTGTTCCGCTTTCCGCTTGGGGCCTGGCTCCTCGCCGTTCACCTGCTGCCGGTCATGAGTTCTCCGCTTTGGAACCTGTCGCTGCACGTGGCGTTCGGCATTACGTGCCTTTTCGACTTCCTTGACGGAAAGTTCGCGCGCGACTGGAACGCGATTACTGAGGACGGCAAGTCCCTGGACCCCGCCGCGGACAAGTTCGTCACGTTCTGCATGGCGTATACCACGTATCGCTTCGGCGAGTTGCCCTGGTGGGCGCTTGCAATCGTGATCGGCCGCGAAGTCATCAGCGTCGCCCAAAGGATGCTGATGAAACGACATGGCAAGGATGTCAGTGCCGGATGGCTTGGCAAACTCAAGACCGGCGTTCAGTTTGTCATGCTCTATATCCTGGCGCTTCGCATCGGCTACCAGCCGGGGACCATCGGCATCGACACGATAGTCGCACAGTTCTCGGATGGCGCCGTACTGTGGGGTATTATTCTGCTGTGTTTCATCACCGTCATCTCGATTTTTCCGTTCTTCGACACTTTCTGGTACGTCAATACCTATAAAAAGTCCCGGCGCGGCGAATCGAGCAGGCCGTGGTATCTTGTCGCCATTCCCAATGGCTTCACGATCGGAAACTATCTCTGCGGTGTGACCGCGGTCTACTTTGCGATGCCCCAGGTGGAGGTCCTGTATCGCCCCTTTGTCATTCTTTTTTGGGTCATGTCCGGCGCGTTCTGCGATACTCTTGACGGGCCGATTGCCCGCAAACTCAAGGTGCATTCCGAGTTCGGGAGTTGCCTGGACAACTCGACGGATCTCTCAACGTTCGGGCTGGCGGTGGGAACAATCGTCTTTCTTGTCTTTTTCGCCATGGACGCGGTTCATCCCATCACGGCGATGGGCGTCACCCTGTTCTATTTCGCGATGGTGCACCTGCGGCTTGCCCGTTTTTCCGAACTCAGCGAGCGCGATCCCACACCCGGCAAGAAAAAGGATTTTGTCGGAATGCCTTCACCCGCCGGCGGTATCGGCGTCCTGGTAATTCTGACGCTGTATCACGACCTCGCGCGTATGACGCCCTTCGAAGCCGTGACCCTGACCACACTGATCCTCGGCGTCTCGCTCCTGATGTACAGTGAGTATGACTTCATCAGCCACGCGAATGCGATTCACGCGCCGCTTTATCGGTACAGCATGATACCCGTAATCTGCATCGGGTTCGGAATGCTGACGGTTCTCAACTTCCAGCAACCCTTCGTGGCGGATCACTTCTCGCGCGAACTGATTTACTACTTTCGCGCGTGCTCATGGATTATGACCGCCTCGCTCGTGGTCTACATCATCGACGGAATCCGCCGCGGCAAAGCCGTCGCCTGAAACGAGCGAGGCCGGGCCTGAAACGAACACGGCCGAACCCGTTGAGCGTCCGGCCTCGTTCGTTTCAGGAGTGGCGGGTGGTCAAGATGCACATATCTCCATCGCCAACCGGATTTCGCGCCCTGCCACAGCAGTCACCTGCCATTCCCCACTCGCCACTTCCCACTTCCCACTTCCCACTCGCCACTCCCCACTTCCCACTCCGCGGCGCAGCCGCGGCTACATCTCGTAACTCTCGAGACTCACGTCAAAGACCAGCGTGGAGTTCGCGGGGATCAAGCCTCCCCCGATTTCCCTGTCGCCATAGGCGAGATTCGGAGGGATAATGAGCTTCCGTTTGCCACCCGGTTTCATATCCATAATCGCTTCATCCCAGCCCTTGATGACCTGGCCGGACCCAACGACAAACTCGAATGCCCGGTTTCGGTCAAGCGAACTGTCGAATTTCTTTCCGTTCAGCAGCCACCCGGTGTAATGGACTTTAACCTTCGACCCGGCCGGTGGCGGCTCACCTTCGCCCTCGAGAGTCACGATGTACTTCAATCCAGATTCCGTGGTCTTCGCGTTGGGGTACTTCGCCGCGACCGCAGCACGTTCTGACACCAATCGATCACCGACGGCCTTCGTTTCCTGGTTCTTCATCTTTCCCAGGAGTTCATCGAACGTCTGCTGGGTCGGCTTGTACACCTCGGCCTTGACGCCCACACGGAGGATGCTGAGTTTGGTGATCGTATCGCCCTTGGCGATGGCGTTCACGACGTCCATGCCCTTGACCACGTGCCCGAACACGGTGTGCTTTCCGTCCAGCCACGGAGTCGCTTTGTGGGTAATGAAGAACTGACTGCCGTTCGTGCCCGGCCCGCGATTAGCCATCGAGAGAATTCCCGGACCGGAGTGGGAAAGATTGGGGCGAATCTCATCGGGAAACGTATAGCCGGGGCCGCCGCGCCCGTCGCCGTTGGGGCAGCCGCCCTGCACCATAAAGTCCGGGATGACGCGGTGGAAGACGAGTCCATCGAAGAATCGCTCTCTCTCTTTGTTGGAGTCCTTCGTGCCTTCAGCCAGGCCCACGAAATTGGCGACGGTAAGCGGTGTCGACTCGTACTCCAGGACGCAAATAATCTGTCCTTTAGATGTCTCGAATCGCACGTAGACGCCCTCGGGCAAGTCGACAGCGATTTCGTCCTCGGCCTGCAGGCACGGATTCCAGCACACCGCGAGCACGACACCCAGAACCACCATCAGTTTTCGTATAGGAATCCTCATCAGTTGCTTCTACCTCTCTCTTGGTTCGTAATTGATAACCGTTGCGTGGCATGCTATCAGGAACATCCGATGCGATCCAGACAGAATTGAAAGCGGCACGGTTCATGGCAAACCCTATCCTGATCATCGCACTCGCGGCCCTACTGGCCCTGGGCGCCCTCGACATCGCCGTCATGTTACAGCGCCAGAAGGAACTCCGGGAGGAATCCTCGCTGCTGGTGTCGTGGGTGGTATTTGGAGCCTGCGCGATCTTCTGTGCCGCCCTTTACCCGGCCACCAGAATGCGGACCATGTTTCATCTTTTCTTCGTGGTCGGACTGGTCGTATGGCCCGCCATCGGCCTTCTCAGACAACGCGCCCAGGCCCGCGCTCTGGCAACGCTGCTCCCGAGGATGGGGCTATACCTCTATGCCGGCACCCAGATTGAGGCGTAATCGATGAAGCAGGTTGACGTCGCGATCATCGGCGCCGGATCCGGCGGTCTGTCTGCGTGGCATGAGATCAAGAAAGTCACACCGAACGTGGTGATGATCAACGACGGACTTCATGGCACGACCTGCGCACGCGTCGGCTGCATGCCATCCAAGGTCCTGATTCAGGTTGCGAACGACTTCCACCGCCGCGAGGTTTTCCTCAGCGAGGGAATTCACGGTGGCGACGACTTGACCGTGAGTCGGGTCGAGGCACTCGCATTCGTCCGCAAACTGCGAGATCGGTTTGTTGCCTCCGTCATGTCGACGATCGAAGAAATCGGTGAGCGCAACATCGCGGGCCGCGCAGAGTTCCTGGAGCCGAACCTGCTGCGCGTGGGCGATCAAGAGATTGCCGCTCAGAAGATCGTCCTGGCAACAGGCTCGCGCCCCATCATCCCCGACCGGTGGCGCGCTTTAGGCGCTCGCCTCCTGACGAGCGATAGCGTGTTCGAGCAGGATGATCTACCCGACCGCATCGCCGTCATGGGGGTCGGCATCATCGGGTTGGAGCTCGGGCAGGCGCTGGCGAGATTGGGATGTTCCGTCACCGCATTTGGTCGCTCGGGAAGAATCGGTGGCCTGACCGATCCGGCGGTCAACGCGGTCGCGGTCAAGACGCTCGGGAGTGAACTGGACCTTCAGTTCTCGCGAGACGTGCAGATCGATCAACCAGGCGGGGACGCGCTGCGTGTGACGTGGGATGGTCAAGCCCTTGAGGTCGACGTTATTCTGTGCGCGCTTGGCCGCCGGCCCAATGTCGACGGTATCGGGCTGGACCGCCTCGGCGTCGAGAGTGACGCCGACGGAGTCCCGCTCTTCAACCGCCAGACCATGCAGGTCGGGGACCTGCCCATCTTCATCGCCGGCGACGTCTTGAACGAGTTGCCCCTGTTGCACGAGGCATCCGACGAGGGGCGTATCGCCGGATACAACTGCGTGCATGACGAGATGCGTTCCTTTCGGCGACGAACGCCACTCAAGGTGACCTTCTGCGACCCGAATATCGGCACGGTCGGCGCGCACTACACCCAACTCGATCCAGCCCGCACGGAGGTCGGTGAAGTCAGCTTTGAGGGACAGGGACGATCTATCGTCATGTCGAAGGAGAAAGGCCTTCTGCGGGTCTACGGTGAGCGCGAGACCGGCAGGCTGCTCGGCGCGGAGATGATCGCCCCCTCCGGAGAGCACCTTTCGCACCTCCTCTCGTGGGCGATCCAACGCGGCCTCACCGCCGTCGAAGCCCTGCAGCTCCCGTTCTACCATCCGGTCATCGAGGAAGGCCTGCGCACAGCACTGCGCGACCTGCGTAACCGTTGCGGCCCGGACCATTCCGGACTCGAGATCCCGTTTGATGAATAGCGGCATGATCTCCATCGTCGGACGCGCCAACGTCGGAAAGTCGTCGCTGTTGAACCGCATTCTCGGTGAGAAGGTGAGCATTGTGAGCCCCGTTGCCCAGACGACGCGCAACATGATTCGCGCCGTGCACACCGAGGAGCGTGGCCAACTGGTGTTTCTCGACACCCCGGGCATACACAAGGCCGAAGGCCAACTCGGTAAACTGATGAACAAGATGGCGCGGCGCTCCGCGGACGGGGCCGACAGAATCCTCCTGGTTCTCGATGCATCCGCCCGACCGTGGGACGAGGATCACGGATGGATGCGCCGTCTCTCACGACAGCAGATACCGACAACCATCGCCCTGAATAAATCGGATCTCGCGAATCCTCACGCCGAGGCGTATCGGAAGCTCTGGAGCGACATCGCCGAGGCCGGGGCCGAGACGGCCGAACACGGCGAATCGGCGGGGGATTCCACCTGCCCGCCCCCCGAATGGATCGCGACGTCGGCGCAGTCCGGCTCCGGTGTCGATCTACTCACCTCCCGGCTGTTCGAGGGCGTACCGGAAGGGCCTCACCTTTTCCCCGAGGACCTCTTGACGGACTTCCCGCGCAAGCTCGCCATCGCTGACGTGATACGCGAGAAGCTTTTCGCGTATCTGAAAGATGAGCTCCCCCACTCCGTCGCCGTCCATGTCGACAAGCTGATCGAGGGGGACGAGCAGTGGACGATTGACGCCGATATCTACGTCAACCGTTCCTCGCAAAAAGGGATCGTCCTGGGCGCCAAGGGCCGACAACTCAGGGAGGTCAACCGGAAGGCAACGCAGGAGCTTGAGGAGATGTTTGAGCGAAAGATCACGCTCAACCTCTGGGTGACCGTTCAAAAGGATTGGACCAAGAACTTCTGGATCCTCAAGAAACTTGGCTACGCACCGTGAGCATGGCCTTAGCGCTTCCCGCGTCACTACCGCCGTTCCGAATTGCGCTCGTGGAGCCCGATATTGCAGGGAACACCGGAAACATCGCTCGACTCTGTGCTGCCACGCGGGCAGAGCTCCATCTCGTCGAACCGCTCGGTTTCGCCCTGTCCGACTCCCGGGTTCGTCGGGCCGGTCTGGACTACTGGGACTCGGTCTGCCTGGTGCGGCATCGAAGCTATGCAGCCTTTGAACGATCGCTGGCCGGACAGCGCATGCTTTTCTTTAGCACCAAGGCCACGCGGTCCTACACCGACGCCCCCTATCGGCCCGGCGATGTGCTTGTTTTCGGTAGCGAAACAAAAGGACTGAGCGAGGAGCTTTTAGCGGCTTCGTCAGACCGCGTCTTCGGAATACCCATGTGCCGTGAGAACGTACGGTCCCTCAACGTCGCCAATGCCGTCGCGATAGTGGTCTACGAGGCCCTCCGGCAAATAGTCGGCGCTGGGGAAAGCCCCGGCACGGGGCCATAATTGGCTCGGTTCAGGACTTGCCCCTTGCCAAATTGGCTGGGAAGTGTTAGTTTCGGCCAAGTCAGAAAGGTTGGGCGACGTGAGACGAAAAGCTTCTCAAGTTGGTAACATCGGCAGTCTTCGCCGCAAATTCGTTATCTTCTATATCGGATTTGCGCTGATTCCGTTTGGTCTACTGTTCTTCATGTACACGCAGTACGGTCACGGATCGTACACGATCGGCGTGTCACCGCTAAATCTGGGCGTCCTGATCATCCTGGTAGGCGTGGCGAGTATTTTCGGCTTCATCACGATGCGTGACACGCTGGTTAAGATCATGCGCCTCGCTGAATCCGTCCGCAACTCCGTGCGAGGCCACGCCGCCAAGGAACTCATTCACGAATTCGCAACCGAAGAGGGTGAAGTCGCCGAAATCGCCAAGTCATTCAACGCGATTATCGGTCAGCTCGAGTCGAATATTGATGAACTCGAGGCCACGAAGGAGAAGCTGCACGATGTGCTAACCAAGGTCGGCAAGGCCCTCTCATCGAAAGAAGATTTCGAAAGCCTTGTGCACCTGGTCCTGGAAACATCCGTCGAAGCGCTCGACGCGTGTGATGGGGCCGTTTTCTCTCTGCAGGAGGACCAAAACCACAAACTCGAAGCGTTGGTGACGCACTCCCAGATTACCAGGGCCGAGGCCGTGGCTCTGCTAACCCCTCATCTCGCCCTCATTAGTCCGGACGCCGAACTCGTCACACACTCGACTCCGGGCACGTCGGTAGGCCAGAAGGCATTCTCTACTCCCCTTATCTGCGCCCCCCTGACCAGTCGCGGGGTGGTCTGGGGCGCGCTTTTCATCGCCGGCAAGAAAGATTCGGACGTATTCTCGGAAGACGACATCAACATCGTCAGGAACCTGAGCTACCAAATCGCGATTTCATTCGAGAATGTCCGCCTCAGCGCGGATAATGAACAGGCGTACTTTGAGACAATCTCCGCACTCGCCTTGGCCGTCGAGGCACGCGACCCGTATTCGCGAGGTCACTCAGAACGTGTGAGTAGCATTTCGGTCAGTATCGGTGAGGCGCTCCAACTCGCAAAGGCCGACGTCGAAACGCTACGCGATGCCGCTCGACTGCATGATATTGGAAAGATCGGGGTCATGGACAGCATCCTCGAGAAAGAGGGGCCGTTGACGAACGACGAACGAACAATGATGCAACGTCATACGGTCATCGGCGAAACCATTGTGTTGCCGCTCAAAACCTTTCATAGCCTGTTGGACCCGATTCGGCATCACCACGAGCGGCTCGATGGGTCTGGATACCCTGACGGACTACACGCCCCGGAGCTTTCGCGCATTACCCGCGTCTTGATGGTCGCAGACGTCTACGATGCCATCACGTCGAAGCGGCCGTATCGTGTAGCCATGCCATGGGCCGACGTTGAAGCGCTGTTTCTGCGCGAGGTGGAGGCGGGCAGAATGGACCCCGAGATCGTCACCGAGTTCATCAGGCTGGTCCATGAGGGCGACATCGGCTATCCGCCCGTGGCCAACGCCCCCGGAGAATACTCCGCACCCATCGCGGCGAAGTGAGTGCGGTCCTGCCCGGACTCAAAGGACCAGCTCCGGCGGTAGGACTCGAACCTACGACCTAGTGATTAACAGTCACCCGCTCTACCGATTGAGCTACGCCGGAGCGGATCCTTCGAATTCGTTCCCCATGCAGGAAAGCGAGGGAATATGAATCATCCCTCTTCCGAGGTCAAGTCCGGAGCGATTTGGGTTGCCCGCACCTTTCAGAGATAAGGCAGCGAACACCGGACGCGTTGTCGACGTGCGCCCCTACTGGAAACGGGTGGGAATCAAGGTTGCCTGACCTCACCGGCTGAAGCATTGACACCATTTCGCACAGGCGTAGAATGCAAGCGATGATCACTCGCATAGTCAGCATGCTTCTGCTGGGCGTTGCGTTCTGCCGCCCCATGGCGACCTACGCCGCCGGATTCGAACGTTTCCAGGTCATCAAGCTCTACGGCTACGACAAGGAGTTCCAGTACCAGGTCGTCTCCAAGGATGAGTTGCGCGATCTGCAAAACGAACTCCGGGACGAGGCCAAACTGTTCCGCAAGGCCGTCGATGCGGCCAAGAAAGAATGGCGCGAGGACGAATCGCTCACCGGATCCTTCCCCACTTCGGCCGTAGCGCTACGCAAGCTCCAATTCATGGGAACGCCCTACAAAGAGCGCGGGGATGCGGAGGACAAGATAGCCTCGTACGAGGAGCGCGCATACCGAGCCGCCGAACGTAAAGCCGAGCGCGAGGACGAGAAAATGACGAGGAAGTACAGCGGCACCCAGGGCCAAGAGCGCCGGGCGCGCGACAAGGAGCGTGCCAGGGAGAAGGAGTCCGAAGCGGAAGCCGCGCGCGAGATGTTTTCCAGGATGCTCGAAGAGGTCAAGAATCCCCCGGCTAAGAATGACGCCAAAAAGGATGACGCCAAGAAGGATGACGCCGAAGAGTAGGCATCGTCCCGATGCCCCGCAGATAAGCGGATGCTCGGAGATCGCCCGCAGAGGTTCAGATCTTCGCGCCGCAGAACTTGCAATGTTTAGCATCCGGATCGTGCCCTTCCGCACTGCACTCCGGACATGATTGAGTGGTTATCTTTCGCTGTGCGGTCATTTCCGCAGATACGATTCCGGTCGGAACCGCGATAATCGAGTAGCCCAGGATCATGATCAGCGCGGCGATGAACTGACCAAAAGGAGTCTGCGGAGAGATATCCCCGTAGCCCACCGTCGTCAGTGTAACAATGGCCCAGTAGATGCTGCGCGGGATACTCGTGAATCCATGCGCCTCCCCTTCGATCACATACATCATGGACCCGAACACGACGGCAAGGGGGTTAGCCCGGACATCTCACACTTTTTCGTAGCGAGAGCGCGAAGAGCCCGTCAGGCTTGATCGAAACAGGCTTTGCCGATGAAACTGTATGGACATACTGTGAATTGGCGAAGCCCTGTTTCGATCAAGCCTGACGGAGCTATCCGTGTTCGTAGTAGGAAAAGTGTGAGATATCCGGGTTAGAACGGTATAGAGAAAAACGAAGATCTTGCGGCGACTGGCGGCCAATGCACGGTTGATCTCGCTTGCATCCGCAACGTATTTCACAAGCTTAAGCACGCGGAAGATGCGCAACAGTCGAAGCATACGGATCGTCACCAGGTACCGGCTACCGGGAAGAAACGCCCCCAGGTACGTCGGCAGGATGGCGAGCAGGTCAACCATGCCGTAGAAGCTGAAGATGTACCGCGATGGCCGCCCGACACAGGCCACGCGAAGTGCATATTCAACCGTAAAGAGAATCGTGAAGAACCACTCCCACGCGCGCAGCGCGGACGCATGATTCGCGCGAAAACTGCTGATACTCTCAAGTATCACCACACCCGCGCTCGACACAATCGCCACGATCAAGAGAATGTCGAAGAGTTTCCCGGCAGGCGTATCCGCCTCGAAGATGATCTCGTGGAGCTGGCGCTTTTGGTCGGAGTTCATGCCGTCATGCATACAGGTTTCGCCGTGGTCATGTCGAGCGTGTGTCTTTCTCCCCGGCCTCCACCCTTCCGTTGCCCGCCAGGGATGCATAAAGTCTCTCGAAGCCATCGACACAGCCCTCCCAGTCATAGAGCGACTGGGCTCGGGCACGGGCCGCCTGGCCCAACTCTGCGCGAAGTCCGGAATCACGCACGAGACGCTCGAGCGCGTCCGCCGCCGCGACAGGATCACCGGGCGGCACCAGCAAACCCGTCCGCCCGTTCTCGACGACTTCCCTCAGCCCACCGACATCGCTGGCAACGGCAGGAACCCCACAGGCGGCGGCTTCAACTACGGATACGCCAAATCCTTCGTACCGGGAAAGGTTGGCCAGGATATCGCTGCTCTGCAGAACGGACGCAACGGCGTCGTGCGGGACGCGGCCCCGGAACTCCACACGATCCGCGACGCCGAGAGATCCCGCCATCTGCACCAGCCGTGCGCGCAGCTTACCGTCTCCAACAAACATAAGCCGCATCGACCGCCCCGCCAAGCGCCTGTTCAGCTCCGCAAAGGCGACCAGGAGCGTTTCGGGGTCGTAGACATCCTCAAGCGCCTTCACGCTCGCGATGCGGATCATATTCCTGTCGCCGGACGGATCGGCTCGGGGAGAGAACCGGTCGAGGTCGACGCCGAACGGGATGACATGCGCGGGCCGCCCGGCGAGTGCCTGCACACACGCGGCCAGCGCATCACTCGTCGCGTGGACCTCGTCCGCGCAACGCAAGGCGTACCGAATCAGCCGGCGACCCACATGGCCACCGGGGACCATCACATCGGAACCCCACGCCGAAGCCAGCAGGGGTCCGCATCCCGATAGCGCGGCGGCGAGACCGTACGTGCGCAGGAAGTGCGCGTGAACCACGTCTGGCGCAACGTCGTCGACAATTTCGCGGATGCGGACACGCGCGCCGTACACGTGCAGCTTGCTTACCAAGCGTCTGTTCAGCCGGGGAAGGCATGCGTGAACGGAGATCCCCTCGACGGCATCGGCCCACGCGGTGTCGGCGGGATACAGATGACAGAGTGCCAACGAATGGCCTCGACCCGCCAGCGACGTCGCCAGCTTACGAACATGCGTACTATTGAGATCAGCGATCTTGAGGATACGCATCACGCGTCCCCGCCCGCACGACCCGCAATGCGTACGTACCAGGCCAGCATTGCGCTCAGACCAACCGTCATCACAGCGCTGTACAAGCTGACACACGTCACAAAGTCGAGGCCCGCCCAGGACATGCTCAGAAACGCGATCAGACCCGCACACTGCACCACCAGGCCAAACACAAAAGCCGTATGCTGCTTCTCGAGGACGATTGGGAGACACGAGATCGGAGAACTCAGAACGCCGAGGAACAGCATCGGGGAGACCCGCCGTGCGTACTCGCCGGCGATCGTCCATGCGTCACCAAAGACGAGTCCGAACAGGAAGGGGCCGGCCAACAACAGCGCGAGCAGCAGACCGACGGCTACGGGGGCGACCCCGCGAAGGGTCTGCGACACCAACGGCGCCAACGCCCGCCCCTGCGTGCGGGCCTGCGACGCATGCTGAAAGAAGACCTGCGCGACCGATCCGGAAACGAGGGTCTGGGGCGCCCTCGCATTTCGCACGGCGTACGAGAAGAGACCGAGTGCCGACGGACCAAACCAGACCGAGATCGAGACATGAAGCAGGCTCCGGTGTGCCATATCGGCGAACGCATGCGCCGCATTGACACCGGGAAAGTCGCTGTAGCGCCGTGCCATCTCGCCAATCCGCGCAGGCTGGATGCGCACCTGCCGTAACTTCGAAACGAGTTCCCGGGCCAACCACATCGCAGCGAAGGTTCTTCCGAGAATCACACCGGCGATCAGGCCGGCGGCGCCTGCACGTGCCAACCCCGCGCTAAGCGCGACGACCGCATCGCCGCCCGATTGCGATACGGTTCCGCCGCCGACAGCGCCGAACCGTTTGAGGCGCGTATTCCACTGTACGAGCGTCTGCTGAATTCCAGCGACCAGCACGAAGAGCGGCACGACCACGAGCCACGGCCTCAGGGCGGGGGCACGAAGCCAGGCGACAAGCCCGTCACCGAAAACGGCAAGGAGGGCCATGCTGATGACCGAGACTATCACCGTCACCCCCAGCGCGAGAGCAACGACATGCAGCGCGTCCTCCTCCTCGTCCGGCAGCATCACGGCCAATTCGTAACGGGCCGTAGCCACCACGCCGACCAGCGACGCGACGGACAGAAACAGGGCCAAGACGCCGAAATCATCCGGGCTGTAAAGCCGGGTCAGGAACGGAGCCGCTGCCAGCGGGATGATCTGCGCCAGAGCCGACGCCGTGAACAGCGTAATCACGCCGCCCAGAAAGGAGCTGCGTGCTGTGATTCGCTGGCGCAGGGATTGCAGGGCCGCTAAGAGCATACCGCGCTACGTTAGCGCCCACGACGCGCGTCGGTCAAGGCAAGCCCGGTCCGGGCATGGCGGATCGACAAGTTCCACTGGGCCGAACGAGTAGAGCCGACGCACGGCGAGCCCACGAGTCCCGGTTTCAGGCAAGCCGCGCCTCGGCGTCGTTCCCACGCGTGCCGCGCGGCAAGCTCCGCCAGATTATTCGAGGGTGAAACTGGAATCCGGGAGAGTAGAGCCCGCGAATCACGCGAATCCACACGAATACAGACAGAGATAGAACCGCGGATTACGCGGATAGGCGGGGAAGTTTCAGATCAGGAGCGCGGAAACAGCTTCGCGTTCGCCAACCAGCTCTTCGGTGGTCGCGGCAATTTTCCCCTGCCCGAAGTCGTCGTGTTCAATTCCCTGGACGATCTGGATGCTTGCGCCATCGGATCGGACGGGGTAGCTGAACATCAACCCCTCGGGCACGCCGTAGCTCCCGTCCGAATTCACGGCCACGGAGAAGCACTCGCCATCGGGTGTCGGCGTTCTCAGTGCGTTCACGGTATCGAGGACCGCATTTGCCGCGGAAGCCGCCGACGAAGCGCCACGCGCCTTGATGATGGCGGCACCCCTCTTTTGCACCGTCTCAAGAAACTCCCCGCGCAGCCAATCCTCGTCCGTGATCACATCTCGAACGGGCCGACCGTCAATTGTCCCGTGCGGGAAATCGGGATACATCGTCGGGGAGTGATTGCCCCAGATCGCGACATTCCTAACGGCCGGGACGGAGACTCCGGCCTTGCCGGCCAATTGGGCCACGGCCCGATTCTGATCCAGCATCGTCATCGCAAAGAAGTTCGAATGGTCGCGGCCGGACGCATGCTTGCAGATCAGGGCGTTTGTATTGCACGGGTTCCCGACGACAAGCGTCCTGCACGAGTCGGCAGCGTTCGCGCCGATGGCCTTTCCCTGACCCGTAAAGATTCCGCCGTTGATATTCAGGAGGTCGGCGCGTTCCATGCCATCCTTGCGCGGCACGGATCCGACGAGCAATGCCCAGTCCGATCCGGTGAAAGCCTCGTTGATGTCCGCCGTCGGAGTCATGGAAGCCAGCAGAGGATACGCACAATCCTCAAGCTCCATGCAGACCCCGTTCAATGCCGGAAGAGCCACTTCGAGCTCGAGCATTCTCAGGTGCACCTGCGTATCCGGTCCGAACATTTGTCCGGAAGCGATACGAAATAACAACGCGTATCCGATTTGACCGGCCGCACCCGTCACACTGACTGTCACGCTATTCTGACTCATGTTTCTTGGACCCTATGAACCTTGTTTCTTCACTCAGAGGCCTCAGGCGTCAACCGCCTCGCGGTCACTCTCCGCAACGATCTTAAGCCGTCTCTTCGCGGTTTCAAGATCCTTCACCTTCTCGACATGTGCCGCCAGGATGACCACCGATCCCTCCCGGACCTCGAGAAACCCTTTATCCAGAAGATAGAATTCCTCTGCGCCGTTCACGGTGACTTTGACCATTCCACGTTCAAGCGCCGACAACAGGGCGGCGTGGCCGGGCAGGACGCCGAACGAGCCCTGCAGTCCAGGTGCCACCACGCCATCGACCAATCCCTGGAAGGCCGGGCCCTCGGGGGTTAAAATAGAAAGCTTCAGGCTAGCCCTCCATTTTCTTGGCCTTCGCAATCGCGTCCTCGATGCTACCCACCAGGTAGAATGCCTGCTCCGGAATGTGATCGTACTCTCCAGCCAGGATCCCCTTGAAAGAGCGCACGGTGTCATCAACTTCCACATATTTCCCTTCAAGGCCGGTGAACTGCGCGGCCACGAAGAAGGGCTGCGACAGGAAGCGTTGAATCTTTCGAGCACGCTCCACCGTACGTTGATCCTCCTCGGACAGCTCGTCCATACCGAGGATCGCGATAATGTCCTGCAACTCCTTGTAGCGCTGCAGAATCTCCTGCACTCCGCGCGCCACCTCGTAGTGCTCTTCACCGACGACCTCAGGCCGCAAGATCGTGGACGATGAGACCAGCGGATCCACCGCCGGGTAGATTCCCAGCTCGGCAATGGATCGTGAAAGCTCCGTGGTCGCGTCCAAATGCGCAAAGGTGGCCGCGGGGGCCGGATCGGTGTAGTCGTCGGCGGGCACGTACACAGCCTGGATCGAGGTAATCGATCCGCTCTTGGTCGATGTAATTCGCTCCTGCAGCTCGCCCATCTCGGTACCGAGCGTCGGCTGGTACCCGACCGCGGAGGGGATCCGGCCGAGAAGCGCGGACACTTCGGAACCCGCCTGGGTGAATCGAAAGATATTATCTATGAAAAGCAAGACGTCCTGGTGCTGCACGTCGCGAAAATACTCGGCGACCGTGAGCGCGGATAGCCCGACCCGCGCGCGCGCGCCCGGCGGCTCGTTCATCTGCCCGTAGACGAGGGAGGTCTTCTCCAGCACTCCCGATTCCTTCATCTCGTGGTAGAGCTGGGTCCCCTCGCGAGTGCGTTCTCCGACACCGGCAAACACGGAATACCCGCCGTGTTGGGTCGCGATGTTGTTAATCAGCTCCATGATGATGACGGTCTTGCCCACGCCGGCGCCGCCAAACAGGCCAATCTTCCCGCCCTTGCGGTACGGTGCCAAAAGGTCGATCACCTTGATTCCGGTTACCAGGACCTGCGAGCTCGTCTCCTGCTGCTCGAACGAGGGGGCTTCGCGGTGGATCGGCATCCGGACATCCGACTCGATCGGACCGGCCTGATCAACCGGTTCTCCGAGCAGATTCATGATGCGCCCCAGCGTATTATCGCCGACCGGCATCGTGATCATCTCACCGGTGTTCTTCGCGGCGCCACCCCGAACCAGACCATCCGTCGAGTCCATCGCAATGGTACGCACGGTGTTCTCACCGAGATGCTGTGCGACCTCCAGCGTAAGATTGTCCACGCGTTCGTCGATTGCCGCATTCGTGACCTTCAGCGCCGTGTAGATATCGGGCAGCTCGCCACGATCAAATTCCACGTCCACGACCGGCCCCATCACCTGTAGTATTCTTCCGTCACTCACTAGTGCTTTCCCTCGCTATTCCGGTTCAATGTTTCCACGCTCGCGGAGCCTTGATCCGCTGAACGCCTAGAGCGATTCCGCTCCGGTTACGATTTCAATAAGTTCCTTCGTGATCGCGGCCTGGCGCTCTCGATTGCGCTGCAACGTGCATTGATCGATGAGGTCACTTGCATTATTCGTTGCTGCATCCATCGCCGCCATGCGCGCCGCGTGTTCGCCGGCCGCGTTCTCGACCAGTGCATTAAAGACCGAGAAACGAACCGCATCGGGCAAGAGCAGGTCGAGCAACTCGGCCTCGGCCGGTTCGAAGAGACTGGCTCCTCCGACACCGGTGGATGTGTCTGCCGTGGAGTCCCCATCCGATGTGGACGCATGCGCCGGCGCCTGGGCGATCGGAAGCAATCGTTCGATGGTGGGCAACTGCACGAGGGCCGATTTGAACCGATTGAATACCAGGTACACCGAGTCAACGCGGCGACTCGTGAATGCGTCCATCAACTGATCGGCGATCTCCGCGGCGCGTTCGTAGGTCGGCCGCTCGGTCGCGCCTTCGTAGTGGGTCACATCGGTCACGCGGCTGCGCAGAAAGAGCTGCGCGCGACGGCCACAGACCGAGAACTCCATCTCGCGAAATACCGGGTCATGATTCTGCGTCCACTTCCAGGCGTATCGGAACAGGTTGTTGTTGAAGCCGCCGCAAAGGCCGCGATCTGACGCAATCATCAGAAATTGAGCGGCTCCCGCTGCGTCACGTTGTTCGAGCAACGGATGCGACACATCGGACGTAGCAGCCACGTTGGCGATCATCTGCCGCAGCGCCTTCGCATACTCGGACGCGTTCGCCTGCGCGACGGTGGCACGGCGCATTTTGCTGGCGGCAACCAGCTTCATCGTCCGCGTCATCTTCTGCGTGTTGCACAGGCTCGCGATCTTATCCGTGAGTTCTTTGAGGTTTGCCATCAGATCTCGTTAATCATGAGAAAGTTTAGCCGCGAGGAGTCGACGGTCCTACCCTTGCGGCGTGAAGACGCCCTTGAACTCCTCGAGGATCTTATCCAGGTCGGCCTTCATCTCGTCGCTCATCGCCGGGCTGCTTTCGAACTTCCGAATGAAATCCGCGTAGCGAGAGTCCAACGCGTCGTTGAGCTGCGTCTCGTATGCCAACACCTGGTTGGGCGCCACTTCATCGAGATAGCCATTCGTCCCCGCGTAGATAATTGCGACCTGCTTGGCTACCGAAAGCGGCTGATGAACGCCCTGCTTGATCACCTCCATGAGCCGTGCACCACGGTCGAGCTGCCGGCGCGTGGCGACGTCCAAATCGGCTGCAAACTGGGAGAACGCGGCCAACTCGCGGTACTGGGCGAGTTCGAGGCGCAGCGATCCGGCGGTCTGCTTCATGGCCTTGACCTGCGCATCGCCGCCGACTCGCGAGACGGACAGCCCCGGGTTGACGGCGGGCCGCTGACCCGACACGAAGAGCGACGACTCGAGGTAGATCTGGCCGTCGGTAATGGAAATCACGTTCGTGGGAATGTAGGCCGACACGTCGCCGGCCTGGGTTTCGACGATCGGCAGCGCGGTCAGGGATCCGCCGCCACGCTCCTCGCTCATCTTGGCCGCCCGTTCGAGTAATCGGCTGTGCACGTAGAACACATCGCCAGGATACGCCTCCCGGCCGGGCGGACGACGCAGGAGTAGTGACATCTGGCGATAGGCCTGCGCCTGCTTCGTCAAATCATCATAGACAATCAAGGCATGCTGCCCACTATCCCGGTAGTACTCCGCCATGGTCACGCCCGAGTACGGCGCCACAAACTGCATGGGCGCAGGTTCAGAGGCGGACGCCATGACAATCGTGGTGTATTCCATGGCTCCGTGGGCGCGAAGCGTTTCGTAGACCTCGACGACGGTCGATTTCTTCTGTCCGATTGCGACGTAGAAGCACTTCACTCCACTTCCGCGCTGGTTGATAATGGTATCGATTGCGATCGCGGTCTTTCCGGTCTTGCGGTCGCCGATGATCAGTTCGCGCTGCCCACGCCCAACCGGCGTCAGGGCGTCGACCACCTTGAGTCCGGTTTGCATCGGCTCCTTGACGTCCTGGCGGTCGATAATTCCCGGCGCCTTGACCTCGATCTTACGTTCCTCGGAATGCCCCAGCGGGCCGCCGCCATCGATGGGATTGCCAAGCGCGTCCACGACTCGGCCGATGAGAGCATCGCCAACCGGTACGGATACGATGTTCCCGGTGCGCTTAACCGTATCTCCCTGGTTGATTCCGACATCTCCGCCAAATATGGCGACCCCGACGTTGTCCTCCTCCAGGTTCAGCACGATCCCGTTCAGACCGTTCTCGAAAGTCACCAACTCGCTTGCCATGACCTGTGACAAGCCATGCACACGGGCGATGCCGTCGCCCACGCTCAAGACGGTCCCGGTCTCATACGTCTCCGCCTGCAGGTCGTATCCCTCAAGCTGCTGCTTTAGGATGCTGGAGACTTCATCTGCTTTGATATCGACAGCCATCTCTGATTTCCTCGTTTGGTAGTGGTCGGCCTAGGTGGTCAAAGCCACGCGCAGACCGTCAAGTTTTCCCCGCACACTAAAATCATGAACCACATCGCCGACGCGTACCCGGAATCCCCCGAGCAGGGAAGCTTCGTGAACGGTCGTGGTTTCTATGTCCTTCCCATATCGCGCGCCCATCTTCGCCTCGATCGCCCGGACCTGGTCGTCGCGTAAGGAATGCGAATACTCGATCGAGATGCGTTGAATATTTCGCGCAACGCAATAGAGATCCTCATAGACCTCACAGATATCCACCAAAAGCGCCAACCTGCGGCGGTCCACGAGGAACTGCAGAAAGCGCTCCGTGAGCGGGGCCACACGCCCTCCGAACATGGCCTTCATGACATCCTTCTGCTTCTCATCCGGCAAGGCCGGATGCTGCACGAAGCGACGAAGGTCTTCGGACTGCGCGATCAGTGCACGCAGCCCTCTCAGATCCTCCAACACCCGATCGACCACCTGGTCGTCGGTCGCGAGACTAAAAAGCGCGCGCGCGTATCGTTTTCCTGCTCTGGAATCGGCCATCAGTATCCACAGTCGGCTGTTTGTACGGCCAGCGGCTCGCCTATATCTCGGCGATCAGTTGATCGGCCAGCTTGCGGTTCTTTTCCGTGTCCATGTTGTCGATCACGACGCGACTGGCCAGGTTGATCACCATCTCCACTTGCTCGTTTCGCAGCGTCGTTGTCGCCTCCGCTTTCATCGCCTCGATGTCGCGATCAGCGTTCGCGTACATGATCTGCACCTTCTCCGCGGCGCGGTGTTCAATGGTGTTGGCAGCCTCTGTCGCCGCATCACGCGCCTTGGATATGATCGCCTTGGTCTCGTCCTCGGCGTCGACCAGCATCTGCTTACGCGCCGCCTCCATCTCCTCGAGTTGAACGCGCGCTTTCTCTGCGTCTTCGAGTGACCGGCGAATCCGTCCCTCGCGCACATCCAGTGCGGCGAGAACGGGCTTCCATGCGATCTTGTACAGAATGAACGCGACGAGACCGAAGGTGACCCACGTCCACAGCGCAACAGATCCCAGGTCTATGAGTTTGGGCGACTGCATGCGGA
Source organism: Verrucomicrobiota bacterium (assembly GCA_027623315.1). Classification (GTDB taxonomy): domain Bacteria; phylum Verrucomicrobiota; class Kiritimatiellia; order CAJWTS01; family CAJWTS01; genus JAQBYD01. Next base: position 94,229 of record JAQBYD010000004.1, on the reverse strand, counting down.
TTCGTTACTTCACGAATACAGCGATCAACGCGATGACGGCGCAGAAAAATGCGACGCCTTCAATCAGGGCGCATGCGATAATCATCGTACCGCGAATGTTATTCGCCGCCTCCGGCTGACGCGCGATTCCGTCCATGGCCGAAGCGCCGATCTTGCTGATACCCAGACCCGCTCCCCACGTGACCAGTGCGGCCGCCAACGCGATAAGACCTCCGAGAGGTAGTTCCATTTGCTTACTCCTTGCTTTCGATGTTTTCTGGTTAACACGTATCCACGCATTACAGAACGCGGAATCCTATCGACCGATATAGCCAATGTCTACTGCCAAACACCGACATCTGTCCGCTAGTGCTCCGGATGGAGTGAGGCCCCGATGAACATGGATGACAGAAGAACGAAAATATACGCCTGCAGAAACGCCACGAAGATCTCGAGAAAGTAGATCGCCGTGGCGAGCAGCGCCGCCGGCAGCGCCACAAGCGCACCGAACAGCAGCACCATCCCGAGGATGGAGAAGATGACGATGTGCCCGGCCAGCATGTTGGCAAATAGACGAATGGTCAACGCGAAGGCCTTGATAAATGTTCCGAGAATTTCGATCGGGTATAAAATCACCAGGACGGCGAGGGGTACTCCCGGCGGCGCGAACGATTTCAGGAAGCCAAGCGCGCCGTGACGCGCGATTCCCATACTGATGATCGCTCCAAGCGTAATCATCGACAACGCCGCCGTCACGGCGAGATTGCTCGTCGCCGTGGAGAACAGGGGGATCAACCCCATCAAGTTGAGCATCAGCACGAAGAAGAACATGCTACAGAAGAACGGGGTGAACTTCCGCCCATCCTCCTCCCCTAGATTCGCGATCGAAATCTCGTCGCGTACGAAGATGATGAAGGACTCCAGGAGATTGGTCATGCCACGCGGGACGTCGTCCTTTCTTTTGTAAACGACACCAAAAAGCAGGCACAGAAATGCGGTCCCGATCAGCAACATGATCCCGTGCACGGTAATGAACGCGGGCGTGTGAATATCCAGGAATGGAAGTTCCCAATGATGAGAATCCATCACGTGGTGCGCCAGGAAATCCTGAAACGCCTGGATCTTGTCGTCGCCCTCAGCGGCTCCGTGCGCGGCATCGCTTGTATGGGATGGACTACTCGACATGGCTCAGTTCGCGAGTGCCAGGTGAAGGAAGCGAATCTCCGAAACGAGGTAGCACGCGGTACCACTCAAGACGGCGACTATAAAAGCTGCCTGGTTCGTGACCACGAGCGCAAACAAGGCAACCACGACGGTTAACGCGCAGAGCGTGCGGACGCCGTTGATCCCCAACGCCCAGAAGAGAAAGGCGTTCCCCGTGCGCGAGAAGGCACGCTTGTAGATCCACGCGGCGGCGATTCCGTTCAGCAGGGCAAGCGTCCAGCCCAACCCGACATCAGCCAGCGGGACGGCGCCGGGGAGGCGCCACGCAATAAGCCCCGACAGCGAGATCATGCACATGGTCGCAATCACAAACGAACGAAGGTGTCTATTCGCTACGATGATTCAGTCTCCGCACAAGTTTCCAGAGTTCATACATTCCGAGCAGCAGGCCCAGCAGAATTCCCCCAACCGTGTACACGACACCACCGCCACGCCGGCGATCAATGGCATACCCAACGGCACCAAAAAGAATAACCCCCGACGCCATGCTCAGCCCCGAGTTGGCCACCACGACCAGCGGTCGCTTTCCTACGGGATTTCGCTCTTCGTCCATAAAGCAGCCGAGGCAGATATCGATATTCCGGCGACGGTGCGCTGTCAAGCCCCAACAGGCCGGTTCACGCCGAAAACGGACAGCTCTGCCGCACGCGTCAGGGCCTGGCCCGGATGGTAGTTAAGGATGGGACCGGTTGAGAGTGCTCCCGTCGCGACCGGCTCGGGTAGCGTGCTGAAAGTTCTGTAAAAAGGAGGCGTGCGAATCTGAAGTCTGCATTTCTCGGGAGATTCGAACCGCCATATCAGGCCGCAAAGCACCGATCCCAGGAGTTCTTGTACACGAGTACTACTCACCCCTGGGATCGGCGCTTTTCGACCAAATCTGACGATCCGAAGTCCCGACCCTCCTTCGTCGGGCACCGAAATGCAGACTTCGGGGGGCCCTGCGGAGCTTTCTACTCCGCTCTTCCTCTCTTCTACGACGTACTCGAAAGCTCCGCAGATCAGACTCTTCCACTGCTGAATCTGAAAATGCAGAACTTTCGATACACTACCCCGGCTCGCGGGGCGACCGCTACGCCCTCGGGGCAATCGTGGGCGCAGGGCGGGAGTCCAACAAGTGGCGAACCGTCGAAGCGAGTTCCCTCGGATTTACGGGCTTCATCAGGATAAAATCAAACCCGTGGTCCTGGAAGTTGTCCTGATTGACTTTGTCGCTGTAGCCGGTCGTGACGAGGACGGGGACATCGGGCCGCACACTCTTGATCAACGCGGCCAACTCGTCGCCCGAGGTGCCCGGCATGACCTGGTCGGTTATCACCAGGTCAAACGCGTCGGGGCTCCGCAGCCACGCATCGAGCCCATCGCCGGCCGAGTCGAACACCGCCACCTCATAGCCGTAGCTCTGCAGCAGTTCGCTCGTGACCGATCCGACATCAGGCTCGTCGTCGATAAGCAAAAGGCACTCAACTCCCCTTTCGATTGCATTTTCCGCCGGGGGTGCTGCTTCCCGCTCCAGGGTGACCGGTAGGTAGACCTCGAAGGTGGCCCCTTCACCCGGAGTGCTGCGGACCGTGATCGCACCGCTGTGCTCGGTGATGATGGCTTTCACGACCGAAAGCCCAAGGCCAGTGCCTTGTCCCAACGGCTTCGTTGTGTAAAAGGCCTCGAAGATGCGCTCCAGCGTCTCCGGACTCATTCCCGGCCCGTCATCGCTCACACGGATGCGCAGATAGGACCCCCCGGCAAGTTCCAACCGGGCTCCGTCCAAGCCGCCGTCTAGCACCATCTCCTGCATTCCGACCTCGAGGCGTCCCCCGCTCTCTCCCATGGCCTGGTAGGCGTTGGTGCACAGGTTCATCAACACCTGGTGCAGCTGGGTCTCGTCGCCAAAGACAAACGCCTCCGGCGCGTCGAGCTTTTCGTGTATCTCGAAAGTGGCCGGCAGCGTCACCCGCACAAGCTTAAGTGTCTCCACCACCAGATCGTGTAATCGCACCGACTTGACCTCAGGAATCGCGTGCCGGCCAAACGCCAGAAGACGTTCTACGAGTTCCTTGGCGCGCTGTGCCGCCTCCTGGATACGCCTGGCCCGTTCACACGCTTCTCCCGAGTCCTCGAGATCGCTGACCAGCATATGGCTGCTAAGCAGGATCGGCGTCAGGATGTTGTTAAAGTCATGCGCAATCGCTCCGGCCAACTGCCCCATGGTGTTGCGCCGTTGAGACTCCTGCAGCTGGACCCCCAAGCCGCGAGATTCCTGGATGTGATGCCACTCCCGGATGACGCGTTCACAGATCCTCGGCAGCGCCGCGAAGGACTCGGCGCTTTTCACGACGTAATCGAGCGCGCCCGACTTAATGGCCTCGACGGCAATACGCTCGTCGCCATGGGCCGTCATCACGATCGTCGCGAATTTTTGGTCCGTCTGGAGACTGGCAAGCAACTCCGTACACTCCCCGTCCGGAAGTCGGTAGTCGCAGATCATGATCTCCGGCACAAACCGAACCAGCAACGCACGGGCTTCCGCGATGGAGCCGGCCGTCTCAACCACCGTGTCGGGATGAGCGTCCTCGAAGTAGCGACGGATAATGGCTACGTCGGAGGGGTTGTCCTCCACCAGGATAACGCCGGAGGGGTGCGTCAGACCAGGGGTATGGGCCGGTCGAGAGAGCATTAGCGAGCCTCGCTTCCACCCACGAAACATTGCACACGTTGGCTGCCGGATAGACGCATGTATTCAACCACCACTGAGTGTTAGTTGTTATCAGCGTGTTAAGAGTTGTCGATAGAAAGTTCTTCCGAAATGAAGGTAGTGAGAATTACTACAAAGCGATCCGAACGAGCGGATTCATTAGCAAAAGCGAGCGTAGTGCACGGAATGACGAGCGCCGCCGGCTACTGCACGTCGGATTTAAGGACCCACGCTACGGCGCGCTGCATCAACTCGGCGCTATTGGCAAGTCCCAGCTTCTGCTTGATGCGTTCGCGATGCGTATGCACCGTACGCACGCTAACTTCGAGTTGGTCGGCAACTTCACGGCTGCTCGCACCGGATCCAAGCAAATCGAAAACTTCGAGTTCACGGTTACTCAGATCATCGACTCCAGACCCTGGCGGGTCTACTACGCCCGACGCGGAACGACGTACAATCATGTCTTTCATGCGCTCGCTCAGGTAAATCCGCCCGTCCATGATCTCCCGAATGGCTTCCAGGAGAGTTCCGCGTAGTCCGCTCTTCATCACGTAGCCACTCGCACCGGCGCGAAGCGTTCGCTCGGCGTAAGCACTCTCTTCGTGCATCGACAGCACCAGGACACGGACCTCCGGGTAGCGTGCTTTGAGCTCCCTGATGAATTCCATCCCGCTACCGTTGTTGTACTTCAGATCGGCCACCAGCAGGTTCGCGTCCGCGCGGCCGATCCGACGCAGCGCCTCCTCCGGACATTCGGCCTCGCCACACACCTTCATGTCATCCTGCGACTCGACGAGCAGCCTGAGGCCATCCCGCACGATCGCATGGTCATCGACCAAGAAAACATTGACCGTGCTGCTCGATTTCGCTGTCGCGTTCATGATCCTATCCCGTCTCCTGTGATGATTCATCCACTCCGACAGGTATGGTGCACGTTAACAACGTGCCCCCATCTTCGGGGTGGCTAATGTCGAGTGATCCGCCAAGCGATTGCACACGGTGACTCATGATGCGCAACCCGGTGCCGGACGTTTTGTGAACGTGGGAACCATCGCTGAAGCCGCATCCGTCATCTTTGACCGACACGACCAGATCACCGTTGCGCCGGTACAAATCAATCGCCACCTCATGGGCCTTGCCATGTCGAACAGCGTTCGTGGCGGCTTCCTGGACAACACGGTAGATCTGCGTTTGAATTTCTGCTCCGATATGGTTCATCTCGCCGTCGTTTTCGATTCGGCACTTAACGCCATACAAATTCTCCATGCTCGACGCAAGGCCTAAAAGTCCGCCTAACAAGCCATCTGATTCAACGCCATAGGGAAGCACGCCTCGTACAATCGCTCGCGTTCGCGCCAGGGCATTGCTCGCCGCTGCCGATATCGACGCGGCATGGACGGCCTCGTCCGACGCCTTGTCCGCCAATCTCTGCTCAAGCCCCTCCGCCATAAGCTCGATCGCGGTCAGTTCCTGGCCCAGGCCATCATGAAGATCCCGCGCGATGCGTTCGCGCTCCTGGACCTCAGCGTCGAGAATCTTCTCTTCGAGACCTCGGCGTGTCGTAATATCCCGGCTGATCAAGACGGCCGCCTCTTTCCCGCCGATGAGGCCCTTCACGGCGGAGAGGCGGGCCTCAAAGACCCTCTTGCCCGCCGACACATCCAGCTCATACTCGAACTGGGTGGGGTCACCGGCATCGATCGCCGTGCGCACCGCGTTCAGGAAGAAGTCCGCCACTTCTTTCGGAAAGACATCATGCAGCCGCTTTCCGATCAGGTCCTTGGCCGGCTGCACCAGCAGTTCGTCGCGCGTCGTCAGAATCTCCCGATATCGTCCGTCCTCATCGAGCACCAGGATGAGGTCTGGTGACGCATCCCCAATCGCACGTAACTGCACCGCGCGTCCCCGTGCGGTCTGCTGCGCATATACCGTCCACCCGGTGACAAGGGCCAGCACCAGGCCGAGTACCAGCACGAGTTCGGGGAGGGTCGTACCGCTTTCGGCCCTCACTCGCGCTCCCGGCCACGCCCCGATCGTCCAAAGTTGACCAAAAATTCCAATCTCGCTCGTCGCGACTTCCGTGGGGTCGTCTCTTTCGCCCGGCAGCGCCGTGTAGAGCAGCACGTCATCATGGGCAATTTCCGTGCCGTATCCCGGATAGGCCTTTTCCAGCACCGCGCCGAGCCACACCCCAATCCGAAGAACACCCTCAACGAAACCATCGAACTCCCCATCCACGAAAACGGGTACATAGATCGCCAACCCTTTGCCTCCCTGGACCAAGTCGACGACCGGGGTCACCACGACTCGCTTTTGATCGCGTGCGGTCTCTAACGCCTGCCGCCGCCTCGCCTCAAACGCCAGATCGAGACTAAGCGCCTGTTCGTTCCCGACGATTGGCTCAATCCATCGCAGGTGGTACGTAGAATCAACCCAGCCGAGAGCCTGGTAACCCGGCTGGTCCTCAAAGTGTCGGGCGGCATCGTTGCGCCACTCGTCTTCGGGGGTACCCGCGCGGTGCTCCCATCGCGCGGCCATTCGCTCCAAGCCATGCATCCGGGAATACAGATCATTTCTGGCCACGACTCCCAGGGTATGCGCAACGCGGTTGGTCTCATTCAGCCGTTGCCGATCGTCGTGGCTGCGCAGGCCGTACCATAGGCACAGCGTGACGCCGGCAATAGCGATACCGGCGAGGATGGGGTCCTGGAGCGCGCTTCCTCCTCGCTCCGCACAGAACGATCGCCACGCCAACGCGCTCAAGAGCAGGCCGACCACGATCAGGGATATGACGTCGGGAACGGTCATGCTTCGGAGTTCCTGACGAGCAGACCCGTGTGCGTCTCGACACCAACGAACGGTACAGCGACCCCGCAATGTCGCGCGCAAACTGGCTATTCATTTTCTGACCCCACGCAAATTCACCGACCGCATATCGCCGCGACGTTATGCCCATCGTAAGCCCACGGGATCATTTTGGATACGGAAAACTTCGCAAATGCCAGGAACGTGGCACCCCTAACATGCCCTCGCACGAACGAGAATCTGCAAGAGATAACGAATACAAGGTATGGTGTATTACTTCCCGCGGCCCGGCAGCATTGTGCCCTTTTCAGCTTGCGGGGTACCCTCGCGCCGTATAGAAAGGGCGGCTTCTCTCGCCCGGGTCCTCTCATCCGTCTCACATGAAATTGCCATCGTACCTGAAACCATCCGCCGGGAACTATGCCCTGCTCCACCTTGTGCTGCTGAGCGCTCTGATCGGGTTGCTGTCGGGTCTCGGAGCTATCCTGTTTTATACGCTCCTGGATGCCGCCAGGCACGGAATGCTGGTCGGACTGGCAGGTTACTCGCCGCCGGGGCCGGGCGGAGAACCGCCGCTATATCACACGGTATTCAACGATGCACCGTCGCGCCGCTGGGTACTCCTCGTACTACCAATGTTCGGAGGATTCGTCGGTGGCATGCTGGTTTACTTCTTTGCGCCGGAGGCCGAAGGACACGGCACCGATGCGGCGATCGAAGCCTACCACCACAATGAAGGACGCGTCCGCGCCCGCGTCCCTTTCATCAAGGCCGTCGCATCCGCGCTCACCATCGGCAGCGGAGGATCCGGTGGACGTGAAGGGCCTATCGCGCAGATCGGCGCCGGTGTCGGTTCCATGGTTGCCGCCCGGCTCGGACTCGGAGCCCGCGAAAGGCGCATCCTGATGGTCGCCGGGATGGCCTCGGGAATCGGGGCGATCTTTCATGCTCCGATGGCGGGAGCCCTTTTTGCGGCCGAAGTGCTCTACAGGGAACTGGATCTCGAGTACGAAGTGATCATCCCGTCGATCATTGCGTCGATCCTCGCGTACGCCGTGTTCGCTACCCGTTTCGGGTGGGAGCCACTCTTCGTCACGCCTGACTTCTCGTTTAATCACCCCATCCAACTGATCCCCTATCTCGTTCTGGCGCTCGCCGTCGCCGCGGGCGCATGGCTCTATATCGCCAGCTTTTATGGGGTCCGCAGAATCTTCCGTAGACTTCCCATTCCGCGTTACCTCGCCCCGGCCCTCGGCGGATTGATCGTAGGCATGATCGGGTTTTTCATACCGCAGGCCCTCGGCACGGGCTACGGAACCGTTCAGAAGGCGCTCGTTGTCGGCAGCGACCTGCAGCACGGCCTCGAGCAGCAGTTCGGCGTCAGCTTTCACATCGGCGTGAAGATGCTCTTTTTGGTGTTCATTGCGAAGATCGCTACGACATCGTTCTCCATCGGTTCGGGAGGCAGCGGCGGTGTATTCGGTCCGGCCATGGTGATCGGCGGAGCGCTTGGGGGCATGATCGGACTGATCATGGAGCAGGTCTTCCCCGGCATGAACATACAGCCGGGTGCGTTCGTGATCGTCGGGATGGCCGGATTCTTCGCCGCGGCGGCAAATACCCCGATTTCAACCGTGATCATGGTCAGCGAGATGACCGGCAACTACCACCTGCTGGTTCCATCCATGTGGGTCTGCATGATCGCATATCTACTTCTGCAACGTTCGTCGCTCTACGAAAAACAGATCAAAAGCCGCTTCGACGCACCGGTCCACCGTGGCGACATGATGGAAGCGGTACTGAAGAACATCAGCGTGCGCGAAGCCGAGTCCGAGGCGAAGCGCAAGGAGATGATCAGCGTGCCCACTCACGCGCTGCTGCAGGACCTGTTGCTCCACTTCGCGGACTCGGAGCAGTCCTGCCTTCCGGTCGTCGACGACGAGAATCGGGTCGTCGGGCTGATTCGGGGACGCGAGCTACGCTCGATGATCAAGCAGCAGGGCGGTCTCGCAAGCGTGATTATCGCCGAAGACATGGCTTCACCACCGGTCGTCGTCACCGAAGAGGAATCTCTGATGGCCGCGGTACGGCGCATGCAGGAGAGCCAGCTCGATGAACTTGCCGTCGTGGACAACATCGAAGACAGGCACTTGAAGGGCGTTCTGAGTCACAGCGACATTGTCGCCGAGTATCACCGACAGCTCGCGGCCCAGATATCGTAGCTGGAAGACTCCAATTCGGACGGAGGATATCCCTTTACTTTGGCTGGGATTTCAGCACATGATTTCCGTCCGTCAAGACGTGACGCCGTTTTGGGAATTCCCCGCCAATGAGTAAATATTCCACTCCATCGCCCATTCAGATTCTGTTCCTGGCCATGCTCCTCCTGGCGCCTGACCTGGTGGTTGCCAAAGTCTATATGGTCCGCAAGGGCGACACGCTCTCAGCCGTCTCGCGCCGCTATGACGTGACCGCCCTGGAAATCGCCCGCTTCAACGGAATCTCCCTCGGCGAGACCCTTTCGATCGGACAAAAACTCCGAATCCCACCACACGCCCGGCAACTCTCCACCTATACCGTCCAAGCGGGCGACTCCATGGAGACGATTGCGAACCGCTTCGACGTCTCGGCCGCCAAGCTGAGCAAACACAACGGAATCCGAAACCCCGACCTCATACTGATCGGACAAACCCTCTCCATTCCGGACCAAGTCGACCAGGCGCAGACCGCCGCGGTGCACTCCGCGCCCCAACCCTCGCCGGCAACGGCGACGACCTCCATCGTGCACACACGCCCGGCCGACCCACCGGCACCCCGCAAGGCTCAACCCGCGGGACAACCCTCGCTCCAGAACTTCTCCTCTCTGTGGCGCCACTTGGACCGAACGCCCGTCAAACCTCGCCGCTGGCGGTACATTGTGATCCACCACAGCGCGTCGCGCGCCGGCACCAGCGAAGGAATCGACCGCTATCACCGCGAGGGCCGCCACATGGAGAACGGACTTGCCTATCACTTCGTGATCGGCAATGGCAACGGCATGAGTCACGGTCAAATCGATGTCGGAGACCGATGGAACCGGCAACTCGATGGCGGACACCTCGCATCTGACCACCTGAACAGCGAAAGCATCGGGATCTGCCTGATTGGGAACTTCGACAATGCGCCGCCTTCCGCCAAGCAACTCGATAGCTTGAGCCAGCTCACGCACTACCTGATGCATCGAACGCGGCTTTCGAAGGACGCCGTCCGGACCCACCGGGCAATCAACACCAAGCCCACGGTCTGTCCGGGGCGCTACTTTCCCGAGCAGCGGTTCCTGGCGAAGCTATAGGCGGCGTGTCAGCGAAGCGGCCCTATTCGCGACAGGCACACGAGAACGAGTACTCAAGCAATGCTCGGATTTCGGCGAGTTGTATGCTCCGCAACAGCGCGATAGCGTCCTCACTTATTCGTCCGGCCGCCGCCGACTCGCACCAGTCAACAAAACGGTAGGGGTCCCAAGCCGTGTCGCCCGCCAGGGCCTGCTTGAATCCGTTGAGCGCATCAGACCCGTTTCCCATCGCATCCGCGATCGTCAACGCCGCTCCCGGGAGACCGCTCATGGTCTCGTGGGTCCCGACATTCCGAAACCAGTACTTCGAATTGCCGTAGTCGGGTTCGCGACGATGCATGATCCCATGCCAGTAACTACCGGTCGTCGTGTCGATCGACTGCGAGACCACGTGCGACGCGTCTAGCGCGTCGTTCCAGAGCAGGAGACCGCTGCGCACGCATTCGGCGCACATCACGTCAACAACGACCCGCTCACCGAAGAGATCGGGTATAGAGGCACCGTGAATCTCTACCGTCAGATCAGGATCCCAGGCCCGTTTCGGCTCCAGCACCGGTGTAGCCTCGCGCGCCTCCAGTCGTGTCACGATCTCGTATATCCGCGTACCGTCGTATGGACTCATGATTGAACTCCTTATTCCAAACTCTCCAGTCGAAAATCGCCCGGACCATTGCTACGATCGTCCCAGATGCCAAGCTCCAGCATAGTTGTCGAGCGAAAACCCTGTCGCCCGCTGATGGTCTATGACGGTGACTGCGGTTTCTGCCGGCGTTGGATCCGTCGCTGGGAAGCCCTCACCGGTGATCGCGTGTCGTACGTCCCGTACCAGGATGTCATCGAATTCTACCCGGAAATCCCGGAGGACCGGTTCCGCAACGCCGTGCAATTCATCGAAACCGACGGCAGCGTGACGGAGGCCGCCGAAGCGGTGTGCCTGTGCCTGAAGTACTCCATGCTGCGCAGCCTGCCGATATGGCTCTACCGCACCGCGCCGGGTCTCATGTCGGTCATGGAGCACAGCTACAAGTGGGTTGCCTCAAACCGGTATCTGCTTTCACGGGTCGGATACGTATTTGCAGGTGAGCAACACGGCCCCTCAACCTACCTGATCAGTCGAGCCGTGTTCCTGCGCCTCGTGGGCATCGTGTACCTGGTCGCCTTCCTGTCGTTCTGGGCCCAGGTCGACGGCCTGATCGGAAAGGACGGCATCATGCCCGCGACCGCCATGCTCGAGGCCGTCAGGGCCGAGGTCGGCACGGCCGCATACTCGGGGCTTCCGACCTTGCTCTGGCTCGCACCCTCGGATGCCACGTTGCATTTGCTTTGCGGAGCCGGAAGCCTGCTCTCGGTGATCCTGATCCTCGGGTTGATCCCGATGCCGGCGTTGATAGCGCTGTGGATCATCTACTTGTCCCTCGTCGTGAGCGGCCAGATATTCATGGGATACCAATGGGAGATTCTCCTCCTGGAGACCGGCCTGCTCGCCGCTTTGATGGCACCACTGCAGTGGCGACTGGGCCTCTCCCGCAAGTCTCCTCCGCGGCGCATCGTGATCTGGCTCACATGGTGGCTCCTGTTTCGGCTGACGCTTGAGTCCGGACTCGTCAAACTGATCAGCAACGACGACGTATGGTGGAATCTCACGGCACTGCAGTATCATTATTGGACACAGCCGATTCCCACGTGGACGAGCTGGTACGCTCACCAGTTGCCGGCGTGGTTTCAGAAGCTTTCATGCGGCGTGATGTTCGTCATCGAGATCGGATTCCCCGTGCTGATCCTAACCACACGCCGCCTGCGGACCATCGGATGCGCGGGACTCATGCTGCTGCAGGTCCTGATCGCCGCAACCGGCAACTATACGTATTTCAACCTGCTGACCTTGTCCCTGTGTATACCCCTTGTGGACGATTCCCGGTGGCCCCACCGTCTGCGCCGGGCAATTACGCCACCAGAGGAAGGACGTGTCCCGCCGCGCTGGCTCTGCCTGTTTGTGCCACACCTCGCCGCCGTGATCGCAGCCGCCGTCATCATCCTGCCGATTTCCTTCGGCACCACCTATACCAAGATCGTCCATTTTGCATATATCTCCAAGATCCGCCGCACCGAGCCCGCGATGCGAAGCCTCGTTCGCCCAATTCGCCCATCCTGGGCGATGCGCGGAGTCCTCACGGCCGCCGATCGTGGCCGAACGTTCATTCGGCCGTACCCCGTGCTCGCCGTGCATGGCTATGGCTTGTTTGCCGACATGACCGAGGCTCGCCCGGAGATCATCATCGAAGGCAGCCACGACCTCGAAACGTGGCAGCCGTACGAGTTCAAGTGGAAACCGGGCGACCTGGCGAGGCGCCCTTCCTTCGCGGCACCGCATCAGCCCCGCCTCGACTGGCAGATGTGGTTCGCGGCACTTGGACCTTACGACAGCCCACGGAACCTCTGGTTCGGCGCTTTCATCCGGCGCCTCCTGGAAGGACAGCCCGCCGTTCTCGAACTGCTCGCGACCAACCCCTTCCCGGACGCTCCGCCCAAGTATATCCGATGCCGCAGATTCCTCTATACCTTCAGCGATGTGGAGTCCCGCAAAGCCGACGGTTTCTGGTGGAATCGCGAACCGGCTGGCCTCTACCTGCCGGGAGCCGTGACCCTCGAGGTCGTCGCACCCGTCCGCACGCTGCTCTACAAACTGCCCGAGTGATCGGGCATGCCCTTCTTCAGCTCCGCGAGGTGCTTCGCGAGATGCGTTGCCACGACATCGCAGTGCGTACCAGGATTGGCCTCAAGCACTGCGCGAAGCGCCGGCCCGAGTTCTGAATCGGTCAGCACGGACCCGAACGTGACGTGCAGAATCTGGCGCCCGTCATCCTCATCCAGGTAGAGCCGCTCCAGTTCAGCGGCATCACCCACCCCGTCCGCCGAGGCGACTTTGTGCAGTGCCGCGGAAATGTGATACGTCGCCTTGTCTTCGTCGAACCGGTTCCTCGAGAACCCGACGATTCGCCGGAACAGGGGCTCATCCTCCCGGGCCGCGACACGAAGCGCTTCGAGATAACTCGTCCCGGCGGTCTTCACGTGAAACAGCCCCCCGGTGATTCGCGCGAACGTCTCATAGACCGAAAGCTTGTCCGACCCGGAATGCAGACTCAGCTTATAGGGCCCCATCGCGCGTGCGATCGCCGCATGATCCTTCAGCGACGCCTCGAAGACGGAGATGTCACCTTTGTAGTCGATCCCCTTCTCGAAGTCCCCCACGTAGCGCGGTGCCAGGCTAACCAGCTTGATCCCGGCTACGCGACACTGATCCGCGATGATGTAATGCTCGGCGAGGGTGGTCGGCTGCGGCGTCTCGTCCACACTGAGCTCAATCTCGTAGTCCGCACCGTTAGCGGTCGTCGCCGAATCGATGTACGCGGCGAGTTTCAGCGTGTGCTCGATGGCACGACCATATTTGACGACGGCGCGTTGCACCGTTTCCTTCGAAAAGTGAATCTGCGGCCCTTCGGGAACCTGCACGGTCTGACCCATGTAGTGCCCTGCCCATGCGGGCACGTCGTCCTCGTATCGCGAGAGAAGGGCATTCTGATCGTAGTCATCCGCCCGCTCGTCCACATGCTCGGAGGGGTCGATCGTAAAAAAGACAAATCCTGCCGCCGCCGTGATATCGACATCGGCCTCCGTCTTCAAGTGATCCGCATCGGCCCCGCACGCGCCCTGGTAGCCCGCTTCTTGCAGAGCCGTAGCCGCGGCGGACATGACCTCCGTGGGCGTGCGCTTCGTGCGAGTCATCTCGCGGATCGACTGCTGCGCGAAAATCCCGCGGATCGACGAAGGCTCCCGCCGCATGGCCTCAATGTGACCGGGAGTCGCAAGGCCCAGCCGATCACCGAATCCGAAACTCGGCTGCAGGCCCAGTGGTTGTGGAATACTCATCTATGCTCCTTCTTGGCTACGGAACGCTATTGAACTGCAGGCGACAAAGCGCGTAGACTGTATGTCATGCAATCACGGATCTCGATATCATTGCTACTCCTCCTCCTGGTTGGCGCCGCCCACGCCCAGGAGTTCGAGCCCGTGGCCAATGTCGAGGCCGACACGATCCTGACCCTGATCGAGCAACTCGGTGCGGACGCATGGGATCAGCGCGAACAGGCCAGCAGTAATCTGCTTCACAAGGGAGAGACCGACCGCGATCTTGTCATCACGCAGCTCGTGGGAACGTACCTCGTTCATCAAGACCCCGAAGTCCGCTACCGTGCGCGTTCTCTCCTGCGCGCCATGGTGGACAAGTATCTATTCCAGCAGAAGAAGGGATTTCTCGGCGTCAGCCTGCAGCAGATCACGATCCCCAAGACCGTCGATGGTCAATCCGTGCATCCGATCGCGATTCGCCAGGTTCTGCCGGGACACCCCGCGATTGCGCACGGAGTGAAACAGAACGAGCTGATTGTGAAGGTCGATGGTCGCTATACGCACCAGGAGAAGTTCCCGCTCAACGCGGTGATCTCCTATATCAAGACGCGCGGGCCAGGAAGCGAAGTCACGCTCAGATTGATGTCCGAAAAGGGGGAAGTTCGCGACGTTAAGATTCCCCTTGGCGCTCGTCCCGTCGACCAGAACGAGCCGCCGATCGAAGAACAACAGCGGCGTTTCTTTCGCGATTGGCTCAAGGAGCAGATCTCAGCGTCGCGCGGGTCGTAGCCCGAAACCGGACTGCTACGCTCGCCACCCCGCCTGCGGCGGGGCAAGCTTCCCAACATCCGCCACCTGGCACACCGGACATAAATGCGTGCCTCGTTGTGCGATCACCGTGCGTTCGATCGGTGTTTTGCATCGCGGACAGGGCTCTCCCGTGCGCCGAAAGACTTTGAAACCGTCCTGTGCCCGGCCACGGCGGCCACCGACGCTATAGAAATTGGTCTGGGCCTTGCCCAGCGACGCGCCCAGGCTTCGGACGCCACGACGCAGCACCTTCCGAATCGCACGGTACAACGCGCCAACGTCGTCGTCGGAAAGACTCTCTGCAGATCTCTGGGGATGTAGACCCGCATCCCAGAGCGCCTCATCGACGTAGATATTGCCGAGACCAGCAATGAAGGCCTGGTTTAGCAGGAGGGGTTTAAGGATTCCGCGACGGCCGGAGATGATCCTGCGAAGTCGATCCGCCGTGAATCCGGGTGCCAGTGGCTCCGGTCCGAGCCCACCGAGCTTCTCCTGCACGTCGTCCAACAGATACCAACGCCCAAACTTACGCGGATCTCGATATCTCAGTTCTCGATCGTCATCGAGGAGAAGGACGACGTGCTCATGAGGATCGCGGGGCGTGCCGGAGTCTCTGAAGCGAAGGTTGCCCGTCATACGTAGATGAATCAGAAGCCCCTGCCCATTCGACAACGATGCGACAATATACTTCGCCCGGCGCGATAGTTCCGCAAACTGCTGTCCTTCCATGGCCCGGCTAAATTGCTTCGCCGACGATGTGGCAATCATGCGCGGCCAGTGAACCCGCGCCTTGACCACTCGCCGCCCCACCAGGCCGGCGTCGCGCAGGTCATTCACAACGGTCTCAACTTCAGGAAGTTCAGGCATCAGGTCACTCCAGCGATTCCAGCATGCCCTGCCCCATTGCCGCGAAACAAGACCGATGTTCCAACCGGGAAGGAAGGATCTGCGCGATTCGCAGGCGAAGGACCTTCATTTCCCATTTTGCTCTGCGTCCGGCTGTGCTATACAGACCGCTCAAGTTGGATCTACATATTGTGAGGGCTACCTGTGAGTAAACGATACGCACTCGGACTGGATTTCGGCACGAACTCGTGCCGCTCGTTGATTGTTGACCTCGATGACGGACGCGAGTGCGGCACCCATGTGTCCGACTATCCCAGCGGCGAGCAGGGAATTCTTCTGGACGAACGTGACCCCAATTGCGCGCGCCAGAACCCCCAGGATTACCTCGACGGAATGGTCGAGATCGTTGGTGAAGCGCTCCGTGCCGCACAGGCGGCGGATTCCGGCTTTGCTGCCGAGGAGATCATCGGTATCGGGGTCGATACGACGGGTAGCACCCCGCTTCCTGTTGACAAGGCGGGCACGCCACTCGGATTGCTCCCTGAATTCAAGGATGACCTGGGCGCCATGGCCTGGCTCTGGAAAGACCATACGGGCTTGTCCGAGGCCGAGGAAATCACCGCGGCGGCGAAGAAGATGCGGCCTGAATACCTTGCCAAGTGCGGGGGCACCTATTCATCCGAGTGGTTCTGGAGCAAGGTCCTTCACTGCAAGCGCTCCGCCCCCGAGGTCTTCGCGGCCGCACATAGCTGGGTCGAACACTGCGACTACGTCCCAGCCGTGCTGGCCGGGGACACCAATCCGGCGACACTGCTGCGCGGTATATGTGCGGCCGGGCACAAGGCGATGTACAGCAGGTCGTGGAACGGACTCCCGGACAAGGAGTTTCTGTCCAGCCTCGACCCCGATCTCGCCAACCTGCGCGACCGCCTTTACGACAAGGCCGTCCCCGCGGATCAGTTGGCCGGCACTCTCTGCGAAGCGTGGGCATCCAAGCTCGGCCTCAAGCCGGGCATCGCGATCGCCGTGGGAGCGTTCGACGCGCATATGGGCGCGGTCGGTTCCGGAATCGCTGAAGGGACACTGGTCAAGATTCTCGGCACCAGCACCTGCGACATGATGGTCATGCCCGAGGAAGCGGCACTCGCTGATATTCCCGGGGTATGCGGTATCGTGAACGGATCGATTCTGCCTGACTGCTTTGGAATCGAGGCCGGACAGTCCGCGGTCGGTGATATATTCCTGTGGTTCGTGAATCACCTCGTACCGGATAGCTATGGAACCACGCAGACCGAGAAATTCGAGGGCTTGGAAACAGCGGCCGGCAAGCAGAAGCCTGGTGCGCATGGCTTGCTCGCACTCGACTGGAACAACGGCAACCGCACGATTCTCACCGACTCGCGCCTGACCGGGCTGATCCTGGGGCAGACACTTCACACCCAGGCCCACGAAATCTACCGCGCATTGATCGAATCGACCGCATTTGGGGCGCTCACGATTATCAACCGGATCTCCGAATACGGCGTCCCGATCAACCAGTTCGTCAATTGCGGCGGACTGGCCCAAAAAAATCCACTGCTGATGCAGATCTACTCCGATGTCACCGGATTGCCCATGAAAGTGGCGCGCAGCGAACAGACCTGCGCCCTGGGAGCGGCCATCTTCGGTGCCGCGGCGGCCGGCTCGGAGACCAGCGGCTACCAGAGCATCCGGGAGATCCAGGATGCCGTGTGTGGCGTGAGCGCAGACGAGTATCATCCCAACCCTGAGAGCGAGGGTGTCTACAAGGAGATCTACGCCATGTACAAGACCTTGCATGACGCCTTCGGCACAGCGAAATGGTCCGGTTCGATCTATCACGTCATGAAGGACTTACTCGCCATACGAGAACGACAGCGATAATGCGTCTTCGTTCACTCAGAGAAGAAGTCTGCGCCGCGAATATCGCGTTACAGAACGCCGGCCTGATCACGCTCACGTGGGGCAACGTCAGCGGGATCGACCGCGAATCCGGTCATGTCGCGATCAAGCCCAGCGGCGTCGCATACGAAGATCTCACGCCGGACCAGATCGTTGTCGTGGATTTGGATGGCTGCGTCGTGGATGGAGACCTGAAGCCGTCGTCAGACACACCGACGCATGTTCGACTGTATCGCGCGTTCGAGTTCATCGGTGGTGTCGCCCACACGCATAGTTGCCACGCGGTGATGTTCGCACAGGCCGGGCACTCCATCCCATGTCTGGGCACGACCCACGCCGATCATTTCTACGGTGCGGTGCCCGTGACCCGCATGCTGACGCAGAACGAGGTGGAGTCCGATTACGAGGGGTACACCGGCGACGTCATCCTCGAGCGCTTCTCAGATCTCGACCCGGTCGCCATACCGGGCGTGCTGGTTGCGGGTCACGCTCCCTTCACCTGGGGCCCGACAGCCACGAAGGCCGTCGAGAACAGCATCGCGCTCGAAGCCGTGGCCGAGATGGCACTGGGCACGCGGCAGCTCAATCCTGATGCGGCTCTACCCTCCTACGTCGTCGACAAACACCATCACCGCAAACACGGCCCCGGCGCCTACTACGGGCAGCGCGACGGGAACCACGAATAACACGAATCACGCGAATAGAGACCCCGAGTGGAAACGATGTAGAAGCAGCTGGGCGGTTGTCACAATCCCAATTCGTGTCATTCGCGTCATTCGCGGGCTAGGAGTCTGTCGGCGCTGTTTCGTGTTTTTTCAGTTCGTGGATCTGGTCGCGTAGTATGGCCGCACGTTCAAACTCCAACGCGTCCGCGGCTTCGAGCATCTCTTTCTCCAGATCGGCCAGCACCTGGGTGACGTCGTAATCCACACCAGCCTCGCGGGCGAGAAGGTGATCGATGCGCTCCTCATCCTTCTTCTCGTACGAGACAGGCAGCATATCCGTGATCGCGCGCTGAATGCTCTGTGGCGTGATATCGTGCTCCGTGTTGTACGCGTGCTGGCACTCACGCCGGTCCGAGGTGATATCCAGCATGCTCTGCATGGAGTCCGTGATCGAGTCCGCGTACAGAATCACCTTTCCATCCACATGACGCGAGGCGCGGCCGGCCAATTGCAGGAGGGACGTCCGGGACCTGAGAAAGCCTTCCTTGTCCGCATCCAGCACCGCCACCAGCGAGACTTCGGGTAGATCGAGGCCTTCGCGCAACAGGTTTACCCCGACCAGGCAGTCGAACTTCCCCTCACGCAATCGGCGCAGGATCTCGACACGGTCGAGAGCATTGACGTCCGAGTGAATGTACTCCACCCGGATGCCGACACTGCGCAGATAGTCCGCCAGGTCCTCCGCCGTGCGTTTGGTCAGCGTGGTCACGAGCACGCGCTCTTTTCGCTCCGCGTGGGCCCGCACCTCCTCCATCAAGTCGTCGACCTGGTTCTGCAACGGCCGCACGTGCACCGGGGGATCCAGCAGGCCTGTCGGACGCACCACCTGCGACACCACTTGACCACTGACCTCGCGCTCGTATGCGGCCGGCGTCGCGGACATGAACAGGATGGGTCCGGTCTTGTGCAGAAACTCATCGAACTCCAGCGGGCGATTATCCATGGCCGAGGGCAACCGAAAACCGTGCTCCACCAGGGTCCGCTTGCGCGACTGGTCGCCCTTGTACATGCCCCTGATCTGGGGCAGCGTGACGTGCGATTCATCGATAACCGTCAGAAAGTCTGCGCCGAGAAAATCGAGAAGACAGCCCGGGGGCTCGCCGGCTTTGCGCCCGCTCAGGTGTCGCGCGTAGTTCTCGATGCCGGCGCAATACCCGACCTCCTTCATCATCTCAAGATCGTACATCGTGCGCATGCGCAGCCGCTGTGCTTCGAGTAGCTTGTTGTTCTTCTCCAGCCAGGCCACGCGCTCATCCAACTCCTCCAGGATCAGGTCGGCCGCTGCGTCGAGCTTTTCGTGCGGCGTGACAAAGTGTTTGGCGGGCGAGATCATCGCGCTGTCCAGGTCACGCTGAACCTGCCCGGTGGTCGTGTCGAGAATTCGAATCGCATCGATCTCTTCACCAAAGAATTCAAGCCGTACCCCCTCCTTCGAGTACGAGGGGAAGATATCCACCACATCGCCGCGCACACGAAACGTCCCGGGCTCGGGCTCATAGTCATTGCGCGTGTACTGGATATCGACCAACTGGCGCAGAACATCGTCCCGGTCGACCTCTTGTCCCTTCGCCAACTGAAGCAGCATGGCTTTGTAGTCATCCGGCGAGCCCAGGCCATAGATGCACGAGACCGAAGCCACCACGATCAGGTCATCGCGGTACATCATCGAATTGGTTGCCGAGAGCCGCAAGCGTTCGATCTCCTTGTTGATCGAGGCATCCTTCTCGATATAGGTGTCCGTCTGCGGGATATAGGCCTCGGGCTGGTAATAATCGTAGTAACTGATGAAGTACTCCACGGCATTCGTCGGAAAGAACTCGCGGAACTCGCTGTAGAGCTGTGCCGCCAGCGTCTTATTGTGCGAGATCACCAGCGTCGGCTTCCCGACCGCCTCGATCACGTTGGCCATCGTGTAGGTCTTGCCCGAGCCCGTGACCCCCTCCAGTGTCTGGAAGCGGTGCCCCGCCTCCAAACCGGACATAAGCCGCACGATCGCCTCGGGTTGATCTCCGGACGGTGAATATCCTGACTCAAGCTGGAAGATGGAGCTCATAGCGTTCGCTGATCCTACCACAACGCACGGGTGGTCCCTCTGCTACGTCGTTCCTTCGGAACCAGAGACCACCCGACTCGCGACGTAGCCCACGCAGTGGTCGGGACTTCCCCGGCAACCACCATGAGTTCTTCGGGGCGAATCTGCTGGAGTATTTCTCGCATACCCTATCGGAAGTAAGGCTACCCGTAGATTCGAGCCCAGCGGCCTCTGATGATCGCGAGCATGTCTGCCTGGTCCTGCGGTGGGAGGCGGGAACCGGGAACGTCACTCTCGACAATGGCCAGCGTGGAACGGAGTCGCTCCATGATACCGGCCTGCGCCTTGGCGGGGATTCCCATGTTGTCGGCCAGGGCCAGGAAATCTTTCCTGCGGACCTTGTTGTTCTTGCCGTTGACGCTTAACGCGCAGTCATCCTCTCGGGGAATCACGAGCCTCGAGCAGACCATATCGTAGGCGGGGGACAGACGCAGCGTTCCGTCCTCGGTCCCGAGCAAGGAGTAGTTCTTGAGGTGGGCATCGCCGTTACCCACAAGGAAGGAAAACAGCACACGCTCGAAGAAGAGTTGTGCATCGAGGCCGGGAAACTCGGAGAGTTCCCTCAGGCGCTCACCGAGCTGCTCATGCGAGCCTGAATACTTCTCTCTGCCCAGGACTTGGACGAAATCTTCACAGCGCCGTTTCTCCCCGTCGTGCGCGCGATCGAACCGGCGTATGACGTAGGCCCAGGACCCATCCGCCAGGGCAAACAGACCGTGCGGCGGGACCTCAATGCCCGATTGAGCGGCGATGTTCATGCACAGGTTCTCGTTTTCGGGAAGATTCCGGAACGCCTGTGTTTGAGGCTTCAGAATATACCGACCGTCTGATTCGACGGGGACCAGGTGCGGGCCTCGGCGTGTCATTGAAAGCTTGGGCTGAACCCCCGAGATGGACATCTTGCCTGCCATCTTCTGGGCTTCGGCTGCAACATCAAGTAGAGACATCCCGATCGATGGAATCGTCGTGCTGTCGAACAACGCGCGGGCGCATGCGGCGTGATGCGTGGTGGCGCCCTTGACCGTCAAACCGCACATATCGCATCGTGTCACGATGATTCGCCTTCAAGGGATACCGCGCCAACGCAATCCGCACAGGCGTGTATCAACAGCCCGAAGCTGTCATCCTCATCAACCTTGATCGTCCGGCAAACAATCTCTTTGTACCAGCCTTCGGGCAGGAGACCCTCGAAGAATGGGAACAACCGGGCACTCTCGAATGGCTCGGCCCGGAGCGGCAGCGATACAGCAATCGAATGACCGTAGTCCACGAATCCTGGATCGTATGTGAAACGGTATCCTGACTCCGTCTCCTCAATCGTGCCTGCCCGTTGCCCCTTGAACAACACGTTGGCTCTACGCAGGTTTGGCATGGTCCCTCACGGCTTCCAGGTGATGTCCGAACAGGGAAAGCACTTGGTCCACATTTTTGACGTTCGGGTTGCGACGGCCCTGCTCAAGTTCGCGGACAAAGCGCAATCCCACACCCGCACGACTGGCCAACTGCGCCTGCGTCAAGCCGGCAGCCTTGCGAAGCGTCTTGATCTGTGACGATATGCTCATGGGCTGCATCCTTTCGATTCGGTACACCCTATTCGGTATATCTATCTCTATGCAAGAGAGAAGTTGCACCCTAAAGGGGCTCACATAGATACTCAGGATACGAAAAAGTCCCTTCAGGGTATAGTAGACTGTTGATAGAGATGAGGCGAGCCCCTTAAGGGGGCGGTTGAATGAAGAGCGACTTCCCTTCCGCCGGAAGCTACCCCGCAGAGGACTTCCGCCGTAACCTCCGCTGCGCTGCGGTTATGGCGGATAAACTTCTCGTCCCGCCCGGCCGAGGGCATTGATATTTGGAAAGTGTTTACCCCGGGCAGGACTCGAACCCACTACCTACAGATTAGGAATCGACAAGAAATTCAAGAAACGAAGAGTTTTCTGAGGCTCTCAACATGGGTCACCCCGAATCGACATGAGTCAACGTAGTTGAGACCGTAGACGTGAAACCAAGGCCGCGGGAACCCCGACGAACCGGACTTGGTGCTACTCACCGGAAACGAACGCGGGTTCCCCGGCGGTTCAGTCGGCCCATGGTCCGCCATCGTGCCAGGCCGACGTGAAGGGCTCCCCTGCACTTGCGGCAGCTACGACCGGCAAAACGAAGTCGCGTATGAGTGCGATGGCATCTGCCAGTTCATCCGAATACTTCACCGCGCTCCTTGCGAGAAAGGCAGCCCACTGCCGTTGTTTGGTATCGCTCTCGTAAAACTCAGGCGTTAGGGCCACCGGTGCCGTGTCCGGAAGCTGGGTGCCGCGTCTTCGGAAGGTCTCTCCAATCGCGTCCATCACAGTGGCACCTTCAAACTCGAACTCCCGTGCAAGAACAGAGAGGTCATAGAAGTCTTTCATGCGCGTATTGGCGATGCCCAGCTTGACCATAGCCTCATATTTTTCCGCGATCACGGTCTCCCGTGGGTAGATTCTCAGTCGCGGCGGTGGATGGTCGAGTAGCGTGGGGTATTCCGCCTCTGTGGCCCCAGGCGTAACAACATCGCCGAACCCCAAGTCCACCTGCGTGCGTATCACTGCTCCCGCCAGATGGGCGGTGAGCTTCACTCTCACGCCGTCGTACAGGCTATCTTCCCGAATTTCCTCCGCCGTCACAGAATGCGCATCGAATGACAAGCCGTCCCCTGTCGACTCGACACCACAGATCTCTTTGAAGCAGTCCTTGATGCGGGTAAGATCGCTCGGACCGGAAAACAAGAAGTCGGCGTCCTTGGTGAGGCGATAGTGTTCACGACGCCACATCCAGAAAAGGGCTGCTCCCTTCAGTATAAATCGAGAAGCATGGTCGGACTCGCTTATCCGATACAGCAACCGCTCGACCGCGTATCGCTGTAGAACATAGTTGAAATCCTCTTGTCGGTCTTTAGCCAGGTTGAGCAGCCGTTGGCGGACAGACGCCGCGTGATCGACAACACGTTTCTGACTCATGCGACAGACTCCAGGTACGGTTGCATAACTCGAGCTACTCGACATATCTTCGCGAAGCACCAGAGGTCATCCATCGTACACAGTCTCATTCGCCTGCTTTCGCGTAGTGCCTCCATCGCTACATCCAGCCCGATCTTGTTTCGATACTTGAAGCAATCCGCTACCGTTTTCGCGACACCGTAAACCCGTACGTCGACGCCATCGATAATGACTCGATCGACGCCCTTGACGAACGCATCCCCCGAGAAGCGGACGATCTTCAGTGGCAGATCCCCCACTCTCGGCTTTCTGGCCTTGGGCTCAACAGCAAGCCATACCTCGTGAGGGTTCTGAGTGCCAATAGAGTGGAAGCTTAGGGCCGACAGCAGACATATCACGCCGCGTGGCACCCGCTTGCAGGCTTGCAGTAGAGTCTCATGCTGTCCCAGGTCTGTATCAGCGAGTCCGTAAATGCCTCGCGCTCGTCGATTGAGAAGGCCTTGTTTACACAGCCGGCTGAGGTAGACCCTCGGAATTCCATACTCGTCGAGATCACGCGGTCTCAGTACGCCTTTCCGCTCAGCAAGGCGGAGAACCCTCTGTTTCTGTTGCGATTGCATGGGGCAAGCCTGTTACAAAACGTCGGGACTTGTCAATATCTACCGACATTTCGTAACAAAAGCGTTTGCCTTCGATATTTGCAGAAAGGAGGGTCTCCCCAGCGCGAACCCTCAGGAATGCTGAAGCGGTGTTCCCCGCGCTTGCGAAAGACGGCTTGCTGTTTCTCGGTGAAAACCCGGCCCTGCTGCTTCTCCAACTCCGCGATCGCGTCGTCGGCCTCGCATTCCCACTGATCGCACAGCCGTTTGTAGAACATCAGCGACAGGATGTAGTTCTTGTAGTCCTGCCCGGCGGTCTTCCCTCGCAGGATATTCGCCGCACCCCACAGATGCGCCTCGAGCTGCTGTTGTGTCAACCTCATGGCAGAATGCGCTCCTCGATCAGACTCTGGATCTTCTTCGCGTTGAAGCCGCCTAGCTCGTCGGTCTCCACCAGTCTGTCGGCAAGCCCATTTCGCTTGTACCACTCGCGCCGCCGGACCTGCCATCCACAATGCGGAGCTTTGGGTTGGCCGTGCCGGCCGTAGCTCCCGTAGGGAGCGAAGGCTGGTACCCCGGGCGGGACTCGAACCCACTACCTACAGATTCACGTTTGTGGCTGTCTCCAGCCTCCGTGGACTATCCCTTCACCGTATCCGGGCCGTGTGCTGGCCGGGACTTAGGCAGCAGCCGTCTAGTCTCTGCACCTTCCCCGGCACCGTTAGGGCCGGGACTTGGCTCAGGATTGCCGTATCCGAATCGGACGTAGGTTTCCCTGAATTTGACTGCCTTCATCCGTGGAGTTTCCTCCGCGGAGCCCAAGTTACCTTAGGAATCTGTCGCTCTGTCCAGATGAGCTACCGGGGTGTATTGATTGTCGACCCCGCCGTGGCGGGGCAAGTTTCATATTTTGAATTGATGATTGTGGGGCACGCTTTCATTCAGGATCAATCGTCATAGCCGAAACGCCCTTCAAGTATACCTTGCAGGGAGAGATCCTCGTCCAACTCAGGCCAGTGCAGTCCGGTCCCATTGCAGACGAGTTCGACGTTCTGAACCGCTGCTGCTGTGCCTTCGCGGAGTCGACGGCTCTTGTCAACCCGGAAACGCATCTCCCGGTTGTCATCAAGTCGCACGATGACCCAACCGCGACTGACTCTTACGCTTGTTGCGCGTGTCTGCGTCTCAGAAACCAAAGACTTCATGCCACTTACTCCTCACCAAATCCGAATGATCGCGAATCATCTTCTCGGCCGTCGCCAACTCGCGCACCTTCATGCCTTCCGCATAGGCCAGTGTCAACGGCATGATCCAAAACTTGGCAAAACCGCCGGCATGCCGTACGTGAACATGGATAGGCTCCTGTCCTTCGTTCATGTAGAAGAAGAATACGTACCCTCTGCTGCGAAATACTTCAGGCATTCCTTACTCTGGAGACATTATGCTCTAAATCGCGCGTTCCATCAAGCATTCAGCACTTTTCTTCCCACACAATAGCTCCGGGGTGACGCTACGCCGGGCGCAGTGCAGTGTCAAGATTGTGAGATTGTGCGCCGAAGAAGATTCCTACGATGCGTGACCGGTCGTGAAAGCGGCGGGCACGTGGTAGCCGCGGCGCGGCGCAACGTGCCGCTCACGCGGACGCCGCTTCTACTTTTTGCCGGCAGTCGTGCTCGGAATCAATGCGGACTAGAGCTTAGTCATCGCCGTCTAGAATCGAGCGGCTGGGACGCATGTCCTGCACGGAGCCGCGGCTGGACGGGACGAGGTCGTCAAGGAGGGAAGATCCCGTTGATCCGTCTGACGGCAGACGTCCAAGCCCCGAATCGAAGCCGCGCAGCACAGGCGAGGCCTTGAGCGGCTGGAAATCCAACGCGCCTGCCTGCGTGCCACCACCAAGTCCTGCGCTGCCATAGGGGCTCGACAGTCCGCCGAGCGGAGCGTCCTTGCCGGGTGGCCGCAGGGCATCGATTCCGAGCGCCGGAGAGAATCCAAGTAGCGGATTGAGATCGTCGTTCCCGGCAGCGTCAAGAAGGCGTTCCATCTCGCGGGTGCGACTGTCGCCAAAAAGACCAGAGTCACCTTGCCTCGAGACGTCACGTCCGCCATCGATGAATAGTCCGTCCGATGCGCTTGCGCCGCGTTCGAATCTGTCGGCCGGCAGATCCCCATTGAGCAGATCTCTTTGAGCGTCCAATTCAGAAAAGAAGCCGTCAGGCCCGCCATCAGCCTCGGTCCCCGCTTCGCGAGCGGAACGATCCCGGGTTTCGCTGTAATCCCCGTCCGACCATTCTCCGGAGTCACCGTACTCCTCCCGCTGCTCATCCGGGGCTGCATCCCCTTCCTGCGCCCCCGTGTCCTGCAGGTCATCAATCAATTCCGAAAACACGCCCTGTCGTTTAGCTTCAGATCGCCCGGCGCTATTGCGGTGCTTCGGCGCACGCTCCTCGAGTGCCGCCGATTCCAGGGGATTAGCAGAAGAGCGCCGGATCTTCACGTTAGGTGAATAGACTTTGCTTTCGCGCTGCTCCGGGGCAGGAATCAGGGAGCGTACGGCGTGCATCGTGACCGGCTTGTAGCGCCGCGTATGCCGGAGCATAGAGTAGCCCTCGAAGTCCAGTTGTTCGGAGGTCTCGATCAGCCCCCCGGAACGGGAAAGGCTGCCGGCGCCCTCGATAGCGAATGCGCATGGCACGGCCCCAAGGGCTGCCGAGACTATGAGCGGGAGCATTCTCATCAGTCTGCAATGATACCCGCTTACGTCTGCCCGCTCAACCATGAAGTGCCAGGCCCGAAAAGCTAAATCCTGTCCAAATCCCACAGTGTCTGATAGGTTTCGCCGCCATGAGCAAATCACTAGTTGTACTCGCAGCCGGTATCGGAAGCCGTTACGGCGGCCTGAAGCAGATGGATCCGATGGGGCCATCGGGAGAATTCATCATCGATTATTCTGTTTTCGACGCTATGCGCGCAGGATTCGACAAGGCCGTCTTTGTGATCCGGCGCGACATCGAAGAGGACTTTCGGGCCACGATCGGGAAACGCATCGAAGATCGCATCGACACGCGCTACGTCTTCCAGGAGCTTTCCGACCTTCCCGACGGATTCGATATCCCCGACGGTCGAAGCAAGCCCTGGGGCACCTCGCACGCCATTCTCGCAGCAACCGATGGGGTGCGGGAGCCCTTCGCCGTCGTGAACGGAGATGATTTCTACGGCCGCGAATCCTACGAGACACTCGGAGCCTTTCTGGATCAGTCGGCCGACAATGCCTCCGCCTACGCCATGGTGGGCTTCACCCTGCGTGGCACGTTATCCGACCACGGGACGGTGACGCGAGGCATCTGCCACATGGCAGCGGGCGACCTGCTCGAATCCGTCATTGAGACTTCCGCTCTTGAACGCGACGGCGACGGGGCGCGCACCCCCGACGGCGCCTACACCGGTGACGAGCTCGCGTCGATGAACATGTGGGGCTTCAAGCCGTCCCTATTCTCCCATCTACAATCTGCTTTTCTCGAATTCCTCCGGTCATCGGGCAACGAGCTCAAATCCGAATGCCTGATCCCCGCGGTCGTCGATGCGCTGGTACAGAACAGCGACGTATCCGTCCGAGTCTTACCCACGAGCAGCCCATGGTTTGGCGTGACCAATCCCGACGACAAACCCAAGGTCGTCGCTGCTATCCAGCGTCTGATCGACCAGGGAGAGTATCCGGGTTCACTGTGGGCGTAGTTAAGAAATCGCCAAAACATCCAGTCAATCCATCCTGTTGATCCGGTTGATCCCGTCTAGAAGAAAAGCATGTCGGCTTGGTGGAGAGTTTGGAGTGGAAGAACCTTTCCCACCGGGAGCACAATGTTAAGCTGGCTACGGGGACGCACGGTGGCGCGGACCCCATCATCTGCCGCGATTTCGTCTTCTGATACACTTCGACTGCAGCGTAGATTCACGGTTGCGATGCGAAATACGACATGTCCCCAACGAAAGATATCCTGGGCTTTGAACCCCTGGACCTCTTTCTCCGCGAATTGGATTTCGCGATCGACTGAAGAAGCTTGATTCGTGCGCATCCAGAGCGGCGCCGGGTCGCCGCACTCCAGAGAGCTTCGCTCGAATTAGGTTATATAGCGTATTCCCTGTGCATGCTCATCCAGAGCGGCGTCGGGCCGCCGCACTCCAGAGCGCTTCGCGCGGAATTGGGTCAACCAGCGTGTGTCCGGTGCGGGCGCATCCAGAGCGGCGCCAGGTCGCCGCACTCCAGAGAGCTACGCTCGGAACTGGGTCAACCAGCGTGTGCCCGGTGCGGGCGCATCCCGAGCGGCGCCGGGTCGCCGCACTCCAGAGATCTACGCTCGGCCTATTCCACCTGCGCTCCGCGATCTACACCAGATTGACGCAGCAACATCACGACGGGCGCTCGCTCTGCTGGGCGTAGCCTCTGGAGTGCGGCGGCCTGACGCCGCTCTGGATCGTGTTCTCGGTCGAGACCTCGATTGCATCGAATTCGTCGTACACGTTGACGCGATCGATTTTGAAGCTCTGGATCGTGCGGTAGAAACTCGGACGCGCGTTCCGCGCAAACCATGCGGCGGAACACCATCGGTAGTTCTCTGCGTTGGAGACCAGTCCGTGATGAACAGGATTCTCTTGCACGTACTTCAACCGTGCGTAGTAAGATGTCTGATGAGAGATACGGGTGTCGAAGTATTGGTACCAAACCTTTCGGCCCGCCTCGGAATCCCATTGATTAAGTGTACGGGCGGTCGTTGAGTGAAGCTTCGACAGCATTGCCGAGAGGCTCTGGGACTCTTCCGGCGAGGCAGCCACGAAGTGATAATGATTGGAGAGCACGGCCCAGGCTTGCACGCTCCATCCGAACTCGTTGCTGACAGCGAAGAGGCTCTCCTCAACGAGACTGAGTCGCTCAGCTGATCGCAAGTGATGGGCTTTGCGATACGTTCCGCAGGTCACCATGTACGAGCCCGTGTCACTGAGTCGATGCAGCGGAGCGTGGGGCCAGTCATTCATCGTCGTTTCCACCGTACAGATCCAGAGCGGCGCCGGGTCGCCGCACTCCAGAGCGCTTCGCTCGGCCGACGCTCTCTTCGGCGCAGCCTCTGGAGTGCGGCGGCCTGACGCCGCTTTCGATTGCCTGGCCATTCACCATCGTCATCCACACACCCGATCCTTGCTCCGATCATCCAGAGCGGCGCCGGGTCGCCGCACTCCAGAGAGCTTCGCTCGATCGACGCGCTCTTCGGCGCAGCCTCTGGAGTGCGGCGGCCTGACGCCGCTTTCGATTGCCTGGCCATTCACCATCGTCAGCCCGGGTGCTTCACTCCATGTGGAAGACCTCGCGCAGGTCACGCGAGACTGGACTGTTGTCGGGGTTGGAGGGCATGACGTCCCCCATGTAGGCCCACCAGCGCCGGCACGGTTCCGTCTGCGCCACGGCCTTCCAGCGTTCCTCGTCTTCCAGTTCCACGTAACCGAAGAGCAGGTTCTGCTCCTTGTCCAGGAAGATGGAATAGTTACTCGCCCCGTGATCCTTCAGGACCGCGAGAAGATCGGCCCAGACCGGGCTATGCCGCTTCTCGTACTCCTCGTGCTGATCCGGGTTCACATGCATCAAGAACGCGCGTCGTATCATCATCTGCTCCTTTCGTTGGCAAAAGACTGACCGAGATTCCACTCCACTGCAAGATCGACCTGCTGTCGAGTCGTGGGCGGAACGCCCTCCTCCCGGGCTACGCGCCTGCGCACATCGCGCAGGTGCTCGAAGAGAGGGTTGTCGGGCTCGGACGCCGGCGTGTGGACGACGGCCTCTACCTTTCGGACGGGACGGCGAGCGGTGAAGGTTGCCCTGCCCTCCAGTACCGTGCGGCCCTTGCGCGTCACACGCACAACCGGATACATTCCGCCAGACTGCTCGAGTACGCCTTGCGAGATCATCTCATTAAGCGCGTTACGCCATTCCTTCTTCCCGTGGTCAGTCCCGGCGCCGTAGCATTCAAGGTCGTCGTGCCTGAGTTGCCGAATTCGCGCGGTGTCGGCGCGAATCAAGACGTCGACGACATGACATACTCCGAAGCGCTCCTCGAGCTCGGTCACGGAGGCCAGCGCGATACGCGCCCGCTCGGTCCAGTCCACGTACTCCACCGTCCCCTGGCATGTATCGCATGCCCCACATACGCTTGCGCGATACCTCTCCCCAAAATATCCGAGGATCCGTCGCCGCCGGCACTCATCTCCGGCCGCGAAGTCGATCATCTGCTGAAGCTTTCGCGATGCAATCTCTCGCGGCTCACGTTTGTCGATCTTGCTGATAAAGAATTTGAGCCGGGGTACGTCCTCGAATCCGTACAGCAACAGACAATGTGCCGGATCACCATCGCGGCCCGCGCGGCCGGTCTCCTGGTAATAGCCCTCCAGATTCTTTGGAAGATCGGCGTGGACCACGTAGCGCACGTTTGGCTTGTCGATTCCCATACCGAAGGCGATCGTAGCAACCACCACAGGCGCTTCATCTCGAATGAACGCCTCCTGGTTGCGAGTTCTCTCCGCCGGCTCGAGCCCCGCATGATAAGGAACCGCGGGGATCTCATTCGCGGACAGGAACTGCGCCATCTCCTCGACATCGCGGCGCGTCGTGCGGTAGATAATCCCGGACTGCCCGGGTCGCGAGCGCACGAAGTTCAGGACCTGCCGGTCTTCATCCGTCTTTTGGACTACTTCGTAGAATAGATTCGGGCGATTGAACGATGCGCGCACGGTCAAGGGTGAGCGCAATCCGAGCCGATGCACGATCTGCGACTGAACACTCTCGGTCGCGGTGGCCGTGAAGGCGGCGACCGGAGTACCCGGGAAGTCCCGCATGATCTCCGAGAGCGTCAGGTAGTCAGGCCGGAAGTCATGGCCCCAATCGGAGATACAGTGCGCCTCGTCGATCGCGAAGAATGAGATGGTCAGACGCTTCAGCACGGCACGAAAGTCCTGCATCGCGAATCGTTCCGGGGCTACATAGAGCAGACGGCAGGCTCCGGCCTTCAACTGGCCCGTGACGCGCGCTTGCTCGCGTGCCGCCTGGGAACTGTTCAGATACTCCGCCGACAACCCGAGCGCACGCACCGCATCCAACTGGTCCTTCATCAACGAGATCAGCGGACTGATCACGACGCAAGTTCCGGGCAGAATCGCCGCGGGGAGTTGAAAGCATAGGGATTTGCCGCCACCGGTCGGCATGACGGCAAATACATCTCGCCGCTCCAATATGGCGTTTACAATCTCGGCTTGGTTCGGGCGAAACTTATGAAACCCAAACAGGCGGCGCATAGTTTCGATGGTGTCGATGGTAGTACTCATTTCATGAGGTCCTTTCTGTTGCGTTCGGCGAGTGGTGAGTGGTGAGTGGCAGGTGGCAGGTGGCAGGTGCTCATTTTTCTTTGTGCTCCAAGGTATCGATCGTTGCGCCCAGCATACGGTTGATCTGGTCTGCCAAAGCCATGCGATGGATCACCATGTCGCTGGGCATCCAATGCCTCAATCGTCGATAGCGCCCGTGTGTCTCCCGCAAGGAGCCCCTTGCGATCAAGATTGCCACTACTCATCGTCCGTCTCCCTTGCCACCTGCCACCTGCCACTCGTCACTCGCCACTCTCACCCCGCGCTGCGCGGGGTGCCACTCGGCGACAGCTTTCGGCTCGCCCAGTGCGAAGTCAGGCCGGGCGCTCCGTTTATCCGATTCACCGACGAAGCAACGGCCGCTGCCGACAAGAATGGCGATGGCGACCAGAATCACCAGCAGACCGATCAAATCACCGAACCCCATCGCGTATGCGTTCTGTTCGAGAAACTTCTGATGTCCGTTTGCCATGACATCACCTCCCGCGGGGCGCCCGGGCGGGCGCCCCGCTGTTGAGACCATCTACGCGTGCAGATGCTCGGGTTCCCGATTCTGGCGGCGGCTTCCGTTGTTGCTCCCGCCGTTCGAGTCCGCGTTGCGCGGCTTGCCGAGGAACTTGACCTGGTCGGCGCGGATCTTGATCCGGCTGCGCTGCTCACCCTCCTTGGACTCCCACTGATCCAACTGGAGCTTGCCCTCGATCAGCGCCGGCGAGCCCTTGGCAAGGTACTCCGCGCAGGTCTCGCCCTGCTTACCCCAGGCTTCGACTTCGACGAAGCAGGTCCGGTCGATCTCCTTCCCGTCCCGGCTGCGGTAGGTGTCGTTGATAGCCAATCCCATCACGGCGACCGATGTGTCGCCACTGATTGACTTCAGTTCCGGGTCGCGCGTCAGGTTGCCCATCACCACTACTCTGTTGTATCCGCTCATCTTCTTTCTCCTTCTGTTCCGGGCTCTGCTGCGGCCGCGCCACGCGGCCGATCCAGCAGTGGCCTCTATAAGAAGGGATAGGTCAGCCCGGGCGAATTCCGGAAAAAAGTGAAAAAAGTTTCAGGTATGCTCGGAAAGCATTGAAAACATTGGGCGTATCCTGCGGAGGATAAGGCACTTACACCGCTACGCGAGACGGCGCAGATCGAGAGTGCTCTCGTCCGGAGCCTGGAGTCGCAGATCGTCGCGCATGTATGTTCTGGGAACCGTGAGGCACCCGGTCGAGATGCGGGGTGAAACGATGCCGCGAGGCCCCATCAGGCGGTGTCCATCGAGCGCACTGGAGGGTCGATCGTCCTGATCGACGACTCGAACGAGCAACATGGTTCGGGAACCCAGCCAGAAATTGATGACGAGCGGGCTATCCTCTACGGCGTATGTCGCCACCATTCCATAGGGCGCGCGTTCCTCGGCGGCGACCAGCAGCTGGTCACTACTCGCGTCCGGATATTCGATCACACGTCCGTGCGACTCCCCCTCCTCCCCCCCTTCGCTACCCTCTCGATTTAGTCCCGCCGCAGTCACGAGTTCTTCCGCCATGTAGTCGTGCCGCGGATCCAGCGAATGGACGACCCGCGGCCCTTGAGTCTCCCATCTACGCGGGGCAAGCAGCCATGTGTGCGGCGGATCCTCAAGCAGCGCCTCACAGCGCGACAGAAGATATTCGGGAAGCTGCCCCGCCGGCCATGATTGAGCAATACCTTCGTCGGAGAGCGTCTGCGCGTTCCAGAGACTGATGACTCTCAAGCCGGGTTCATCGATACCGGATGCGACTTCGCCCGGACTCGCCGGTGTGGAATACGGGCTGAACGGGGTGCAGAGCCACCCGCGAGGCCCTTCGCGCCGCAAGACGGCCAGGTAATAGAGACGCGAACCCATGCCCGGCACGGTGGGATGCATCAGGCGAATCGCGCCGGGCTCAGGCTCCGCGTCACCCGCACCAACCTCGTCCGGCCACTGCGTGATCGCCCCGGACGTGTCGAGCACGCGGCCAGAGCCCGGATTCTCGACTATGTCCACGCTCCGTAGCGCGAGATCAGCGTAGAATTCGGTCAGCCAGGCTCCTAATAGTGCCTGTTCGGCAACTGAAGTCGGCTCAAATTCGATCGGTGGCAGTTCACTCATGATTCAACGGCACGATGCTCCTCTATATAAAGGGATAGTTCAGGGAAGGCGTTTTCCGCCTCAAACCACAGAAAAGTGATTTTTTTTATTCTTTCGAGTAATTGCATCGACAGGAGCATCAATGTCTCGGGTTCGTCGTCCGGATATCGGTCGCGGAGCATCCCACCGATCGAGAGCACGTAGTTCCGATAGGTTGCGCCGAGCGCGGTCCTCCCGCAGCCGGCGGCCTTGTTCACGAGCGGGTGGTCGAGTGACAATCCGGTGCTTTTGGCCACCAGGGCAATCCGCTCCCTGGGCGTGGACATATCAAAGACCGACTGCTCGAGCGTCCGCGCGATCTCGTCCAGATCGTGCAGGTGCACCTCGGCCTCCACACCGGGCACCGACGGCAAAAGCTCATCTCCGGACGCAAACTCGTATCCGGCATCCAGTTGGGACTCCAGCGAGATCGT
This sequence comes from Verrucomicrobiota bacterium, assembly GCA_027623315.1. GTDB lineage: Bacteria > Verrucomicrobiota > Kiritimatiellia > CAJWTS01 > CAJWTS01 > JAQBYD01. Next base: position 60,356 of record JAQBYD010000004.1, on the reverse strand, counting down.
TCGATCACGCGGCAACTCGCGCACCGTATACTCGCGGACCACGTTCCGCAGAATCAGCGTGGCCCCGGACGATACGCTGTCGTACCAGGTTTCCGGGTCCTTCCCCATGCGTCCGAAGATCCAGCGCTTAAATACTTTCCCCGTGCCCAGCGAGCGTGCAACCGCATGCGTCTCAAAGAGATGCCACGCATCACGCCCCGAGGGGACCTCGATCTCGTCGCTGGCGATCGACGTCAGCGGAGAAAACACTCTCAGGAAGAGCGCGAAGCGGTGACCGGCAAAGGACGTGAGCCGGTCTCGGGTGTGCTCCGCACAGCGCCCCAGGGCACAGCGCTCACCCCACTCCAGCCAGTGCTCCAGCTTGGGCCAGATCACGGCGCGCGCTCACCCCGCACCATGCGCTCGCGACCGCACAGATCGTTGCGGGACGAGAGCTTCCCGAATCCGTTGCGCTGAAGACATTCCATCACACGTGCGGCCTGTCCGTCGCCGATCTCGAGATGAATCGGCGCCCCGGGCGCCAGCCGCTCGGGGGCGCTTGCCGCGATCGTCTCGATGACACGGAGGCCGTCTGTGCCACCATCCAACGCCACGCGAGGCTCATGCTCCCGGATGTGCGGATCCAACTGCGCGACCTCGGCAGCGGGGATGTAGGGCGGATTGGAGACCATCAGGTCGAATGGTCCGTCGGTTGCCTGCAGATCGCCGACGATGAACTCGATTCGGTCGGCGCATCCGAGGCGACTGGCGTTCGCGGCCGCGAGCACGAGCGCATCGGAACTGACGTCGATCGCCGTGACGCGCGCCGTGGGATACGCGAGCGCTAGACTGATCGCGATGCATCCGGAGCCGGTGCCGATGTCGAGAATTTCCGGCGACGGCTTCGACCAGACATGCTCGTCGTCCAGAACCGCCTCAACAAGCTCCTCGGTTTCCGGCCTCGGAATCAGCGCGCGGCGGTCACACATGATGCGGTGCCCCCGAAATTCCGTCTCGGCGGTGACGTATTGCAGCGGCTCGCCTGCGACGAGCCGTTCAACGCCATTCTGAAAAACGTCTTCGCCGGCTTCGTTGAGACTCAGACCGGGATTCGCGTAGAGTTCGAGACGGGGTAGCCCGACGACGTGTGAGGCCAGCAGTTCGGCGACGCGCTGCGCCTCCGGCGTATCGTACTGTTGAAGCCGCGTCGCCGCACGCGCGACGGCCTCGCGTACGGTTGGATGTCCGTCGACCATCACTCCGCCCCGATTGCGGACAACTTGGCCTCCACGTCGTGCGCGCGAAGGCCGGCAATGATGTCATTCAACTGCCCCTCCATGACCCGGTCCAGGCTGTAGACCGTCAGGTTGATGCGGTGATCGGTCAGTCGATTCTGCGGGAAGTTATAGGTCCGGCTGCGCTCACTGCGGTCTCCGGATCCAATCTGGCTGCGACGCTCGGCGCCCATCTTGGCCTCCTCCTCGCAGCGGCGAAAATCCAGGAGGCGCGCGTACAAGACGGCCATCGCCTTCTGCCTATTGCGCTGTTGCGATCGCTCATCCTGGCTCTGCGCCACGAGGCCGGTGGGAAGATGCGTCACACGAATCGCCGAGTAGGTGGTATTGACGCTCTGTCCGCCGGGGCCCGACGCACAAAAGGTATCGACACGCAACTCGTCCGGAGGGATATCCAGCTCATCCTCGGCCTCGGCCTCGGCAAAGACGGCCACCGTGGCGGCGGAGGTATGAATGCGGCCCTGGGACTCGGTCCGCGGCACACGCTGCACCCGATGCCCGCCCATCTCGAACTTTAGATTCAGGAACGCATCCTCGCCTTCGACGGTGAACACGATTTCCTTGTACCCGCCGATGTCAGAGGCGCTCGCATCGATCACGCCGACCTTCCAGCCCTTCTGCTCGGCATAGCGGCTATACATGCGGAAGAGGTCTCCCGCGAAAAGCGCGGCCTCATCACCGCCGGTTCCGGCACGGATCTCCATGATCGCATTGCGGCTGTCGTTCGGGTCCACGGGTATCAGCGCCAGCATCAGGTCCTGCTCCACCTTTGGAAGTGTCTCCTCCAGAACGGCTAGTTCCTCGCGCGCGAGTTCTGCGATGTCCTCATCCACGGCATGGTCGGCCAGCAACGAACGATTCGCTTCGATTTCGTTGCGTATCCTGCTGTAGGCATCCGCCTTCTCCACGCGCCGCCTTAGCGAGGCGTACTCGCGTGAAAGGCGGCGAAAGTTCTTCTGGTCGGCAAGGACAGACGGATCGGCGATCTGGCCTTCGGCATCCGCCAACTTTTCGCGCAGAGAGTTAAGACGGGATTCCTCGATCATGGGGTCCTGTGGGTTCGAGACCGTGAGCGGACCGTTCTCGTCCTCGCGAGAATCGGAACGGGACGCAAAAATGGCCGGAAGCGGACATTCCGCTACTCCGGCCTCTCACACCAAGCGCAGCTACGTGTTGCGCTTGTAACGCCTGTTGAACTGCTCCACGCGTCCTTCCGCATCCAGAAACTTCGCCTTACCGGTAAAGAATGGATGACACTGGGAGCAGGTGTTGACGTGCATGCTCTTCACGGTGGAACGCGTCTGCATCACGTGTCCGCAGGCACACGTGATTGTCGCTTCTTCGTATTTCGGGTGAATTTCTGCTTTCATCTCTCTCTCCAGCCTCATGGTTACAAAGATTTAGGTTACTGAATCACCACCGCCCCTTGCAACCCTTTAATTTGGCATTCTTTTGGACTCCTGCCTATGCTTCCGCGCCAGGGAGATTATAGATATTGGATTCGGCCGACCGCTCGGCTAACTTAAGACCGCGTGGCTCCCATGACCCTGAGCAACTCCAGACCCATGTTCACTACCGCGCAGAGGCTTGCGCTTATGCTTCTGACCGCGTGCCTTGCCGGCGTCTTTCTGGCCGGTTGCGCCGATCAGACCTCGGAACCCCTCCTGGAGCGGGCCCTCGCCAAGATTCGCGAGGGAAAGTACGACGCCGCCGCGCTTTATCTCGAGCAGGCGCTCGACCTCGAACCCCAAAATCCCGATCTGATGATCCAGCTCGGAATCGCGTACATGCACATGCAGCGTCTCGACGACGCCGCACGTACATTCATTCGCGCAGCGGATGAGGCCAGTGCGGATCCGCGCCCACTTGAGTTTCTCGCGATCATCCACAAGAAGCAGGGCAAACTGGATTACGCACGCCAGGCCTTACGGCAGGCCAGCGCCCTTGACCCATCCGCGCGCGTTATCACAAGCCTGGCCCTGGTGGAAATCAGCGACGAAAACCTGGAGTTGGCCTCGCAGTATCTTGAGGAGGCATTGAAGCGTGACCCCAACTATCCCTCGGCCATCTTCAACCTCGCTCGTTTGAACCACTTGAAACTACACAACCCCGAGGTCGCCCGTTCCTATTACGAACAATTTCTGAAGATCGCGCCGAAGCACAAACGGGCCCAGGCCGTGCGCGGGGCACTACGCGCCCTGGACGCCGCGCAGACCGTCGAGAGCGCCAGTGACTCCGGCGCACCGACCACGCCCGTCGCCGCGCACGTCGCAGACTCCACCACGACGCCGGCTGCGCCCACCACTTCCACGTCGCAAGAGAATCGCCGCAAACTGCAGACCACAATTGGGCTGGCCCATGCGGATGTCGCGAACGGCAATCTCGACGTCGCGCTGGAGCGACTTAAGAGCGCCGTACGAGACTACCCGCTCGACCCCGATGCGTTCTGGGAGCTCGTGATCATGTACGATAAGCACGTGGGCAGCGTTCCCCGCTCGATCCGGGGATACAGTTACTTCCAGGAGAAGTTCCCGGACGATAACCGGGCGCTATCCGCCCGGCGCCGCATCCAGACCTTGATGGCCGAAATGCTGCCGAGCGACTTCGAGCAACAACTGCACCGCACCCGTCGCGCACAGCTCCAGCCGGATATTGAGCGCGCCGGCAAAGCCTTCATCCAGGGCCGCTTATGTCAAGAATCGGAGGACTTCGACGGCGCGGCACACTACTACAAGTTGGCTATTGCCGCAGACCCCTATCACGCCCAGGCCTTCCACTATCTCGGTATCACGGCACGTGAACTGGGTGATCTCAGGTCCGCCGGGAAGGCGTTGCAGGAGGCCGTGGCCATTCGACCCGACAGCACCGAGAGCTGGTACGCCCTCGCGCGCGTTCTGATCGCCATGAATCAGCACGACGCGGCACGCTCGAAGCTACAGAAACTTCTCGCCCTGCAGTCGGGCGCGGCCGAGGCCTATTACCTTCTCGGGGTGATCGAGATATCGGCCGGGGAGCCCGTGCAGGCCCGCACGGCCTACCAAGAGTACATCGCACTTGCTCCCGACGGCCAGTTCGCACAGGATGCCACCCGATGGCTGACGCTGCAACCGAACTGATTCCCCCGCAGGGATTTCACCTCGTCGACGCCATTATTCTCGTTGCCGTTCTGATCGGCGCCATCCAGGGACTGCGACATGGGCTCTCCGGAGAATTGGCGCACGTCATCAGCGTGGCCGCCATGCTCCTGGTCGGATGGCGCGCCCTGGCGCCGCTCTCCGCTCTCATCACCGAGTTTACTCGCCTCAACGACACCTATGCGCGGCCAGTCGCCTTCGTCGGCGCATGCGTTGTCGTCCTGTTGGCCATGTCCCTCTTGCGCACGATCCTCAAGGGAGTCATGGAACTCCATATCAAGCCCGGCTTCGACCGATGGGGCGGGCTGATCGCGGGCGCCGTCAAGTTCGGCGCCATTGCCGCCGCGGTACTCTACCTGATGATGATGTCGCCGAGTGAGTACCTGGTGCGGCTGGCCAGTCACGAATCTGCCGTCGGGCGCGCGCTGCGCGAGCATCTTCCGGTCGTGCAGGATCAGCTCGACCGATTTGGCGACGGGGCGCAGGAGGAGGACCCCGACGGCGAGCATGATCCCCCGGCAACGGGCCGGCGCCCGAGGTGAACCGATCCCCGTCGTTTCGCGCATCCCATCGGCGCGGCGACGACTTCTTTGGGTTCTCGGGAGCCGCTCGACAGCTCGACGATCTCGCGTTAGACTTCAAACATGGCTGCCATAATCCCCAAGGAGACGATCGAAGAGATCAAGCTTCGCTGCGAGATCTCCGAAGTCATCGGTAGCTATTTCAATATCCAACGCGCCGGCACCGCCTTCAAGGCCCTGTGCCCTTTCCACAAGGAGAAATCCCCCTCCTTCCATATCAATATGTCACGCCAGATCTTCCACTGTTTCGGATGTGGTGAGGGGGGTGACGTCGTCCGCTTCGTCATGCTCTACGAGGGCGTGGAATTCATGACCGCCATCAAAATGCTGGCGCAACGCGCCGGGATTACGCTTCGCCTCGAAGATGACGACGGAGTTCACGGCGCCCAGAAGGATGTTCTCTACAAGCTGCACCACGAGATCGCAGACTCCTTTCACCGGTGCCTGCTGGAGAGACCGGCAGCCGCACACGCCCGCGAATATCTGCAGTCCAGATCGATTGACGCCGCCGCGATTGAAGAATTCAGAATAGGATTTGCACCTGACAGCTGGAGCGCCTGCCTGCAGTGGGCCGAGAAGAAGCAATATACGCAGGATCAGCTTGAGACGGCCGGCCTGATTATCCGTTCCACCAATCCGGACTCGCGAAGTCCTTTCTACGATCGATTTCGGAATCGTCTCATGTTTCCGATCTGCGACGAGCAAGGCCGCGTCATCGGGTTCAGTGGACGATTGCTCGAAGCCGATGCCAAGGCGGCCAAGTACGTCAATAGCCCGGAGACACCGCTCTTTCAAAAGAGCAACGTCCTCTACGCCCTGCACCAGGCCCGGCAGCACATCGTGCAGTCCCGCGAGGCCGTCATCTGCGAAGGCCAGATCGATGTCATTCGCTGCCAGAGCGCCGGATTCGCGACGGCCGTGGCCGGACAGGGCACCGCTGTCACTGAAAATCACGCCCGCAAGCTCAAACGCTATGCCGACAGCGTGATTATCGCGTTCGATTCCGATGCCGCCGGACGCGACTCGGCCATTCGCACGGCACGGCTCTTCCTCAACTCCGGCCTCGCGGTCCGCATCGCAACCCTGCCCCCCGGCGGGGATCCCGACACTGTCATCACGGAGCAGGGCGCGGATGCGTTTCGCAGCATCCTCGATGCGGCAACGTCACTCCTGCATTTTCACATTAATGTGCTGCAGGAAACCCACGACACAAAATCCGAGATCGGACTCATGCGCGCAACACGTGCGGTTCTGGAGACGATCTCGCAGAGCCCCAACGCCGTGCAGCGCGCGAAACTCGTCCAGGAGGCCGCCCAACGCCTCAATATTCCGGTGGAAGCGTTACATAGCGAGCTCAAGCAGGTGGGTCGGCAGACCCGTGCTCGCTCCCGCGGGGAGACCGAACCCGAAGCTCCCGCGGCGCCCGCGTTTCCACCCGAGGAACTCGAACTCGCTCGTCATCTCGTGCACGCGGCGGACCATCCCGAGCTCGCACGGCTTGTAGAGTCCTACTTGCGCTTTGAGCTCGTCTCCTCGGAACCTTGTCGGCACTTCATCGAATGTTCGATTGAATCGGCGAAAACGGGACAGCGGATCCAGGACCTGGTGAGTGCTCGCGCCGGCGAGGATCGCTCCGGGGCCTTGTGGTCTCTCACATCCCGGGTGCTGGAGGAACCGTCCAAGTCGTCCGGCCGCGAGTACACGCGCGAAGATGCGGTCCGCGATCTCATCCTGGGGATCTGGAAACGCCGTCTATCGGCCGAGCGGCAGGGCCTCGCTGCGGAGAACGTGGAGCGTCAGACCCAGCTCACGTACGACATCAAGGCGCTCGGCCAATGGGATAGCGGCAGCGTCATCATCGAGATGGAGATGGAGAATCTCGCCGAGGCTTGAGCTGCGACTTCACGGATGTTGGGCCCACGAATCACGCGAATCGACACGAATTTCCAGAGAGGAGAGACCGCGGTTCGATCTCTGTCTGCATTCGTGTGGATTCGCGTGATTCGTGGGCTCTACTCTCCCGAATTTCAGCATCCACCACTCACACCGAGTGCGCGCGGTTTTTCACGATCGGCACCGTCGCCGGTTTGCGCGTGTCTCCGCTGAACCTCGCGATGCTGAGGAGCACGCCGAGGCTTAGCATCGTCATCACCAGACTCGTTCCACCATAGCTGATCAACGGCAAGGGCAAGCCCTTGGTGGGCAGGCAACCCGTTACGACGCCGACATTGATCGCCGCCTGCATGGTGATCATCGCCGTGATACCCATGCCCAGCAATCGACCGAACGGGTCCCGACAGCCCATGCTGATCTTCGTGCCGCACATCAGGATCCCCGCATACAAGATGACGATACCGATGGTCATCGCGCCCAGTTCCTCACCGATAATCGCCAGGATGAAATCCGTGTGCGCTTCCGGCAAGTAGTGATACTTCTGCAAACTGTTGCCGTAACCGACCCCTGTCGTACCCCCGAGGACGAGAGAGTTAATCGATTGCACCAGTTGATAGGCCCCCTCTGGATTTTCTTCACGATTTAGAAACGCCCAGATACGATTCGCGCGCACGGGGTTGTGCAGAATCAAGAGTGCGATCGAGAGAAAGGCCGCGACGCCGGTAACGACGAGATAGCGCAATCGCGTACCGCCCATAAACATCACGAGCATCCCTACAGCGCCGACGAGCATGCACGTGCCGAAGTCGGGCTCGGCAATGATTAACGCGGCGACAAGTCCTATCGCAGCTCCCGGAATAAGCAGTCCCTCTCGGAAGCGAGATGACATGCTACCAACGTGCGACATCCAGTTCGCGAGGGCCGTCACGATGGCAAATTTAGCGAATTCGGAAGGCTGAAAACGCAATACGCCCGCCAGCACGAGCCATCGCTTACTGCCGTTGATGGTTCGACCGAAGAGCAGGACCGACACCAACAGCAGCACGGCGAAACCGAGCAAGAAAAACGCGTGTTGGCGCCAGAAATCGACCTTTACATTGGAGGCAGCCACCCCGACGGCGAGCGCCACCATGAGCCACACCAGCTGACGCTTGATGAAATAGGAGGAGTCGTCCTTGCTCGCGGAACCCTTCACCACGCTGGTGCTGGCGAGCATGACGATCCCGATCCACAGGAGGAGCACGATCAGGACGACCAGGATCCGGGCTGGATTCCACTTCACTCCCGGATGCCGCTCACCTTGATCTTGAGCCGCTGCCCTTCCTGGAGTTCGTTTCCGTCGAGATTGTTCAGTCTCCTCACCTCGTCCGGAAGAACGGTATAGCGTAGAGCCACGTCGAAAACGTCTTCATCCTTCCCGACCGTGTGCACGATGAAATCGGCCCCGGGATCCACCTCGCCGGCAGGCTCCGTAGCGAGCGTCTCCTCGACGATCGGCTCGGCCTCCTCAATCACGGGCATCGGCGGCAAGTCGGTCGCGGCGGGAGGTGGTGCGGCGACCAACGGAGTCTTCACGGGTTGGGCCGGCTTGAGCTCGACCGCCGGCGGCTGCGCATCACTCGGCCCTGGCGTTTGTGCTTTCGCCACGCTTGTCGCGGATGACCCCGACGGCAACGAAAGCACCTGGTTGACTCGAATCATATCCGTGGTGAGTTTGTTCACGTCGCGCAGCGCGCGGGTTGTCGTCCCGTGACGCTTGGCGAGTTGCGAGAGCGTATCGCCCTTCTTAACCACGATCTGGTTCGGCCCCGCCTTCGGAGCCACTACCGCCGATCGCACCGTTGGCGGCTTCGACGTGTCAGCCGGTCCGGGCAGAAGGATTTTCTGGCCGACGCGGATCTTGTTCGGATTCTTCAACTGGTTCAGCGCCACGATATCCCGCGTGCGCACACCGAATTTCTTCGCGATCACCGAGATACTGTCGCCCTTCGTAACGACATAGGTCGACGTGAATGGCAGCACGGCCGATGAGACGGCGGCCGTGCTTGGGCCCGCCTTCGTAACGACCGGCGCGGAGAAGGTGGGCGGGGGCATCACCGGCGGCGGCGGCGATAACGCCGCGTCAGCACCCGTGGTCGTCGTCGGACGACACCCTTGAAGGCATACCAGTGCCCCTACCCCGATCACGTGAACTGCGCCTACGATTCCCAAAACGGTTTTTTTTCGCACGTCAGACCTCCTCATCCAATTGGCTAATACATTTGACAAATACATTTCCTCGTTCCTCGAAGCTTTGAAACTGATCAAAACTCGCGCACGCCGGAGACAGCAGAATGGTATCTCCGGGCTCACTCTCCAACCACGCCTTCTCAACCGCAACATCCAGCGTACGGCATGGGCGACATAAAACCACGTCACGCCATTCCGATTCCAATGTCGCCATCGCTTCGCCGATAAGGTAGGCGGCGCGAACCTTGGACGCGAGCACTTTTTTGGGCTTCGTCACATCAATCTCCTTCAGTCGACCGCCGGCAATGAGCCGGACCGGACCGTCGATGGTTCGAAGCGCGGCATCCAGGGCCGCAATATTGGTCGCCTTCGAATCGTTCACAAACGCAACCCCGCCCCGGGCTGCCACGGGCTCCAAGCGGTGCGGCAGCGCCTCGAAGCCGCGAGTGGCCTCTGCCACGCATTGAGCACCGGCTCCACACGCCTCCACCGCGACGGCGGCAGCCGCCGCCGCCGTCCCCAAGACGGCATTATCGAACGGCGTGCCCCTCACATCGACACACCGGTTCTCTCCCCATACCAGCTCATGGTCCCTGAACCGGCAGGCGTCGGGGCCTTCGCCGCCGATGGATACCCAGCGGCAGCGGCCATGACTCTCTCGCCGCACGACGTCGAGCCAATCGGCGCCTACGATGCCGACGTCATGCTCGGTCATCCGCCGAAACAGTCGACTCTTAAGGCGTGTATAGGCATCCATGTCGCCGTGACGGTCCAGGTGGTTGGGTAGAATGTTCAAGAGAATGCCGACGTCCGGTCTAAATTGATCTACCGTTTCGAGTTGGAAGGAACTGACCTCCGCGAGAATCCAGTCCACGGACGTTCCAGAAGCGGCCACCGCGCTGAACGGAAGTCCGCAGTTTCCGGCCATCACGGAGGTTATGCCCGCGAGGGTAAGCGCATCATGACACAGCTTGACGCACGTGCTCTTGCCGTTGGACCCGGTCACCGCAAGCGTTTTGGCCGCACAGCGTGCCCAGCCAAACTCCAACTCGGAGATCACGCGCACGCCACGAGAGCGCAGCTCCCGGATCCATGCCGAGTCGAACGCTATGCCCGGACTCACAATACAAAGCTCAAAATCACCGAATTGCTGATCCTCACCGAGTCGCACCTCGACGCCGAGATTCCGGAGCGCGTTCGCTTCCCGCTGCAGGTTCTCGCTACATGCCGCATCGACCACGGTGACTTTCCGACCTTCGGAGCAGAGCAGTTCGGCTGCCGCTTTGCCGCTGACTCCAAGGCCGAGCACAAGGATCCCTTCTTGAGACGTCATCGCATCTTCAGACTCAACACGCCGAGCAGGGCGAAAATAATCGAGATGATCCAGAACCGGATCGTGACCTGTGTCTCACTCCACTGTTTGAGTTCGAAATGGTGATGCAGTGGCGCCATGGCGAAGACCCGCTTGCCACGCAACCTGAAGGAAACGACCTGGATGATCACACTCAGTGCCTCGATCACGAAGACGCCCCCGACGATGACCAGAAGAAGCTCCTGCTTAATCAGGATCGCGATCATGCCGATCGTGCCGCCCAGCGCCAGGCTTCCAGTGTCACCCATGAAGACCTGCGCAGGGTGACAGTTGAACCATAGAAAACCGAGGGCTGCACCCAGCATGCTCCCGCAAAGCACCGCCAATTCTCCACTTCCGGATATATGCGGGACCAGCAGGTAGTCCGCCAGGACGGCGTGTCCGGCGACATAGGCAAGCACCATGTAGGCCATGGCGACCGAACTCGTACACCCGATCGCGAGCCCGTCCAGGCCGTCCGTCAAGTTGACGGCGTTGCTGGATCCGATCAGCACCAGCGCGATGAACAGGAACGTCAGTACGATTCCAAGGTCGCCCACGACGGGATCCTTGAGAAAGGGCACCATCAACTCCGTCATATGCATTCGCGTATCCGGCACCGCGGCCATCACGGCCACGGCGACGAGCGACCACGCCAATTGCAGCACCAGCTTGTGACGCGCCCTCAACCCCTTGGTATCCTGCCGAACGATCTTTAACCAATCGTCGAGAAACCCGATACTCCCCATGAAGAAGAGCGTACCGAGGGCCAACCAGACAAACGCGTTATCCGGGCGGGCCCACAACACGGTCGAAATTCCAATTCCGCCGATGATGATCAGGCCGCCCATCGTCGGCGTGCCCTCTTTCCCTTCGTGCAGATCGTAGAGCGGGGCGGCCTCCTCCTTGCGCAAGACCTGCTCAAGTTTCAGGCGTCGCAGCTTCGCGATCACCCACGGACCCAGGACCACGCACACGAGGAAAGATGTGGCGGCCGCTCCAAAGGTACGCACCGTGATGTAGCGGAAGACCCGCAGCCACGAGAAGGATTCTGTAAACTCATGCAAGAAGTAAATCAATGATGCTCTCCAACTGAACCGCGCGGGATGCCTTCAACAGGACGGCATCTCCGCTCCGGGCTTCATCTTTCAATATCGCAGCTGCGTCCGACGACTCATCGCAAATCCGAACCCGAATCGACGTGGACTCCACGCCCTGCGCGGCACGACCGATTCCCGCGCCCTGTTCTCCGATCGTGATCAACTCCGGCCAATCCGCGCGGGCGATCTCCTCGCCGAGCGACGCGTGCGCCGCCAGTGCCGACTCGCCCAGCTCGCGCATGTCTCCCAGCACCAGCCACTTTCGGCCGGATGCGGAAAGCGTAGCAAAGGCTTGCAGCGCGGCGCGCATGCTCAGTGGATTCGCGTTGTAAGCGTCATTTATCACAGTCACGCCACGGAGGTCGACTGTCTCCCAACGCATCGGACAAGGAACAAAGGACTTGAGGCCGCTTTCAACGGCCTCCCAGGGCACGTTAAGGAGACGGCCGGCCGCAGCAGCCATGGTCGCATTGAGCGCGGAGTGCCTGCCCGGGATGAGTAGGCGGACCTCCAGGCTCTCGCCGCTGGACTTCTCGCGAATCTCCACCGAGCCGTCCGAATCCGGTAATGTCGTCATGTAGTCTGCGTCCCCCGCACAGGCCACGGTGGTTACAGCGCACGGGGCGACCTCGCGCAGGCGCGACGCGAAGGGGGCATCTCCGACGATCACCGCACTGCCGTCGGACGGCAGCGCTTCCAGAAGCGCCGCCTTCTCCCTCGCGACAGCTTCGATATCATCGAAGAACTCCATGTGCGCCAACCCAATGTTGGTCAAGAGGCCGACGTCCGGCTTCAAGATCCGGCACAGGCTTGCGATCTCGCCGGGGTGATTGCTCGCCACTTCAAAAATACCGATCTCATCGGCCGAATCCATATTCAACAGGCTGAGGGGCAGTCCGATATCATTGTTCCAATTTCCCAGCGTCGTGGCTGTCGGAAAGACTTGCGACACGATTCCAGCCAGCATGGCGACGACGGTCGTCTTGCCCGCACTCCCCGTGACCCCCACCAATCGCGCACCGTGCTGCGCGCGGTACCCGGATGCCATACGCCCCAGCGCGATGCGCGGGTCGTCTACCACGAGGAGGGGACCGGCGGCAGTCTCGGCCGCGTACGCCGCGTCCACAACACAGCCGGCCGCGCCGCGCGCAAACGCATCCTCCACAAACGCATGGCCGTCGAATCGGTCACCGCGAATGGCCACGTAGAGATTCTCCGCCCGCAGCGTGCGAGTATCGTGGGACACGCCCTCGATACATGACGGCGGCGCGGAGACCCATCGTCCGCTACACCACGTCGCGATCTGGTCCGGATTAAACAACGCCGTCCGAACCCATCATTGTCACTTTGATCATCTCGGTTCCAGGGGGCTATGTACCTGCAAGTATTTCGCGCGCGATCGCCCGATCATCGAAGGGAGCGACTCGCGTTCCGAAGTCCTGAAAATTTTCATGTCCCTTTCCAGCCACCAGCACGATGTCACCGCGCTCCGCCATTCCGATCGCACGAGCAATCGCCGTGCGACGATCTTCGACCGACTCGAAGGCACTCGTTTCGCTGAACCCGGTCTGAATCTGCTCGATGATAGCCGCCGGGTCCTCGCCGCGTGGATTGTCCGACGTGATAATCGAATGGTCCGCCAGTTCCGAAGCCACGCCTCCCATCACCGGGCGCTTCGAGGGATCCCGATCCCCGCCACATCCGAAGACCAGGATCAACCTGTTATGCTCCAGTTGCTTTAGCGTTCGCAAGACATTCGACAGGGCATCATCCGTATGAGCGTAGTCCACGATGACGCGAAATCCGCGCTCGGTGGACACCTCCTCCATTCGACCCGGCACCGTCGTCGCGCGATCGAGCACTGCGAGCACGGAATCCAGCGGGATCCCGGCGAGAACGCAACAGGCCAGGGCCGCCAGCGCGTTTGACAGGTTGAAGTCTCCCGGCAGCGGCACAGAGAGATCCTGGCTGCCCCAGGGAGTGTGTACCCGGCAACGGCTCCCCTCCGCGCTCGACTGAATCTCCTCGGCACGGACGTCGGTATCCGGTCCCAGCCCGTAGCGGATGCAACTTCCCAGGGGGAGGCCCCCGGCCGCAAGCGACCGGATCCGCGCATCGTCGGTGTTGAGCACAACGCTTGAATCCGCCCGCTCAGCGACACTTCGAATGAACCTGGCCTTGGTCTCGAAGTACGACTCCGTCGTTTCGTGATAATCAAGATGGTCGCGGCTGAGGTTCGTGAACGCCGCCACTTTGAAAGGAAGGCCCGCGATGCGCTTCTGATCGATCGCATGTGAGGATACCTCCATCACCACATTTTCGCATCCCGTATCCCTCATCTCGCTGAGCAACCGGTAGAGTTCCACGGGCTCGGGGGTCGTGCGCGTGGCCGAAATGGTTCGTCGACCAATGCGGTATTGAATCGTCCCGATCAGCCCCGTCTTCAACCCCGCCGCCTCAAGGACCTGCGCGATCAAGTGCGTCGTGGTCGTCTTGCCATTGGTTCCAGTGACCCCGAGCAAAGTCATCGCCTCGGCGGGGTAGCCGAAAAACCGGGCCACAAGGCTGGCAAGTGCTGCGCGCGAGTCTGCAACCTGGATGACGGCTACCTCCCGCAGACCCGACATCGGTCGCTCGGTGACGATCGCGGTCGCACCGCGCTCGACGGCATCGTGGACGAAAGCGTTCGACTCGTGTTGGCGGCCGGGGATCGCGACGTAGAGAAATCCCTCTCGAACAAGACGGGAATCGCTCTCGACTCCCTCGATCTGGAGGTGAGCGGAACCCTCGATACTCGAAGGCTCGATCACACGGAGCAGTTCAACCAATTCCATCGCCGGCCTCCTCCTAACCTTAAAAAAAGAGCGCGACCGCCAGGTCCGGCCGTGAGGGCGCACGGGCGCAGACCATGGTCGGCCGCAGGTATTACGGCGTGCGTTTGCACACACGCCGCTACATGCGGGAGACAACCTGGTAGGGGCTGGCAGGGAGGTGGAGGTACCGGATTGCCTGCTCCGCAATAAGCTTGAAAACAGGTGCAGCGACGTACCCACCGCTGTGACGCGGTTGCGGCTCGTCGATCACCACGATTAGACTCAGTTCCGGACTCTCGGCCGGAACAAAGCCCACGAAAGATGCCATGTAGTTGGTGTCGGAGTATCCGCCGTTCTCCGGTTTCTGTGCCGTGCCGGTCTTGCCGGCCACACGCATGCCGTCGATCCTGGCCCGCTTGCCGGTGCCGCCTTCTTCGGTCGCGCGCGCGAGCAATTCCCACATCGTGTGCGAAACATGTGGGTTGATGGGCGTCGCGAGCACCTCGGCTTTGTTCTCAAGCACTACGTTACCCTCTCTGCCGAGGACACGCCGCACAACACGCGGTTTCATCATTCTGCCTTCATTGGCAATCGTGTTGTAGATGCTCAACATCTGCAGAGGGGTCACGGCAACGCCCTGCCCGATGGCGATTCGGCTGCAACTGATGCCCGTCCAACGGTCGACGTGATGCAGGATCCCGGCTTCCTCTCCCGGAAGATCCAATTTCAGGGACTTGCCAAGGCCAAACTGGCGCGTGTAGTCGTAGAATTTTTGCGGGCCGAGCATGAGCGATATTTTCGCGGCGCCAATATTGCTCGACTTCCGCAACACGTCCGCTACGGGAATCGTACCGTAGCGATGTCCATGATCGCGCAGGATGCGCCCATGGTGCGACCAGGCCCCGTCTTCACAATCGATAGGTGTTGTATCACTGACGAGGCCTTCGTTCATCGCCGCCGCAATGACAAGCGCCTTCATCGTAGATCCTGGTTCATAGACCGAGGCGATCGCGCGATTCAACATGGCATTCGGGTCCGCCGTGGTGAACTCGTTCAGATTGAAAGCCGGATAGCTGGCCATCGCCAGGATCTCGCCCGTTTGCACGCGCATCACGATGGCGCAGCCGGCACGCGCGAAATGTGCTTTGACCGCATTGCCCAACGCCTCTTCCGTGAAGTACTGGATGGTCTGGTCAAGCGTCAACTCGACGTGTGCCCCGTCTCGGGCCGGAACCGCCATGGTCCGGCGCAGATACCGGTCATGGCGCAGACCATCGACCTCCGTCACGATCTCGCCCGGACTTCCACGCAGGTAACGATCCATGGACAACTCAACGCCGGCGCCGCCATAGCCGGCGTAATTCGCGAAGCCCAGCACATGACACATCAAGGAGTCCTGCGGATAGCGCCGGACGGAAGCTTCCTGGAAGAAAATGCCCTCAAAGCCAAACGCTCCGACGCGATTAGCGACGCGTTCATCGACGAATCGGCGAACGTAGGCGAAGCGCCGCGAAGGATCGTCGAGGCACTCCAGGATTGTGCTCGGTTCGATCTCCAGGATACCTCCCAGCATCATCGAGACGTCGTGCACCGCGCTGCGTTTGTGAATAATGTAGGGGTCCGCGCAGACATCCTTCACGTTGATGTCCATCGCGAGGATGTTGCGAGCGCCGTTTCGATCCCGGATCGCACCGCGACGGACGAGGGCGTGACGCACCACGGTGCGGTGACTCCGCAGTTCCTGCCTATTCGCATCTGGGACCCAGAAATGGAAGTGCGCAAGTCGCACAGACAGGCCGATCATGACCAGGAGCATCGATCCGGTGACCGAATAGCATCGCCACGCCGATACGGGTTGCTCTTCTGTCATGCTGCCTCCCCAGGGCCTGCCCCCTCACCCCTCTCGCCGCCGAAGCGGAGAGAGGAACCTGGTGAGGGTTCAGGACTCATGGGATTTCTCAATTTGCGACCTGTCCCCATGTCGCGCTCTGATTGGCAGTGGCCAATTGGCCCGCCTGCCCCCACGGCCGCCGCACCAGGTACAAGACCTGGTTCTGCTGCGGCCAATCCATCTCAAGACCAAAGGCCTTGAGTGCCAACTCTACCTGTGGCTTCGATTTGAGTCGCTGCCACTTGCTTTGCTCGTTGCCAAGCACCTTGCGCTTGGCATCAAGATCACGCTCAAGCCGGGAGACCTCGCGTCCGAGATCTTCACAGCGCTCCCCTACAGAGATGTACGCCAGCGCCATAATCGAGGCCAGGATCACCACGGCAAGCGCCGGTGGCGGCAAGAGGTACGAGGAGTCCATCTTCGTATTGCGCTTTCGAGTCTTACGCCGTGCCATTGCTAGTCCCACTTCCCACGAATCCATCAATTCATGCTGTACTTGAAGAGATCCATGTACTTCACACATTCCGGCGTTGCGCGCTTCACGCGCACGACGGGTGGCCTGCTACCGGGGCCGACAATACCGGACCGGATTTTCATGCGAATCTCCCCCGACAGATCCCGCCCTGTCGCGATCATCGTATTTTCTCGATTTATGACCTGGTAGTTCATATTCGTTCGGCCATCCTCAGCTTTGCGGACCGGGCCCGCGGGTTGTCTGCCACTTCCTCTTCGGCGGCGCGCAAGGGCCGCCGGTTCAATCGTCGAACGGCCGGAGTCGCGCCGCGCCAGGTTCGGCCGCCCTCGGGCTGCGACTCCCAGCGGCCCTCATGATCGCGCAGAAAATGCTTCGCCATGCGGTCTTCCAGGCTGTGAAACGAGATTATTGAAATGACTCCGCCCGGCTTCAAAACGTTCAGCGACGCATCAAGTCCGCTCTCCAGGCTCTCCAATTCCCGATTCACCGTCATACGGATGGCCTGGAAAGCCTGCGTCGCCGGATGAATTCGACTTCGTCGTCCGCCCTTGGCGCGAGCGACGATGTCGGCCAGTCGCCCCGTGGTCTCAATCGGTTCTTTCTCGCGCTCGCGGACAATAGCGCTCGCGACCCGTCCAGCCGCACGCTCCTCACCAAGCGAGCGCATGATCTCGACCAATTCGCTTCGGTCGAACGTGTTGACCACGTCCGCGGCCGTCCGCGCTGCACGCCGGTCCATCCGCATATCCAGGGGTCCGTCACTCATGAAACTGAATCCTCGTTCCGGCTGATCGAGTTGCCCCGAGGAGACTCCAAGGTCGAGCAGTACCGCGTCGGCATCCTTGAACCCGTGCTCGTGCGCCACACGTTCCAACTCCGCGAAGTTCGAACGCACGAAGACACACTGCGATGCCCAGGGCTGCAGTGCGACTCGCGCAATTTCCAGTGCGTCATCATCTTGATCTACCAGGAGCATCCGTACACCCGGGCTGCGCTCGAGGATCCCTCTTGCGTGTCCGCCGTGTCCCGCCGTTCCATCGATAAATACCTTTCTCGTTTCAACGTTCAGCTCGTTGAGCAGTTCCTGAAGCATCACCGGGCGATGCATAAAAAGTCTCAGCCTAAAAGAAGCCCGCGTACTCGGCCGCTTCTCTCAACTCCTTGTCGTCCATCGGGTTGGTGGCCTCCCAGGATTCTGGAGCCCACACTTCGATCATTTCGAATGCGCCTATCAGCATCGCGTGGTCCTTGATGCCCGCGTAGTCGAGCAGGTTGTCCTTGATGCGAATGCGCCCCTGCCCATCCCATGCTGCAAAATCGGTCCAGGCCCCAAGCTTTGCCAGGAAGCGGCGGACCTTGCGGTCGCCGCGCGCGTCGCGCTGAAGCTTCTTGAGCCGGATATCGAACTCGCGCGGCGCATAGAGATAGAGGCATCGCTCCGGCACCCCGGGCAACATGTAGAGCCCGTTGGTCTCGGGAACCCGCTCACGAAACTCTGCCGGAATCGTGACGCGCTTCTTGGCGTCAAGGGCGTGCACGAAGTGATGGACAAACTTCGGCGAGCCATCGCGCTCTGGGGTAGACATGTCCTTGCTTGCCACAACATGGGATAATCCACCACATCTCCCCACCATGGTCAACAGAAATATTGGCAATAAATGAAGAAAAATTAGTCGATTCGTGCCGTCGCACGATTTTTAGGCGTGGTCGCCGGGATGAGGCGCCCATGGAAAGTCGTAAAGGGCGCCCCAAGGGAGGGTTAGACTAAGAACCCAGATTGAGCGAACTCGGGAATGATGAATGTAACCCTTCTTTGCCAGGTGAAGTCACGTACCACGTGCCGACGTGGTCACGTGATCGCAGGCTTCGCCGCAGGCTTTGTCGACCGCGCGGGCCCTCGAAACTTGGCAAAATGACTCTGGGGAAAATGATCAGAGGGCGAGACAGGACGATTACTCGACAGGACGATTGGGGGCCGGGGTGGAATGCCGCTATAGAATGAAGTCCCGCGCGAAGCGCTCTGGAGTGCGCTGACCCGGCAGCGCTCTCATGTCGCGGGACTGGGCGCTATCCGTAAACACAGAGCGGCGTCCCATCCTTCGCGCTGCGCTTGCTTCGGAGGGCACCGCAGGCCGCCGCACTCCGAAGCATGCTGGCGCCTAGTTCTCGCCGATCACCTTTTCGCGGTAGTGCTCGACTTCCCAGCTCTCGATGAAATCACGGGCCCGGTCACTCATGAACTGGATCCCGCCGAACGCGTCGGCGAGCTGCGCGATCTGTGCCGCGTCCTGCGCCATCGCAAGTGCCAGGTCGGCATTCTTCTGGGATGTCCCGACGCCATACACGCGATCGTCCGCGACGACCACCTTGGGGGCATAGCCGCGCTCAGCGCGGTATCGATCCGCATTCTCCACGCTAATCTCATCCGTAAACGGAGAGGCCCTTGTATATAGGAGCTGATCCGGATTGATCGGACCGGCAACGCAGGGGAACCATCCGCTGGAACTTAGAAAGGCGGCATCGTCGCCGAAACACTCCCGGATGCGGGCCTCTGTCTGCGGCGACGTCGCCGCTTTGCCAAGCGAGAGTTCGGCCGAACACCCCGCCTGGGTACAGACCTCCTTCAGACGTCCCAGGGTCTTCCCGTAGATCTCACGAATCTCCTGCGCCGTATCCGCTGCCACGAAGATGCCGTGATTCTCGAGGATCAACGACGACGGCTGCCGGCCATGCTCCGCGCGGTACGCGTCGATGCGCTTGCGAATTTCCATGCAGAGCGTATAGCCGGGGTCAATGTACTCGGCCCACAAGGCGTCCGGAAAAAGCTCGGCGCAGGCTTGCGCGCCGTTCCTGGCGCAGGTCATGCCGTTCACCAGGATCGCGTGCGTATGCACGACGTAGGTGGCGTCAAACACGTGATGCAGAGGCGCCTCAACCGACGGGCGCCCGGCCCCTTCCACGACGGCGCGCGCCATCAGGTCCCGCACCATCTCCTCGCGTGCGGCCCCATCACGGGGCGTTTCGGTTTCGAAGAGCTTCTCCACCGCGGGTCGAGACACGCCGACCAGACGGTCTCGCGTTAACCCCTTCAAGGTCGTACCTGATGGTTTCACCCAAACGACGGACTCGTCCTTCGCAGAGGTGTTCCCGCCACCTCCCTTAACATAGTCCGTCCCGCCGAATTCATGCGACAGTTCAATAATCGTATTCAAATCCATTCTGAGTTTCCCTATTCCCGCCAAAGCCCCATTAGTACCGTAGACGAGCAGCGCATCGCGAGAACGAATTGCTTCCAAAACAAGAGTCCGGGGAGATGCCTCTGGAGTGCGGCCCCAATCGTCCAACTCCGGAAGGCGGGTTTGCAACCCGCCCACGAAAAACATCGCCGCCTGTGCGGCTACGCCGCGAGGTGACGAAGCTCCTTGTATAAGGAGCCATGCCCGTCCACATGCCACGCATCGAGAACGCGTGTCAGCAACTCCTTGGACGCGGCCACAAGCTCGGGGAAATCGTGCCTCGTCAGATCCCCGAAAGCTAAAGCATAACCGAGGCGTCCGCTGTATGCCGCGCGCAGCCAGAACGCCGCCAGCTCGTCCAGAACGCTTCCGTGCAGCAGGTCGTCCAGTCGAGCGATCTCGTACTTGGTCAACGGGCTCATAATCAGGGATGCGAGAATCCGGCACAGGCGGGCCGGCAGTGCCGACGCGAGGGACTCGTGCGGCGCACAGGCGTCCTGGAGTACGGCGTCGATCGCCCCACCGACAAACTCGGAACGACGAAGCTGGGATTCGAGCTCCGACGCAGGCAGGAATCCGTATTCCGCCGCCAGGAGTTGGTCGTGCATCGAATCTCCGCTCCCGCGGCTGAACTCGGCGCAGTTGATGTAGATCGCTCGAAGATTCGCGTCATAGATTGCGCCGCCTCTCCCCCCCGATGAATCGTGGGCCGTATACTCGATGACATCACAGTCAACCATCTGGCCAAGAATCTTCTCGCGAATCGCGTAACGAGACTCAACCCGTACGGTCCGAATGCTTGTCCATGCCAGCTCGTGCGGGATGTTCACGGTCTGAACCTGCAGTTCGAGACCGCCGCGCTGCGCAAAGTCGTTCAGCGCGTGGAATAGATTCTGCGACAGGAGGACCGATGCGCCGGCCACGAGATCGGGCGTTTCCCACACCAGCAAGTCCCGCATCACAAACGCTTCAAGGGCGGATTCCAACCGTCGTTGATCTTCGACACAGGACCGACTGACCGCGAGATGATTACGTGCGGCTGCAATGAGTTCGCCCAGGTCCGCGCTCGCACCCGCATGCTCCACGTGACGCCGGAGCGACTCGCGATTCGCACCAGAATTGCCGTCGGCCTCGGCGATCCGGCGCCGCAAGGCACGAAAGACACCATCGACGTCCCCCGAGTGTCCGAGGTAATCCACGTCGAGGTTGACCGGGTAGGCCTCCGTCAGGCTGTGCCCGAAGAATCGACGATCTTCACGCAGTCCCTGGAACCGCCCCGGCGCAAGCTTGAGGCTTTTGCGGGCGGCCGCGCACAGCACACGCGGGCTATTGTCCTTGATTTCGGATTGCAACTCGTGCATCCGGCCTTTGACCTTGCGAATCTCGCGATTCGTCCTGTCAGCTTTGCGGGCCAGGCGGTGCAACTCCTCCTCGAGCGCGGTGCGACGTGCGCGCTTCTCGGCAGACAGGCACGTGAAAAGCGCAGCCGGAAACGATCGCAAGGCCGTGAGTTCCCTCTCTAGAGCAGACTGCCGCGCAAGGAACTGCTGGCCATCGCGCCTCAGATCGCTCAAAGAGGTTTCGCAACCACGCAAGAGGTCGGTTCGCTGAAGCCCGAACTCCTGCTTGTCTCCGTAAATAGAATGCGCCAAACTCATCTCCCAAGTGGCATGTCTCAGGCCGTCCTTCCTGCACAGTTGCATGAGCAATAAGCGTGCCGACACGATTATGGATGAGTCTATTTAGGGATTGGGGTCATGACTTACGGCGTCCACTGCTACGTTTACTCCGAAACATGGGCGGACGACCGCTTGCATGTCATGGATTCGGTCAAGGCGCTTGGTGCCGGCGCGATCGAAATCGTCGTCGGGGACGATGTAGTCTTCGACCCCGAACGAACGCGCCGGCACGCCGAGTCGCTCGAACTGGCCGTAATGACTGGGCCCGGCGGGCACTGGCCGCTGGATTGCGATCTGTCCGCCGATGCCCCGCTCTCTCGGCAGCGCGGACTGGAATGGCACAAGCGGCAGGTCAATGTCTCGGCCGAGGCAGGAGCCAAGGCATACTATGGCTGCCTCTACGGCCACATCGGCGTGATCCAGCGGCGCATCGCGCCACGTGACGAATACGAGCGCACGGCCGAGGGACTGCACAAGCTGGCTGAGTATGGAGAGCAGCACGGCGTGCGCATTGGCCTCGAAGCCGTGAGTCACTTTCGCAGCCACATCGCGAATACGCCTGCGCAGATCATGGCGCTGATCCGGCTCGCTGATCACGACAATCTGGTGGCGGTAATGGATACGTATCATCTCGTCACCGAGATTCGCGACTTCGCCGCCGCGGTCAGGACCTATGCTGACCGTCTCTATGCCGTCCATTGCTGTGAAAGCGACCGCGGGGCACCCGGCGGAGGCCTCGTGCCATGGGACGCGCTCTTCTCGGAGCTACGCAGCAGCGGGTACAACGGATACCTGATTCTCGAGACGTATAACTCCGCCAACGAGCAATTCGCGCACAGTCGGGGCATGTTCCACAACGTCTGTCCCGACGCCGACTCCTTCGTGCGTGAGAGCTTCGCCTTTCTGGACCGGCACACCGGGGAGTCGTCCGTCACATGATCGGCATCTTTCTCGATCGCGATGGTGTGATCAATGAGGACGCCGAGTACGTGCTGCGCATGGAAGACGTTCGATTTTCTCCGCGTTCGCTCGACGCCCTTGCCCTACTCAACCAGGTGTTGCCGCGCGACGAGGCTCGCGTGATCATCGTCACCAACCAGTCCGGTCTCGGGCGTGGCATGTGTACGCCGCAAGAGTTCGCCCTCTTCACGGGGCAGTATTTCGAAGCCTTGCGCGACCAGAGCGGAGGGCGTGCGCGTATCGATGACTACCTATACTGTCCGCATCACCCCACCGCAGGGGTCGGCGAGTACCGCATCGACTGCGCGTGCCGCAAACCGAAGCCCGGTATGCTGCTCGAGGCGAAGCGCCGGCACGGAATCGATCTGCAGAAATCGTATCTCGTCGGCGACCGTATGCGCGACATCATGGCCGGCCAGGCCGCCGGCTGTTACAGCATCCTCGTCGAGTCCGGAAGCGGCCCGGCCCCCGAGATCGACGGCGACATCACCCCCGACGCCATCTGCGCCGATCTCTACGACGCAACAGCGCTGATTCTCGAGCGGGTGAAGAACTCCTGATCTGAAACGTCGTGAGTGGCGGGGTTGTGCCCCGGGATAGAAGCGTGAGGAAGTACAGATGAAATATTATTGCCTTATCCTGGCCGGGCTCTTGGTGTTTGCCACATCCTGCACTACCACCGGAAAACCCGATGCAAACAACGCATTGCAAAAAGTTGAGATCGACTTGAGCGTACTGGATCAAGACGGATTACGTGGTCCGGCTGACGGAAAGGTTTCGATATCCTATGAGTTTTGCATTCCGAACACTGACCAATGCAAAGCAGAGGTCCATGCCATCGATCGCACGGTTCAATTCAGCCCAGGATCCAGAGGAAGAATTGGTGCGAACAAAAATCAATGTCTTTGCATTGGTTCTACCAGAGAAGACTATCGGGATGTTCTTCAGGCATTGGCCGAACTTCCCTATATCGAGCGTATTATTGAATGTCATTTTGAATAGACGCAAGACCCCAACAGTATTTCGCACAGTACGTCGGCGCAAGCAGATCGGGACACGACTGGGGGGCACGACGGTGGGACACGAGCAGCGGACCGGCTGAAGCCGGAACTACAAACCTTATGATTCGCTCGAAACCCAGCTCGTAGTTCCGCCTTTAGGCGGTCTGGAAAGTGTGCTTCGTGATTTGGGCAACACGCCGTAGAATCTAGCCCGGACATCTCACACTTTTTCGTAGCGAGAGCGCGAAGAGCCCGTCAGGCTTGATCGAAACAGGGCTTTGCCGATGAAACTGTATGGACATACAGTGAATTGGCGAAGCCCTGTTTCGATCAAGCCTGACGGAGCTATCCGTGTTCGTAGTAGGAAATGGGTGAGATATCCGGGCTAGAATTTGGAGAGACAGGAGCAGCCCGTCGACGGCGGAATTTAGGACTCGGCTCGCGTCAGGGCGTGACGGCAGCCGGATCGCCAGTTGCTACCGCCTGCTCGCCGGCCTCGAGGATCGCCATCACTTCCTGGGCTTCGGACAAAGACACGGGCACCGTACCGTCCACGACGAAAGCGCGCAGCGCCTGCATCAGGCTGGCGTAGGGCGAGTTGCCGGTCGAATCGAAGAAAGCCAGCGCGTCTTTGGACTGCATGCGCCCGCCGTAGGCATAGAACCCGCGCCGGCATTCGATCTACCTGTCCGACTATTTCACGGTCTCGACGAGGCTCGCCAAGCGTTGAGCGGCGTCGCGATGCAGGCCGGCTGCAAATCCCGCTTCGCGGTCCGTCTTCGCCGCGCGGACGCGCTTGCCCAGAATAGTGGCCAGTTGTTCCTCACTGAGTGTTGTCTCGAGCGCGATCTCAATGTGGCCAGGCTCGGCGATGGCCTGCGCGTTCGCCAGTTGGTGATTGTCCTGCGCGTGCGGGTACGGAATCAGCAACGCCGCAAGACCGCACGCCTGCAACTCGGCGCAGGTGGCCGCCCCGGCGCGACACACCGCGTAGTCCGCCGCCGCGTAGAGCTCCTCGATCTTCTCATGGAAGGCGAATACGGCGGCGGGGATCCCGAGGTCGCGATAAGCATTCTCGACCGCAGCGAGGTCCCGGGCACCGGCAAGGTGAACGACCTGCAACCCCCTGCCCTCTTCTCTAACCGCGGCGACGCCGGCTGGAATCAGCGTGTTCAACCGATGCGCCCCCTGGCTTCCGCCGAGGACGAGCAAGGTCCACTTCCCGGATGTTAATCCGCGTTCCTTAAGGACGGACGGCCACGCGCACTCACCCTCGGCGACTGGAACGACACCGGGCCGGAGCGGCATCCCCGTGACGGTAAGATTGGAATGCCTGAGTCGACCCACGGCGCCCTCAAACGCCACGGCCACGGCCGACGCAAACCGGGCCATAAACTTTACGGCACGCCCTGGAATCACGTTGGCCTCGTGCAGTACGACCGGACAGCCGAGAAGCTTCGCCGCCACCGTCGGCCCGATGGATCCGTATCCTCCCATCGCAAGCACGACATCCGGACGCCGCGCGCGCATCTTGCCGCGGCAAACCCACACGGCGCGCACAGCGGCGAGGAGTCCACGACCCGACACGATTTCGCTACCTCCGCGCCACCCCTGGATCATGGCGCTCTCGATCTCGCGCCCGGTCAGCCAAAGGGTCACGTCATGCCCGCGCCGCTGCAACTCCTCACCGGTCACCAGTCCGGGAATGAGGTGCCCACCGGTCCCGCCACATGCGATGTCGATTTTCATGAATGTGCACTCAATGTTCGACCGCGGATTACGCGGATGGGCGCGGATAACCTCGGTCTCGATGCTGTTTTCACTCCGCCCTTTTCTTCGTGCGATGATGCCAGGCTGATGCTATATCCAACCCGTCAGGCGCAACCATGAACCCACAACAAGCCAGTAAACGTGCAAGAGCCCTACGCGGCAAACTCAATAACCATAACCATCTATACTACGTCCTCGCCAAACCGGAAATCACCGATCGCGAGTACGACACCCTCTACCGGGAACTGGTCGACCTCGAAGATCAGTTTCCGGATCTAAAGACGCCGGATTCCCCGACCGAACGGGTAGGCGGAGCACCGCTGAGCGAATTCCGCAGCGTCTCGCACAGCGTCCCCATGCTCAGTCTGTCGAATACGTACTCCAAGGATGAAATCCGGGAGTTTGACGCGCGCTGCCGCAAGCTCCTGGAGAATCGAGCCTTCAGCTACATGATGGAGCCGAAAATCGATGGTGTCGCCGTATCGATTCGCTATGTGAACGGCCTGCTCGAACTGGGCGTCACGCGCGGAGACGGACGCAAGGGAGACGATATTTCGCAAAACATCAAGACGATCCGCTCGATTCCCCTGCAACTGCTCGGCAAGACGCCCCCGGATCTGCTGGAGGTGCGCGGCGAAGTCTACATGACCCGTGAGGATTTCGCCGAGATGAACGCGCGCCGCGTGAAAGCCGGTGATGAACCTTTCGCCAACCCGCGCAACTCGACCGCTGGAACGTTAAAGCTGCTGGATTCATCCATCGTCGCCGAGCGGCCGCTGGACGCCATATTCTACGCCGTCGGCGCGCACACGGTGACTAACGTGCAGACGCACGCCGAAATGCTCGAGGCCCTGGCCGCGATGGGGTTCCGGACCTCGTCGCATGTGTGGAAATGCAAGGACATCGACTCCGTGATCGGAGCCCTCGACAAACTGGCCGCGCTGCGCACGTCACTTCCCTACGACATCGACGGGGGTGTGATCAAGATCAACGAATTGGCGCTGTATAGCGAGATGGGCGCCACGTCGAAGAGCCCACGCTGGGCCGTAGCCTACAAGTATGAACCGGAGCAGGTCGAAACACGGGTCAACGCGATCACCGTGCAGGTTGGCCGAACCGGAGCACTGACTCCTGTTGCCGAGCTCGAGCCGGTCCCCGTGTCGGGGACCGTGGTCAGCCGCGCGACGCTACACAACTTTGAGGAACTCGAGCGCAAGGACGTGCGCGTCGGTGACCGGGTGATCATTGAGAAGGCGGGAGAGATCATCCCCGCCATCGTGCGCGTCGTCGAGGCCGCGCGAACTGGCAAGGAGAAGAAGTTTCGCACGCCGAAGCATTGCCCCGTGTGCAAGCAGCCAGCCGTCAAGACGGATGGGGAAGCGGCACTGCGTTGTGAGAACTTTCAATGCGCGGCGCAGCTCAAACGCTGGATACAGCACTATGCCTCGCGCGGCGCGATGGATATTGACGGGCTCGGAGAGTCGCTCGTGGAACAACTGATCGACAAGAAGTTGGTCCGTAATCCGGCCGATCTCTATGCGCTCACGGCCGATCAGGTTGCGGGCCTGGAGCGCATGGCCGAGAAATCGGCTGAAAACCTGGTTCGGGGAGTGGCGACAAGCCGTGCGCGCGATCTGTGGCGACTTCTGTTCGGCCTCGGCATTCGCCATGTCGGGGCCCGCTCAGCCCAGGTTCTGGCCGAGCATTTGGGGTCTCTCGACGCCGTTCGTGCGGCCGGCTCAGAGAATCTTGAGCAAGTACCGGATATTGGACCGATTGTAGCGGCGAGTGTCCACGACTTCTTCGCGGACTCGCGAAACAAGGATCTCGTCGACCGGCTGGCCGACACGCTCGAGCTGGCGGCACCCGAGGTCCCAGCCGAAGACGCACCGTGGTCTGGATTAACCTTCGTTCTGACGGGGACGTTGAGTAGATTCACGCGAGATGAGGCGGGCGAAGCAATTCGCCGGCTCGGCGGCAAACTAAGTTCCAGCGTCTCGAAGAAGACGACCTACCTGGTCGCCGGGGACGATGCCGGGTCTAAATTGCAGAAGGCGGAGAAGGCAGGCGTCGAGGTTCTGACAGAGGACGCCTTCTTGAAGCTCCTCAAGAGCACCGATTGACTCCTTGTGCGTCCCGACCCGAGTA
Source organism: Verrucomicrobiota bacterium (assembly GCA_027623315.1). GTDB lineage: Bacteria > Verrucomicrobiota > Kiritimatiellia > CAJWTS01 > CAJWTS01 > JAQBYD01. Next base: position 32,821 of record JAQBYD010000004.1, on the reverse strand, counting down.
TCACAAGATGACGTTGGGCAGGACGAATTAACTGAAGGAGACCTATGGCAGCCGCAAAAGATGAACGTGTACTGGTAGTACAACGCAGCCTGTTCGATGAATTGGGTGCGTTCCAGGGAGTCACGCTGGATACGGAGAAGTATATTCCAACGCTTCTCCATCCGGAGAACTACACCTTCTGTGCGCGCAGCTCGGCGGAGGGGGATGCGTCCCTGAAGCAGATCATCCCCTACTTCATCATCACGCACGAGGACCGCATCTGGAGTTATGTCCGTGGAAAGAAGTCCGGCGAGGAGCGGCTGGTCGCCAAGGCTTCGATTGGGATCGGTGGCCATATCAATGACGAGGATGCCGATCTCTTCGAGGACATCTACGAGCGCGCGTCCGAGCGCGAGCTGACTGAGGAGGTCGTGGTTCCGGACGGCTACACGCAGAAGATCGTGGCGCTACTGAACGACGACTCCAACGATGTCGGCAAAGTGCACCTGGGAATTATCCATATCGTCCGCTGCCCAACCCCGGACGTGTCGAAGCGCGAGAGCATGATCACCGACGGCGGGTTCCGGACGCTGGACGAGTTGCGCGAGATGCGCGAGTCCCTCGAAACCTGGTCGCAGCTGTGCGTGGACAGCCTTGACAGTCTGCTGGCCTGAGACCTCCATATTTGGGCCCGCGAATGACCACGAATGGAGCCCAGCGAGGAACCGCGGTCACAGTCCGGATATTTCCGTCTCGAAGATCCAGCGGAATTTCCGACCCTCCTGCGTCGTGCCCCTTCGTCGTGTCCCTTCGACGTGCCCGTTCGGCGAAGGCATATCGCTCGTCGTCCGTACACCCGGCAAAATTATTTGGGGGAGAATAATTGGGAGAGGGAAGCCGCAACCACGCCGCCTGGGCATCGGCTCGCGGGGACGCTCGCCCTGACACACACTCGCGAGTGCAGCTCACGCAACCGCGTTAGCGGATAGGTTGGCGCGGATGCGCTCGGCGGGTGGTCCCTCGGCCGGGACGAAATCCTGTCCGGTCACGAGTTCGTAGGCCTGGATATAGCGTCTCGCCGCTTCCACGCGCACCTCGTCGGTCAGCGCGGGGGGCTCGCCTTCACCACGGTATCCCTGCGCGGCATACCATTCGCGGACATACTCTTTGTCGATCTTGCGCTGCGGCTCGCCCTTCTCGAGAAGCTCCTGGTAGGTATCCGCGAACCAGTAGCGCGAGGAGTCCGGTGTGTTGATCTCGTCGGAGACGACCATCTGTCCGCCGCGCCGGCCGATTTCGTACTTCGTATCGACGAAGATCAGGCCCTGCTTCGCGGCATGCTCGACGGCAGCATTGTACAGCTTGAAGCAAAGGTCCGCCGCCTCATCAAACGTCCCGGCATCGATCAAACCATCCGCGATCGCTTCGTCCCGTGAAATCGAGCGGTCATGCTCTTCGAGCTTGGTGGTCGGCGTCAGGATCGGCTTGTCGAACTTCTGGTCCTTGCGCAATCCCTCCGGCAGCAAGTTGCCGCAGAAGTCGCGCACGCCCTGCTCGTAGTTGTACCACGCGGAGGTCTTCGTGACTCCGGTGATATAGCCGCGCACGACAAATTCAACCGGGATCTGCTCGCATTCGGCGACGATCATGACGTTCGGATCGGGGACATCAATGACGTGGTTCGGGACGAGATCCTTCGTCTTCTCGAACCAGAATGCAGCGATCTGATTTAGAACCTGCCCCTTGAACGGGATCGTGCCCAGCACGATATCAAAGGCTGAAATGCGGTCTGACACGACGATGATGCGACGATCGCCCTGCAGGAAGCCGTCGCGCACCTTGCCTCGCTCCATCTCTCCAAGTTCGGGTGCGTCGAAATACTCCAGCGTCTGCCCCAACTCCTCACGAATTCTATCCTCCGAAACCATCTTATTCTCCGTGTTGACTCTCCAGTTTACTTACGATGGACCCAATCCAAATCCAGAATACCCGGCGTATCGCCCCATCCACGCCGGGATGCCGCGGCGAGCAGGGCGGATTCACAATAGTCGCGAATGTCCGACACCAGCGCCCTCGAGCGGTGGTCCTTCGCGGGACGCTGAAGTGTATGCGATGCGACCACGCTCGCGTTACGCAGGCCCAGAAAACCGCAGCCGTTCGACTCGTCCCAAATGTGCTCCAGGGAGGTCAGCACGCGGCCAACGGCGTGTTGAATCATCAACTCCATGCCCGCTGTCTCTCCCTCGAAGAGCCTTGCGAGGTCCAGGGCCACGACCGGCGCATCGCCCACGACCGCCCAGTGTGACGAGCGCACGATGCGGCTTAGTTCCAGAAGTGAATGGCGCCCGGAATCCCCGTAGCCGCACCCCGACAAGGCCCGCGCCACCAGCGCACGCGTGTGCCGCCTCTGCGTAGCGGGACTACGCGCCTGGTCCGAAAGGTACTGAACGATGCCCGTTGCGATATCATTGGCATGCTCGGGCGTGACGGAGCCCGGCCTCCGGCTCAATACGCGAATCTCGCGAAGAACGTGGCTGTGAAGGGCCGAACGGGTATCGCTGTGCGTCCGTTGGATCATGTCCGGTCCAGGAGTCCCTCGATAGCGCCCAGGAATTGATTGACGTCGCGGAAGCGGCGATAGACGGACGCGAAGCGTACATAGGCAACTTCATCGAGCTTCTCGAGGCGCTCCATGACTTTCTTGCCGATCAGTTCGCTGCTGACTTCACGTTCGTGCTCGTTCTCGATCTCGTCGATAATGCTATCGACCATACCCTCGATCACGTCAAGGCTGATGGGTCTTTTCTCACATGCACGCTCCAGGCCGGTCTGGAGTTTAAGGCGGTCGACCTCCTCGTGCCGGCCGTCACGTTTCACAACGCGCAATTTTGCACGAACGACCTCTTCATACGTCGTGAAGCGATAGCCACAGCTCTGGCATTCGCGACGGCGGCGAGTTACAGAACCGTTGCGGGCAGCGCGGCTATCCAGCACGCGGTCCTCGGCATGAGTGCACTTGGGGCAGCGCATAAGGGGTCAGGTAACTCCAAGGGTCCGATCGACGGCCCCCAGCAGGTCGCGCGCCGCGTTGCCGGACACAAATTCTTTTATCGCAGGGTGCTTCCTGCTAAGATCACGCGCGCTCAGGCTGCCGCCCGTGGAGTCGTCATAAAGCACGACTGGAATATCCTGCGTACTCGGCATCTTGCCCAGCATATCCGCGACTGCATCCCCGTTCATGTTCAGAAGCACGCGCTTCATCACGATCACATCCGGCTTATCGACGACCGCATGCTCCAGCACCTGCGGTCCTTTCGAGGCCAGGTCTACGGTGTAACCTGCGTTCTCAAGGGCACGCGCAATATCGCGCTGGACCGCCAGGTCGTCCTCGCCGAGCAAGATGCGCCCACCGCGCGTCGGCGGCGCGGACTCAGCGGCAGGTTTTCCAGAGGTTCGCAGGAAAATGATTCGCCCCACCTCCATGAGTAGATCGCTCGGATCACACGGTTTCGCGATGAAGCCATCGACGTCGACGTTGGCGAAGAAATCCGCCATGTTTGCACGGGCGGTAAGGACCATCACAGAATGCGAAGGTTTTCCGGATTCATCTGTGATCTCGCGGAGAAATCCCACACCGCCCATCCCGGGCATACTCATGTCCAATATGATCAGGTCCGGATCGCACAGCTCAAGTTGCTTGAGGCCCGCCTCGCCGCTATTCGCGGTCACGACCTCGTAACCCTCGTGGATCAAAAAGTCACTCAGCGTCAGCAAGAGGCTGGTGTCGTCGTCAATCAGCAGAATCAGCTTGTTGTCGCCAGTTTCCATCGGGCACCTCCTTCATCTCATCGCAACTATGTACGAAACCCAGCCTTGCCTAGAAAGCTCGTAGAGATAGCGGTCGTGAAACTCTTCTCATCCAAAGGCCGTACGATGACCGCAGACGCAAAATGAGTCAAGAGTTCGTGTGTCCCCTCGGGCGTATTCTTATCAACCACCGCGAGAATCCTCAGATTCTCGGTCTCCTTGCGGCCCATCAGCTCCAGGATCAGGGCGCCTTCATCATCACCCGCTTCGGGCACATTGACGACCATGAGCGCCGGATTCTGCTCGTGGGCGCATCGCTTGCCCTCCGCGACATCCGAAGCACGAAGCACCTCGTAGCCCCCCCTCTCCAACAACCCCGCCAGCTCGGCAGCGGGGCCTCCGTCTCGGCTGAAGACCAGAACACGGGGTGGGGCCGAAATTGGAAGATTCACCGTCGCCAGCGTCCCCTGCTCTTCTCCCGGAGGCGGACTGGTCAACTTGATCGTCCCGCCGTGCATTTCTACAATCTCCCTTGATATCGGCAGGCCCAGCCCCGTACCGCTGACCTGTTCCCCGACGCGGTAGTACCGCTCCATGACCTTGTCGATCGACTCCGAAGGTATCCCGGATCCATTGTCGCGCACGTCCACGGCGACGCTATTCGCGTGCTCGTGATCCGATCGCACGCGGATCTCGATTCGGCCACGCGACGGCGTGTACTTGATGGCGTTGGACATCAGGTTGTAAAACACGCGCTCCATCTTCTGTGCATCGCATTCAGCAAACCACCGGCCTTCATCCACCGCCAGCTCGAGTGACTGTTCCTTGGCATCGGCCTGAACCTTCACGGCACTGACACAGCGCTCCATAATCGAAGCCAGGGGCACGCATGAAATGGACAAATTCAGGTTCCGGTCCTCGATCTTCCTGAGATCGAGAATATCGTTGATCGTGGTCCAGAGGCGGCGGGCGTCACCATCCAGCATCTCCAGGTACCCGCGCACGCGGTCTGGTACCGGACCGGCGACGCCCTTCATCATGTTGGCGATACCGTAGATCATAGAGGTCAGGGGAGTGCGGAGCTCGTGCGAAACATTATCGACGAAATCCGACCGTGCGCGATCGTGCTCCTCGAGGCGACGCACGGCGTCTTCCAGGGCTTCCAGGGCCTGGCGCCGTACGGTGATGTCGCGGAAAAAGAAGGCGAAGCGACTCTCCGGGGAGCACCGCAACTTGCTGACGGCGATCTCCGCCGGGAACAAGGACCCGTCGAAACGACCGCAACGCGCCTCGATCAGCACGTAGTGATTCTCCTGCAGTGTCTGCTCGAGGCTGGTAAGCAGTTCCGTCCCGGCGCCGCTGATGAAATCCAGCACATTCGTCCATGGGGAGGCACCGGCCTCGAACAGGAAACACTCCTCTACGCGCCAGTTGAAATCTACGACGACACCCGCGGTATCCGTGATCAGCACCGCGTCATAGATGCACTGCAATAACCCCTGGTAATCCGTCGCGGCCGACGCCATGGTCCAGCTGGCATCAGCGACAGCGGGGGTTATGCCTTCGGGCGGCAGCGCTCCATGCTCTGGATCGATCTCGATCCGTATGGTACGTGCAACACGTTCGGTCACAATGCCTCCCCGCTCGCTCTCGATCTACTTTGTAGGGACGTGTCCCGCCGGAACCACGCCCTGCAATTCGCGGCACAGGAACTGCTGTAGCAATGCCCGTAGACAATCGGTTTATGTGTTGGTAAGGTAACATCATGGCGAAAACGATTGCAACGTTCAAACTGCAGATGATCGAGATCCTGCGGACGGTTTTGGGGCATCCCGAGTCGTCCATAGAGTGGACGGTCATGCTTGTCGTTGCGCTCGTTGCCGCGCTGGTCGGGTTGAACATGGCGGCCGCCGCGTGCCGACTGGAAGGCATGCTGACGTCGCACTCGTGGATCACTGTCGGGGTAGGCACGCTTCTAATCTTGATCGTGGTCACGGCAGTGCGACTCTACCTGGAGCCCGTTCTCGATGGCGTAAAACCGCTTTATACAGCTATCGGTGCTGTGGTCGTCACCGTGCTCGTACTAATCCTCCCCATGTTCTGCGCGATGACGAAGGCCAACTATCTAAAATCAATGATGTGCGTGGCGAGCAGCGTCCTGGCGGCCGTAATCCTCTGCTTTGCGGCAGACGGAGCCATCGGTGCGATCCAACAGAAGAATAGAGACTTTAAGAAGATCGGCGATCGCAAGGAAGAGCACGAGGGGTTCCTCAAGAAGAACAAATAGTTGATAAAGCCTGGTTGGAAGATGCAGGCTTGATCGGCTATTTGTTATGGGCGATTAGCTCAATTGGCAGAGCGCCAGCTTTACACGCTGGATGTTACAGGTTCGAGTCCTGTATCGCCCACCACCCCGCTCCATAGTCGCCCCGTCGTCGTCGTAAGCCCTGGCGCTCGACGGGGTGGTGGATCTCTCCGAGAACGCGGGGCGGGAAGTCTTCGCCCGTCAGGATCTGAAGATCCGTGCGCCATTCATCATCTGTCGGGCGTCGATACCGCGCTCGTAGCCACGGCGCCGAACGAGCCCTGCGAGCGGTGGTATGTGGATGCGCTGGGTCGCGCGTGGCTCCAGACCCGGGAGCGGCTCCTCGTCGTGGAAAAGGACGAGACGCTGCTGGAACGGCCGATGGGCCAGCCGGGCTACGGGCTCAGATTCCGCCACCCGTGCGAGTGGCAGCCAGGGTGCGTCTTTCTTTTCTATGCCTCCGACGCCGTGTGGGCCACGCCCGATGCCGTCACGGTCAGGGCGCCTCCGTCGTTCGCCGACGACGGTACTGGAACAGGTCCGTTCCGGATGGGGACAAACCTGCTGGTCGCTGGAGCGTGCAACAACAACGGCATGCTGGTCGCGATCTACCCCCATGAGGCGGTGCTGCTCACGCCGGTTATGGGGCTGCCGTTGCCCAAGGTCGAACACATGGCGGTCGTGGGCGACGACCTCATCATGGCCGGCGACCGGAAGATCGTCGTGTGGCAGACCACCGAGCCGCTTCCGGCCGCCGCGGGACTTGACGAACGGCGCGAATGGCTGCTGAGCAGTACTTGATGTATGGATCAGGCGCGTGGTTGACCTCCCCAGGCGCAGCAGCAGACCTATGTGCCGAGCACCACGCGAATGTCGGCCGCCTGATCGGGCGGCAGGACCGGAATGCAATTGCCGGCAATCGACTCGCCGTTGACGTGCAGTTCCTTGACGCCGCGCGAAGCGCCGGATGGCGATTCGATTGTGATGTTGTAGATGCTGCCGCGGTAGGGGCGCTTGATAGACATCTTGCGCCATCCGGCCGGGAGACTGGGCTCAACCCGCAACCCGTCGAACCCGGCCGTTATCCCGGCGAAACCTTCAAACAGGACCCGGTAGATCCAGCATACGGTCCCGGTATTCCAGGCGACGCCCGTGCGACCGGTTTCGCCGGACGCCGGCGTGTTCGTGAACGATGAGTAGGCGTACGGCTCAGCAATACACGCCGGCCATTTCTGACTGATATAGGCCGGCATCAGTTTGCGGTACAGCTCCAGCGCACGATCGGGACGGCCGATCCGGCATTCCGCCAGGATCGCCCAGGTCGCCGCGTGATTCCAGACGCCGCCGTTGTGATGGGCGCCCGGCGCCATCCGGCTGATCACGCCAATCCGCTCCTGCCGCCTGGTATAAGGCGGCGCCAGCATGGGTATGCCCACCGGTGTATCCATCAACTCCTCGACCGCCTCCATGCAGGCCCGCGCACGGTCGGGCGGCGCAAGGCCGGCCATAATAGCCCAGGTCTGGGGATTCAGATAGATCCGGCCTTCGGCTTCCGTGTGACCGCCGATGACGCCGCCGTCATCGTCAAACGCCCGCAGGTACCAGCGGCCGTCCCAGCATTCTGTGTTAATGGTGGTTTCGAGCTCACGCGCCCGCGCCAGGAAACGCGCGGCATCGCTGGCCCGCCCCGTGCGGGCGGCTAACGCATGCATCTCCATCAGGTTGATGTGGTGGAACATGCCGAGCCAGACGCTCACGCCCGTCTTGTTGGCTCCCATCAAGCAGTCGTTCCAGTCCCCGCACTTGAGAAGCGGCAACCCGAACCGGCCGCTCTCACGCTGGATGTGGTCAATCGCCCGGACGCAATGCTCGTAGACGGTTCCGGCCCCACCGTCGAAGTAACGGTATTCCTGATCGAGCAGCGCGTACTCGCCTGTTTCGCGGATGTACTTGCCGGCCGCCCAGGGCAGCCAGAGCGGGACGTCTGAGTTGATCGATTTGTGATAGGGCGATTCCAGTTGGTCAATATCATGGTTGGCGCTGCCGTCCTGATACTGGGCCTCGTAAAGCCGCTGCATCCGCGCCTTGGCGCGCACGGGGTCGAACGAGGCAAACGCGGCCATGTCCTGGGCCGTGTCGCGCACGCCGAAGCGGTGATAGTACCGCGTGTACATGCCGTAACGGTTCCAGCCGTTGGCAAACGTGGCGATATCGCGATCCGGCAGGTCAATGCGCATCCGGTCGAGGTAGTCCGTCCACCACTGCTTCACGTCGGCCAGCGCGGCATCCGCCAACGCAGGCGTTCCGTACCGGGTCCGGATCCGCGCCGCGTCCCCGGCGTTTTCGGCCATGCCCACCAGGACGACCAGGTCCGCCGCGGCGCCCGGCGCCACGGTGACATCGAACTGCAAGGCGCCGCAGTTGGCGGCGCCCATCTTTGACGAGTTCCGGCATTCGCCCGCCTGCACCGCCGCGGGACGAACCACGGCGTTCCCCTCCCCCACAAACTGGTCGACCATGCAATCGAAACCGGAAGGGGCCGGGCTCGCGGCCATGAAGCCTACCCGGTCCCAGTCGCGGTTATACTCGGCGTGGGTGGTGCGGAAATTCACAAACGGCCAATGGTGGCATTCGCCGACGATCATGTCGTCGGCGAAGAACACGTGGCTGAAGTCCGGATCGTAGTTCCGCAGGCCAAAGCTCCAGAGCGCCAATACGAACACGCGCAGACGGCGGGCTTGTTCGCCGGTGTTCACCAGCCGGATACGCCACACCTCGGTGGCTTCATCCACGGGCATGAAATAGGTCACGCTGCCGGCGATGTCGTTGGTCAGGGAGTTCAACCGCGTGTAGCCGAAACCATGCGTGCAGGTCCAGTCGGCGGGCTGCCGCGGCGAGTCAGTACCGTTTACGGTCCAGCAATCGCCGCTTTCCTGATCGCGCACAAAGACCAGGCGCGGGTTGTCCTCGGCAAGCAGACTGTCGTTGTAGGGGGAGCGACCGAACGACGGCCCGCTGCCCGTATGCGTAAAACTCGATTTCAGGAGATCAGTCGAAATGCAGTTTCGCCAGGGCGTCCTGAGATCGCGTTTCGTGAACGAAAACTCTCTGCCATCATCCGAATAGCTCCAGAAATCGTCATGCAAAGCCATGAATTGTTCCCTTGTTCAACGTTTGACGCGAACGATCTCAACACGGGCAGCGTAATCCCACGCCAATTGTCTTGCACGCCCAAAAGACAGTCTCTCTTCCCGTTGAGTACCACATGCGCTACGTGGCGAAGGGGAGTCAGGGTCAAGCAGGGGGTCAGACGGAGTCAGGGTCAAACCTAGGTTTGGCCCTGACTCGTGCCTGAAGAGCAATACGCCATTGCAGGCCTTCCCGCTCTCTGAGACGGTCAATTCCTGGTGCGCGTGGGCACGAACCTGCGTGTACTCGATGCCAACGGCCTGACGCCCCTGCCGCAGGACCGTGCTCCCTTTAGCGGCGGAGCACGAAAGGTTTACCGCCTGACCGACGGCCGTTGGGCCTTTGTCTCCGTGAACGGAACCCTCTTCATCAGCCCCCCGACCTGCGTCTCCGTCCGTAATGCGAAGACCGGAAAGAAGCGCTTGTTGCACGAGCCCGAAAGCCCCATTGTCAGAGCAAGGCCTGTTGCCTGATGAAACGGATGCTCACGTATGAAATGGTCGGCATGGAGTCTGGTGCTTTTCCTGTTGGCGGCACGCGCCGTCAGGGCGGATGACGTCGCGCTCACCACCGGCCCCGCCATCACGGGGACGATTCTCCAGCTCACCACGAATTCCATTCTGCTCCTGCAGGCAGACGGCACGACCCGAACGCAGGCGAGAGACACGGTCAAGAGCTTCTCGCTCGACTTCCCCGCGGGCGACCGCTGCGCGCGTGTGACCAACCGGGACGGTACGAGCAGCCTCCTCGTAGTGTCGTCGTTTACGAACGATCACTTTGCCGGCAAGGATCTTGAGGGGAAACCCGCGACGCTGCGCCTGGGAGAACTCCTGGAAGCGGAGCTCTACCCGGTGGCGAGACCGCGCCACATTCTGGACGTGCCGTACGTCCGGCAGAAGCCGGATTATTGCGGAGAGGCATGCGTTGAAATGGTTTCAACATTTCTGGACCGGCCTGTGTCACAGGACAAAGTCAACGAACTCGCCGGCCTGGCCGGCAAGCGGGGCTGCCACGGCGAAGAGCTGGCCGCGGTCATCAATAAACTGGAGTTGAAGATCGCGTCAGCCGGTAGCTGGCCCGGAGCCACCGCTGACGATTTTGTCGCGGAGCGAATGCGTCTGCTGACCTGCCTGCGACAGAACCACCCCGTCCTGCTCGGCCTGTGGGGGAATTATCAGGTGCAACAGGCCGGCTGGACTTTCGATCATATTGTGCTGCTGATCGGTTACGATCTCGCCAGCGAGCGCTTCATCATCCATGACCCGGGCCGCTGGCCGGACTGGGAAGTCTCCTTCGCGGATTTCATCAAGCACCGCCAGAATGGCAGAGGGCAACTGTCCCAGATTGAGTTTGCCCTTTTCAGAAACTGGAAAACGCTCGATGGAACGGAGATCGCCGCCGAGTTGCTGGAGTTGAACGATCAGACCATGCGGCTAAAGCCCGCGACGGCCGACGCCATCACGCTCGCCATTGATAAACTGGACCCGCCCGGCAGGGCCTTTCTGGAGAAGTTGAAGAGGGGTCAGCAAGCGCCGCCTTCGGTGGAACTGCCACCCGAACTCATGTATGCGCGCGCCCGGGAATGCGCCCAGCGCGGGGACAAGGCGGCAGCGCTCACGTTCCTAACCCGGGCCGTGGAGACCGGCCTCATCAATTTCGCCCTCCTCCAGAACGACAAAGCGCTGGATTCCATCCGCGAGGAGCCGGAATTCAAGGCACTGCTCGCGAACTAAGGACAAGATCCTTGCGCACTTTATGCGGGACACAACCGCGGCGTTCCTGAAGCAACTGGGCCCCGCATACCCAGGCTCGCGACCATGCACTGCTCGAAGGCGATCCACGCTCGATAACGCGATCCTACTTTCTGTTATCGCGCGCTTACTTGACGGCGGGACGGAACCCAACCATAATATTGCGAGTTGCTAGCCGCCGATCGCGATCGATTATCATGCAAGCCACTAAAGCACATCTTTGCACCCCCTACCTGTTACTGGCGACGGCGATTTTCCAGGCGCTTGCCGTCGGCGCCGCGCCCGCCGCTACGCTCTACTGGGACGGTGCGGTCAGCTCGAACTGGGAGACGGCATCGAACTGGTCCATGAGCAACAATGCCGCCCTGCCCGATCCAGCGACCCCGCCCGGCACGAACGATACCGCCTTCTTCAGTATCTCAAGCGACCTCGATGGCGCGAACCCGGTTCTGCTGACCAGCGACCAGGCAGTCTACGGGGTGACGATCAATCCATCCAACACCGCCGCCACGGTCCTGCAAGGCGGGGGCGCCGATCGCACGCTGACCATCGGTCCGGGCGGATTGATCAGCGAACAGGGCAATAGCATCGGATCGACCAGCGCCGGCCAGAAAGTTAATGTGCTGCTGAACGGCTCGCAGCGCTGGGTCGGCCCACGCACCGGAAGCGGGGTCCTGTCCATCAGGAACGCCATCAGCCGGCAGCCCCTGGACAGCGCCGACAGGACACTGTTGCTCGATGTCGGACTTCTGAATACGCAAAGCGCGAACCTGCAGGGCGGCGTCGGGGACGGCGGCGCCGCGGGCGCGCTCACGCTCTGGAAAACCGGCGACGGCACACTCTCCCTGTCAGCCACCAACACACACAGCGGCGGCACGATCGTGCAGGGAGGGACGTTGACGGTGACAACGAGCGCCGCCATGCCCACTAACGGCCCGTTGATCCTGCGCGGGGGGCAACTCTACCTGAGCGGCCCCAACGCCAACTACACCCACAACGACCTCCGCATTGAGGCCGGCGTCAACACGATCAGCATGGACGCCGGCGCCACATTCGATATGGGGACCATTACCCGCAGCGGCGGGACGCTGAGATTAGCAAACCCGTCGGGGGGAACAGTCGAAGGCAGGCGCACGTCGAGAATTCCAATGACGTCAGCGGCATCGTGGGTCCCTGGTTGCTGACCACCACTGGCGAGCACTGGCGCTATGCCCGCGTAACAAATGCTACGCTCACCGGATACGTAGCGACGCTCTGGACGAACGCCCTCGGTGGCGATTTCTGGGGGGGCTTCCAAACCCCAACGTCCCCAGACGTCAACTACGAGCTTGCGAACTTCGCGAACCAGTTCCACGCGAGGCTCTCCCTGAAAAGTGATGCTTTTGCCAACACCTTGACAATCTGGACCAACTACAACGGCAACATCGGGTCCCGTGACGTCGATCTTGGATCGGAGGGGGACAACGACCTGACGATTAACGGCCTGGGTTCAGGGGTGCCTGTACGCGGTACGCTCGGCTGGACGATCTTTCGCACCGAAACAAGCACCGGCAAGTTGATCATTGGCGACGCGAATGATTTGGTCCTCAGCACGTGCTGGTACGACATTTCGGTTCCTATCGTCGACAACACCAACGGTGTCCCCGGAAAACTCACGATCACAACGCCACATTACGTTACATTGTCCGGTGCCAGCACCTACTCCGGGGGAACAGACTTCTCGCCGGGCTGGGGCTCGTCCTTGAACATCAACAGCGGGGGAGCGCTCGGCACCGGGCCTCTATGGATCAATGGCTCCGGTGTGAGCGGCTCGCCCGCCGTCATCGACAACAGCAGCGGGGCTCCCGTAACCTTGTCGAACAACAACGCGCAGGCATGGAACGCCGATTTCGTGTTCGCGGGAAGCACCAATCTGAATATGGGCACCGGCCCCGTGTCGCTGGGCACTTCGCCCGGCCCTGTCCGCACCGTGAATGTGGGCGCCGCCGTCTTCACCGTCGGCGCGATCACCAACGGCACCCACCCGCATCTCCCCACGACCGCCCTGGTGAAGACGGGCGCCGGCACGCTCGAGCTGACCGGCGCCGGCACGTACACCGGCACAACCACGGTCCGTGCAGGCACACTCACACTCGGTCCTGACGCAACACTGACGAGCTCGGAGCTGATCATGGCGGCAGGCGCCGCCCTGCACCTCAAGGGCAGCGAGAGTCTGCCGGAAGACGTGAGAATCGATCTTCACGGAATGCTGCAGCTCGACACCCACGTCTACGTGCGCAGAGGTGCACTCTGGATCGATGGCGTGCGAATTCGCGACGGCGCGTACGGCTCCTCCGCCAGCCCGGTCGCATATGCGGACGACACCTACTTCGCCGGAATCGGCGTCCTCCATGTTGGTCTGGCGAAGGGCATGATCTTCAACATCCGGTGATAAGCACACCGCGAGTTCTGAACCCCTGAACTCTGATACACTCAAAACGCCGATAACTTGCAATGTCCAGATGGGATTGCTTAACTCCGTTACTCAAACCATCAAAATTCAAGGAACTAAGGAGATCGATCATGGAAAAACGAACACTGGGGCGAACAGGGCTGGAAGTCACCGTGCTGGGCCACGGGGCCATGGAGATTCGCGGGCCGCGCATCTGGGGCGGGCGCAGCGTTACCGACGCCGAGGCGGAGCGCATTCTGAATGCCGTGCTGGATGCGGGCATCAATTTCATCGATACAGCCTGGGACTACGGGCTGAGCGAACAGTATATCGGCAAATACATCAGCGGGCGTCGCGACGAATATATTCTCGCGACAAAATGCGGGTGCACGTGGGTGGACTGCGGCGACCACGACGACACGCCGCACGTATGGACGCGTGAAACCCTGCTGGCCAACATCGATTCGAGTCTCGAGCGCATGAAGACGGATTACGTCGATATCTGGCAACTGCACAATGCCGAGCCGGCGCAGGTGCAGGAGGGTGATCTCCTCAGCGTGATGGAAGCGGTAAAGGCATCCGGCAAGGCGCGCCACATATCGATCAGTTCCACGCTGCCCCACATCCCAACCTACCTGGAGTGGGGCGTCTTTGACTCCTACCAGATTCCTTATTCAGCGCTTGAGCGGCGGCACGAAGATGCCATCAGGCTCGTCGCCGAAGCCGGCGCCGGCGTCATTGTGCGTGGCGGCGTGGCCGGCGGACAACCCACCGAAGGCGCTCGCCGGGACACGTGGGAGAAGGCCGGGCTGGATGACCTGCGTGAGGACGGCGAAAGCACGATGGCCTTCCTGCTGAGGTATACGATCTCACACCCTTCCATGAACACAACCATCGCTGGAACCGTGAACCCGGAGCACCTCCAGCAAAACGTCGATGCAGCTGAGCGAGGCCCCTTGTCCGCGGAAGTCTATGCCGAGGCCAAAACCCGCCTCGACAGCATCGGCGAAACGGCTGAATTGATGTAGCGCTCTGGCACCCGCTCCATCCGTGATTCGACTGAAACCTGACGCCCGACACATCGCGATTCTTCGGTGCCGCGCGTCACATCTTGGCATTGACTTGCCCCAGCGCTTGGCACACGGTTCCGGCGCATCAGGGAAAAAACCCAGAGGAGAACACGCACGCATGAGCGAACTAAAGGATCTGAAACAGCTGCTTCACCAGGCGGCATACCACTCAATCGAGATCGAGCGATACATGGACCCGAAGAACCCGGCGATCCTGAAGTTCGATCCTGAGCTGGGATATTTGCACCAGGAGCATTGCATGAAGGACGGCGCGGACGGCGCCGTTACGGCCGGAACCTATGCGCGCCGCGGCGGACACCGCTCGATGATCAACTATGCGGATCAGTCCTGCCGCATCAACACCTACGGCGATAGCTACACGCAGTGCGCGCAGGTGAGCGATGGCGAAACCTGGCAGGAAGCGCTGGCCGCCAATTTCCGCGAGCCGATCCGCAACTTCGGCGTCGGCGGCTACGGAGTCTACCAGGCCTACCGGCGGGCGATGCGCACGGAAGCCATGAAAGACCTGGCGGCGGAGTACATCATCCTGAACGTGTGGGATGACGACTACATGCGCAATATCGACGCCGCGCGCTGGGTCCGCGTGGCCTGGATGTGCCGGGATCTCCCGCGCGGCAAGAAAGACGGCTATCCCGTGCACGGATTCCCATGGATGCATGTGCGTTACGATCTCGCGCAGGGGCGATGGGAAGAACGGCCGGGCATGTGCAAGAAGGCCGGCGACCTTCGCAAGCTCGTGGGTAAGGACAACTACTACAACGCGTTCAAGGATGACACGGTCGCCCACCTGTACTGCCTGCGCGAAGGCGGCGTCGCGCCCGTGGAGGAACTGGAGAAGCTGGCGGAAGCGTTCGGCGTCAAGGTCAACCTGCGCAACGCCAGGACACGCCAGGCCGACGCGAAGAAACTCCACATCGCCTACGGAATCCACTCCACGATGTTCGTCGTGGACATGTTCCGAAAGTGGTGCAAGGCCAACAAGCGCAAGCTCATGATCCTGTTGAGCTACGACGTGCCTACGGTGCAGACCTACGCGAAGAAAGGCACGCGATTTGACGCCGAGTTCGTGCAGTTTCTGGACAAGGAAAAGTACACCTACATCGATACCCTTCCCAAGATCATCCAGGATGCCAAGTTGTTCAAGGGCACGATCCAGCAATATTGCGAGAAACTCTACGTGGAGCGCGCCGGCGCCCAGGTGTTCGGTCACTACAACCCCTACGGCAACTTCGTGTTCGCCTCCACTATCCGACGGGACCTCATCGACTGGCTCGATCCCAAGCCGCCGGCCTATCGGCAGTGACGCGCGCGTGCGCGTGCCGACACAGCCAGGCACGGGGTTGATGCCTGTGAAACCGGATCGCTATCGGCTCAGCGCCTGGGTGAAAACCGATCTGTGCGAAGGGGCGGCCTATGTGCGTGTTGACGGCGAGGGCGCCGCCTGGTTCGACGACGTCATGCTCGAGGATCTCGATTCCGAGTGAGCGGTCGATTCTAGCCCGGATATCTCACACTTTTCCTACTACGAACACGCATAGCTCCGTCAGGCTTGATCGAAACAGGGCTTCGCCAATTCACAGTATGTCCATACCGTTTCATCGGCAAAGCCCTGTTTCGATCAAGCCTGACCGGCTCTTCGCGCTCTCGCTACGAAAAAGTGTGAGATGTCCGGGCTATGGCGCCGTGTGCACGGCACGAAATCCGCTGCTCCGAGTCCGCGTGCTGCCGCCTACGGCCGCGCTCCTGCGGGACGATGTGCGGAGGCTTTTGCCACCTTCGCCGCGACTCCCGATGCCGGACGACTGATAGCTATCCGACCCCCCTTCACGTGCAACGAAATTCCATCCGGCAGGAGGGACCGGCGTGCCGTCCCCGTGCGTGCCGCCGAACCCACGTCCGGCGGGGCTACCGACGGTCACCGCAAGCTCCCCCAGATTACCGCTGAGTTCCATGATCCCCCAGTACGAGGCGCCGGCACGTGCGCGGTCGCTGTCCGGCCTTGCGAAGATCCCCACCCGCAACGGCCCGCCGGACTGGGCGGACCCGGCGGGTATGCGCCTGGCCGTCCCCTCCCATAGGGCGTTGCCGTGCGCCGCATCTGTCCCGCCCTGCGCCTTGTCGAAGGGACTGTTACTCCCCACCCATGTGACGGTTTCGTCAGGCCCGCCGGGATTATTAATCGTGTACCCGCCGCTCTCAGCCTCCATTCCGGCGACGCGGTCGGTGCCCCACGCGCATTCGTTCGGAACCGGTTTCAGCGGGCCGCGACAGGCCTTCTCGTATTCCAACTCCGTCATCGGCCGCAAGCCCGCCCATGCCGCGTAAGCCAGGCCGTCGATGGACGACAAGTAGTTGCAGGCCACATAGGGTTCGGTCGCCCCAAGCGATCCGCCCTCGCCGGTGATCGAATAACGATAGTGAGGAGCCTCGGGGGGCAGGACTATACGATGGGCGCCGGCGTTCGCAATCGTGTTCAGAAACGCGACGTACTCGCCCTGCGTGACCTCGTGCTTCATGCAATAGAATGCCCGGTATCCCTTGGGGAATCCGGCAGGAAGCGTACGCGGCTGATCCATATTAAAATCGTCGATCAGCTGCATCCCGATCGCGTCCCGGTTGTTAAGCACATCCGTCGACTCGCCGCCGATCGTCATCTCGTTTTCGCTTGTGATCCGGAAGGGAGCGGCGCTGTCGCCGGCGGAAAACTGGCCGGCCACCACGCTCTCCGGCTTGCCGAGCGGCGAATATTCCCAGGCGTTGGTAGCTTCCGCCCAGAACGCGCTTTGCGGGAGATCCGGTGTCGCCCCGTCACCGGCCCAGAACGGGCTCTGCGGCACATAGACCATCATGATGGCGTGAACCTGGATTTCCACGCCGTCCTCGCCTTGCAGCAGGCCATCCAACCCGTCTTCCGAGGAGAACGAATCGTCAAGGCCGAGTCCGTCGTCCGCAGGGAATGTCTTATCGAGATCGGGCATGATGCCTGCGCCGGCTAGCCAGCGCGTCAGCTTATCATTCGACAGCATGACCTTGTTGAGGTCGGGTACGCCATCCGCGGCATGCATCCAGCGCAGCGTCACGCCCTTCCAGTTATTCGCGCCGTGACCAGCAGCGTCACGGTAGATAAACACCCCGGCGCCACGTTTGCCATCGCTGCTCGGAGCGAGATCCAGCGCCGCTCCGGCGGGCACCGTGTGATGGGCGCGATCGTTCGAGAGCGTCGCCTGCGACCAGCCGGCGGTGCCGGGCCTGCGCACCTTGACGAACACCCAGGCCGCATCCCAGTTTTCGAGCGACAGCGTTCCGCTCGCTTCGTGTTGTTCTTCGCCAACGTCCCAGGCCGCGCGCCAGGAGTGATCCCACGCGATATCGAACGCAATGACGCCTGCGCCTTTGACGCCGGACGGCTCGCAGGTGGCCTTGCTGATCCGAATCAAGTCGGCCTTGCCCGTGCCCCGGAAGCGCGCGTCCGGATCGTTCTGCGCACGGACCGTCGAGCAGCACATCAACAGCAGAGCACAGACGAGCGCCGCCACGCCGCGGCGCATCAGCGTTGTCGTCTCCGTCTTGTTGTTGATCATGCGCTTCCTGCCGTCTAGCGACTGTCCATGTCGAGTACGAGATCATCCAGCGCTTTGCCGTCCGCGGCCCCCTGGAACGTCACGAAGACGTCCCCGGGCGTGGCGGACCCATCATTTTCCGACCGGCACTCCACCAGCATCGTATTGCCGCCCTTGCGCATGCGAACGGGTTTGCTGCGCTCCTTCGCGTCGGCGCGCGAGTCGTACGCGATCGCGCCGTTGAGCCAGACGCGCACGGGGAAGTCGACCTTCTTTCCAGAGGGCAATACGGCCCGTGACCAGGGAATATCGTGTCGGGCGTCGAGAACCGCCTCCCCTGCGATGCGCGAGACCACCAGTGTCGCCGCCAGCGCGACGGACCCGCGCGACGGAAGCGCGCCGCCGCCGCCGAAGGGAATGCCCGCACCGTAAACCGCGAGACTCCATCCCGCCGGTCGCGTGGCGGCCTTGAAGACACTGCCGTCGTCGTTGACGATTTCGTCGGTGCCGAACGCCTCCCCCAGATCGCCGAGGCCGTCATTCTCGGAATCCACCCCGGCCCCCACCTTCGGCCCGAGTGCTACGCGCCGCGAGACCCACCAGCGCGACTGCAGACGCAGATCGGTGACGATTTCGCCACTTTGCGGGGCGCCGTCCGCGACGGTGACACGGTAGGGAATCGGGCAGACCCCGTTCTCGCGGAATACCTGGCGCGGGACGGGAAACGACACGCGGGCCTGCGTTCCGGCGGCGAGTTCAACGCGCTGCTCCGCCTCGGGCAGCGTGATGCGCGGCGGGGGCTGCAGCGCGATCACCAGTGGTTGCGGTCGGTCGGTGGCGTTGGTGATGCGCAGCGTCACCGTGCCGCCGTCGAGTGAGCCGACCACAAACGGCGTCGTGCCGGACAAGGGCAGCCGGACCGATTGTTCGGCCAGCACGTCGCCTCCGGTCGTCTTTACCCGGAATGGCACGCTTTGGCCATAGCGGGCGGTGCGTGCGTTTTTGAGGGTCAGCGTGGTCGTGATTCGGAACGGCGTAGCCTCCTTCGGCTTTGCCGCCAGGGCGAGCGACGCGGCGCCTTTCGGGAAACACGCCTCGGGCAACGTCGATGTCAGTTCGACATTCAGCGGCTTGTCCCCGGCGCTCTGGAAACTGCCCGCTAAGTAGAAGATGCCGATGTCCGAGTCGCGCAGATCGGGCAGCGGATCCATCTTGAGCACCGAGCCGTCACCCACGGCGGGGGTCTTGTTCAGCGCGGCGTCCTGCTCGTCTTCATTGGGTGCCGTGCGGACGCAGCGGAAAGAGCAGTAGGGTCGCCGGCGGAGGTCCACGTAGGCCGCATGGAGCCGGTCGGACAGGCGTGAGCCCGGCATGCTCATCCCGCCGCCGCGAAACCCGGCCCCGACAGCGTCGTCCTTCGGCCAGTCCGCGGGCAAGATCCACGTGCCGTTGCCGTGCGTGCCCTTGAAGCCGCGCCCCTCGGGGTTGGCAACCGTGACTGCGCGATCCGTGTGGCGCCGATGCGCAGGCCATTGCGCGCCGAAATCGTTCCCGCCGGGAAACGACGAAATATTCCAGTGCGACGGTCCGGTCTCATGCGGAACCGGATCGCGCGGCCCGCGGCAGATCTTCTCGAATTCCAGTTCGCTCATCGGGCGCATGCCGGCCCAGGCCGCGTACGCCGCGCCATCGGCCCACGACATCCCATGCAACTCCCGATCCCAGCCGTTGGCCGGGTTCCAACGGCCCTGCGTATGCAGTTCCACCGTGAAGGGGTCCTTCGATGCATCGTTTGTGCGGATGATGCGCATCGGCTGCGTCCCCGCATGGTTGTACCACACGTAGTAGGGCTTGATGCCTGGAACGTGATACTTGTCCGCCACCTCTGCCGGCAGCGTATTCAGAAAGCCGACGTACTGCGCATAGGTCACCTGGAACATCATGCAGTAGAAGCCCGCATACCCGTTGGGAAAGGCGGCCGGGATCTCGCCGCCGTCATCGGGCTGGGCGCCCTTCCTTGCCCAGAGCCTGCCATCCTGTCGACCGCTCGGGATCGCGCCGGAGCCCATGACACGGTACGGCTCGGTGTGTTGGCTGCCGTCAGTGTACTTATAGAACCGGTTCCATTCAGTCCCGCCCGATCCCAGGTAGAACGGTCCCTCGGCCACATAGGCCATCGCGCTTGCGAATACGCGCACGCGCACCTTGACGTCCTTCGTGATGCCCTTGTTCGCCGTGAAGTCCCACAGCGCCGTGATGTTGCCCGCGCCTCCTGCCTCCGTACTGCCCTTCGCGGGGAGCAAGAACATCCCGGTGAACCCATCGTCGCCGTCGGGCACGACAAACTGCAGCGGGCCGCCCTCCCCCTGGCTGTAGCCGGTGGGGTTAACCACGCGGTCGGCCACGAGCCGGACAGGCTGCCACTCGGTACTGCCCTCGGCCTGTACCTTGAAAAACACCCACGCGCCGCCGCGGTTGACCTCGTTGCGCCAGCCCCCCATGGAAACGTCGAAGTGAACCGTTGCCGTCTTGTTGTCGCGTGGAGCGACTCGCACGTTGCCGGCAAACGGGACATACGCCGCACGCGCCGGGCTTGCGCCCAGCAGCAGGAAACAAGCAGTCGCGAGTGCCGACGCACGATTCAAGGTCAACAAGAATTTCCTTTCCCGCAATGTCGACGGGCACGCGTTTATTGCCGTCTGAAGACGCCCATTTGAGAATCGCACTCGCTCTATTCCATAACGGCAAACAGGTCGCTGACCTCGGACTCGCAGGGGAGCGCGAGCTGGCTGAGATATAAATGGGCCAGATTGCAAGCCACCTGCTGGTGGTGACGAAAGGGTTTCGGGGTAACGACCATCTCGCCATCAACAAGTTCCAGCCACTCCTCCGACTGTGGAAGTGCTAAAAACTCGTTCACCGTTAGATTTTCGGTTGCGTGTAAGACGGCCATAACTGCGTTGCATCACTGGCAGGCTAATGTAAACGGGAGCCCGAAACAACTGGAATCAAAATGATGCCTTGACTGCAATATAAAATGATGCTTTGATAGCAACTATGAGAACTACCGTTACGCTCGAGTCTGATGTTGAGCAGCACCTGCGAGAGGTGATGCAGCGACAGGGCAAGGGCTTCAAGGAGGCCCTGAATGAGGCGCTGCGCCGTGGGCTCGGGCGCGCGCATGGTGACGACGGCGGCACGCCGTTCGTGGTCGAGTCCAGGTCACTCGGTCTACGTGCGGGTCTGGATCCGGCACAGATCAGAGAATTGGATGATGATCTTGAGATCCAGGAGTTCCTTCGCAAGACAGCCCGCTTGTCGAAACAGGGAAGATGATCATTCCCGACGCCAACCTGCTTCTCTACGCCTACGACGAAGCGAGTCCCTTCCATCCCAGGGCGAAGCAGTGGTGGAGCGCCTCTCTTGCAGGAGCCGAGCCTGTTGGATTGGTGGCGGTCGTACTCTTCGCGTTCATACGGATCGGCACCAGCGGGAAAGTCTTTGAGAATCCGCTGACGATCACGGAGGCAGCGGGCCACGTGCGATCCTGGCTCCAGACGCCGATGGCGGAGCTGTTGAGTGTCTCGCGATCCGATGTCGAGCAGGCGCTCGAATGGTTGAGCGAGGCTGGTGTCGGGGGAAACCTCACAACGGATGCACAGATTGCCGCCGTCGCCAAGCGCTGTCGGGCGGAGGTCCATAGCGCCGACACGGACTTCATGCGCTTCCGCGGCGTGCGCTGGAAGAATCCCCTTCTGTAACGGAGAATCCCGTTGACTGAAGTGAGGTGTCAGCAGAGCGTAGTTGTGTCGGATAGCTATCGAAGCCGCAACACACCGCAGAGGAATGTTCTATGAACGAAGTGATGCCGACCTTTCTGGCCGCCGTTTTTCTCGCCTTCACCGCCCACGCCTGCGAAAAAAACAGCAAGCTCTGGGGCGCAGGGGAACGGTAATGCTGCGCCGAACTCTAGGGCGCATGAGAACTGCAATGCTGCCCCCTGCCGTGCCCTCGCGGCCACCTGCCTGTGCGCGGGGATGCGCCTCGAACCAGGTGACCTCCCTGAGACTATATAGAAAACTTGAGGGAAAGGGATTCCGTCCGGATCACGCCGCCGAGGTCGACGTGAATCGTCCCGAGCTCTCGAACATCTGTGACTATATCGTCTGCGGGACACGATGCACGTTGGTCGAGCCGGAACCGGACTCTATCAAGCGCATTCAGAAGCTCTGCGAGCAGTACAAAAACATCACGCTCTACCCTGTGGCCGCCTACGATTTCAACGGCGAACTGGAGCTGTCACAACGGCATGAGTCCACGTATGTCAGTGAGATCAAGAACAGCCCGGCGGTCGTCAATGACGGCTACGTCCCGGTCCCGGAGGACCGATTCACAGCGCGAGCCGTCACCTTTGATGCGGTTGATGACGGAACGATCGACCTTCTGAGTATCGACGTCGAAGGAAGCGAATGGTTCGTCATCAAGCATATGACCGGCCGCCCCAGCGTGATCTCGGTGGAGACGCACGGCAAGCGCTACACGAATCCACATCTCGAAGAGATTCGGATCTGGATGGCTGATGAGGGCTATGCCCTGTGGTACAAGGGCAAGACGGATTCAGTGTTTGTCAAAAAGGGCTCGATCGCCGTCTCCCTGCTGGACAGACTCCATCTGCTGGTGACCGATCTGTACCTGAAGATCCGAATGCTTCGGAAGGGCATGCGCTATCGAAGCCGATGAATCCAATCGGTCGCAGCGGAGAGTCCGCGCGCCCCTGCCGGGCGCTCTGGAAACTGCACCCGTCTGGAAACTGCACCCGAGAGGAGTCGAACCTCCACGCCGTCGCCGGCACAAGAACCTGAATCTTGCGTGTCTGCCAATTCCACCACGGGTGCGTCGGCACAGGCTGAGCCTGCGTCTGTACTGGAAGCTGGCGTACGGTAGAGCATTCTCCGAATCCCGGCAACGTATTTCTCTCCGGCAGGCCCACGCTGTGCTTGCCCATCGGTCCTCGTGCGGATATGTTCAGTGCCGTGAACGTGCTCCTGCCCAGACAAGGTGATTCATGACCGCTTTCCCCGCACTACCCGAAGACGATTACAGCGTCGTCTACATGGAGGACACAGACCGCACGCTCCCCAAGAAGATCCTCCAAAGCACCCGCTACACCTCCTTTAAGACGATTGCCCGTGGGGGGAAGTCGATCATTAAGTCCTGCAAGGATCTGCATCTCGGTCGCGTCATCTGCTACAAGACGCTGCGCCCCGAGCTTCAAGAAGACCCGGTCGAGCAGCGCCGCTTTCTGCGCGAAGCGCGTGTGAGCGCGATGCTACAGCATCCCAATACGATCCCGACCTATGAGGTCGGCCGTGATCCGCGCGGCCATTACTACTTTACGATGAAGTTCGTGCACGGGCACACGCTCAGGGAAATACTCGATTCCACCGAGCCCGATAAGACCCGCCGGCAGGTTCATATCCTGAAGGAGATCGCGCAGGCACTTGACTACGCGCACCATCACCGTGTCATTCATCGTGACATCAAGCCCGAGAACATCCTGGTCGGCCCATTCGGAGAAGTCCTGCTGCTTGACTGGGGACTCGCCAAAGTCTGGACCGAAGAGGGAAATTCGGTCGAACTGAGTGAACCCGGCGAGATCGATCCCGAAACTCCGGTGCGGTCGATCACCGGCCAGGGAAATCTGCAGGGCACCATCGAGTACATGTCTCCGGAGCAGCTGAAGCGTGACCCGGAGATCGACTATCGAACCGACATCTACAGCCTGGGCGCCGTGCTGTACGAGATACTCGCCGGACAGCCGCCTTCGGTCGCTCAAACGGTCGGCGAGATGACCCGCGAAATCTGTGACGTCACGCCGCGCAAGCCGTCGGACATCGTCGGGACGGGCATCCCGGAACGTCTGGAGGAGGTCGCGATGCAGTGTATCTCCAAAGACCCGCTGGACCGCGTTCAAGGTTGTTCCGACATCGTCCGTATTCTGAGCGAAGGTTGGTAACCCGAGCCCCGCATCCACAAGGAACCATAAGTTACATAAATGTAGTACGGGAGAATCCGTGTTACAGTTTTGAATCATCGGCCAGGAACGCACGTGGCATGGGGATTACGTGCGGTGTCTGCGGGGGCCATCTTCACCAGCCAACGCCACTTCCGGCCGTCGGAATCCAATTCGCTGAGCAGTTGGCACAGATCGTGCGGTTGAATTCCTGATCAGGATTTCGGAGGGCGATTTCCGCTGGACATGCGGAATGCCCTTTGCTAACCAGAGCCGTTTCGCGCCGCATGCGGCGCGTTATGGGGTCGGCCGTCAAACCCTTCGTGGGGGGGGGGACGGGCAATATGAAGTGGCCTTGGGCCAACATCAAACAAACAAGAAAGACAGGCAACACAGATGAGCAAGCATAAGTTGGAATACATCTGGCTTGATGGTTACAAGCCGACCCAGAGCCTTCGCAGCAAGACCCTGAACGCCGAGGACTTCAGCGGCAAGCTGGAGGACGCGAAGCAATGGTCCTTCGATGGTTCATCGACGGAACAGGCCGATGGAAGTGACTCGGACTGCCTGCTGCAGCCCGTGGCGGTGTACCCGGACCCTGATCGTTTCGGCGGCAATGGATGGCTGGTGATGTGTGAAGTGCTCAATGCGGACGGGACCGCGCACGAATCCAATGGGCGCGCCACAATCGACGACGGCGACGACGACTTTTGGTTCGGCCTGGAGCAGGAGTACACCCTGATCGACACGGAGACCAACCTTCCGCTTGGCTTCCCGAAGAACGGGTATCCCGGTCCGCAGGGCCCCTATTACACCTCCGTGGGTGCGCGCAAGACTTACGGGCGCGAGCTTGTGGATGAGCATTTGCATTACTGCCTCGAGGCCGGCCTGAACGTCGAAGGCATTAATGCCGAGGTGATGGCAGGCCAGTGGGAATATCAGATCTTCGCCAAGGGCGCTGCGGATTGCGGCGATCAGATCTGGATGGCTCGCTATCTCCTCGAGCGTACCGGCGAGAAATACGGTGTTGCCGTTGACCTTCATCCGAAACCAATCAAGGGCGACTGGAACGGCTCGGGCATGCACGCGAACTTCTCCAACAGCGCGATGCGCGATCAGGGCGGTGAAGAAATGCTCACCGAGATCTGCGAGGAGTTCGGAAACAACCTCGACGAGCATATCGTGGTATACGGCGCACACAACGAGCAGCGTTTGACCGGTGCGCACGAGACACAGTCGATCGACACCTTCACCTTCGGTGTGTCCGATCGCGGCGCTTCGATCCGAATTCCGGTGGCGACCATCCAGAACGGCTGGAAAGGGCGACTCGAGGACCGACGCCCTGCCTCCAACGCCGACCCGTACCGCGTCGCCGCGGTGATCATCAAGACCACCAAGAGGGCCTTGGCCAAGTAGACACCACACGAGATCATTCGAAAAGGCCGGCAGGCAACTGCCGGCCTTTTTCTTGTTCCGAAGGCCCCCTCCCATCCGATACAAATATGTATCAAACCCGAGGGGCCGCCGACGCCCGGAGCTTCGTCCAATCCCATTCGAGATGAATTTTCTCCCGTTTCACGGGCGCTTCCTGAGCGCGTCTGACCGGTTGGCACGCTAGTTGCATAAGCCCATCAGATTATCGCGTCGAGCCAGGAACGGTTCGACTGTTGGGCAGAACTAGAACGAAGGAGCACACAGATGCACAAACGATGGGTATGGACTTGGGGTCTGGTCCTCGCGCTCTGCGGCGCAGCCGGGTACACCGGCTACGCTCAAGAGCAAGGCGTTTCCGACGCAATGTTCACGGTGAACAATACGTGGATGATGGTGGCCACTTTCCTGGTCTTCATCATGCACCTGGGCTTTGCAAGCCTCGAGGCGGGCCTCACACGGGCGAAGAATACGGTCAACATCCTATTCAAAAACACGTCGATCATTGCGATCGGTCTACTGACCTATGCGCTGTGCGGCTTCAACCTGATGTATCCCGGCTTCGAAGAAGGAAGCGCTGGTATCTTCGGGTTTGCCGGCTTCGGGCTCAATCCCGGTGTCGACTACTCGCCTAAGGCATATGCGGATGGAGCCTACACGTACTGGACGGACTTCCTGTTCCAGGGCATGTTCGCGGCAACCGCGGCGACGATCGTTTCAGGTGCCGTAGCCGAGCGTATCAAGCTCAGCTCGTTCCTGATCTTCTCGACGATCTACGTGGCGGTGATCTACCCGATCGCAGGATCCTGGAAGTGGGGCGGTGGCTGGTTGGATGCGAAGGGCTTTTATGACTTCGCCGGATCGACGCTGGTGCACTCCGTCGGCGGATGGGCTGCCCTGGTGGGTGTGCTGATGCTTGGACCGCGTATCGGGAAATACTCCAACGGGAGCATCCGGCCGATCATGGGACACAATTTACCGCTGGCCGCCATCGGTGTCTTTCTGCTGTGGCTCGGCTGGTTCGGGTTCAACGGCGGATCGGTGCTCTCAGCGGACCCGGAAGCCGTCTCATTCGTTCTCGTAACCACCTGCCTGGCGTCAGCCGCCGGAATCATGGCTGCCATCACGACGTCCTGGATCGTGCAGAAAAAACCTGACCTGACCATGGCGCTCAACGGCAGCCTCGCGGGACTCGTGGGGATTACAGCGGGTGCCGACGTGGTTTCCGTGACCTCGGCCATCATCATTGGCCTCGTGGCGGGAGTCATCGTGGTCTTCTCCGTGATCGCATTGGACAAGGCCAAGTTGGACGATCCGGTCGGCGCCATCTCCGTCCACCTCGTGTGCGGCGTATGGGGCACACTGGCCGTCGGCATCTTCAGCGCCGACCACAGCATCGTGACCCAGGTCATCGGTATCGTGACCTATGGCGTCGTATGCGTCATCGGAGCCGGCGTCCTGTTCGGTATACTGAAGGCGACGATCGGGCTTCGCGTGTCGGAAGAAGAGGAAATCCGCGGACTCGACATCAGCGAGCACGCGATGGAGTCCTACGCCGGGTTCCAAATCTTCTCGGTACAGTAATCACTGAATTAGAAAGGAGACGTTAA
The DNA here is from genome assembly GCA_027623315.1 of Verrucomicrobiota bacterium. Classification (GTDB taxonomy): domain Bacteria; phylum Verrucomicrobiota; class Kiritimatiellia; order CAJWTS01; family CAJWTS01; genus JAQBYD01. The sequence goes on along the minus strand of JAQBYD010000004.1, from coordinate 5,654 downwards.
GCTATGAAACTTATTACCGCGTACATTCAGCCCGAGCGGCTGAGCCAGGTTAAGCAGTCCCTGTATCAGAAGGAAGTCCACCGCATGTCGGTGACCAACGCCCTGGGCTGCGGTCAACAGAAGGGTTACGAGGAGCACTATCGCGGCGCTGACGTGGAGGTGAATCTTCTCAAGAAGATGCGCCTCGAGGTGGCGGTGAACGATGAGTTCGTCGAGCCTGTGATCGAAGCCATCATCGAAGGTGCCCGTACGGGGAACATCGGCGACGGCAAGATCTTCGTAACTGAACTGAGCGATTGTGTGCGCATCCGCACCGGAGAGCGTGGCAAAGACGCTATCGGTGGCTGAGCGGCAGGTCTGAATCACATGACGCGGGTTGCGGGAGCTTTTCCCGCAACCCGCGGTTTCACAGCGAGCCCCGCGACTGCCCAACAGGGCTCGCTTTTTTTCTACACTTCGTGGGCCCTGACCAAGGAATTTCAGCGGCGGCAACGCGCGGACTTGACGGAGCGCTACAGGCTTGTTAATCAGGATTCCCATGGCGAAGCACATCTTCATCACGGGCGGTGTCGTATCCTCTCTCGGCAAAGGCCTGACGGCCGCTTCGATCGCCCTGCTCCTCAAACAGCGCGGATATCGAATCCGCATGCAGAAGCTGGATCCGTATCTGAACGTGGATCCGGGCACGATGTCGCCCTACCAGCACGGCGAAGTATACGTGACGGAAGACGGTGCCGAGACAGACCTTGATTTGGGGCACTACGAACGATTTACCGGTATCTACTGCAACCAGGGCAGCAACTACACAACGGGGAGGATCTATAGCGCCGTCATCGCTCGCGAGCGTGAGGGCGGGTATCTCGGAAAGACGGTGCAGGTCATTCCGCACATTACCGACGAGATCAAAGCGGCCATCCGGTCGCTGGCTACGGACGATGTCGATATCGTGATAACCGAGATCGGCGGAACAGCCGGTGACATCGAGTCCCTACCCTTCCTTGAGGCGATACGCCAGTTTAGACAGGAGATCGGCCGTCAAAACGGGCTCTTTATTCACATGACCCTCGTCCCCTATATCCAGGCGGCGGGCGAGATGAAGACCAAGCCCTCCCAGCAATCGGTCGGGATCCTGCGCACCATCGGTATCGTACCCGACATGCTGATCTGCCGCTGCGAGCGGCATATGGAGGAAGAGCACCGCCAGAAGCTCGCCCTCTTCTGCAATGTGGAGGATCAGTACGTCATCGAGGAAAAGGACGTCGACCACTCCATCTACGAGGTCCCCGGCGAACTCGCGCGCCAACACGTGGACCAGCATATTCTGAAGATGCTGCAACTCCCCGAGAACGAACTCGATCTCGATGAGTGGACTCACATGGTCCAAACCCTGATCGCTCCACGCCGCGAGGTCGAGATCGCGGTGATCGGGAAGTACATCAGCCTGCAAGATTCGTACAAAAGCATCTATGAAGCGCTGACCCACGCCGGCGTCGCCAATGACGCCGCGGTAAACTTCAGAATGATTGAAGCCGGGGATCTGACCCCCGACAACACCTCCAAGCTCCTGGATGGCGTGGCCGGCGTCCTGGTGCCCGGCGGATTCGGATTCCGTGGTATCGATGGAAAGATCCGGGCGATTCAACATGCCAGGCAGAACCGCATTCCCTTCTTTGGAATCTGCCTGGGAATGCAATGCGCCGTGATGGAGTTCGCGCGCAACGTCTGCGGACTCGAGGGCGCCAACAGCACCGAGTTCGACGCTGAAACGGCGCACCCGGTGATCGACCTGATGGAAGAACAGCAAACGATCACCGACATGGGAGGCACCATGCGCCTCGGCGTCTACCCGTGCCAACTGACTCCCGACACCCGGACTTTCGCTGCCTATGCGACCGAGACCGTTCAGGAGCGACATCGGCACCGCTACGAGTTTAACAACGCGTACCGGGAGCAGTTGGAGCAGGCCGGAATGAAGATTTCCGGCCGGTTCGTTGCAGGCGATCTCGTCGAAATCGTCGAACTGTCCGATCATCCGTGGTTCGTGGCCTGCCAGTTCCACCCGGAGTTCAAGTCCACTCCGCTGCAAGCGCATCCGCTCTTCCGCGATTTTGTTGCGGCGGCTATCGGGGGTCGGCAGGAGTCCTCCCCGGCGCCGGACGCCACGACGAGCCAGACGACGTCTGCCGCGCAGGCCTGCCCGGCCTCGTGACTCCGCGCAGCCGAAACTGGTCGCGGCTTCGCGTCAGGAAAGTCTCGGCTCCAGACCCGTCGACGGATCCGTTCGCGCTCGACACGACGGATCGGACACCCTATATCCAAACGCATGCCCAAGCGTAGCGACATTCATAAGATCATGCTCATCGGCTCTGGACCGATCGTGATCGGGCAGGCATGCGAATTCGACTACTCGGGAGTCCAGGCCTGCAAGGCACTGCGTGAGGAGGGATTCGAAGTGGTCCTCGTGAACAGCAATCCCGCGACGATCATGACCGACCCGGAGTTTGCGGATCGCACGTACATCGAGCCATTGACGACGGAGATCCTGACCCGGATCATCAAACGCGAGCGCCCCGACGCCCTGCTCCCCACGCTTGGCGGGCAAACGGCGCTGAACCTCGGAATCGCCCTCTCCGATAGCGGTGTGCTCGCAAAGTACAACGTCGAAATGATCGGCGCGAATGCAGAGGTCATCCGCAAAGCCGAAGATCGCGATCTCTTCAAGAAGGCGATGAAGAAGATCGGCATGGATCTTCCCCTCAGCTTCTCAGCGCATACGATCGAGCAGGCCCGCGAGGTCCGCCTGAAGATCGGCCCCTTCCCCCTGATCATCCGCCCGGGCTTCACCCTCGGCGGAACGGGAGGCGGCATCGCGTATGACGAGAAGGATTTCGAGGAAATCGTGACACGCGGCCTGTTTTACAGCCCCACGAACGAAGTCCTGATCGAGGAGTCGATCCTGGGCTGGAAGGAATTCGAACTCGAGGTCATGCGCGACCACGCCGACAACTGTGTCGTGATCTGCTCGATCGAGAATCTCGACCCCATGGGAGTTCACACCGGCGACAGCATTACGGTGGCGCCTGCCCAGACGTTGACCGATCGCGAGTACCAGCGCATGCGCGACGCCTCCATTGCCGTGATGCGTGAAATCGGCGTGGACACCGGCGGATCCAATGTCCAGTGGGCGATCAATCCTGATGACGGCCGCATGGTTATCATCGAGATGAATCCGCGCGTCTCTCGATCCAGCGCCCTGGCATCCAAGGCGACCGGATTTCCGATTGCCAAGATTGCCGCCAAGCTTGCCGTCGGATATACGCTCGACGAGATCTCGAACGACATCACCAAAGAGACCCCCGCCTCGTTCGAACCGACGATCGATTACGTCGTCACCAAGATTCCGCGCTTTGCCTTTGAGAAGTTCGCCGCGGCGGACGACACTTTGAACACCCAGATGAAGTCAGTCGGCGAGGCCATGGCCATTGGGCGCACCTTCAAACAATCGCTTCAGAAAGCGTTGCGTTCTCTCGAGATCAATCACTACGGATACGGTGCGGACGGCCGCGACGCCGCATTCAAAGAGATGGATGACGAGACGCTCACGGCGGAACTCGTCCGCCCCAACGCCGCGCGCATCTTCCTGACCCGCGAGGCCTTCCGGCGGGGCTGGAGTGTGGAGGACGTTCACGACCTGACGAATATCGATCCATGGTTCCTGCGGCACATGGAGGAACTGACCGCGTACGAGGATGAGATCGCCTCCGCCGGTTCCCTCGACGGGCTGCGCAGGGATGTTCCCCTCTTCCGCCAGGCCAAGGAGTTCGGTTACTCGGACCGCCAGATCGCGTATCTCCTCCAGACGAGCGAGGGCGAGGTCCGCGCCGCACGTGCGGACGCCGGCATCACGCCCATCTTCGGATTGGTCGACACGTGCGCCGCGGAATTCAAAGCGTTTACCCCCTACTTCTACTCGACGTACGGCGAATCCAGCGAGGCCGTCCCGTCCGACCGCCGCAAGATCATGATCATCGGTGGCGGCCCCAACCGAATTGGCCAGGGAATTGAGTTTGACTACTGCTGCGTTCACGCATCCTTCGCGCTGCGCGAGGCGAACATCGAAACGATCATGGTCAATAGCAACCCCGAGACCGTCAGCACCGACTACGACACCAGCGACCGCCTCTACTTCGAGCCGCTCACACTGGAAGATGTCCTGCACATCTATCGCCACGAAAAGTGCGACGGCGCGATTGTTCAGTTCGGCGGGCAGACGCCGCTCAACCTCGCGAAGGACCTGGAACTCAACGGTGTCAACATCGTGGGCACCAAACCGGACAGCATCGAAGCCGCCGAAGACCGCAAGTTCTTCCAGGAGATGGCGCAACGTCTCAATATCCGCCAACCGCGCAACGGCATCGCCGTCAGCGCGGAGGAGGCGGTCGAGATTGCCGAACGCATCGGCTATCCCGTCCTGGTACGCCCTTCTTTTGTCCTGGGAGGTCGCGCCATGGCGATCGTATACGACCACGAGATGCTAACGCGCTACATGACCGATGCCGTGGAGGCCTCCGAGGACCGGCCGGTCCTGATCGATCAGTACCTGGAGGGCGCCGTGGAGGTCGATGTCGATTGCCTTTCTGATGGCACGGACTCCGTGATCGGCGCGATCATGGAGCATGTGGAACTCGCCGGCATTCACTCCGGGGACAGCGCGTGCATGATTCCGCCGGCTAACCTCAGCGCGGAGGCCGAGGCCACGATTCGCGACTACACCTTCAGCATGGCCAGGGACCTCAACGTCTGCGGCCTGATGAACGTTCAGTACGCGGTCAAAGGGAACGACGTCTACGTGATCGAGGTGAATCCCCGTGCCTCGCGCACCGTGCCCTTCGTGAGCAAGGCGATCGGCGTTCCGCTGGCCAAGCTGGCCGCGCTGGTGATGACTGGACAGAAGCTGAGCGATCTGGGGTTCACCTCCCAGATCGTTCCTGCGCATCACTCCGTCAAAGAAGCCGTCTTCCCGTTCAATCGTTTCCCGGGCATCGATATCATCCTCACGCCCGAGATGAAATCAACCGGTGAGGTCATGGGCATCGATGCCCAGCCAGGAATCGCGTTCCTCAAGAGCCAGGCGGCGGCCGGCAACATGCTCCCGACGTCCGGAAATGTATTCCTCAGCGTCAGGGACTCCGACAAGCCCGGGCTCGAGACCGTGGTTCGCTCCCTGCAAGAGCTCCGCTACGGTATTCAGTCCACGAGCGGAACTCACAAGTACCTCAAGGAGCATGGGATCGAGAGCACCCGGGTCATGAAAATCTCCGAAGGGCATCCGAATGCCATCGACCTCATCGAGAGCGCCTCGCTCGACTGGATCGTCAACACGCCGAGTGAAGGCGCCACGCAGCGCCAGGACGAGATCAAGATGCGCTCGCATGCCGTCCTGCGCGGGATCCCGATTACCACGACCGTGCATGGCCTGCGCGCGGCCGTCAACGGCCTGGTGACATTGGGCAGCGCCAGCCAGATGGACGTCTGCTCCCTGCAGGAATATCACGAGGCCATCGGTTCCTAGGCTCAGATTAAGCGGACAGGGACATGGAAAAAGGTCCCGTACTGGTTTGCGGTTATGACATCTCTTCCGCTCTCTACCTTGC
>JAQBYD010000095.1 GCA_027623315.1 Verrucomicrobiota bacterium | reverse complement strand
AATTCTTGGTAGCTGAGAAAATGAAAAAAAGGGTAAAAATGCAGGGCGGACGAGTATTTTGACCCTACGACATGCGCATCGTTGCGCTAATCGACGACCGCGAGGTGATCGAGCGCATCCTGCGCCATCTCGGCCTGTGGGAACAGGGCATCCGCGTGACACCCGCTACCGGCCCACCCCGGCAAACGGTCATCGAGCCCTGGCTCGACGACCCCTTCCCGGACTACGACACCGAGCCGGTGACGATCCACGCGAACGGCTGAGCCCTCGCGACGGGACCGGACCGTCCCTCGTCCGTGCCTAAACCGGCCAAACGCCGCCGCTCCGGGCCGTCCGGGGCATGCCCCGGACGGCCCGGAGCGTTTCGCCCTCAGGCTTGCCTTCCCGACCACGTTCTGTCAGTGTCTCCACAATGAAATCGCAGTTACAGCATGACGAATCCGGGCGGGTGCCCGCACCAGCCGAAAAGCGATTTCCTATCAGCAGGCGCGCATGCCACAGAAGCACCCGGAACGGTCTGTTGACAGATACTCTCTGATTATGAGAGTATCCGCGCATGGATGTAGCGCAGTATAGAGCCATAGAGAAGTGGGCCAATGAGCTCGACGGTGTGTTCACAGTCGCCGACCTCAAGGTCGTGCTTGCCAAGAACGCCGAGGCCACGCTCTATCGCGTGGTGGCAGATATGGTGCGGCGCGGCGACTTGATCAAGGTGAAGCGCGGCATCTATGCCACTCCCGACGCAGCCCTGACAACGATCAGTAGCCGGATTGAACCGAAAGCGTACCTCTCGACCGGCACCGTGCTTGCGCGGACGGCCATCATCGGATCTATCCCGGCACGCCGGGTTCAGGCGGTCAAGATGGGACGCCCGCGCACCTACCGCTGCGAACTGGGGACCGTTGAACATCTCAGCGTCAGCCCGCGCCTCTACTTCGGGTTCGCCTCCGTCGCGGGAGCACTGGTTGCGTCTCCGGAAAAGGCGTTCCTTGATGTCTGTTACTTTGCCTACCGCGGGCGCCGTTTCTCTTTCGATCCGGCAACCGATATCAACCTTGAGGGACTCGATTTCGAGACGATCGAACGCTACCTGGAGCCGTACGATACGCGATTCGTCTCGTTCTTCAACCGCACTTGGAGACGCCCATGATCGAGAAGGAACAACAACTGCTGGCGCGTGTTCTGGACCTGTTCGCGCAACGATTTGACAAGAAGGCGGTGCTGCGTGGCGGTATGGTGCTGCGCGTGTTGGGATCGCCCCGACTGACCAACGATCTCGACTACATCTTCGTGCCATACAAGTCGAAGAAGGACATCGTAGACGAAATTGTCACGTGCCTCCGGTCCATCGAAGGAGCCGACCTCGACTACTCAATCAACTCGAAGTGCCTGCGCGTGGCGCTGACCGTTGATCAGACGACGATTCAGGTGGAAGTCAGGGTCGCAATGGATGTGAAGACTACCACAACATCCACACGCCTCTTCTCCTCCCAGTTCGACCTGCCACCGCGGATGATCCATGTGGTCGACACCAACATCGCCCTCGCCAACAAAATGGCGGCTTGGAACGAGCGTCGTCTGGTTCGTGATATCTACGACATCTGGTTTCTCCTGCAGATGAGTGCCACCCCGGACACCGCTACGCTGGAACGGCGACTGCGCAAGTCATCCTACTCACGACTGGTGAAGAAAGAAGACTACTTCCCTGGACGGACATGCAGCGAGTTCTACGAGTTCCTCAGGGGGTGGGTGGCTGGGCTCTCTGAGAAGCAGATTGAGGATGAACTGTCCGATTACTTGCCGCCCGAGGAAACATCGGGCTTGGCCCTGCTCTTCAGAGCAGCCCTCGCCAGGCTCCTATGAGTTCCCATTGTCCCCGTGCGTTCCTGGGATCTATGGCCTGAAGGACCAGCTCATCGACAAATCAACTCCGCGCATCTTGGGTGTGGACGTGACGGTAGGACAAGATGCGCTCATCCGCCGTGACCAGGGTAAGATCCTGATTCCGCGCGGTGGAAACGAGTACTCGATCAGCCGGGTCTTTATGAAAGTGCCCCGGGAGTTGATACGCGCCGACCGCTACCGAATGAGATATCTCGATGGAGATACATTGCAATGCTTCCAGTGATTTGTTGACCCAATCGTCGAGCGTGCCGTCCAGTTCAAGCAACCCCACATGAATCAGCCTGGCGATCTCGAGCGAAGAAATCGTCGACACGTGTAAGCGTTCATCCACCGTCTCCATACGCTGTCGCGTCGTCTTGCCGATTCGATCCGGCTCTTCCTGTGCCCAGATCAAGACATGCGTGTCCAGCAGGAGACTCACTGACCGCTCTCCCAATCGGAGTCGAAGTCGGCCTGCACGATATCGCCCTTGATCCGCATGCGCCCCTTCAAGGCCCCGAACTTCGGCGCGGGAATGCCCTCAACAATGGGCTCTATTCGCGCGAGTGGTTTTCCGCGACGTGTCACCAGCACCGCCTCGCGCGTGCGCTGCGCCTCCTTGAGCACGGCAATACACTGGGCCTTGAATTGGGACAGAATCATCGTTTTCATGCCATAAATGTACCAGGTCTGTTGACTAGGTCAATCTATAAATCGAACGTCTGTCCCGAATCGTACACGAGTACAGGGGCTGTTGACGCCGCTTTAGAAGAGCCATATAGTACTCATTATACCTGATACCGGATTATATATGACGCATTTATGGAGATCAAGAAGCGGGACGCCTCCTCCTATCGGCGAGGCCATCGTTCGCATCGGCGAGCGCGTGCGGCTGGCACGGACACGTCGTGGCCTTACTCAGGCCGAAATGGCGGAACGTATGTTCGTGACGCGAAAAACGCTGTCTCGGCTGGAAAGAGGGGAGCCCGGTGTCTCGCTATCTGTCCTCGCCTCGGCCCTCTGGGTGCTGGGCCTTGATAGCGGATTGCAGGAGCTTGCCGATCCGGAGCACGATGCGGTTGGTGTGCGCCGCGAACAGCAGCGCAACCCGAAGCGAGTACGACGGGAAAATCGTGATGATGCACTTGATTTCTGAGGAGGTGCACAGTGCCTGAGCGGCAACTGACGGTGTTTATATATCTGCCGGGTCACACGACGGCAGTACCTGCCGGGATCTTCACGCATGATTCCGATGCGGGAATTGGCAGATTCGATTATGGGCGTCGATACCTGGAGCGACCGAATGCGTTGCCGGTCGATCCGGTTGCCCTGCCGCTGGGATTGGTGCAGCGCGAAATCACTGTCAACGAGGGGCTCTACGGGGCGTTCTGTGATGCGGCGCCCGATTACTGGGGGCGGCTTGTTATTGCCGCGGAATGTCGAACCGCACCGGAAGCGCTTTCTGAATGTGACTTCCTATTGTCCGGCAACGCCACGCGGGTCGGGAACCTGGACTTTCGCGAGTCGCCCTCGCACCCCGAACCGGTCCTGGGACCGCCACACTTCAACCAGCTCCGTGATATCGCGTTGGCGGCGGAGCATCTGGAGGCCGGGGACACGAGCGATGCGCGCTTGCTGCGGCTCTTGCGCCAGGGCACGAGTATCGGCGGTGCACGTCCCAAATGCACCGTGGAGTTGGACGGCGCACTGTGGATAGCCAAGTTTCCAGCAAAGGACGACACCATCAACATTCCCCGCATCGAATATGCAACCATGCAACTGGCGCAGCGATGCGGTATTTGCACTCCCCAGCTACGGTTGGTGCAGGCGGGGGGCAAGGATATCTATCTTACACGCCGATTCGACCGTGAGAGACATGGGAGCGGGTGGTTGCGGCACGGCTTTCTGAGTAGCCTGTCGCTCATGGAATGGGACGTGCGCGATAGGCTGTTGTGGGAATACCCGGGCATGGCGTCTCGGATGCGTCGGCACATGAGTGCGGGCCATCTCGTGGAGCTGTTTCGTCGCATGGTGTTCAACGTCATGGTCCGAAACACAGACGATCATCCACGAAACCATGGGTTCCTGGTCCGTGGAGGGGAGATCGAGCTTTCACCGGCCTATGATATCGTGCCGGCGTTGACGCAGGCAGGCGTGGGCACGGAATACAGGCTGGCCATGTCCGTGGGTGATGAAGGCAGGGAAGCTACGCTGCCAAATGTTCTGAGTCGATCCGCACAGTTCGGCCTTTTGGAGAGTGAGGCCACGCAGATCATTGGCGGCATGCGCGCAACATGCCGCGAGTGGCCCGCATGTTTCCGTGAAGCGGGTATGTCCGAGCGCGATATCGATATCGTGGCGCCGTCAATCATCAGCGCCAGGTGAATCCGCAAGCACTCAAGCGTTTCGACAACAACCCGCTGATCACCCCTGACGACGGGAAGCCGTCATCCGACGACATGGACGCGATGAGATCGAGGTGACTGTCGTGATGGTCGATCGCGACATCATGGGACGCTGATGCCACAGTTCAACGCAATCGGAAGACTTTCCGAAAATGAAGGTTTGTGCGCCAATCCTGCTCATGACATAATTCTTGACACTTCCAGTAGCCATACCGGCCACTTGAAGTGGGGAGCTCTGAATACGTAACTTTGATATGGCGCTTACCCAGAAAGATCTAGCCGCGCGTCTGAACATCTCGCAGGTAACCGTCTCGCGCGCTCTGCGCGGAGAGGTGAGCGTCAAGCCGGCGCTGCGCAAGCGGATCATCAAGGAGGCCGAGCAAGCGGGGTACTCCATTCAGGATTCCAACTTCGAAGCCCGAAGAATGCGCCAGCGTGCGGTCGGGGCTCCGGCGGCTACAAACGTAATCTGTGCCTTGGTGCATGACGAAGACGACTCGCTCGGTTTCGGTGGCCGGATTCTGCGAGGAATGAATCGAGAAGCGGACGCCATCGGAATGGAAATCGTCATGATGACGCACTACAATGCGTCGCTCCCGCGCATCGTGGCGCGCGGCCAGGTCGATGGCGTCGTGCGGCTACTCGGCGATATCGAGTTCGCGAAGGGGCTGCCCGCCATGCCGATGCCATGGGTCAGCATCCTTTACGACGTGCCGCAAGCGGATCTGATCACGGTCGACAACTTCACCGGCATGCGCGACGTGGGCCGGCATATCTGCAGCCACGGACATCAACGCATCGCCTTCATCGGCCCCGACACACATATCGCCCGCGATCGACTGTCGGGACTGCGCGCCGCGGCACAGGAGTCCGACGCAGAGATCCCGGATGAACTCGTGTGCATGGAGCCACATTCCGCCGACGAAGTGGCAACCAAGATGTACATCGAGCGCCTGATGGCCGACGGCACCCCGTCCTTTACGGCGCTGGTCGCCTATAACGATTACATGGCCGAGTTCGCGATGAAGGAGTTTCGCAGCCGCGGACTTCGCGTGCCCGAGGAGATCAGCGTCGCCGGCTTCGACGGTGTGCTTCCGTCACGACTGCATGAGCACACGCAGATCACCACCGCCGCGATCCCGCTGGAGGATCTCGGGGCCGCCGCCGTACGGCGCCTGCAGCAGCGCATCAAGTCGCCCGACGAAGCGCGCAAGAAAATCATGATGGACGCCACATTTGTAGAGGGAGAAACGGTGGCCGATGTGTCGACGCAATAGACAATCACATGCGATGGAGACGGGGAGGGGGAACACCACAGGGAATTCAAGCTTTACAGACGCTTTATTATCACTCATGATAATAGCATGAGCTTGAAGTTAAGCGTATCTGAACAGCTTCTGCGAAGGCGATCAGAGTTGGGGTTGTCGCTATCCGAGGTCGCGCGACGCGCCGGCACCTCCGCGGCCACGCTGTCGCGGTACGAACATGGCTGGACGAGGTTTGAGACCTACACGCTTCGCAAGCTGGCCCTCGCACTGGAGTGCGAACTCCGAATCGAGCTCGCCCCGAGAGCACCGCGGAAGCCCGCGGTTCGCACGAAGCGCGAAGCTTGTGAGCGCCTGAAGCGTCTGTTCTGGGACCATCCCCTCAGCGAGAGTGATCTCGACGCACATCGCGTCTGGGCGGTGGAGCGCGTCCTCGAGTACGGTGCTCTTGACGACGTTCATGCCCTCTACGATATTTTGGGGCATGAAGCGTTTCTGACGGCCGTCGCCAGCGCGGATCGCGTATCCCCCAGAACCCGCAACTTCTGGTGCCGGATCCTGGAGATGGAAGGTATAGCATGCACGAAAAAGTACTCCCGCAACACAGCCTGGATCTCCTGAGCGAACTCGAGGCGAACCCATCTCCGAGCCTCTCAGGATGGACCCTTGCGGGCGGCACAGGGCTTGCCTTCCACCTCGGGCATCGGACCTCGGAGGATCTGGACTTCTTCCGCACAGACGACGAGGACGTCCGCTTGCTGCATGACGTTCTCAGCCAACGCGGCAGCTATGAAACGCTTCAGGAGGCGGAACACACGCTGACCGTGCTGATTCGTGAGACCAAGCTGTCATTCTTCCGCGTGCGGGATCCGTTTCTGTTTGAAGCCGTACCGTACCGATTCTTCTCGATCGCGGATGCTCGCGATATTGCGCTGATGAAACTGGCCGCCATATCCGGCCGAGGCAGTCGTAAAGACTTCGCCGACCTCTACATCATCTTGCAGAGTGATTCGACGCTCGAATCCTACTTCGATCTGCTCCCACGAAAATACGATGCCAGTCGCCTCAACACCTACCACATACTCAAAAGTCTCACCTACTTCGAAGACGCTGAAGCGGAACCCATGCCCGAGATGCTGGTACCGTTCGACTGGGAAGAGTGCAAGGCCTTCTTCGTGCGCCAGGCCCGTGCCATTGTTCTACAATAGGAGAGCCATTATGAATGGGCTGAGTCGAAACCTCCCAGATTTTAGCCCACGAATCACGCGAATCCACACGAATGCAGACAGAGATAGAGCCGCGCTATCCGCGGTCTCTCCCCACTTCATTCGTGTGGATTCGCGTGATTTGTGGGCTCCTCTTCCGGAGGGCGAGAGATTCGCGGCATGAGCGCCATGCCCGCGCCCGCAGATGGCGTGGTGATCGACGGTGACCTCTCCGACTGGTGCTCGGGAGGGACAGACCCGCGCCTGTGCCGGTAGATCCGTGCTCGGGAGGGACAGACCCGCGCCTGTGCCGGTAGATCCGTATTGACATACTTTTACTATGGGTGGTAATTTACCATCATGATTAAGACTCAGATTCAACTGCCCGACCGGCTATATCTGGAAGCCAAGCGGGTGGCCCGAGAGCGCGAGATTTCTCTGGCAGAGGTCGTGCGACGCGGCGTCGAGTATATCGCTCGCGCATACCCGCCCGTTGAAGGTGCACCCGGGACGGCTTGGACGCCGCCCGCGGCAGAACACCTCGGCGCATTCCGCGCGTCCGTCGAGAACTGGCGCGACATAGCAAGTGAGACCGGTCCGTGAGAAGCGATGCTGTCGATCGACACCAACATCCTCCTGTTCGCCCAGAATGCCGATTGCCCTGAACATGTCGATGCGCGGAGCTTCGTTCTGGACACCGGCCGACGGGATGACGCGGTCATCTGCGAACTGGTGCTGGTCGAACTGTATCTTCTGCTTCGGAATCCAGTCGTCGTGAACCGCCCGCTGTCCGCGGCATCCGCCGTGGCGGTATGTACAGGCTATCGACAGAACCCGCGCTGGCGCGTCGTTGAGAACGCGACTGTGATGGAGCGCGTCTGGGGTCAGGCTTCCACGGCCGGGTTCGCGCGCCGGCGAATCATTGATGCACGGCTCGCTTTTACTCTACAGCATCACGGCGTCACCGAGTTCGCCACCGCAAACATGAAGGACTTCGAGGGCCTGGGATTCGCGCGGGTTTGGAACCCACTTGTGGCAGGCTAGGCCCAGATTAAGCGGACAGGGACATGGAAAAAGGTCCCGTACTGGTTTCCGGTTATGACATCTCTTCCGCTCTCTACCTTGCCAAAGCCTCACCCCGACCGGGGTTCCTCCTACGCGTCC
>JAQBYD010000032.1 GCA_027623315.1 Verrucomicrobiota bacterium | reverse complement strand
AGGAATCGGTTGTTTCCCGGTTTAGTTCTCGGCAAAGTTCTCGGGATAGTTTGATCAGCGTCCCAATTTACCCTTACGTGACAAAGGAGGTGATCTTAGCCATGACCGGGTTCGCTTAATTTGGGTCTAGACGGCGTGTTGCCCAAATCACGAAGCACACTTTCCAGACCGCCTAAAGGCGGAACTACGAACTGGTTTTCGAGCGAATCGTAACGAAGTTTTTGGGCCCACGAATCACCCGAATCTGCGCGAATGGGAGGATGAGTATAGTGAGAAGTTGGAAGTGACCGCACGGAGTAGTTGAGCGGAACGAGCACAGAGACTCCGTCATGCGCTTACGAGCATCTTTGCGATCTATGCGCTCTTTGTGGTCAATTCAACCGGTGCGGGCGTAACCGGCCGGGGATCCGGTCCGGGGGATTGATGTCGTTCTGAGATTTTGGGGAAAGATTGAGGTAAAGATTCAGGAGCGGATTTCCTCTTGTCGATGACCCCCTACCCCCCAGGCTAGTTGAGAACGAAACTTCGTCCTCGTGCTCGTGCTCGGAGCGAAGCGACTCTGGGAGAACGTCGTGAGTTTGGGTTCGGGCTGGCTGATGATTTTACTGAACCTGGCAGCGACTCGGAACTTCCGATTCACTTAAGTTCAGCGTTTCGACACCATCTTCCGTAAATCTGGGACTAACCCTCCGTGTCGATGAGCCGTAGACTTGTGGCGTCCAGTTTTCGAGTGTCGGGAATGTCGAATCGAATGCCATGCATGTCGATCAGAATGATGCGCCGGTCGGACATTCGACGAATGTCGCCGCGGTCCTTTAGATAGATCGTTCGCGACCCGCGGTCTGTGTCCAAATCCCAGGTGGTGACCCCATGGCGCGACTGAACCGAACGGATCGCCTGTATGCGAGTCATAAAATAGTACCGCTCAAGCTCCTGCTCGAGGATTTCGCGCGTCTCAGACGGAAGCAGTGACAGTGTCTTGACGATACCGATTTCATCGCCTTCAACATCGAGCAGGACAATATAGTGGTCGGGATCCGTGACGGGAAACGTACGCCGCACGGAGATGTTACGAAAGACATCGGAATGGATCCGGAGCTCAAGTGTCCCGTCGTCAAGGCGCTGCACGCCTACGGCCTCGGGAAGCAACCAGCCATCGAGATCGTACATGTCAGCCACCGACTTCGATCATTTGATTGAGGTTCGTCTGCATCTCGCACAGGCGCCGAAACAGGCCGTCCTTTCTCGTCATAAGAGTCGCGTGACTGCCCTCTTCAACCAGTTTGCCTTTGTCGAGCACGATCAAGCGATCGGCGTTGCGCAACGTTGAAAAGCGGTGTGCAATCGCGATTGTGGTGCGACCTGCAATCAACCGGTCGATCGCCTCGCGGATCAACATCTCGGTCTCTGTGTCGACGCTTGAAGTGGCCTCGTCGAGAATCAGGATACGCGGGTCCTTTAGGATCGCGCGCGCGATCCCGATGCGTTGCCGTTCCCCGCCCGATAGTCGTGTGCCGCGTTCGCCGACGAGTGTGTCGTATCCGTCGGGAAAGCGAATCACAAACCCGTGGGCGTTGGCGGTTCGCGCCGCACGCATGATATCCTCCCGCGTTGCCTGCGGATTCCCGTAAGCGATGTTGTCGGCGATCGTCCCGTGAAACAGATGCGGATCCTGCAGCACCATGCCGATCTGTCGGCGCAAGCTTTGCATGGTCACCTCGCAGATGTTCACGCCGTCGATCTCGATCGATCCGGAAGCCACATCATAGAACCGCGCCAGCAGGTTGATCACCGTGCTCTTCCCGGCGCCGCTGGGCCCGACCAGGCCGATCATTTCACCGGGTTGAATCGTAAACGACACATCCCGCATCACAGGCGCACCAGGTTCATAGGAAAACGTAACGTTCTTGAACTCGATGCGCCCATCGATCGGGCGCATTTCCGCGCCGGAGTCGGGATCCCTCACCAGTGGCTCGGCATCAATGACTTCGAAGACGCGCTGCGCCGATGTTGCGGCGCGTTGAAAACGTTGGCTGAATCGGCTCAAGTTCGTCAGTGGAAGGTAAAACCGCCACAAATAGCTGACGAAGGCGATCAGGATGCCGAGCGTGATGCCGGTACCGACGATCACCATGTATCCACCATATCCCCAGATGAGGACAAACCCCATCGAGGTCACGAATTGAGTGGTGGGATAAAATGCGGCAAAGGACTGGGCAGCGGCGACGGCCGACTTCATGTAGTCGCCGCTGCGCTCGTCAAAACGCTGCGACTCCCGGGATTCCTGGGCGAACGCCTTAACGACACGCGCCCCCGGCACCACGTCGGAGAGTAAGGAGGTCAGGCGCGCGCGCCTTCGCCATACCGCATGATAGATGCGCCGAATGCGCCGGATAAACCGAATCGTAAGGAAAACGACGAGCGGCGCCGGCACGAGCGTGACCAGGGTTAGGGTCGGACTCATGATCGACATGATCACGATGATCACCAGTATGGTCATGACGTCGCGCAGCACATCCTGAAAGCCGTCGGACAGGAAGTCCTGCAGATTATTCGTATCCGATGTGACGCGATCGATAATCCAACCAGTGCTCTTACGGTCGTAAAACTCCAGCGAAAGGTCCTGCAGGTGTTCGTACACATCCTTGCGTAAGTCGAAGACCAACCGTTGGCCGAGCCAGGCGACGAGGTACGAACGCAGCCCTGAGAACAGCGAACTGAACGCATAGATAGCGACGATGCCAGCGATAATCCACCCAAACAGCTTCAGATCCCGATTGGGAATCACCTTATCGATGAGGATCATCGTCAGTATCGGTTGAGTCATTTCGACGGCAGTGATCAATAGGATCAGAAGAAGCGCCGCGGACGCGTGCAGCCAATAGGGTTTAAGCCGGATCAGCAGTCTGCCCAGAATGCGGCGCTTATCCAGGCAGTCAGGACATACCCCCAGGCGAACCGGAATCGGCTTGTTACAGGTCTCGCACGATTGCGTCCGTGACGAGAATTTGCTCCGCCGGCCGCCTGCACGCGGATCCTCGCTGGACGTAGCGGCGGCGGGCGATCGTTGCTGCAGCAGCGCGTTGGCCTGGTCCAGCGCCGCGTGCACCGCCGGTTGAGCCGCCCAGGTGAAGCGGCCGACCGTCTGCGAGCGTTGAGCGGATCGGACCTCGATAAAGCCGCAGCCCTGCATCGCCTGAGGCTTCAACTCGATTACCCCGTCGAGTGTAATGCGATGCGTGAGATCAAAGCCGTCGTCCAAAGCGGTCACGACCAGAACTTCATCCACGGTCAGCACGCACCAGCCATCTCCGAAGGCGCCGTCCGGCCTCAGGTCGATGGGGATCACGACGAGCGGAGTGATCGACCCGCCAATAGTCCGGGCCAACCAATCCCTCGCCTGCGGCGGTATCAGGTCGGCGTTCGCGTCGATGCTTTTGGGAATTGGATCCGTCATCTTCACCGTTCAGTGGGATGCATGCTAAGACAAAGCTTCGCATCTTATTGAAGCCGCCGCGATTCCAAAAATCGCCTGCCTCGATAATCGAGATCGAGGCCGTGGGCGAGCGATATGAACTGGGCAGAGCGTGGGCACGAGCGTGACGCGGGAACGAAGTTTCGGAACCACGACTGACACGAATGATGCGAATCGCGGAGGGAGAGAAACCGCGGATTTCGCCGCGGGTCGATTGGATGCCAGCGCCGGGGATTCGCACGCGCGACTTGATGTTCCTCGTCGATCGAGGCCCTGGTCGAATCCACGCCGCGACAAGTCGGCGCTTTGTTCAGCGTTTACCAATTCTCGCGTCTGAGGCTACTTTTTCGGAACGCCCAGCTTTTCCAGCTTGATGGCGCAGGTGGCGCCGTCGTTGGCGGCATTTACGTTCTTGTCGATCTCGAGGATCTTGCCGTCCTTATCTATATAGAAGGTCCAGCGGAACGGGAACTGCCGCTCATCATTGATGACTCCGTATTTGCGCGCGACATCGCCGGGTTCATCGCTGAGGATCGGGTAGTCGAGTTCGAGTGATTCGGCGAACTTCCGGTTCTACCTTGGCCGTGACCTCCAATCCAGCCGGTAACCAATTCCAGCGCCTTTCCGCGACAGCACGGCCGGGTCACGCGCCGAGACGCGAGTTCCAGGGCTCGACAATTACATTCAGGGGAGTCGCGATCTGCGACTCTGAGTGGTGGCGCGGCCGAGAAAGTCGTCGCGAAGTTTCACCCCGAGGCCGGGGCCGAATTGGTCGAGCCGGGCGCTGCCTTCGTGGATCGGCGCGTCAGGCGTGGCGACTTCACGGTAGTACCCCTCGCAGAAACCGCGGACCGTCTCCATAATCATGGCGTTGGGTACCGCGGCGCAAAGGTGCAGGCAGGCGAATAGGTTCACCGGACCGGTGCAGTCGTGCGGCGCGATGGCGAGGTGATGCGTGTCAGCCAGCGTCGCGATCTTCAGAGCCTCGCTGATGCCGCCCGTCCAGATGAGATCGGGCATGATGATGTGGGCGGCGTTGGCATCGAGGACGGGGCGGTAGCCATGGCGCGTGAAGAGACGCTCGCTCACGGTTTGCGGTACACGCGATTCGCGCACCAAGCGGGCGAGATCGGGGGCGCTGTCCGGCTGCATGAAATCCTCCATCCAGAGTATGTCGTAGGGCTCCACGGCTCGCGCGATGCGCAAGGCGCAGTTGACGTCCCATCGCGAATGCCCTTCGAGGGCGATTTGCATTTTGTCGCCCACGGCGCGCCGGATTTCCTGCACGGTCCACAGGCCTTGGGCGAGCTGCGCCGGCAGCAGGTCGTGGCCGACCGGGCCCACGGCGGACCAGCCGGCGGGGCCCGTGACGGCGGCAACCTGCATCTGCGGCGCGAAGCGATCCCACGGCCAGATCTTCATCGCCGTGATGCCCTGGGCCAGAAGTGATTGGGCGAGTTCGCCGGGAGTCTCCAGAAACCCAGTCTGATCGGCGTAGCGTGGGGTATCGACGCAGGTGTTGTAGACGCGGATCGAATCGCGCGTCTGGCCGCCGAGCAGATTGAGCACGGGCTGGCCGGTGTGCTGGCCGAGCAGATCCCAGAGCGCGAGATCGAGGGCGGAGACGGCGCGCATCTCGGCGCCGGCGTGACCGAAGAAGTTGGCGTAGGAGAACAGCGCCTGCCAGTGGCGCTCGCGATCGAAGGCCGATTGGCCCAACAGGAGTGGCGCCGCGAAATCGTGAATGACGCACTCGACGGCGGATGGAACGTAGAAGGTCTCGCCAAGTCCAACGAGCCCGTCGTCCGTGTGCAGTCGCACCCAGAGCAGGTTCGGAAAATCTGTGGAACGGACCGTCTCAATGCGGGTGAGCTTCATGGATCCTTTCGCCGCCAACGTTGAAGCTTGTCGTTGAATCCCGGGCGGTCGCGAACGTCCGGGTTCAAAACATTGTCGGGCAATTCGCCGCTGGAGATGCGCAACATCCCGTCGAGGATCGGTGCCATCGTGGTGCGCAGCGCGCGGTGCGTCGACGCCAGCCAATGCGGCGTGAGCATCACGTTGTCGAGTTGCAGTAAGGGGTTTCCGAGCGGCAGGGGTTCAGTCTCGAACACGTCAAGCCCGGCACCGGCGATACGGCCTTCGCGGAGAAAGCGAACCAGGGCGTGTTCGTCCACCATTTCGCCCCGCGCCACGTTGATGAAGAACGCCGTGGGCTTCATCAGGCTCAGCTCCCGTTCGCCGATCAGCCCGCGAGTTTGCTCGTTCAGGCGGCTGTGCAGGCTCACGTAGTCGGACTCTCGCAACAGCTCGTCCAGACTGCCTACAAGCGTGACCCCAAGTTCCTTCGCCGTCGCCGGCTCGGCATGGGGCGAGAAGGCGATCATGCGTATCCGGAATGGCGCGATCAAGCGGGCCAACTCCTGTCCGGACTGGCCCAGGCCGACGATGCCGAGCGTCTGTTCCTCGAGATCGTCGCCGACCGCATCGTTCTGCAAATCCCAGCGATATTCCCGAATGATGCGGTCCTGTAGCGGGAACCGTTTGGACAGGCCAAGGATGAACAACAACGCCGCCGACGCGGTCGAGTGCGTCAGGCCGTGAGGGGAGTTGAAAACGATCACGTCGTTGGCGGTACAGGCTGCGAGGTCGATCTTGTCATAGCCGATCCCGGCGCGCCCGATCGCCACGAGGTCGCCGGCGCCCTGCGCAAAGGCGGAGGCCTTCACCCATGGCCGGCACGTCACGATGCCGTTCGCCTTCGCGACGTGATGCGGCCCGATCTCCATGGAGTACTTGAGGGCATGGTAGGTTGAATCGCCTGCCTTGGGTTGTTGGTCCTCGAGGAAGCCGTGGCGGAGATGCGGGGCCTGTGCCAGGCGGTCCAAGATACAGTCAACCGTCGGATTGCCGGCGGCGTCGCTCAGGTCGCCCGTGAATTTCAACTGAAACGTTTGCATGGGATAGAGGGTGACCCCGCATGCCGCTAAGAGAAGAGCGACTACGTCGCGGCAGGCGCGAGTTCTCTTATTCGTGTACGCCCTTCACGATGAAGCCGCCGGACTTGTCGTCGTGCTCAAGCTCGACAATGCCCTTGGCCTGGGCCTCTTCGAGTAGCTCACCGAACGAGCTGAAGCCGTAGGACGATTCGTTGAAACCCGGTTGGCGGCGCTTGAGGGTCTGCTTGATCATGGACCCCCAGATGTTGCGTTCGCCGCCGCGCTCTTCGGCCAGCGCCTGGTAGGTGTCGACGATCAGGTCAAAGGCATCCTCCTTCATGTCGTCGACCGACGGCTTCTTCGTCGCCGTCTTCCGTGCGATCGTCTTCTTCGCGCCGCCACGAGAGCCGCGTCGCGTACTCTGTGACCGCTCGCGGACGAGATCGTCGTAGAAGATGAACTCATCGCAGTTGGCGATCAGCAGGTCCGACGCAGAATTCTTGACCCCGACCCCGATGACCACCTTGCCGTTCTCGCGTAGCTTGCTCACCAGCGGGGAGAAGTCGGAATCACCACTGATGATCACGAACGTATCGACGTGCGACTTTGTGTAACAGAGGTCGAGCGCGTCGACGACCATGCGAATATCGGCGGAGTTCTTGCCGGACTGGCGCACGTGGGGGATTTCGATGAGTTCGAATGCGGCCTCGTGCATGCCGGGGCGGAAATCCTTGTACCGGCCCCAGTCGCTGTAGGCCTTCTTGACCACGATACTGCCCTTGAGCAAGAGGCGCTCGAGCACCTTGGTCACGTCAAAATCGTCGTACTTCGCATCGCGCACGCCGATGGCGATGTTCTCGAAGTCGCAGAACAGCGCGAGATTAGTGGTTTCCGGTTCGTTGGACATGAGATCCCTTTCGCTAACCCGCAACATACGCCGTCCGGCAAGAGGCGGTCACGCCCAAACTTCACGCCCTCAGAATTCGCGTGGCGCGAAATCTTCTACTGACTCGAGCTTGGACGCGGCGCGGACAGCCGCTTTGTCGGGGGAGTCGATACGCTACAGATTCTCGGCCACGGGACGCCGAAATCCTCGCGGAAGCGGAGTGCACGCGTCATGCGTATGTCGTGAACCAGTTGCACAAATGATTCTACCTGATACAATGGCTCCCGATGAACCTGGCCCTTCAGGACGTACACCTCACCCCCAAAGTTAAGGAAAAGAGAGATGCTCAAGATCTACGCCAATTCAATGTCACACCCCTGCATCAAGTGCCGATATGCCTGCAATGTACTCGGGATCGAGTACGAATGGGTGGGACTCGACTTCACGAAGGGGGAGCACAAGACGCCCGAGCATATGGCGCGTCACCCGGCCGGCAAGATGCCGGCAATTGACGACGACGGCTTCCTGCTGTTCGAGAGCGACGCCATTTGCCGCTATCTCAACGCTAAGCACGGCGGGTCACTCGTACCCGATGGACTCGAGGCCATTGCCATCATGGACCAGTGGAACGCCTTTGCTATCCAGCACGTGGCCCTGGCGATGAGCAAAGTGGCGTTTAACCGGGTGTTCGCTCCCAAGTTCAACATGCCGGTTGATGAGAATTCGCTCAAAGAGGGCGTCCAGTGGCTCGCACGCTACCTCCCGGTCGTGGACGAGCGCTTAGGGTCCAGCGAATTCTATGGCGGCGATGCGTTGAGTCTCGCCGACATCACCTTGCTCGCGCTGCTCGACATGGCCGAGATCGCGGAGATCGGCCTTGATGCATACGCCAATATTTCTGCCTGGCGCTCCCGCCTGCAGGCCGAGTCGTGGTGTCAGGATGCGCATGCCGACAACGCTGCGCCGGCGTAGGGTCCGACCCCGCGACACGACCCCGCGACACCGAGTGGCAAGTGGCGAGTGGGTGAGGCAGGTAGACCTAGCCCGGATATCTCACCCATTTCCTACTATGAACACGGATAGCTCCGTCAGGCTTGATCGAAACAGGGCTTCGCCAATTCACTGTATGTCCATACAGTTTCATCGGCAAAGCCCTGTTTCGATCAAGCCTGACGGGCTCTTCGCGCTCTCGCTACGAAAAAGTGTGAGATGTCCGGGCTAGAATCTAGAATTTGACCACATAGAACTCAGGGAGCACAAAGAATCCGTCTTGCGCGGTCGGATTTACTTGGAACAAATGGTTCACTTGGAGTGTCTAATTGTGCAATCGAACAAAACAGGAGACACAGAATGAGCAGATCAAAAAGACGCAGAACGGCAACACACGGCGGCATGACACTCATCGCCGTGCTGCTTGCGCTGGGCCCGGCCTCCGCCGCCAGGAAGATTGTTGAGCGCGCGACAAGTGCAGCTTTGGGCGGGACCGAACGGTATCTGGCCTACGTCAGCACCGATAAACCCATCTATCGCACAGGCGAAAAGGTCTATGTGCGCGGCGTGGTGCTCAACGCAGCAAATCACACGCCGATGAACGCTAATGCCCAGGCCGTATTCAAGATCGTCGGCCCCAAGGGCGACACCGTGACAACGGGCTATACCGACACGCAGGACAGTGTGTCCGGATTCGCCTGGGAGATCCCCGAGGGACAGGCTGGCGGCGAATATACGATCAAAACCACCTATCCAAGCATGGGCATTGCCCCAGCGGAGCGCAAGTTCGATATCCGCGCCTACCGCGCACCGCGACTCAAGACACAGATCGTGTTCCTGCGCGATGGCTACGGGCCGGGCGACACGGTCGGCGCAACGCTTGCAGCCACACGCGCCGAAGGCGGCGTGCCGGCAGACGCCAAGGTCACCGTCACGGCTCGACTCGACGGCATGGAGATTCACAGATCGACGACCGTCGTGAACCGGGAGGGTTACTGCTCAGCCCAGTTCGACTTACCCAAGACAATCGCAAGAGGAGAAGGAACGATCGCCTTCTCCGTAGAGGACGGCGGTGTGGTTGAAACAGCCACCAAGACCTTGCCCATCCTTCTGCAAACCGTCGACCTGTCCATCTATCCTGAAGGCGGCAACCTGGTCGCGGCACTGTCGAACCGTGTCTACATCGAGGCCAAAACACCCGCTCAAAAACCAGCGGATCTAGCGGGTGTGATCGTGGATTCGACCGGCAAACAAGTCGCGACCTTCCGGACGGCGCATGAAGGACGCGGCGCATTCTCCTTCATCCCCGAGAAAGAGGAAACCTACGTTCTCAAGATCACGCAGCCGTCGGGCATCAACACGGACTTCCCGCTGCCACCCATAATGCCGCAGGGGGTGCTGCTTCTGTCGACGGAAGATGTCTATCCCGCAGGCGAAGCCATCACGCTGGGAGTACGCAGCACCGTGCAAGGCGAATTGCTCGTGACACTCAGCAAGCGCGAAGCGGACGTGGCGTCGTTGGCGGTCAAGGGCAACAAGGAGGAGAACCAGCGAGTCACGGCAGAGGTGACATTGACGCCCCCCGCCTCGGCCGACGGCGTCCTGGTGGCCACGGTGTGGGATTCCGACGGGAACCCGCTGGCCGAACGGTTGATCTATCGTGAGCCCGCCGAAACCGTGAACGTGCAGATCGTGACCGACCAGGAGCGCTATGTTCCCGGCGGCAGAGCAGAACTGACGATCCGCACAAGCAACCACAAGGGCGACCCGATCAGCGCCATCGTGGGACTAACCGTGACCGACGACAGCGTGCTTGAAATGATCGAAACGCGCGAACATGCGCCGCGCCTGCCGGTCATGGTTCTCCTGGAGAGCGATGTCGAAGCGTTGGCCGATGCCCACGTGTATCTCGACAAGAACAACCCCATCGCCGCCCAGGCCGTAGACCTATTGCTCGGCACGCAGGGCTGGCGCAGATTCGCCTTCGTGGACACCGTCGCATTTCTCAAGAAACACGGCGATGCGGGTCGCCGCGTGCTCGCGATGCGCGTCGTGACCGAACGAGAGCGGAGTGAGTTGGGTCTGCATGGCGGCATGAAAGGAGATCTCTTTAAGGCCGGGCGGAGGGGAGCCCTCGTAGAGATGGTCTTGCCCGCCGCAGCGCCGCAGGACCATGGGGGTCCTGAAGAACCCGATCTTGCAGGCGCGGAAGGCGGCGAAGAACCGAAACCCGCTGGAGAAGATGAAGCAAACGACAAACAGGAAGCTGCCAAAGCGGTCGCGGAGCCTCGACAGCAACCGCCGCCGATTGTCGTGGGTCAGGAGATGCTGCAGGCGCTGGAAGAGGCCGAGGCCGACAGGGACGACATCGCGTTTTTCGACAGAGAAGACCGCAAAAGGATATCTGGTAAGTCCATGCGCTACATGGCCGTGCGTCTGTATGCGCACAAGGTGCGCGCCAACCGAACGCCCGGCGATCGTGTTGATTTCACCGAAACCTTGTACTGGACGGCGGCGGTTAAGACCGACGCCACGAGTGGCGAAGCCACGGTTGCTTTCGATCTGAATGATTCGGTTGCGAGTTT
Organism: Verrucomicrobiota bacterium; assembly: GCA_027623315.1. GTDB lineage: Bacteria > Verrucomicrobiota > Kiritimatiellia > CAJWTS01 > CAJWTS01 > JAQBYD01. The sequence goes on along the minus strand of JAQBYD010000032.1, from coordinate 33,420 downwards.
TCGCGTGCTCTCAGATGCCTTTGCGCAGAGCGGAGCCCTGGGATTCGATAGCCGCACGATTGAATCGGTGCAGCCCTTCTATGTGGAACCCAAGTTGCCGCTGGAAGTGACCATGGGCGATCGTGTTCTGCTGCCGATCAGCCTGGTCAACGCCACCGATGCCGAGTTGCAAAATGCGGTACTGAAAATTGCCGCCGCCAAAGGCATAGAGATCTCCGCGCTCAAGGCCTTGACCCTGGCCGCTGATCAGCGTGTTCGTCAGATCGTAGAGTTGTCGGTCGGCGACATCGCCGGCAATACGGACTTCGTGCTCGAGGCATCCGCCGGCGCATTCTCCGACCGCGTCACGCGCAAACTCAATATCGTGCCGCGCGGTTTCCCGGTTGAACTTGCACATGGCGGGATGCTGGCGGCGGACGGAAGCATGGAATTCACAATTGATATTCCCGAGAGCCGGATTCCGGGCAGTGTGCTCAGCGACATCGCGGTCTACCCCACCCCGCTCGCCAGTCTGACCGAAGCCCTGCAACGATTGATCCGCGAGCCCAGCGGATGTTTTGAGCAGACGAGTTCAACCACCTACCCCCTCGTCATGGCGCAGCAGTATTTCATGTCGCACCAGGGCGTAGACCCCAAACTGATTGAACGCAGCAAGGACCTGCTCGACCGCGGCTACAAGAAACTCATCGGCTTCGAGTGCAAGAAGAAGGGATACGAATGGTTTGGCGGGGACCCCGCGCATGAGGCCCTGACCGCATACGGTCTGCTTGAGTTCACCGACATGGCCGCGGTCAGCAGCGTTGACGCGGACATGCTGGCGCGCACGCGCGCATGGCTCCTGGCCACGCGCGACGGCGAGGGCAGCTTCAAGCGCGAACGACGCGCGCTGCACACCTGGATCGCGGATCCGGACTGCTCCAATGGCTACATCGTCTGGGCCCTGCTCGAGTGCGGCGAGAGTACGGATGCCCTGCGCAAAGAAATCGACCACATCGAGAGCGCGGCCCTCCAGAGCAAGAACAGCTACGTGCTGGCCCTGGGCGCCAACATCGCCTTGCTGGACAAGGACCCCGAAACCGCCGCAAAGCTGATGGCCGGGCTGGCCGCTCAACAAACCCAGGAAGGCGATGTGGGTGGCGGAACGACATCCATCGTCGGCAGTGGTGGCATCGCACTGCAAATCGAAACCACAGCCCTGGCCATGTTGGCATGGTTGAAGGATCCGACCTACGCCGGCAACGTCGAGAAAGCAACCCAATGGTTGGCCGACAGCTGTAAGGCGGGACGCTACGGGTCCACGCAATCCACCGTACTGGCCCTGCGCGCAATCCTCGCCTACGACAAAGCTCGTTCGACCCCGAAAGCTCCGGGCTCGATTCAACTCTTCATCGACGGCCACCGTGCGGGCAGCGCCGCCGCGTTCGGCAAAGAAACGCACGGCCCCATCAAGCTCACCGACATCGCGGAGATGCTGGAGCCGGGCTCACACACGGTCAAGATTACGATGACCGGCGGCTCCGAGATGCCCTTCTCGCTGGCGGTCAACTACGCCAACGAAGAGCCGGACTCCAGCCCGGAGTGCAAGGTCTCACTCACGGTATCGCTGGCCGGGCAGTCGATTAAGGAAGGCGACGTGACCGAAGCCAGGGTCCAGGTCAGCAACCGTTCGGACAAGCCGCTGCCCACCCCGGTCGCTATCATCGGGATTCCCGGTGGCCTGGAGGTCCGGCACGACCAGTTAAAGGAGCTCGTCAAGTCGGGCAAGATCGCGGCCTACGAAGTGCTCGGCCGCGAAGTCGTGCTCTACTGGCGCTCGCTCGAAGCGAGTCAGAAGATTGAGCTTCCCATCAGCATGGTCGCGGAAATCCCCGGCACCTACACCGGCCCCGCCAGCCGCAGCTACGAGTACTACACCGACGAGTACAAAGATTGGGCCGCCCCGATGAAAGTAGAAATCGCCCCCCTCGCATCCAAGTAGCGGCTACAAGGGGCGCGATCTTCCCGTATCGGCCACCTTATGTCGTCTACGGTCTCCGCATGTTCTCGTATCGGTATAGAACTCAAGGAGCACAAAGAATCCGTTTTGCGCTTACGCGCATCTTTGGGCTCTTTGCAGTCATTGCGGTCAACTCAACCGCTGTGGCGATAACCAGCCGGGGATCCGGTCCCGGGGATCGATGTCGTTCTGAGATTTGGGGAAAGATTGGGGTAAAGATTTAGATCGAGGCCGCTCACGGTTCACTGATCGCATCCCGGAACTGTCGGGGAGAGAGCACGCGAAGCTTGCCAACCGCAGCGCGTGGAAAGTGACGTTTGTTTCCGGTGACCAGGCAACATCCCAGTGCAGCCGCACATTCAGCGAAGGGGGCATCGTCGGGATCCGGCAATCCATGGGCCACGTGCCTCGGCTCCGCTGCCGCCCACTTGCCCCCGAACTGAATCTGACGAAGGACGATATGGACTTCGTGTCGCGGCAGGTCCAGCCTGGGACGGTACAGAACGTCTTCATACTCGGAGACAATGCGATCGTCCAACCCGGCATGAACGACGCCACTTCGCAGCCAATCAACTATCTGGCCCGGCGCACCGTGCGGGTTAAGAAACCCCGACACGAGGACGTTCGTATCAAAGACCGCAATCGGCTCGTCCCCATTCACGGGCGAGCTCGTCGCTCCTGCCTGACCTCGGACACGAGTTGATCAATCTCAGGAGTCGTGAGCTTCGAAGCACCGGTCTCACGCGCTCGTTCGCGAATTCGCCGTAGAGCGATCTGGCTGCGCGCCTCGCGGGCAGCCATCAGGACGTCCTCCGGATCATCCTCATCGTCCACGTACAAAAGCACGGCCATCGGCCGTCCGTTGTTGGTGAGCAGCATCTCCTCGGCCGCAGCCAGGCGCTCCCGCACCACTCGAGGTCTCTTCAATTCGTTGACCGCAATATAGTCCATAATTATGTCCTTTAGAGTAGATAATAGTCTACATATCAGATTCCGTCAACCGGTAAGGGAGAGGTCGCCGTGGTGAACTCTCGGGGAGCGGAGTTTGCTGACCAGGACGCACGCTTTGATTGCACCTTTCTCCTGATTCTGGTCATGAGTAGGATGGTCAGGCATTCACGAGACTCGGGCGACGAGTCTTATGGCGCACTGGAACAGGCGATGTCCGATAATCCCGCGGGGTTGTACGGGCTAGGAGCCCAAAAACAGGAAACTCGACGGTATTCCTGGTAAATAAATGCGGGCGGGAAAGTTGCCTTGAGGGACGGCAGGACCAGGAACTCGGCGACCTTCGGCTGAAGGAAGACGTGAAATCGTCAGTCGTCGCTTCGGGACTTGCTTGTCTTTGGCGTCCCACCCGAGTCGTCTCCTCCAGCCCACGCTCTCCGGACCGCCTGAAGGCGGGACTACGAACTGGTCTTCGATATAGACGTGAAGGTTTGTAGTTCCGGCTTCAGCCGGTCCGCGTCCGCGGAACGCATCGCCTCGGTCTGGCCCCGACGCCCAGTCAACCGAACGCACCAAAGTAGAAGCGGCGGGACGCCGCTTCTACTTTGCCCTGATCCCGCGTCGATCTCCTCCCGAATAGTTTTGCCGGCAATCATTCGACGGCGTCTACCAGCCACCACCGCCGCCGCCGCCGCCGCCGCCGCCACCACCGCCTCCGCCAGAACTGGAACCCGGCGCGGTCGAGGACGACGATACGGCGCCGGCCAACGCTCCGCCTACCGCGCCGACCAGCGCTGCGGTGCCCAGCGCGCGGCCCGATGGGCCGTGGTACCAGGTTGGCTGGTAAGCGCCATCTCCGCCGCCGGCTCTCCCGGCCGCCTCCAATACGTCCGCGAACTGCTCGGACCATTCTTGTTCAACGTCGAGCGCCAGGGCATAGGGAAGGTAGGTCTCGAATAGCTCCGGCGTCTTTTCCGGGCCCCGCATCGCCCGCAGCGTGTCCCGCTCGGCGACCGAAAGGTACATTCGGAAGCCCTCCAACTCGTCCATGAGCTTGCGTCCCGCCTTGGTAGGCGCTTTGAGCAGGTGCTGAAACAGCATGACCAGGGCCACGGCGAGGAGCAGCAAGCCCATCGCCATCGGCGAGGTCCGGCGCGCCATGAGACCGACCACGAAGATCTCCGCGACGAAGAACGGCAGGCCAAACAGCGAGAGGCCGAGGGCACCAACGATCGTCTTGCGGGTGACGCCGCGCCACGTGGCAACCAGCTGGCGGACGAGGACTGCCACGCCCAGCGTCCAGATGGAGAGCCACATCGAGAAGAACCGTCCCTCCTCTCCTCCAAAAGCGATGGCAATAATGACAAACGTGATCAAGGTAAGGACTACCCCGGGCGCCGTGTACCATCCGTTGGCGACGAAATGGTGCTTACGATGCTCCTTGGCCAACGCCTTCTTCAGCGCCTCCACGGCCCCGCCGATCGTGCTGTGATTGCTCTGCTTGAGCGTGATGCGACTGCGCGCGCCCAGCAGCTTGCTGAACACTTGTGATTCTCCGGGACTCATCCAAGGCTGGCTGCCGCTCGTTCCGGTTCTCTTCACCTCGTATTCGTCCCCGCTCTCCTCAATACTCAATCGCCGCTTCACAGCCAGGTGGATCAGTACCGCGGCGAAGCATTTGTTGTCGTAGCCCATGCGCATGATGTAGCGGGCGGCCCCGGGGGAGATGCCGCGAGGTGGTTCGAAGCGGGGGATCACGGTGCCCTTCGCCGGATCCATTCCGACCAGGAACCACACGACGACGTAGTAGATCGCCACGAGCGTCAGCCCAACGAGCGCGACGCGGGTCGCTGGATTGGCGAGCAGCATGGACTTTGCACCGTCGACAAATGTCGGCTGGCGCACGAATCCCTTTGGAAACGATGCCACAATGGTCAAGCCCTCGCGGAGTCCGAGCGGCTTGGTCGTCTGAAAACTCGCGCAACCCTCATCGTCCAGCGCCGCGACGAGGTCGGTGGCCTTGGATCCCTGCGCGCCGGTGTAGCCCTGCATGCGAATCTCATCCACGGGGACGCCCGGTGGCAGAGAGACCGTAGCGCTGGCCTGCTTGATGGAAAAGTCCCAGCCATTGCCGGTGACGTTCCAGTAGAGTTCGTCGTGGTCCTCAAAGAATCCGAGCTGCCCGCGGGTCTTGTAGGTCAACTGGTAGCGATACTCGCCGGGCGCCAGCATCACGCTCTTCTTGCCGATATAGACTCGCGTGCCGTTCGATAGGCCTTCGGTGTGATGCCCGTCAGGCCTGCCGTCGCGCTGAACGGCGACCACGTCGAATCCGACCACGTACCGGTTACCCAGGCGGTCTTTGTACTTTGTCGGGAAGTCTCGGTAGATGCCCCGCTTGATCTGGTTCCCTTCCGCACGCACATGGATAGTCTCCGTAACGGTCATGCTCGCGTCCGGATGCACGACAATGTCGCTGTAATAGGAGAGAATTTCCTCCACGGCACAGGCCTTGGGCGCCGTCTGCAACACGAGCAGCATGGGCAACAGGGCGAGCGGTCCGCGGCAAAGATTCATGGCAAGTCGATCCGAGGAGCCAATCGCTCGGTTGCGGTTTCGATTTCGAAGTAATCCCGTGGTGCGAAGCGAAAGATTCCCGCCACGATGTTCGCCGGAAACGATTCGACCAAGGTATTGTAGTCCCGTACGGTCCCATTGTAGTAGCGCCTTGCCATCTGGATCTGATCCTCGATGTCGACCAACTTGTGCTGGAGGTCGAGGAAGTTCCCATTCGCCTTTAGATCCGGATAGTTCTCCACCAGGAGCAGTACGCTCTTCAAGGCCCGCGTCAATTGGACTTCGCCGGCCTCGGCGGCGTCCGGCGCGCTGGCGCGCTGACTCTCCGTCCGGGCACGCGTGACCTCCTCCAGCACGTCGGCTTCGTGGTGGGCATAGCTCTTGACGACTTCCACCAGGTTGGGCACGAGAACATGCCGCCTCTTGAGTTGCACGTCGATACCGCTCCACGCTTCGCGCAGAAGGTTGCGATGCCGGACCAGCCTGTTGTACAGAAACCCGAGCGCCGCGAACGGCATGGCGGCCAAGGCTATCCACGTCCAATGTTGCATGATGCTACGCTCCTATCGTCTTTCCAGGCCAAAGCATTCTGCTCGCCGATCACTCAGGCCCGGCCAAGAAAACCGCCGGTGCGCGTATCAACGCGAACGATCTCACCGGTTTCGAGGTACTCGGGCACCTGGATTACGAGGCCGGTCGTGAGCGTTGCGGGCTTCGTGCGGGCGCTCGCGGAGGCGCCTTTCATGGAGGGGCCGGTTTCCGCCACCTTCAGTTCGACGGCGGGCGGTAACTCGACGCCCAGCGCACGGCCATCGACGATCATGACGAGCAGACCCTCCAGTCCGTCCGCCAGGTACGGCCTCTCGTCCTCGATGTCCTCCGCGGAGAAGCTGTATTCGTTGAAATTCTCTTCATCCATGAAAACGAAGCGGTCCTGGTCCTGGTAGGAGAACTGTATGGAGCGGCGACTGAAGTCGATGGAGCCGAGCATGTCGTCGCCCTTGTGCGTGCCGTCAAGCTTCTGTTGCGTGATCAGATTGCGGAATCGCATGCGGTAAAGAGTGGCCCCGCCACGCGCCGTGGGCGAGGAGATGGTGAGATCCTGCAGAATGTGAGGAGCGCCGTTGATCTCAACCACGGCACCTTTCTTCATGTCGCAAACTTTGGGCATAGCGTCTCCTCTTGAATCGCCAGCGCACGATAGTCGGTTTATCGCGCGCGAGGCAATCAAATCCGTGTGTTTTGAGCCCAGGATTAGGCAGGACGGGAAGTGAGAAGTGAGAAGTGAGAAGTGAGAAGTCGGAAGTGGGCAAAGTAGAAGCGGCGTCCCGCCGCTTTTTGAGACAACAAGCTTGGTCCAGCGAACAAAGCGGCGGGACGCCGCTTCTACTCTGCCCGTTTCCGGCTACCCCTTACCGAATCGGCCCGGCATGAAGCCGGCACCGGGTTCGATTTCGGTTTTAGATTGGAGTCAGCAACCTTCCAGGAAACGCACCCCGAGTAATAGGCCCTGCTTTTCGGTTGCTTCCGTGATGTTGAAATTCTCGTCTTCCAGCTCGATGCATACGCAGCCGCTGTAGGCGTGCTCTTCCAGAATGCGGAAGGCCTCGCCCCACCCCATGATGCCCTGACCAGGAATTGTATAGCGCCATGCGCTGCCGCCGAAACCGAACGACTTGGCGAACGTGGGCGGCTGCTCATTGCCAAGGTCGTAAAGGCGCTCCGGGAATAACTCCGTGTCCTTGCCGTGGACGTGATAGACGCGCTCCGCAAACTCACGCAGGAAACGCAGCGGGTCTATGCCCATGCGGATCAGATGCGACGGATCGTAGTTGACGCCCATCGATGTGGAAGGGCATTGGGCGAAGAACTCGCGATAGCCTTCGGGGGTACAGCATAGCGCCCCGGCCCCGGGCCACCCCTCGATCACGATCCGAGCGTCATGGGCTTCCAGTACGGGTGCGAGCTCGGAAAAGCTTTCGACCATGAATCCGAAGTTTTCGTTGCGCGGCCGTTCCGGGCTCTCCGGCAACATGACAATGAAGTGATTCACCGGACCGTGTGCCGCGCATGCCTTCACGTATTCCGCGTTCTTCGCGACCGCGTCAGAACGCTTGGCCGCGTCTCCCGATATCATGCCCTCCCACTCCGCGAGATCCACGGACCCGACTCGGAGACCCGCCGCGATGACCTGTGGTGCCACGGTATCCCCATCGCGCCCGAGATCAACAGCGCCGATATCGTTGTCCGTCGCCCATTCGAGTAGCGCCCCGATGTCCTTCTGCCAGTCGGACCAACCGAGCCTGAAACCAATCGTGTATCCACCTGTGCGTGTTTTGCTCATGATCTTTTCACCTTTCTAATGGTAAGATTCTCCGAGATCTTTGCGGCAGGAATCTATGGTCCAAGCCGGATGACGAGTCTATGCTTCGGGTTTCGGGAACTACACTACGGGAAGGACTGGTGGAGCATCAAGAACGAGATTCTGATTGGCACGGTGCGCTTTGAGAAGAATCGGTGGACACCAGGGCATCTGCCCTCGTTCATCGAGGCCCGGATCCGTCGTCGCGTCGCGATGCCCGTGGAAGCGGGCTTTGAGGGGATCTGGACGGCTGAATTCACGGCGGGAGTCAATACGCCGCCCGAGAGCATCGATGCACTGCTGGGCGCGGCAACCGACGACCTGCTGGTCCTGCGGGAGGCACTGGCATGCTGAAGATGGTTCACATCGCAAACGTCGGTCCGGACCGCACCGCTTTCGCCCCTGTCTTCATCGAGGCGCTGCAGAAGCTCGGCGAGTTGCGGCTGGTGAATGATGGCGCCGGGCTGACGGATACGGAAAAATCGGACATCCTGCGCGAATCCGACGTGGCGCTGCTCGGATGGAATGCCGCGCCGATCCCGCCGGAACTTGCGACGAGTCCGGGCCGACTGAAGTACGTGTGCAACGTCACTGGTGAGTTAAAATTCATGGTGCCCCCGGAGATCGTGGCGGCGGGTATTCCCGTCAGCAACTGGGGCGATGCACCGGCCATTGATGTTGCCGAAGGCACCATGACGCTATTGCTGGCGGCTCTCAAGGATCTGCACGAGCAGGTGCAGGCGATCCGCAGCGGCCGATGGGACCTCGATCCTGCGAACTTCGGGGGGACACTCTTCGAGGCCAACCTCGGCATATACGGATGCGGCGTGATCGGCCAAGCCGTCATCGCCATGCTTCGTCCGTTCTCCCCCGTCATCCGCGTCTACGATCCGTTCTGTGCAGAGCTGCCCGATGGTTGCATTCGGGTCGAGAGCCTCCACAAACTGTTCGCGAGCAGCGAGATCGTCACCATCCACGCCGGGCTCACCGAGGACACGACCAAGAGCGTGACGGCGGAGCTGTTGGCCTTGCTGCCCCGCCATGGGGTGCTGATCAACACGGCGCGCGGCGCTATTGTCGAGCAGGATGCCCTCTTCGCTGAACTGCGTTCCGGACGGCTGCGCGCCGGGCTGGACGTGCTGGATCCCGATTCTTTACCCGAAGACCACGAGGCGCGGAGCTGGACCAACCTGATTCTGACCGGTCACCGCATTTCGCGTGGCTGGCCCACCCACGATGTACCGCCCGAACGGCTGTTGCGCATGCACCGCATCTGCGTGGAGAATCTAGAACGGTTCGCCCGCGGCGAACCGCTCCGCTTCGTGATGGATCCCGCGCGCTATGCACGAAGCACTTAAGACGGAGTACTTCCCGGGACGTGAATCCTGCAACCGGGATAGCGCTCCGCGCGGGATTGGGGATTCGGAGAGTGCGATCGTGCGGGGTGGAGTCTTATCCGCGGGGCAACACGAGCAGGATGCTCGTGCCACGTTTCGGGGATCGCACTTTCTGGATCGCGGATCGGGCGGAGCAGCTGCAACCGGGCTACGCGCATAGGTCGCGCACGAGTCTGATCCATGTATCTGCGGGTGCATCAAGATCGGTCAGATCCATGTGGGAGGCATCCGCCAGATCGACAACGGTCGGAGGATCTTGAAGATAGGTCTCGGTCCAGATCGTCCCATTGCGGCGGATCCAGGAGCGGCCGCAGATCAAGTGAACGGAGCCAGGCAGAGGGGTGGGCGGCTGATAGGTCAGGGCATTGCGCAGCATGCGGCCGAAGTAGTAGTTCCACCGGCGGTCGAGAGAGACCGGGCGCCGCGCCGCCATCTGTAGGCCCGTCCAGATGCGCGACGCCCGGAACCGCAATGCCCCGCGCAAGCGGAACCAGAGTGACCGCAGACGCGACCCGCTGGATTCGTCCTCGTGTGGCGTCGCGGCGTTCGCGTCGGTCAGCGCTAGCATCGAAGGCGTGGTCGGCTCCAACAGAACCAGCTCGAAGTTAAGCGTGCCGCGATCTCGCAGACCGTGCGCCAGCGCGTAAGCCAGCAGGCCCGCATAACAGAAACCAACAATCACCACGCGGCCGCACGGTTGGGCCTGCAAGACTTCATCGGCATACCTCCGGGCCAGTTCCGCAATGCTCAACCCGAGAAAAGGCTGCGACTGGACCCCGTCGTATCCGAGCGTGAGAACGGTCACCTCCTCCGGAATCCGCAGGGCTGCCTTCGTGACTTTACCACCGACACAGATGAGCGTTGCACCACCCGCACCCTCCTGCAGGACACTGAGGAAATGTCCAGCGTGCGCTTCGGCCGGCGGGCCCGGTCGCGAGGCGTCCGACGAATCCAGACAGCCCGCCAGCCCGGCGATCGTGGGAGTTCGAAATACAGCCGCGATATTCCGGCTCCCGCCGAACTCGCGGTTCACCATATCGATCATTCTGGCAACCAGCAGCGAATGCCCACCGAGATCGAAGAAATTGTCGTGGATGCCAACCCGTTCAACGCCCAGCACCTCCTGCCAGATCCCGGCCAGCTTCTCTTCGACATCGTTGCGGGGCGAGGCCATCGCATGCGCGGTGAGACCCTCGTCGTGCCCCGGCGCGGGCAGAGCGTTGCGATCGATTTTGCCACGGGTGCTCAATGGAAACTCATCCAGGATCTCAATGGCGGACGGCATCATATAGGACGGGAGATGTGAGCGAAGGTGTGTGCGAATCCCATCCACGAGGAGCGCAGAGACCGTCTCAACGTCTACCGCGCCTCCGTCACCCACTAGCGTTTCACCACTGACGGACACGTACGCGCACAATCGAGGATCTTCCGGACTGTCCTCGCGCAGCAGAACAGCGCACTGCCCCACTCCAGGATGCCGGCTCAGCACGGACTCGATCTCGCCGAGTTCAATCCGGTACCCCCGCAACTTGACCTGCTGATCCAGTCGTCCGCGGTACTGCAGCGTTCCGTCAGATCGCCATCGGACCTCGTCTCCGGTTCGATAAAGCCGCCTCTCCGATGCGCTGCCAAACGGATTGGGAACGAACCGCTCCGCGGTCAGGTCGGCACGATTCAGATAGCCGGCCGCCAGTCCGTCTCCGCCGATATAGAGTTCACCGTACACGCCGATCGGGACCGGCTGACGGTCATGATCCAGCACGTAAACCTGCGTATTCGCAATCGGACGTCCGATGCAGCCTGCCCCGGCGGCCGCGTCGACGCGATGTGCCGTCGACCAGATCGTTGTTTCGGTGGGACCATATAGATCCCACAAACCGTTTCCGCGCCCGATCAGCTGTGCCGCGAGCGCTGCCGGCAATGCCTCGCCGGTGCTGATCAAGGTCGCCGAGGTGGCCCCCTGCCATCCGTGTTCGCAGAGCATGCGCCACGTGGCAGGCGTCGCCTGGATCCACGCCGGGTCGTGGTCTACGATCGCGCGACAGAGATCCGCGGGCGACCGGGCCACATCCGGGCTGACCAGCACCGCCGTCCCGCCACTGACCAACGGCAAGAACAGCTCAGCCACGAAGATATCGAATGTCGGCGAGGCCACGCCCAGGAACCGATCCCCCGGCGCGAGACCCAGCAAGGACTGCATGCCGGTCAAGAGGTTAACGACAGCCGAATGCGGAATGACGACGCCCTTGGGAACCCCGCTCGAGCCGGAGGTGTAGATGACGTACGCCGTATCCTCGGGAGCACGGGTCTGGGAATCTGAATCCGTCGGGATTTCCAATGACCGCAAGACGACCTGCTCGGTCGCCGGATCGCGTTCCACCAGCAGCGAGGCCTGGGACTCCGCAATGATCAGGTCGCGTCGCGTCTGCGGAGCATCCACATCAATCGGCAACCAGGCCGCTCCGGCTTTAAGGATCCCTATGATCGCCGTAACCAACTCGGGCGATCGTTCCAGGCAAACGGCAACCACGGGCGTCGCCCTCGCGTCGTCCGATGATGGTCCAACGAGGGCTTCGCGCAAGGTGTGAGCGAAATCACGGGCACGCTGATCAAGGCCCCGGTACGTGAGCCGCGTGGATTCGAAGGCCAGGGCCACAGCATCCGGATTTCGCGACACCTGCGCTTCGAACAACTCGTGGAGATGGAGCATCGCGGGGTAGTCCGCCTTCGTGTCGTTCCATCGATGAAACTCGATTCGCTCGGAATCCGTGAGTACGGGGAGGTCACGGATCCGTTGATCCGGATTGGCGACGATCGCCTGCAACAGCACCAGGTAATGCTCGCACATGCGGCGGATCGTGCTCGCGTCGTAGAGGTCGGCGTTATAGGTGACCCCCGTCGTCCGGTTTGCTCCATCCGAATAGGTCCACTCAAGATCGAAGCGCGACGTCTGCGGATCCATGCAGATGGGAGAGACATCCAGGCCGCAGAGCTCTGGCACGTATTGCGGAGGGGCATTGAACAGAACCTGGAACAACGCATTACGACTCAGATCGCGTTGCGCCTTGACCGAATCGACCAGCCGTTCGAATGGCACGTCGCTGTGATTCATCGCGTCGATGACGGTGCTCCGGACCCGGCGCAGCAGCTCCCGAACCGTGGGTTGCCCCGAAACGTCTGCGCGCAGAAGGACGGTGTCGGCAAAGAACCCGACGATCTTCTGCATCTCCGGGCGGGGGCGACCGGCCGTTGCCGATCCGACCAGAAAGTCCTGCAATCCCGTGTAGCGGTGAACGAGGATGAAGAATCCCGTCAGCAACGACATGAACAACGTCGCGCCTTCCTCCCTGCCGAGCAGCCCCAGTTGTTCCCGAAGCTCCCCGGGAACCGCGAAAGGCTCAATCCGGCCACGGCCGGATTCCAACTGGGGGCGCGGATGGTCGGTGGCAAGATCCAGCGCCGTGGGTGCGCCGGCAATCTGGCGTGTCCACCATTCAATCTGGGGCTGTAGCGACGCGGTCTGCCGAGGCTCTCGCTGCCAGCGGGCGAAGTCGGAGTACTGCAATCGAACCGGAGGCAGCAGAGCATCCGTCAGCGGCCAGAGGGCCGGATCGGGGAAAGCGGCCCGGCCGCCATACAGAAGCGCCAGTTCGTCGAACAGAATTCTCAGCGAACAGCCGTCACAGGCGAGGTGATGAATCGTGATCTGCAGCACGTGCTCGTCATCGGCGAGCCGATACACGGCAACCCGCCACACCAAGTCCTTCGACAGATCGAAAGTGCGTCGAGCCTCCGCGGTCAGTCGCCGTTGAAGGACCGCTTCGACATCCGTTCCGCACGTGTTGTCGCGGCAGAGATCGAATTCCGGAAGGGGCAACTCCGAAGGCGGGTTGATTCGCTGGACGGGCTCACCGCTCTGCAGTTCGAATGTGGTTCGTAGTGCCTCGTGCCGCTCGACCAGGGACTGTAATGCTGACTCCAATGCCGGCCGATTCAGCATTCCGCGCACGCGAATTGCCCGGCATACATTATAGTTGGGCGTCCCCGGCTGAAACTGCTCGATGAACCACAGCCGGCGCTGGTGGTAAGACTGCGGGTGGATGGACCCCACTGGATAAGCACAGATCGATTCAAGTTCCGATCGTTTGCGTTCCAGCAGCCGCGCCTGCACAGCAGCAAGCTGCCACGTCGGCAGACCGGCAAGTCGTTCGGTCAGCGCCGATACGGCGCGTTCCTCGACATCGGCAGAACTCGCACTCATGCCTGCACCTCCCCGAGACCAACCTGCTGACCCCACGCGTTCGGCATGGGCACGTTGGAGGCGATCACCACGTTGATACATGCCGGCCGGCCCGAGGCGATGGCCTCCTCAACGGCCGGCCCAATTCGATCAGGCTCGGTGACGGTCTCGCCCTGCCCTCCAAACAGCTTCATGATCTCCTCGTATTGGAGCCCGGGCTGAAACATCGTGATCAGTTCCGAATCATCACCCGGAAAATAGGCGTTCTGCTTGTTCGATCCGTTGTTGCCCTGGTTGTTCGCGACGAGAACGACGATCGGGATGTTGTGCCTGACACAGACCTCCATCTCCATTGCACACAGGCTGAATCCGTAGTCACCGGACACGACGACCACCGGGCGGTCCGGGCAGGCCATCTTGGCTCCAATTCCGAACGGGATACTGATACCCATACTGGCACTGGTCCCGGCATCCATATGCAAGGCAGGAAGAAATCCGGGAATGACCGCTTGCGCGGCCATCATCGAGACGTTTCCCTCCCTGATACAAATTGCATCCCGTGGCAGTGCGTCCCGGATCTCCTTCATCATGCGATACGGCGAGATCGGCTTCTCATCCGTATCCGTTCGCTCCGCCAGCAGTCGCCGGGATTCGCGGGCGGCGGCTTCCAGTGCGCCGAGCCAATTCGATCGCGAGCCGTGATCGTGATGCCGGCTCTGCACGGCGACCAACAAGCGCGTGACGAACTCGCCGGCATCGGAGTGAATAAACTCGGTGACCGGACCCGCCGCTTTTGCCCCATGCGCGCAGATATCAACCCGGATCACGCGGGCGTCGGGCGCCAGCTCGGCGCCGTGACGGAACGGCCAGTCCAGTCTCGTGCCCAGGCACAGCACGGCATCGGCCCCGGCCTGGAGCGCCGCACGTCCCTGGTTGAAGCACAGCGGATGATCCTCCGGGACGAAACCGCGCCCCATCGGTGAGGTTATGAAGGGAAGCTTCAGGATCTCGATCAATTCGCGAAGGTGATCCGGCTTCACCGTCCAGCGAATCCCCTTTCCGAGGATCAGGGCGGGCTGCTTCGCCGAAAGAAGCGCGTCTGCGACGCGGTCGACCTCATCTGCCGTCGCCGACGGTATCGGTTCCTGCACACACGAGGAGTCGGGCGGCCACGCGGTGCTACCGTTCAGGGCATCTTCGTGTAGTTGCACATACGCCGGCCCGGGCCGGCCGGACACCGCTTGCCGGCATGCCGTCTGGACACATTCAGCAATAGAGTCGGCCGAGGGAACATCGACTGCATACTTTGTGACATGCTCAACGAGCGGGATCGCGTCGAGCCTCTGAAACGAAGCACGGTTACCACCCAGCACGACCGTCGGCCAGCAATTATCGTGGGCAACGAGCAGACCCGTAATGGCATTGGTCGCGGCGGGCCCGCTCGAGACCAACGTCGCCGCAACCAGCCGTCCGGCCTGGTAGTTTTGAGCCAGAGCCATGCAGACTGCCGAGGTCTGGTGATAGACCCCGATCGGGCGGATTTGCTGCCGTGCACAGGCGGGCAGGATCTTCTCCGTGGGTTGACCGGCAACTCCATAGATGTGTGTAACACCGCAGCTACGAAGCGTCCGCGCCACGGCATCGAATCCAGAAATGCGCGTCTCGCCCATCCGGCGCTGCAGCAACTCGCGCTTCTCCGGCGAGAGCCGCGCGATACGGTCTGCCAGGTCGGCATCCCCGGATCCGGTTCGTGAAGCCGTCATGCGTTGCTCTCGACACGGCCTGCATCACCATCCCCAATGCGAGCCTCGTCGTCCGATACGGCTTCGATCTCAGTCAGGAGCGCATCGAGGGTCTCGTTGTTTTTGGCGAGCCGGGCCGTAATCTCCAGCGCAAGCGCCCCCGGCGTCGGATTCAGAAACAAGCTGACCGCAGGAAGATCGACAGCCAGCTCGGAACTCAGCCGAGCCAGAACGCGGGCGCCCCCTTGAGCGAGTCGCCACCCAGGGCAAAGAAGTTATGGTTCGCACCGACTCCGGAAACATCAAGGATCTCCTCGATGGCCACAACCACGAATCGCTCGAGATCCGTACGCGGTTCAACATATTCACTTCTCAACTGCTTCTCGAGCTGCCTGTGCAGGCCGATTCGTTGGAGTTTCCCTGTCGGGCCTTTCGGAATGGATTCGATGAAGATGATCCGGCTGGGAACCTTGAACGGCGCCAGTCGCCCGAAAGCGAATCTTCGCAGCGCGTTCTCATCGACGTCCGACGCGTTACGAAGCACGACGGCTGCCGCGATATCCTCACCCAGCGTGGCATGTGGCACCGCGAATGCCACGGCCTGCGCAACCAACTCGTGCTCCAGAAGTGCTTCGTCGATCTCACGCGGCGACACCTTCTCGCCGCCTCGGTTGATCATCTCCTTCTTGCGGCCGCTGATGAAGAGATAGCCGTCCTCATCCACGTGTCCCAGGTCACCGGTTCGGAACCATCCGGCTGTGAAGGCGGTCGCGTTTGCTTCCGGGTTGCCGATGTAGCCTGTCGTAACGCCCGGACCGCGGATGACGATCTCGCCGGCGCCCCCGGGCGCGAGCGAATTGCCGTGTTCGTCCATAATGCCGATTTCCGGCCCGGCCGGTAGCCCCACCGAGCCGGGCTTCCGCACGGCCGGGGGCAGCGGGTTACTGGTCATCTGGTGAGCGGCCTCGGTCATCCCGTACGACTCGATCACCGGTACGCCGAATGTGCGCTCCAGGTCGCTCATCACCTGAGGCGGGAGAGCTGAAGACGACGATCGAATCAGTCGCAGGCTGTCGAACCACACATCGGTGCTCGACCGGGCCACCTCGAGCATGGCCTGGTGAATGGTCGGAACGGCTGAATACCAGGATGGTTTGAATTCCCGCATCCAGCCGGCGATCTGATCTTCGCGGAACCCGGGCGCGCAGACCACGGAAGCGCCGGCCACCAGTGACGACAGCAGAACTCCGACCAATCCGTGAATGTGAAACAACGGCATCAGGTTGAGACACCGATCCTCATCGGAGAGTTGCAGTGTCCGTGCGACGTTCCCGGCGGAAGCGCACACGTTCGCGTGTGTGAGTGGGACCATCTTCGGCCGCGATGTCGTGCCGGAGGTATGCAGGATCAAGGCAACATCGTCGCCGGCGCCTCCGCCTTCAATTGTCGAACCGATCTCTGACGCCTGATCCGCCGGATCAACGCGAAACGAGAATGATCCGGCCGCACGTGCGCGATCCACGACCAGCTCCAGCACAGGGATGCCGCGATCCTGCGCCACCTTGCGCGCCGGACCATCGTCCCCCTGCTCTACAAGCAGTGCAGCGGCTTGTAGATCTGCGAGGTAGAACTCGAATTCATCCGCGCCGAACCGAGGATTGAGCGGAGCACAGGCGGCACACGACGCCACGGCGACGAAAGTTGCCGCCATCTCCGGCCCGTTCGGAAGGACGACAGCCACGCGATCTGAACGTGAGATTCCGATGCTCCGCAGGGCGGCCCCTGCCCGGTCGACCGTCTCGAGAAGCTCGCGATACGTGAGCGCTTGCCGACACGGCGCCAGCAGCGAGGCCGAGTCACCGAGGGTGACGGCGTGCTGCTGAATCAGTCCGCGAATCGACGGAGCATTGCTGGAACCAGGTGGGTTCGAGCCCGGGCTGACTCGACGCGCGATGACGTCATGCGCGCTGGTCATGGATAAGCTTCTTGGACGGCGGCGAGGAGACAAGGCGGCGGTTCTTGCACGACTGGAGAATAGCCACATATCCTACCAAATGTCAATGTGGTGGCAGAATGATTGGGAGCAAACTAGTACCTGGGAGAGAGCCGGGTGGTGCGAAGTGTGAAGCGGGGTCCCACGAATCACGCAAATCCCCACGAATGGGAGGATCCGATTAAGCGGTGGCCGATCGAGAAGGGTGACCGCGGATCGGCGGGGGCAGTGGGAAGCTTCCCCGCCGCAGGCGGGGTGAATAGCGAGGAGTTGGAATCAGGCAAGATAGAAGCGGCGTCCCGCCGCTTTTGGGAACGACGGGCCTCGTCCAGCGAACAAAGCGGCGGGCACGTGAGTAGCCGCGTTGCGGCACAACGTGCCGCTCACGCGGACGCCGCTTCTACTTTGCGCGTATCCGGTTACGGAATATTGACGGAGCTATCCGTGTTCGTAGTAGGAAAAGTGTGAGATATCCGGGTTAAGACTCTTCAACCTAATTGTCCTGCTGTCTCCGCGGATCTTCGCTGGCGCTCGCCTGCGCAGACCGCTACGATGGCCGCGAACTAACTCTCGGAGGCAAGAATGAAAATCACCGACATCACGCCGATCCCGATCACGTACGGACACCGTGGCATGCTGCTGGTCAAGATCGAGACGGACGAGGGCATCACCGGTTGGGGCGAGGGCGGCATCAGCGGCCAGGAGTCCGGCATGGCATCCATCATCGAAACGTTTCGCCCGCGTCTCGTCGGCGAGGATCCGCGCCGCATCGACCATCTTTGGCAAGTAATGTTCCGCGGTGGTTTTTTCGAGGCCGGCACGGTGATGTCCGGTGCCATCAGCGCCGTCGACATTGCCCTGTGGGACGTATTGGGCAAGAGCCTCGGCGTGCCCTGCTGGCAACTGCTCGGCGGCCGCAGCCGCGACCGCATCGAATGCTATATCGGCGCGACGCCGGCCAGCGCACGCGAGCGGATGGACGAGGGCTGGCGCTACCTGCGCATGGAGGCCAGGTCCGGCAGCGACAGCCCCGATGAACTTGACCCGGACGCGGCGGTGCGCCTGGTGATTGAATCGATGCACGAGGCGCGCGCGGTCGCGGGTCCCGACGCCAGGATATGCATCGACTTCCACACGCGCCTGAATCCGCCTGCGGCGGCGCAGGCCTGCAATGGCATCGCCGAGATGCGGCCGTTCTTCGTCGAGGACCCGTTGCGCTCGGTCAGCCCGAAAGCCTACGTCGCCTTTCGCCAGCGCACGGCGGTGCCGCTGGCGGTTGGCGAAGAATGCAGCAGCAAGTGGGAATTCCAGCAATTGATCGAGGAGGATGCCATCGATTACGCCCGCATCGACGTCTGCAATGTCGGCGGTCTGACCGAGGCGCGCAAGGTCGCGGCGATGGCCGAGACGCACTTCATTGACGTCATCCCGCACAATCCTCTCGGCCCCTTGTCGGCGGCGGCCTGCGTCCACCTGGCCGTGGCGATTCCGAATTTCATAGTGCTCGAATACGGCGTCGGTGCCGACCTGGCTCCGGATATTTTCGACCGGCGGTTCTCCTTCACGGCACCGCATTACAGCATTCCTGAGGCGCCGGGCCTGGGGGTCGAGGTCAACGAAGCGGCGCTCGAAAAGCACCCGTGGATGTTGTGGTCGGCGCCCCTGCTTCATCGCCCCGACGGTGGCTTGAACAACTGGTGACGGGTGTGTGGGCCATGCCCACGCGTACCGCGTGGCAAGCTGCGGCTTGGTGAATGTGCGGGTGCGTGAGAGGGGGGAGTGCGGGGCTTCCTGTTTCACCGTCGCTGCGCCCCTGGCTTCGGGCACTGCGCTTTAGGTTTACGGTGCTGGAACCGGGCAGGGATTCGAGATCACGGCAAAGTAGAAGCGGCGTCCGGTTACGGAGTCCGGACTCCGCTGGATTCAGATTGACAACTTTGATGTAAGACGTTATCTTACCTTGCATGACAACCAGCGTATCCACCAAGGGACAGATCGTTTTGCCCGCTGAACTTCGGCGGCAGGACGACATCGAGCCGGGCCAGGAGTTCGATATCGAGCGAATTGACCGGGGCGAGTACCGTCTGGTGCGCCGTCAGGCCCCTGCCAACGACGGATTAATGGACTGGCTGCTGGCCTGTCCAGAGAAGGGCTATTTCGTCCCGATCGAATCCGAGTCCACGGACACGATGTGACCTACCTTGTTGATGCCAACGTTCTGAGCGAACCGACCAAGCCGGCGCCGCAAGCGAAGGTGGTCGAGTGGTTGCGGCAGAACGAACGCGAACTCACGATTGATCCGATCATCCTGGGCGAGGTCCGGTTCGGTATTCATCTCCTACCGGCCGGCAGACGCCGGCAACGCCTGGAGCACTGGTTTCAGAAGGGCGTTAACAACATTGTTTGTCTGCCATGGGATGCCGCGGTCGGTTTGCGTTGGGCAAAACTGCTGGCTGAGTTGCGCCAATCGGGGCAAACCATACCCATCAAAGACAGTTTGATTGCGGCGACGGCACTGGTTCACGGCCTGACGGTTGTCACCAGGAATACGGCTGATTTCCAGAAGGCGGGCGTGAAGATCGTTAATCCGTTCGCCTGATTCGCTGTCGCTGCGCTTCTGGCTTCGGACACTCCCGTTTAGGTTTACGGTGCAGGAACCGGGCATGAATTCGAGATCACGGAAAAGTAGAAGCGGCGTCCCCGTGAGCGGCACGTTGTGCCGCAACGCGGCTACTCACGTGCCCGCCGCTTTTCGGGACGACATACCGCGTACCACTGAGAAAGCGGCGAAACGCCGCTTCTACTTTGGGCGCGACCGGTTACGGAATATGGACCAGGACAACGAAGCGCAGCGCTGGTACAGGGGCCGGTTAGTCGACGCGGCGCCCTTTGCAAAGACGCTTGATCATGGGCTGCAGAAGGGTGATGCTTCGTGGAGTGAATCGGGCATTCCGCCCAGACAAAAAAGGAGCGTGGAATAATGAAGCAGCTGAAGTGGATTATGCTGGGCGCGGCGATTCTGGTCGGTGGCTGTCAGACGGTTGAGCCACGCAGTGTGGCGCGAACACCGGTGATCAGGAAACCGATTCAGAGGGTGATCGGAAAACCGATTCAAACGGTGATCAGTGCCGGCGCGGGCCGCAAGATCGAGATCTTCGACGAGGCGGGCAAGCAACTTGAGGAGCTCCCGCAGAAGAAGAAAGGAAGCGTGTCGGTCTATAACAAGGATCAGAACGGACAGGATAACTACAAGTTCGACGAGAATGGTATGATCGAAAAACACCTGCAGAGCTACGGAGCAGACTACGCGCCCGGAAAGTGGAAAGAAGTTCAATAAGCGGGACGCCCTGGTACAGGCGGACGCGGGATCAAGCATCCACATCGAAGTGGTTCTCGGCAAGGTTCTCGGAGTGGTTTCGCGCGCCAGGAAGACTGGAGAGTTGGGGGCGAACTGATCCCCAAAGTGATTTGCAAAATTATTTGGGGCAAATTTATTTTTGGGGAGGTGATTGGGTTCGAGGTCAGGGCAAGGTGAAGCGGCATCTCGCCGCTTTTGGGACCGACATACCTCGTCCAACTAAGAAAGCGGCGGGCACATGAGTAGCCGCGTCGCGGCACAAGGTGCCGCTCACGCGGACGCCGTTTCTACTCTGCGTGCGTTCGGTACCAGGACAACAATTAGGACTCTCTCGAAATAATCGTCCTGCTGCGCCCGCCGGAGTAAGTGGAGGAGTAAGTGGTGGATACGGACTTGTCTCGGGACGGTTTTCCAGGACAAGACGACCAGGATGCTCGTGCCACGTTTCGGAGATCGCACTTTCCGGCGCGCGGATTCGACAAGGTGCTCGACCACGTTTACGACAAGGTTTACGACCCTACTACGCCTTCGCTACGCTCCTGGCTACGAAGGGCAAGCTAAGGTTTAGGACCGTCTGGTTACGTGCATCTCTGCGATCTATGTGCTCTTTGTGCTTAATTCAACTGCTGCGAGGGTAAATCGCGCCACTCCAGTCCTAGTCGTTGTCGTCATCGTTGTCTAAGCGCGATCTGCTTCACACTCGATTTGGGATAGGGAGCCTTTGTCGAGCACCTTGTCGAGCACCTTGTCGAGTCTGACCGGGCAAGGGAGAAGCGCCCTGCATGGTCCAGCGGAGAAAGCGGCGGGACGCCGCTTCTACTTTGATCGTATCCGGCTTCGGCGGGCACGGGGATTCTACTTCGCTCGTATCCGCTCACGGGATACTGACAAGGACGCGGATCCGCACATGGCTATCGACACCGGGCCGGATCTAGCTCATGGTGCGCGGCCGCATTAATAAGGACACTTATGACGTTTGAAGAATTTGGACTCTCCCCGGAGATCCTGCAAGCCATCGCCGCGATGGGCTTTGAGACTCCGACGCCCGTGCAGGTCGAGGTTATCCCCCGGCTATTGAAGAACCGGGGAGATATGGTGGCGCTGGCGCAGACCGGTACCGGCAAGACGGCCGCGTTCGGTCTGCCGATTCTCCATATGCTCAAGCATGACCTGCGCTCACCGCAGGCCCTGGTGCTCTGTCCGACACGGGAACTATGTGTCCAGATCACGCGCGACCTGGAGGCCTTCGCGGCCCATACGCAAGGGGTTCGAGTGGTCGCTGTCTATGGCGGGGCAGACATCCAGAACCAGCTGCGAGCGCTGAAGCGTGGCGTGCAGATCATCGTCGCCACGCCGGGACGTATGCTCGACATTCTGCGCCGCGGCAGGGCGGACCTGAGTGGCGTCGAGCGCGTGATCCTCGACGAGGCCGACGAGATGCTCAACATGGGCTTCCAGGAGGACCTCGAGGCTATTCTCGCGCAGACCCCGGATACGGCGCACAGCCTGCTCTTCTCCGCCACCATGCCGCGCCATGTCGCGGCCATCGCCCGCAAGCATATGCGGGACCCCGAGGAAATCACCGTTGGCCACCTCAACGCCGGTGCCGAAACCGTCAGCCACGAGTGCTACGTCGTTCATCAACGCGACCGTTATGCCACGCTGAAGCGGATTGCCGACTACTACCCCGACGTGTACGGAATCGTCTTCTGCCGCACGCGCCAGGAAACGCAGACGGTCGCCGACTGGCTGATCCGTGATGGCTACAATGCGGATTCGCTGCACGGTGATCTTTCGCAGACCCAGCGCGATAGCGTGATGAAGAAGTTCCGCTCGAGGGCCCTGCAGCTTCTGGTGGCGACCGACGTGGCAGCGCGCGGGCTGGACGTCACCGACCTGACCCATATCATCAATTACAATCTGCCGGACGAACTGGGCAGCTACACCCACCGCAGCGGTCGTACCGGGCGCGCCGGCAAGACCGGCGTTTCGATTGTGATCATCAACATGCGCGAGAAGGGCAAGGCCCACCAGATCGAACGGATGATTAATACGGAGTTCGCCTACCGCACGGTCCCGACCGGTCGCGAAATTTGCGGAGCGCAGCTCCTCAACCATATCGCGCGCATGAAGTCTGTTGAGCTCGATCCCAAGCAGATCGACCGGCACCTGCCGCAGATCTACGAGGCCCTGGAGGGCATGAGCTGGAAAGAGGTCATACAGCGCTTTGTCTCACTCGAGTTCGAGACCCTGCTCAAGTACTACCAGGGCGCCGAGGACGTGCGTCCCGATACCGGGGATTCCCGATCGCCAGCGCGGGACGGTCATCAGCGGCGCGAACGCCCCAGCGGCAAAGGGCAGCGCGCCGAGCGGTCGGGTGCCCGTCTCTCGGTCAATCTCGGCACGGCAGATGACCTGACCCCGCGCAAGCTCACCGGCTGGATCAGCCGCGCCGGCGGACAGTATGTCCGCATTGGCCGCATCGAGATTATGGACCGGCGCACCGTCTTTGAAGTCCCGGTCGACGAAGCCGCCGCACTGGCACAGGCCCTGGGCAACACCTCGTTCGACGGCCGCACCGTACGCGTGGAGGCCGCGGGCAGCGATCGCCCGCGCAAGCCGTCGGGAGGTCCGCCACGAGGCAAGGCGGCCGCCAAGGGCAAGGCTCCATCCAAGGGGAAGCATCATCCCTCCAAGCGGAAGCCGCGGGGGCGTTAGAAGTTTAGAAGTGAGAAGTGGGTAGTGAATAGTTAGAAGTGAGTAGTGAATAGTCGGGAGTGAGTAGTCGTAAGTGAATGGCCGCGACCGGGATGGTCATGCCACGCTTCGGAGATCGGACTTTGTCGAGCTCGGCTCGGCGCAGCTAGCCCTCAGGGCGGATCGAGATGTTCGATGCGCGAGTTGGCCGCGGCCATGTCGACGATCTCGATCGAGAACCGCCCCTCGCCGAACAATTCATCGAGCACGTACTGCGACGCGGAGCGGTAGCGTAGCACGGCCGCCACACGCAGAGGGGCTTTCGCCCCGGCCGGAATCGGCACGGCATACCGCTCATGCACCGTCGTGCGCGGCGGAATCAACTTCTCCTTCACCGTCTTCTCGGCGCGCCAGGGCAGGTAGGTGACTTCACCGTCCTTGTCCACCAACACCGAGTGGTACATCACGGCGTCCGGGTCGACGCGACCTTTGGCATCTACCGCTCCGCTCCGGAAAAGCTCCCCCCCATCGGCATCGATCACGGTCAGGTCGATCCACACCTCGCGCAGTTCCGTGATGCTGGTGGGGATGGCGTGACCGGCTGCCACGTTCGACACGGAGACCTCCACGGCCAGTTCGCCGCCTGCCATCACACGTTGCGGCAGTTTAAGCGCCAGCGTAGCGGCGCTCTTCAGTCGCTGCCGCGCCGCGGCGACGTGCTCCGCACCCGCCCCCACCGCATCGCCGTTCACGTTGGCGCCGACGAACATGTGGTTGTGTATATTGTCGCGCTCGGGCCCGTCATCGGCGGCGACACCGGGCACCTTCAGGGGTTGCATACTCTGTGCAACGTTGACGGCCTGCTCGACGGTCCGCATGTGGCAGTCCTGGCATTGGATCCCCGCTTCTGCGTAGGGACCGGCCTTCCACTCCGCGTAGGTGTTCTCGATCAACAGTCCGTTGTAGGGATGCGTGAGCGTGTGGCACGCCGAACAGAACTCCGCTCGTTTAAAGATCTCCGCGTAGGCCGAGTCATGCGCATCGGCCTCGGCCGGACCCTCGATCGGGCCATAGCGTGTCCCGGAGTCGCTCAGCACCAAGGACGCATTCGCCGGAGCCCCCTCGTGGACCGCGCGCACATCCGCGGCCGAGTGGCAGGCATCACATGTCACCCCCTCCTTGGTCAGGAACGAGTGGTTAGAATCGTCCGCACTGGGGATCTCCCCGACGGCCACCCCCGCGGGTGCGTGGCATGCGGAACAGAACAGGTAGAGTTTATCGCCGCCCTCCTTGCGTGCGAGTTTGGCAAACGCGAGGTAGATCGAGTCTTCGTGCGCACGGCTGTGCACGGACCCGTCCCACTGCTCGAAGTGAGCGGAGTGACACGCGCCGCAGGTCTCGGCGTCGAGGAAGTTCTCGGGGTCCAGGTGCTTGCCGGACACGGTGCGCAGCTCGGTCGGCGCAAACATTCCCGTCGTCTCACCTCGACCTACGGGCTGCGTCGCGACAATTCCCAGCGCGACCACCGCGCATGCCGGCAGCCACTTGCAAAACACCCTGCAGGATACCTTTTGCATGAGTCTCGCCATCTTGTCACCTGTTGCCCCAAAGGTCATCCTAAATCGCATCCCGCAGGCCGTCACTTGATACGGGTTTTCCTTGAGGATGGCGCGGATGTCGACTACAGCTTCTCGCGGTCGGGAAATCTGGCTGAGACGCCTCCTTGAGGAGATCTGCATGAATACCCAAATCTACTATTCGGGGTCTTCAACCCGGACCAGGAGAAGAAGAAATACTACCGCAGCGAATTGCTGGATCTCAGAAGCGCTATTGGTGCTTCGGATGCCGTACAGATATGGCTATGCTGGGTGAAGATTCTGCCCACGCATGATTATCAGCACCTTCTCGACCAATGGGATAAGCATAAGCGAAATTGCAGACTCGAGGTGATCGCGGGCTTGACCGCTAATTCCCTGATGACCTTCTCGGACCCGGTCTACGAGAAGATATGGGGATAGTGGGACACGGGGTGATCTCGGCACGCGGTGGCGGCATTGTGTTGCGGCCTTGTGGAAGACAAGACGAAAAAAAGAATGCGCGCCAGCGAATCCAACTCGACCCGCCGCGCCATGCGGTATCTCTGGCCCTTTATCGCGAAGCGCAAGCGAGCGCTCCTGACGAGCCTGGCGGGTGTGGCGCTCTATACAACACTGAGTGTACTCCCGCCGCTGCTGCTGCGCTATCTCATCGATGACGTGATTCGAGCGGAGGCCTGGCACCTGCTCGTCATCGTCGCCGCGCTGCTGCTGGCCATTCCGGTTGTCGCCGCGAGCGTGAATTTCGTGAGCGTATGGATCTTGACGATCGCCAGTCGACATTTCCTGCACGACCTGCGCATGGCCTTGTACCGCAAAATCCTGACGCTCAATATGGGTTTCCACTCCGAGCATTCCTCGGGGGCCCTGGCGGGGCGTCTCATCGACGATATAGGGATGCTTCACATGATCATCGGGCAGGGCACGCTTCAGATCGTCGTGGATGTTGTGGTTTTTACGTTCGCCATATTTATCGCACTTACGATATCGCTTCCGTTGACATTGATGCTGCTGGCGGCCGTGAGCCTCTACACATTCATCTATCGATATTTCTCTCGAAAGATCTGCGTGGCGTCGGCGTCGTACCGCACGCTCTACGATGAGATCACCGGACGCATGCAGGAGACTGTCGCGGGCGTACGGCAGGTACGTATCTACAACCGCGAGTCGTCCGAATCGGGACAATTCCTCGACCGGACGGGACGAAGTCTCGACCGGGCCTTCGAGGCCCGTACCGGATCGATTGGGTTGAGCACCGTTTGCGCCGCCGTTCAACAGGTAGCCACGTCGGTGATTGTCTTCGCCGGCGCATGGATGGTCCTGCGACAGACGCTGACCTATGGAGATCTCTTTGCCTTCGGTTCGTACATGGCGTTTGTGTTTTCGCCGGCGGTACGGATGCTCGATGTCGCCGGCCAGTTGGAAGAGTCCATGGTTTCAGCGCGGCGAATCGTGGATATCCTACACGAAGATCCGGTCGTCCATGATCGTCCCGGGGCGGTTGATAAGCCGCGTGGGAACGGGTTGATCGAGTTCCGCGACGTTCATTTCGGCTACACCGAGGACCATCTACTTTACCGCGGCCTCAATCTGCGGATTGAAGCCGGCTCATCCGTAGCAGTCGTCGGCCCCACCGGATGCGGTAAGACCACGTTGACCGCATTGTTGATGCGGCACTGGGACGTGCACGAAGGTGCCATCCAGATCGATGGGGTTGAACTTCGCGATATCCCCCTGCGCTGCCTGAGGCGGCACTTCGGCCTGGTCTTGCAGGACCCCGTGGTCTTTACGGGCACGTTTGCCGAAAATATCTCGTACGGACTTCCAAAGGCGAAGCGCGAAGACGTTGAGCGAGCCGCACGGACCGCGGAGATTCACGACACGATCATCGGATATCCCGGCGGCTATGACACATTACTCGGGCACTACGGCATCCAGCTTTCGCGCGGTGAGCGGCAGCGCGTCAGCATCGCTCGCGCGATTCTGCGTGACCCGGAGATTCTGATCATGGACGAGGCGACATCCGCCCTGGACAGCGAGTCGGAAGCCCTGATCCAGAAAGCGATGGCGCGTGTACTGAAGGGGCGCACGAGCATCGTCATCGCCCACCGGTTGTCCACGATCATGCGTGCCGACCAGATCCTCGTGATGCGCGACGGGGTCGTTGTCGCGGCCGGCACCCACGCGCAATTGCTCGCGATCCCCGACGGGCTTTACCGACGCCTCTACGAGCAACTGCGCAGCGACCAATTGGAGACGCCGTGATGAGCCGCCGCAAGAAACGTCTCGATGCCACCGTAGAGGAACTGCTCGGGGACGTGGATATTCTTGAGGGCTCTGCAAGACGTGATCTTCGTCGCCTCTGGAGCGATTACATGAACACGCATCGCAAGAACATCCTGGTCACCGCCGTGGCGTCCATCGTGTGGGGTGGTGCCCCCCAGTTCTTTGCCGTAACCAATCGCTTCCTGGTCGACCGCGTGCTCCGGGTGCAGCAGCCCTACAACACCGCGACCATTCCTGAGCAGTCGTATCTGTTGATCATCTGGCTGTTTATCGTGCTCGGGCTGTGGGGCGCATATCTCCTGTCCAACTATTGCCGCTTCTGGTTTATCCTGACGGCCAGCCGCGATACGGTTTACCGGATCCGGCGCGATATGAACGATAAAATGCACGCCCTGCACATTGGGTTTTATGACCGCATGCCGACCGGCCGCATTATCAGCCGCGTGATTACCGATGTCGACACCTTGCGCGGATGGCTCGACACGGAGCTGACCAACGCACTTGGCTTTCTTGCGCGCGTCGTGATCGGCATCGTGCTCGCCGTGATCATTGAGCCCAGGATGGGCCTGGTGATCCTGGCGTTTCTGCCGGCTTACGTGCTCTGCTTCTACGTGATGCAGCCGCGCATTCGTCGCGTCAGCATCGCCATGAGTCGTCTGATGTCGCGCATCTATGGGCGGATCTCCGAGCGCATAGCGGGGGTCGCGGTCGTGAAGACGTTCGCGGCGGAGCCCTTCGAAATGAAGGCTTTCGCCCACCTGCAACACAATAACGTTCGCATCGCCCTGCGAACGGCGCGTTATGTCCAGATCCTGGAATTGATCGCGGGTGTGATCACGGCCTGTGCAACGGGTGCTATCGTCTTTTTTGGCGCCGGCATGGTGAAGACCGGGGAGACTTCCCTGGGGACGCTCGTTGCCCTGCTTTCCATCCTTGGACTAATCTTTCAGCCGCTGGGCCAGCTGACCAGCCAGGCCACCGGCTTGCAGGGCTTTCTGGTTGCGCTGCGGCGCGTCTTCTCCGTGCTGGACACGGAGGTGGAGCAACGGCCGGGCCTGCTGTCGCTGCAGGGCATGAAAGGACGCATCGAATTCGAGAACGTCACCTTCTTCTTCCCGGGGCACGATGCGCCGATCATCAGCAACCTCAGCCTCTCCATAATGCACGGGCAGAAAGTCGCGATCATGGGACCGTCTGGATCGGGAAAATCAACCCTGTTCCAGCTCCTGATGCGTTTCTACGACCCGAGCGAAGGAAGTATCCGCATCGGCGGTGTGGATATGCGCGAAGCCGATTCACGCTCGCTGCGGCGGCACGTCTGCCTGGTCCAGCAGGAGCCGGTTATCTTTTCGGGAACACTGGCCGATAACATCGGCTACGGCAACGAGGATGCCACACCCGCGCAGATCATCCGCTCCGCCCGGCTGGCGGACATGCACGACTTCATTATGACGCTGCCCGTCAAGTACGAGACGGAGGTCGGTGAGAACGGAATCGCTCTCTCCGGCGGACAGCGTCAGCGCCTCGCGCTGGCGACGGCGCTTTTGACCGAACCGGAGATCCTGCTGCTCGACGACACGACCAGCGCACTTGACGCACGCACCGAAGCCCAGATCAGGGCAACCCTCTGGAAAGTGCTGGAGGACCGCACCGGCATCATCATTACACAGCGGATCTCCACAGCCCGGAAATGCGACCGCATCGTTGTCCTGGACCACGGCCGTGTCGAGTCGGAGGGTACGCATGAGCAGCTCATGAAGACCTGCCAATTCTACCAGCGCATCGATGCTCAGCAGAATCTTTCGGACTCCTGAGCCTCGGCCGCGAGGCGCTCCGCATTAAACGGCTCCGGACCGTATTTCGTGATTGTAGTTCATTCCCGCATCCACGAACATCACGAGCCGACTGCAGGAAGATCACGAGCGTTACGAGGTGCCATGGGTCTATTTCGAAACAGAAACGTAGAGAAGATCGCCGCACCGTCCGAGCCGATGGGTCTGAGCCCCATAATGCATGGCGAGATTCAGACACCGGTCAGCGAACTCATTGCGTCCGGCAATATCAAGTCGGTGGATAAAGCTCTTGTCGATGCGAAACGCGCCACCGAGGTGGCGCAAAGTGCCGACGTTGTTGGGGCGCGACTGGTTGAACACGGACGTTGCCCGGAGTGCCACAACAAGCTCACGATCCTTCTTTACACCCGTGTCTGCTCCTCATGCGGCTGGTATTCACGCACCGTACCAAGCACTGGCCACTGCACCGTTTCCCTCGCCAATGGAGAATCGATACGATGCGATACCGCCATATCCGTTCGCGGCGACCAGGTTCTCTGCGTCAGCGAAGGGGTCGTACGCGCGCAGATCATGCGCTCATTCATCACCATGATCCAGTATCACTGGGAGGAAGATGAACTTGAGCGCGCGCGCAAGGCTGGTCACCGGCAGCGCGAAGGCGTATGCGCCTGGTGTGAAAGCGTGATCCACGAGCTTCCCGAGGGACCGATCGAAGAGTACGTGGCTTTTGGCGCGATCCAGGAGCGCTACTCCTTCTGCAAGCCCAAGTGCGCAGCCTCGTTCCGCAAACAGTACCCGCCGCGCGTGCACCGCAACTGCTACGAGCGCGACTGCAACCACTGCGAGCTTTGCATTCGCCGTTACGATACCCGCGGCATCCTCACGACGAACGTGCTGGCCGACAAGCGCAGCTAAGATCGTGCTTGAGCTTCGAGGCAACGGGAGCGCCGCAGCTCCGAGAGGGCTACGTGGCGGCGCGGAATTCCTGCTCGAGGTAGGCGATGATCTCGGAGGATTCGTACATCCACTGCACCGAGTCCTCGGGCTGGGCGATGCGCAGGCAGGGGACTTTTCGCCTGCCGCCGCCCTGGATCAACTCCTCTTCGTGCTGCTTGGATCGATTGATGTCGTGCACCGCGATATCGAGATTCAGACGCGCAATGGCGCGTCGCACCTTGATGCAAAACGGGCAGGCCTCAAATTGGTACAGGCTTAGATGCTGCGTCATGTCATTAACACGCTCCTGGTCCGACGGCGCTCGATCCATGGCTTTGGGTCGGCAGCAGGCGTTCAGGGCGAGGAGGATATTACCAACAAACCATCGGATGAATTTCATAGGTGAAGAGGAATAGCAGAAAAGTGGCGAGGTGGGTAGTCGGAAGTGGGTAGTGAGTAGGGTCGTCCTGAAATAGGTTGTCACTCACTCACCGTGTGCGGGGTGAGGGCACCCCGTCTCCATGGTTCGAGTCGGAGATACCGATCAGTCCAAATACTCTGAGAATCGTCGATCGCTGAACCAGTCCTGGAGACGGCGTGCCCCCACGCCGCCTTGGTTGACGCTTTGGTGCTCGCGGAGACTGGTATAGGAGTGACAACTCGAAATCAGGACGTGACAAAAAGGGACCGCACCAGCGCGAAACGCGGGTTGAAGGCGGTCGTTGCCCCGCTTAGCGGCTGCGTTGCAGGCAAACCAATTCGAGTTGTGCGAGGGCAGCGGTGACGGCCTGCTCGACACGGAGGTTCCAGCGGCCGAGGGTCACGGGTTGAAAGCCGGCCCTGGTGAGCAGGTCGAGCTCCGATGGCACCCAACCCCCTTCCGGACCCAGGGCGATGGTGACGGCGGTGGCGTCGAGAGGAATGGCATCGGCGAACGTATCGGAGGCACCCAGCTCGGCCACCACCCGCACGCCGACGGAGTCGGCGACGGCGGATTGCATACTACCTGCGAGAGACAACACGGGCAGTCTCGTTTGAAGCCCTTGCGACATGCCGGCAAGGAGTTGCGCCCGCAGGCGGTCGTCGCGCAGTAGCGGTGACTGGAAGTAGCTCTTCTCCGCACGCTCGGCGCCGACCAGTGACAGCGACGCGACCCCGGTCATCCCAATCGTGCGCAGCACGTGTTTGAGAATCTGGGGACGCGGCATGGCGCAGAGCAGATGCACCGCAGGGTTAGGGTCCGGATGCTCGTCTGTGAAAGAGAGAGAGAGGCGAACCTCGGCATCATCTATGGTGGTGACAGCGCCCTCACCCTGTGCGCCGTTAATCACGCCGATGCGCAGCACGTCGCCGACACTGCTGCGCAGGATGCGGCGAATATGCCGCGCGCGGTCGTCGCGCAGAATCACCGTGGCGCCACCATCCAAGAGCTCGTCGTCGCGAAGGAGGATCAGGTTCATGTTAACGGGCGTCTCTTCTTGTTACGGGGCGGGAGTGACCTCATCGAACTTGCTGAAATCGAGATGCGCCTGGCCGTCGTGATCCAGGGAGAAGGTGTCCTCGAGGTGATGCCACCATTTCACGGCTGCAACAGAAACGCACACGCAAAGACGGCGTTACCCACAATGTACAGAGAGAACAAAAGCCCAACGAGCACAGGCCACCGGGCGACGAGCAGAAAATGATAGAGATCCCGCAACGGGTGGTAAGCAAGACCCGTCCGCCGTACGCGGGGCCCTCCGTCCGGATCGATCAAACGCCGGGATTGCTGCTTGTTATCGGCCATGGTCGATGGACTCTACCCCTGACAGCCCAAGGGGGCCAGTGAAACGATTGACACTGGAAATTTCTCGACTTTTCGAGTGTCGTGACGCAGAACCATGACCAAGTACTCGTATGCATGACCAAGACGAAATCGCAGGAGTCCTCGACAAGGCGCAGTCCTACTTGACCGATGCGAAGTAAGATTGGTCGGCCAATAGATGAGAGATGTTGAAGTTACCCGGCAGCCGATTGAGCTCTACAAGCTCCTCAAGTTCGAGGGATTCGTTTCTACCGGCGGCGAAGCGAAATCCGTGGTTGCCGAGGGACGGGTTCTAGTGAACGGAGAGATCGAGACCCGAAAACGAAAGAAGATCGTTTCCGGCGACATTATTGAGTTCGGTGACGAGACGATTCGAGTACGGCTTCGTTGAGGCAGAGGGTCGCGTTCAGGTGGGGCCGTTCGGGGGCAATTGCACGATGGTGAACCAGAAGGTCTTGATCGTTTGCACGACTTTCCGGAACTGTTCGAAGTCAAGCGGCTTCGTTACATAACAGTTGGCGTGGAGATTGTAGGATCTCAAGATGTCCTCATCGGCCTTGGAGGTCGTCAGCACGACGACCGGTATGGCCTTGAGCGCGTCATCCGACTTAACCTCTTCGAGCACTTCGCGACCGTCCTTGCGAGGAAGGTTCAGATCCAGCAGGATCAGGTCGGGATGTGGAGCGTCTGCGTATTCGCCCTCCTTGCGAAGAAACCGCATGGCTTTTTCGCCGTCGCCGACCACGCTCAGATTGTTACTGACCTTGTTCTCCGCGAATGCCTCCTGCGCCAGCACCACGTCTCCGGGGTTGTCTTCCACGAGCAAGATTTCTACCGGCCTTGAATTTGTGTAGGTCATGATGCGGCATCTCCTCGAATCGGTATCGTAAATCTTAATCGACTACCCTTGCCCTCCTCTGACTCGACCCAGATCTTGCCGCCATGGCGTTCGACGATTTTCTTGCAGATCGCAAGTCCGATGCCCGTGCCATCATACTCCCCGCGCCCGTGCAGGCGGTGGAAGACGTCGAAGATGCGCTCGGTCTGCGCTGGCGGGACACCCAACCCGTTGTCCTCGACTGTGAATATCCAGTACCCGTCGTTCTGAACCGCGTCAATGTGAACCCTTGGGGGCGGATCGCGGCGGAATTTGAGTGCGTTGCTGATCAGGTTCTGAAACAGCTGAGCGATTTGCGTCTCGTTACCGGCGATGATTGGAAGTGGATCGCGCGTGATCTGCGCATCACTTTCGGCGATCGCGCCGTCCAGATTCCGCACCGCGCTGGCTACTGCCGCATCACAGATCGCGGAACCGAGGGGGCCGCCGCGTGTGCCCACGCGTGAATATTCCAACAACGCTTCGATCATCTTCTGCATTCGACTCGCCCCGTCGACCGCGAAGCCGATGAATTCGCGCGCCTTGTCATCGAGCTCGTTCTCGTAGCGCCGTTGGAGCAGTTGCATATAGCCGGCCACCATGCGCAAGGGCTCCTGCAGATCGTGGGACGCGGCGTGGGCGAACTTCTCGAGTTCGAGGTTGCTTCGTTTGAGCTCGGCGCTGCGCAGGCGCAGGTCCTCCTCTGCCTCCTTAAGGGCCGTCACGTCGCTATGCGCCCCCAGCATGCGAACGGGCTTGCCCTTGCCGTCACGAATCGCCAGCCCGCGACAGCGTACCCAGACGGTCGATCAAAGGGGT
>JAQBYD010000094.1 GCA_027623315.1 Verrucomicrobiota bacterium | reverse complement strand
AGACCGGCGGTTAGCGAGAGCGCGAAGAGCCCGTCAGGCTTGATCGAAACAGGGCTTTGCCGATGAAACTGTATGGACATACTGTGAATTGGCGAAGCACGGATGCTTAGGCTCTGCTGGGATGAACCACCCAGCCTTCGCGCTGCGCTTGCTTCGGCGGGCACGCGGATGGCACGGATGACCGACATGTCACACCGTCCCAAAATCGTGTCCCTCCATCGTGCTCCCCAATCGTGTCCCCGATCTCCCGCCAGACGACAGCGGGGCACGATAGCGCAAGACGATTATCTCACCGATCACCTTCCCTCGCCTTCTCCCATCCGATCACCGATGACCGATCACCTTCCCCAGCCACATCCTTTCCACACGACGGCTGGTGATCTCTTGAACTTGACATTGTGTAGCAAAATGCTACTATCATTCTATGAATCATCCAGTTCAGGCTCTCTGAAACGTTGGTGTTGGACGCGCGGTTGACGGGTCAGGTTGTCCGGCGGTCCATCTCGGGGCAGATCGAATTTTGGGCAAATGTGGGTCGAGCCCTCGAGCCCCTGATGCTGCGGGCCTGCTTGTCCGAACCGAAGCCGATGGCACGTCTACGGTCGGCCGTTTCGTCAATAGGCAGTTTCAGGCTGAGACCCCGACGAAAGCGAAATGATGCAGCCTGTCGGCGCGAAATCGCCAGACGAAGATCCGCGTCCAGTTCTCGTTGCAATAGCAGGTCCAAATTCACGCCACGCAGTATCTCCTGTCCTACCGTCTCCAGGATGCCGACACACTCGAACTCATTATGACCGGCCCACATGAGAACTACTACCGAGACTTGACGGACTACCTGAAGTCGGAGACAGGGTCACACCTAGATTCTAGAATTTAGATCTGCTGAGGGCACCCGAAAGGCTCAAGGCCCAATTCCCAAGGCTCAAGCCCCAAGAGCCGCAGGGACAGGCCCCCCGTTGTGCGCATACCGTGGTCGATCCCCCGCCCCTTTCGCGCTTTTCGTGAATTTCGCAGTTTCTCCCTCTAATAAAATGCTCTTGCAAGAAGGGTATGTTATATAGATACTTATCTTATGAATAAGGAAACACTGAAGGGGGTGCTGCGGCAGTTTTCGGAGGGGGATCTGCCCCGCTTCCGGCGGCGGGAGTTGCGTCTTCCCGCCGAGTCCGGGAAGGTGGTCTGCCTGACGGGGGCGCGCCGAACAGGGAAGACCTTCCTGATGTTTCAAACCATGCACGATCTGATCGAGCAAGGCGTCAGCCCCGACCAAATCGTCTATCTAAACTTCGAGGACGACCGCCTCTACCCGGTCGCAAACGACGAACTTGACCTGATCCTGCGCGCCCATCAGGAAATGTTCCCGGATGTAGCGCAAAAGAAACGCTTCGTCTTTTTCGATGAAATCCAGAATCTCAGCGGGTGGGAGCGATTCGTTCGCCGCATTTGCGATACGGAGAATGTCTCCGTCTTCCTGACCGGATCCTCTTCCTCGCTGCTCCGCAAAGACATGTCCACGGCCATGCGCGGCCGTTCCATCACGTTTGAAGTGTTCCCCCTCAGTTTTGCCGAGTTTCTCGCCTTCCGCGAAATCGACTATGTCGCATACTCCGCCGCCAGTGAGGCCCGCATCGTCAACGCATTCCAGGAATACCTGGACTGGGGGGGCTTTCCGGAGGTGGTCTTGGCGGAAGAACCGCTCAAACTCATGATTCTGCAGGAATATGCCGGGCTCATGCTGCATCGGGACCTCATCGAACGCTTTTCCATACGGAATGAACGCGCGATACGATTGCTTCTGAAATTCTGCGCGGAACATACGGGATCGCTGGTGAGCATCAACAAGCTTTTCAAGGACTTTACTTCGCAGGGAGTGAAGATCGGCAAGGCCACCCTCTATGACTACATGGCCATGCTCGAGGCCTCTTTCATCGTGTTTGCCTGCCCCAAGTACGATCCCTCGACGCGACGCCAGACGCAAGCCCCGCAGAAGGTGCACATGCTGGATCCCGGACTGACCCGCGCTTATCGCGCCCGCCCGCAAAGAGACGTGGGTCACCGCTTCGAGACGTTGATCTACCTCCACATACGCCGGCGCACGCAGGATATCTGCTACTACCGGAACGGTTTTGAGCTGGATATGTGCTGGGGTGAAGGCGAACATTTCGTCAATGCGGCATGGGATATCACTGAGCGGGAGACGGCGGCGCGCGAGCTCAAGGCGCTTGATGCGGGCTTGAATCTCTGGCCGCAAGCCAATGGCCGACTCGTATATGGAGTCGGGGCCAAGCTGCCCCCTTCGCATAAGCCGTTTATGGTCGAAGGCTGGCGGTACCTGCTGCACGGGGAAACCGATCAGGACTGAAGATGTCGCGAGAGCGCACGCATCTCGGAGAGGTCAGTGCGTGGTGCCTCGTGCTTGGTGCGATGTGCGGGAGAGTTCTGGGAGACAGGGTCACACCTAGATTCTAGAATTTAGATCCGCTGAGGGCACCCGAAAGACTCAAGGCCCAATTCCCAAGGCTCAAGCCCCAAGGACGAGTCTACTTGGGACTTGGATGCGGAATTCGTGAGAATTCCGACGACGACGGAGACAACGAGTATCTCGGGCTGACATGGGAGCGGTTGCGGGACTGAGGGCGCGAATGGAATCAGCAACGTAGGGATCGATGATCCCTTCTCGGCGTTGCAGACCATCTTCTGCTCGGAGATTCATCAGGAAAATTGAATAATCTGCCTGATGACGTCTCCCCTCGCGAGCGCATCAAAACTGGCATTAATCTCTTCCAAGGTGATGAATCCGCTGAAGAGAAGGTCAACCGGAAGCAGTCCCGCTCGATACATTTCGACATATTTGGGAATGTCAACCGATGGAACAATCGACCCCATGTAGCATCCCAGCACCGCTTTTTCCAGTGCCACAAGACTGACTGCGGGTACCGAGAAATTCTTCTCGGGGTGGGCCAAGCCAACCGTAACCATCGTTCCGCCGCGGCAGATTGCGTTGTAGGCACTTATCTGGGCCACTTCACTCCCCACGGCCTCAATGGCGCACTGAGGTCCCCCGCCGGTAAGATCCCTAATTTCCTCCAGGAAGTTTTCATCTGCCGGATTAAGCGCATGGGTGGCGCCGCACTTGCGGGCCAGGTCAAATTTATGCTCCAGCATATCGACCGCAATGATCTTTGTCGCCCCCGCGGCTTTGGCTGCCATCACCGCACTGAGACCGACTCCGCCAAGCCCGAATACCGCGACCGACGAGCCGGGCTCCACAGCCGCCCGATTAAAAACCGCCCCCGCCCCGGTAATAACCGCACATCCGAAAAGAGACGCTTTATCCATCGGCAGGGCCGGGTCCACTTTTACAACGGATTCCCGGGCGGCAACGGTAAACTGTGAGAAACAGGATACCCCGCAGTGATGGTTCATCTTCTTTCCATCTTTGTTTGTAAATCGCCGTTCTCCGCTTAAGAGAGTTCCCTGCGCATTCGCTTCCTGGCCGCAGTCGCACAGCACCGGCCTGCCGGTTGCACACGGAACGCAATGACCACAAGTGGGACAGAAGGTGAATATCACATGGTCATCGATCTTCAGATCGCGCACATTGGGCCCTAGTTCCCGGACCACCCCGGCCGCTTCGTGCCCCAGGACCATGGGCATCGGCCGCGGCCGCGACCCGTTCAATACCGAAAGATCGGAATGACAGAGCCCGGCACTGGTCAACTCCACAAGGATCTCCCCCTCTTTGGGCACCTCAAGCTCAAGTTCTTCAATCTTTATCGGACGCGACTCCGCGTACGGAGCGGGCAGTTCCATCTCATACACAACAGCAGCTAAGGTCTTCATGGGAATTCCTCTAAAAGTGTTCCGAAGCAGAATGCGAGAACGTACTAATATTCTCTACCAAAAAGCAAAGAGTATCCAATTACGATGCCGCTGTCATCGTGACCCCGGCGCCGCTGCATGTTGCGAGTAAATCTGGCATCGTTGAACAGTGCGGAATCGAGCCAGTGGGTGACGGTGTGAGGAATTCTCACTGCCGGCATCGCCGGCCGCGGCCACCCGAGATCTTGACGCTCTGGACCGGTTTAACGTACGTTTCCGGCGAGACCAGCTGGCGCCAATAGGTGGACTGACTTTATCCCGGTGGGCGATTCTATGGAAGCTGAACAGATATTCAAGACGGACGCCAGGATCCGTTGGTACCGCTGCAACATCGACAAGCAAGTGCTGCGCGAGTTGATGCAGACGAGTGACTTTCATGGTTTCCGGCAGGTGCTGTGCCAACTCGGCCTCTTCACCATCACCGGCGCTCTCGCCTACATGGCGTTTCTGAATATCAACTCCACGAACTGGCTATGGTCGGTGCCGCTACTCTATGTCGCGCTTTTTGCGCACGGCACGAACGGACCTTTCATGGGATTGGTGGCCGTTCATGAACTCGTGCACAAAACACCGTTCAAAACCAAATCATTCAACGAGTTTTTTCTGAGGCTCTATAGCTTTATCAGCTGGAGCGATTACCTCTGGTTCCGGCCCAGCCACGTGAAACATCATCAGCTTACCGTACACTCGGACTATGATGGCGAGGTGGTCTTGCCGCAGACCCTCGCTCTCAACGACTGGAAGTTCTGGATCAGCATCTTCGCGTGGAACCCGAAGAGCACATGGGACGTGATCAAGGCGCACTATGCGCGCGCAAAGGGCGACGTTGGCGGGGCGTGGAACCAGCATATCCTGCCGGAGTCGAACGAGATCCTGCGGCGCAAGCATCGCAACTGGGCACGCATCGTCTTGATCGGACATGCCGCGCTGGCCGCGATATTCATCCTGACGGGACACTGGTTTCTTATCGTGATCTTCACGATCGGCACCCACTATTGCGGTTGGCTCGGACTCCTTTGCGGCGTGCCGCAGCACTACGGGATGTCATCCGATGTCGATGATTTCCGCCTCTGCTGCCGAACCTTTACCTGCTCATGGCTGCCGGGCTTCTATTACTGGAACATGCAGTACCACGTGGAGCACCATATGTTTCCGGCCGTCCCCTTCTATAACCTGCCCAAGCTTCGCCGCGCCCTCGAACATGACCTTCCTGCGGCACCGCACGGACTGCGCGCCACATGGAAAGGCATTCTCGAGATCTACGAGAAGCGCAAAACCGAGCCAGACTACCGCTTCATCCCCGAACTCCCGACCACAAGCGGCGATCACGCAGACGACAAAACGCTCGAGCGCGAAGCGGCGCTGGCGATCTAGCTACGCATCTCTCCCCTGACCTCTTCTCTGTCGAACTTGGAGGGCGGATGTCCCCAGCCGCCGATCATCCACATCGAGAGCGAAGTCTTCAAGTTGGTTGTTCTCGCGCGTGACGCGTCGCACGCCGGGCTCAATAAGGATCGCCGTCTTGTTCTGTGCGTCGTCACGTTGCCCTACGGTGGCCGTCAGATCAGGGATTATCGCTTTCATTACTCCATCGCCAGAACGCGGCTAAAATTTATATCTTCGGCAGCGAGCACGAGCAGTGCGGCGGGGAAGCCCTGCGTTCCCTGCAGCAATTGATCCAGGTACGCCTGGTACGACTCCCGCTCCTCTCCATCCAGGGGGTGCCGAATGCCTACATAGGTCACCGAGGCATCGGCCGAGGCTTCACGAATCATATCGTACACCGCTCGATCGTCCTTGATCAGAACATCGATCTCCGCATCGAGACGGTTGCTCTCGACAATCTGCTGGAGCCGATGCCGCGCATCTTCGACGTCCTCGTTTGGATCCACGACCGTACGCACACAGAGGGAACTGGAGGTCCATGTTCCGCCGCGCCGCATAATATCAGCAAGGGTAAGCATCAGCCCCGTGTTGGTGGACTGCCGCCGCAACCAGACGTCCACGCGCGGCACCTCTCCCTCCGGTGCGTCGCCCGACTCTCTCACGAGTACGAGGTTGCGACGCGTGCGCGATGCGAGCGTCAGAAGTCGAGCCGTGCCTTCCGTGGGCGCATCGTCGGGTTCGCCGACCATGATCGTATTCGGCACAAGGGGTCCAAAGCCATACGCGGCGATCATGGCCTCGGCAGCCTGATTCAAGTCGTGCGAGGGCAACACTTTAACCATCGCCTCAATGTCGTGCTTCAAGAGGTAGGAGCGCACGGCAGCACTGACACTGTCAACCCGGTCCGCGGTCCACATCTGGGGGGGTACAATGGTAGCCACGGTGAGCCGGCTAATGTCCGGGGCCAGCGAGTGGGCGAGTTCGATCAGGTGCATGCGCGTGTCCGGCGCCCGGCACACCACGAGCACGTTGGGCTTCCAGGTGCGCTCATCCGGCTTGCCCTGAGCGAGCCGGCGCACGGCGAACTGGGCGAGGAGCATCAGCGCCCCGTAGCGCACATCGCCCCAATGTGCCGAGAGACTGCGGCGTTTCACGATGATGTAGAGAAAGGTGGTGACCGCGACGGCTACCATGGTGGCACCGGCGTTGATCATGAGCATCGTGGCCAGGCAGGCCAGCGATGCCGTAATGGAGAGCAGGGCGGGCACGCGTAGCGTCGGCCGCCAGGCCGGACTGCCTATAATTTCCTCCAGCCCGGCAGACAGGTTGAGCAACCCGTAGGACGTCAGGAAAAACATCGTCAGCACGGGGGCGATCACATTCAAATCTCCGTTCAGAATCGCGAGCAGCGCAACGATGATCGTGATCGCAGTCGCCACGTGCGGATCGTTGCGGTCGCCCCACCCCTTCGCCAGAAACCGCGGGACGATGCGGTCCTTTGCGAGGGATTGCAGGGTTCGCGGTGCGCCAAGCAGAGACCCCAGCGCACTGGAGATTGCAGCCCCCAGAACCCCCAGCGTGATCAGCACGCCCCAGCGCGCCACGTCGCGCAATATCATGCTATTCGACAGGAACAAGCTCGTATCGCTGACGCGATAGGAGAGAAAAACGGGAATCGCCATGTACACTGCGTACCCGGTCAGAACGGCCGCGACCGTCCCTACCGGGAGTGAGCGACTGGGCTTGCGCAAGTCTCCCGATAGCGCGAGGCCCGCCTCGATGCCCGTGACGGCAGGGAAGAACACGGCAAACACGACCCAGAAACCCGCCTTCGGCAGCACCGCGACCGCGGCAGGTGCCGGCTGCACATCCGTGCCGCAGAACACGGAGATCAGCGAAAGCACGATCAGCCCCAGGATCACATACTGCGACTTCAGGGCCAAATCCGCGGAGACCAGGCTCAGCGCGCTGATCGCGATCAACAGACCAACGCCAACCCACTGTGGATCGAACTGCGGGAAGACGGAGACGAACGCTTCGGAGAAGCCCGCGATGTAAAACGCGACTCCGAGCGCCTGTGCAAAATAGAGCGGAACCCCGATCGCGGCCCCGGCTTCAACGCCCAGCGAACGGGAAATAATGTAGTAGGCGCCGCCGCCGCCGACCTTCATATTCGTCGCCAGTGCAGACAACGACAGGGCCGTGAAAAAGGTAATCGCGCACGACATCGTCACGATCACGAGGGTCAGAGTCAGTCCCACATTGCCCAGCACCCAACCGAAGCGCAGGTACATGATGACAC
The DNA here is from genome assembly GCA_027623315.1 of Verrucomicrobiota bacterium. Taxonomy (GTDB): domain Bacteria; phylum Verrucomicrobiota; class Kiritimatiellia; order CAJWTS01; family CAJWTS01; genus JAQBYD01. The sequence goes on along the minus strand of JAQBYD010000094.1, from coordinate 745 downwards.
CCAGGATCGTGAGGACACTCGGCGTATAGACGCCCTGGAAAGTGCCAAAACTATATCCGGTGCGCCCCTCCGTCGCCTCGTCGGACTTCGGGATCGGCTTCGGGGCCTGCTCCGCGCTTTCTGTCATTCCGGGATCATAGGGTGATAGGCCACGGGATCCAAACCGAATGATCGCACCGGGAAAAGGAAACGTGGTTCGTGCCGGTCTACCCGGATGCGTACGCGGTCATCTAGCATACTGTAAATTGGCGAAGCCCTGTTTCGATCAAGCCTGACGGAGCTATCCGTGTTCGTAGTAGGAAAAGTGTGAGATATCCGGGTTAGGAGCCCGTCGGACTTAGCGCCATCAGTTTAAGTCGCGTCATAAACCGCCGGTCTCCCATTATTTTTGCTGCGCAAAACGGGTGAGGGGTGAATTTGGCTGTGTGAGGAGTTGAGGATGTCGAGGGCGATGGATCGTCACAATCGAACGCGGGCATAGGACTCCCTCTGGGATCAACCGGCCGCCAACTTCAGGTTCCACAACCGTTTCATGTGGTAAGCCAGCGTCACCAGTTCCCATTCACCGCTGACCTTCTCGGTACCACGAAGTCGGAGGGCGGCTAAGCCCGACAGAATCCTAGACCCAAAATAAGCGAACCCGGCCATGGACAAGATCACCTCCTTTGTCACGTAAGGTGGATTGGGACGCTGATCAAACTATCCCGAGAACTTTGCCGAGAACTAAACCGGGAAACAACCGATT
>JAQBYD010000093.1 GCA_027623315.1 Verrucomicrobiota bacterium | reverse complement strand
TTGGCTCTATCCGGATTTCCCAAGCGAGTTTCTTATGATTCTAATATGAATTGAATGGTCATAGCCCCGCCCCTACTCTTGGTGAGTTTCCACACAACATCAAGAGGAGAGGAATAGGAGCTATGACCGCAAACAAGTGTATCCAGAAGCTGCTCAGATTCAAAGGACTGAAAGTCGTGGACTTTGTTTTCGAGGGCAGCAGGAGGCTGATTATCCTAGTCAAACCCCACAAGAATGGTTGCCTGTGCCCTGTATGCGGGCGGCGTTGCGAGATCGTGTGGACATTGCCGGAGGTGCGATGGTGGCGAGACATTCCCGCAGCGGGATGGGAGGTGTGGCTCCAGTATTGCCCACGGGAGATACGCTGCCCTACACACGGACGCAGGCAAGAGGAGATTCCTTGGGCACGGAGCCATGCACGGGCGACATATCGGTATGAGTATCTCATGCTACGCTACTGTCAAATGATGCCACAGAATGGTGCCGGAACGTTGCTGCATACGCCATCCTCGACGCTCTCCGACTTGCTGCACCGCTGCATTACGGCCACCCGTGACGGCCACAAGATCCGCGGGCTGAAGCGAATCGGCATCGATGAGATCTCCTATGCCAAGGGGCACAAGTACGCCACGCTGGTCTACGACCTGGACCGATCCTGCGTGGTCTGGGTCGGCCCAGGCAAAGGCCGTGCAGCTATTGACGTTTTCTTCAATGAGGTGCTCAGCGACTACCAGAAGGGACAGATTCAGATAGGCTGCTGCGATATGAGCCAGGCGTACATGGGAGCCATTACCGAGCACTGCCCCAATGCCACGCTTGTGCTGGATCGTTTCCATGTCGTCAAAGCCCTGAATGCCGCGGTCGATGACGTCCGCAAAGAACAGTGGCGGTTGACCACCGGCGCGGATCGAAAAGCTCTGAAGGGCCTGCGATGGTTATTGTACCGTCATTCGTCAACTCGATCCCGCAAAGACACCGAAACGCTGAGGGCGCTCGACAAGGCCAATCGCCGCATCTACAGAGCGTGGCAACTGAAGGATGAGTTCGAGCAGTTCTGGGAATACAAAGCCCCGTGGGCGGCCGAGCGCTTCATCAGGCAGTGGATGACATCGGTCCTTCGAAGCCGATTGGAGCCGATGCGCAAGTTCGTCAACACGTTGAGGGAACACTACGATGGGGTCCTCGCCTTCGTCGGATGCCGACTTACCAACGCCATCGCCGAAGGCCTCAATCGCATCGTCAAAATCGTCAAGAACCGGGCGAGCGGATTCCGGAATCTCGACGCCTTCACCGACATGATCTTTCTCACCGTCGGAGATGTAGACATTCCTGCACAAATCCCGGCCCGCTTTCGCACACTGTAGATCAACCATAAGAGCCCGTACTATCCGATGTCAGGAGTAAATCATGCAGTTGGGAAATCCGGATATAGCCTTTTTCTTCCGCTCGGTCGATATGCATCCGCATTTACTGTGCCAGTGCCGATGCATCAGTTCTCGTCAATCGGTGTCGTCGCAAGGGGCACGGTCTCGATTCCGTGCTGATTTATAACGCTAATCTTGAATTTGTAAATGTATACCTTGCCCCGCACGGTAACGACATCACCCTCATCAACCAGGGACCCGTCTCGCAAAAGCGCAAGGAACTTCCCTCCCTTTTTACTGATCGCAGCAACTTTGAGCTGTGCTCGCGCGCGCTTCCAATCCTCGGCGGGTGCCTCGACATAGACCGGTGTCACGTTCGTGACGGTCGGTGCGGGTGGAGGAGGGATGTAGCCGATCGGCCAGAACGGATCGCGCACGCCGGGTCGCAGGAGATGCTCACGGCGTTCGGCTTCCTCGGCGGCGGTCGCGGGATCCTCGTCGGACGCTGCAGGCGCGATTGGCTGACCCGCCGGGTTGATCGGGGTTGTCGGTGCCGGCCGCTTCGCGGGAGGATCGGGATCTGGCGTTGCTCCTCCGGGCAACCCGAGCTGGGCAGACGCATGCGATAGCGCCAATATGCTCGCCGGTAATAGCCACCATGCACGATTACGATTCATCAGCGTCCGTTCCACCACGTACGGCCTCCTCGTATTGGGCTCTAAGTTCTTCCACGATGCTCTGATCCGCCCAGATCGGCCAGCGAAGGACGAGGGAGATGTGATGCTGTTGTGGAGATTTCTGAATCGTTGACATCTGGACCGTGCCGAAGGCCAGCATGGGGTTCTCCTCGGCGATGACCCGAGTCAACACGACCAGATTGGAGTACGTTCCCGTACACGACACGCGAACGGCATACGCCTTAAACGCGCGCTCCGCCGATTCACCGGCCTCGGTAGCTTTGCTAACCGGGATCGCCGTCTGGCCAATCTCCTCCACGCTCACATCTGGAATGCCCGCGGCGGCCGTATAGCGCGCGACCAGTCCCTTGGCCGGCAGGAGGTAGTTCCCCACTTCCGGCTCAAGCAGGTAGCTTTGCGAGATATAGAAGATATTGCTGATCGCCCGGACGTTGTCCGACGTATGCCGCTCTCTGGCCTCCATAAACCGCTCGGCATTGGAGACCTTGTCCTTGAGATCGCTCAAGCGTTCGCGTTTCTTCTTCGCGTCATCCAGAATCGGACTCAGCCCAAGTTGAATCGCGGCGTAGAGAACACCGAAAACCCCGATGCAGATCAGAGCGACGACCTGGATGCGCTCTTTCTTGTTCTCTGGTAACTTCATGGTTCGAGAGTCTGGTCGAATGGAACCGGCTTGAACTCAGCCTTAATCTGGAAGACACGCCGCGTAGCCGGAGCATTGGGGTCATCGGTGTCCTGCCCAAACGCCCCGGTGGGCACCTCGGCCTTGGCGATCAGTCCTGTAAAGGCCGGCTTACCCATCAGCGCCTCAGTCAGGTCCGTGACATCGTACTGGGCACGTGAACCATCGGCCTTCCCGTTGATCGTCATCATGTACTGACGCATGATTCCCTCATCCTCGACATCACGAAATTCTTCGACGATCAGCAGGTCTGTAAACTGAATCATCGACGGCACGTTCGACCGAATGTTGCTGAGTAAGGTCGGTAACGCTGCGCGCGTCGAACGCCAGGATTCGATCTCGCCGGTCCACTTCATGTTGCGCTGCACCGTCGATTGAAACTCGATGGCGCCGTCCTTCTCCGGCGCGGCGATTCGCCAACGGTTCTCCCAGCGCCGCACCTCGCGCGACAGCCCATGTACGCGCACCAGGGTTACGATGGCGATCAATACGAGAATCGCCGGGACGCCGAAAACGCTCACACGCGTCATGCTCCTCAAATTGAAGGCACTGGCGCTGCGTTGCTCGGCAGGATAGATGAGGTCGACGCGCAGATTCACGATCAGGTCTCCTCAAAGGTCGCCAGACCCGCGCCGATGGCCGCGGCAAAACGCGATTCCTGACCCGCAAAGCGTCCGAGGTCGACAGCGTCGCTTACCGAGACAACTTCGAACGGGTTCCATATGTTCACATCCAGCCCAAACGCATTCTGCAATTCCGTGACCCAGTCCCGCGATCCGACCGCGCCGCCGGAGAGGAACAACTGCGTCACGCTCCCGTTGTAACGGCGCTCGACGAAATCGCGCGAAATGACGAGCTGTTTTATGAACGGCTGCATGATCTCGCCGATCGGTTGCGATAGATCGAATGAGCCGTCGGTCAGAATGTTGCGGGCCGTCTCGGTGTCTACCGTCAGCAAGTCCCGGACCTTGGCAATGAGTGGATCCATACCGAAATTGAATTTTCGGATCAACGCCAGTCGGCCTTCATTGAACAACGCGAAAAAACTCACGGTTGCGCCGAACTCGATCGCGCCGACGAATTCACCCGTGGTCTCCGCTCCCGGCCCGGCGAGGAACGCGTTCATTGCACAGAGTCCGGCTATTTCGACCGAGTAAGGAACGGGAAGGCCGGATGCCACGAGGGCCAACGGTGCCCTGGCCGCCGCGTCCGGCATGGCCACGGCAAGAACGGACGATTCGGACCGCCCCTGCCCCATCATGACGACCTTGTATCCGACCCGGAATGCATCCTCGTCTTCAATCCCGAGGCTGGTAACAATTTGTGCCTCGGCCTGTGCGCTAAATGCGCCGGGAAAACTAAGGAGCTTAACGATGGAACCTGCCGCGGTTGTGCACAGAACGGCGTGCCTGGCCTTTAACTCGGACGGCAAGGACAGCAGCGGGGTCGCCGCCTCCGTCTCCTCCTCGTCCGTCGGCTCAGCTTCGGGAATCGGCAGAATCTCGGCGCCAGAGACCTCGGCACCCCCAGCCGTCTTGCGCATTCGAACCGCCTTGATGCCACTCGTCCCGACGTCAATAGAGACGAGATCCGTAGGACCTCGATTCAGATGCTTGAACGAATCCTTCAGCTTCGCAAGTTTGGCAGGGAGACCAGTCGCCGCTTCCTCGACCTCTAATTCCGCCGTGTCTTCCATATCTAGTGCTTGTCAGCGCCGCCGATACTATATGCAGGGGATAACCGACACAATCCCATAGTTTCGCAAAAATAGTGACTAAAGCAAGTACCATGCCTCGGACTCTCAACGCGCCCGAGAGCGCATGTCAGCCGGCACGATGCTGCTTGCCGAGCGGGTCAGCGTGAGTGAGAGGCAGCTGCATGTGCCCGGGAGACCGCCACGCCCATAATTGTACGGCACGACTGCGAGCCTTGTACGCATTGCTTCTCACTTTTGCGATGCACTCGCTCATAATCTCTTATTCGATAGGATCTTTGTGCATCACCACACTCCGTCCGCTTAGTTGGAACAAAAAATGCTATAAATTCAACGAATGCCGCTTTCATGCCGAAATGTCGAGCCGTCGCCCGGCTCGCGCGAAGAGAAGCGAATGAGTGTGCCCCGGAAGGATTATGCAGAGGACCAGATCACCAAAATAGGACGGGAACGAGACGCCATGCGAATGAAATCACGTCAGCTCGTTGAGGGCTTCACGATCGCCGAAGTCATGGTTGCCAGCGCGATCTTCTTAATGGTATCCGCTGGATTCACATGGGCCTACCTGACGGCCCTCTCCACGCATCGCATGGCCGCCAACCATCACACGGCCACGCGCCTGGCCAAGAACCAGATACAGCGGGCACGCAGTCTCGACTACGACAGCCTCCAGCTACTCTCGGAAGACTCCGTGTCCGTGGACGGCATGGGCAATGTGACAACAGACGGCCTCTTCAAGCGATCCATCTCCGTGGACACCAACGCCGTGGCGAACTGCACACTGGTAAGAGTGTCTGTGTGGTTTTCGCTTGGCAAAGGCAGGATGAGCGACGAACCGGTTGAGGTCGCGTCACTGCTGACCGATGGGCTATGAACTCAAGCCGATCCAGGCTCATGCCGCGCGGGGCAGGCTTCACAATGGTCGAGTTGATGGTCGCCTCGTCGCTCTCGGTCGTGGTGTTGGGCATGGCGATGACCGCGTTCATGCAGGCCATGTGGGTGTGGAACCAGGAGTCCGTGGTGAACCAACTCAACATGGACCTGGAGATCGCCACGCAGTGGATGCGCAGGGACCTGAGGCTCTCCAGTGTCGGAACCGGACATATGGCATTCTACCCGGCGGAATCAGCCCAATACGAAGCGATCAGTCTTCCACTCGCCGAGGATAGCGACGGTGACGGTCTGCTCGAGCGCGACGACGATAACTCGCTTCTGTGGGACAAGACCGTGGTCTATCACGTACGGCCCGGAGCGCCATCGGAACTGCGGCGCACCGTCTTCGAGCCCCGGTACTCGAACGCCACTCCAGCCCAACTTTACGATCAGTTGGCCGTTGTCGTCGAGTCCTCGAATGCGGCAACGCTGGCGGCGGCCAAGCTACCCGGAGAGTCGATGGCGACCAAGATCATCTTCAAGAACCTCGCAGACCTGCGCGTGCATCCACCCACGATGGAGTATGACGGCTACGCCCCCGGAATTGAGAAGGAGGCGACGTTCAATATGGGCGGCGTGGTGCTGGACGGGGGCATGCACGAACTCGTCTTAGCAGTCGTCGGAAAGAACATCAACAGCGCGGGATACAAGATCGGAATCGACTGGCTGGCGATGAGCGGCACCCAGAGTCGACGAGACGGCGAACTCTTCCCGCCGGTGAACAGCCATCCGGCGTCCCCCCATTTCGAGTATTCCATCTCGGGCGGGAGCGTCATCGCCGAGGACATGTCTCAGCACGGTGCGAATTGGGACGGCAAGAGCCAACTGACGTTCGATCCCGTGGACACCAACACGGCGTCCGGAACGCCATGGAGCAACTCGATCACGTTCAAGATCTATAACGACCTTTGGGTCGACAATAGCTTCCACGAACCCGCGGCGGCATACATGGAGAATGTCGGCGTGACGTTCGACGAGAGCTTCACAAACTCGGCACCGTATGTCGGCGATTACGTCGTGACGCTGGAGAAGGGTCTTGCGTGGGGAGCGGACCGGCCCAACGAGGGAGACGGATCCGAGATCATCTCCGGGCAGGAACTCGTGATTACCAACATTATCTATGGCGGATCGAACGATGCGGCCGCCATCGCGCTGAACGGCGAATGGGTACGCCTTCGCTTCAAGGCCGCCGAGTCGCAATCGACGTACATTCACGATGTCTCGATCATCGACGAGACCAGCGGGAGCGCGACGAACGTGACATTCGATAATGGCGACGGCGACGTGTACATCGTGGCGGGATCCGATGTGTGGAGCGACTGGGTAGAGGAATGGGTTATCGATAAAGACAAGAACTACCGTGTCGCACTCCGCGTGGGCGGAGCTGGCGATCTCGACCTTGACATGATCGTGGGCGACAACACCGGCAAGCTCACGCTCTACGAGAATCTCGGAACACCCCAGGTCGCGGCGTGGGTGCCGGGCGATGATGTTGAAAATCTGGCAGCGTTCGCTACACCCGCCTTTGCGGACATCGACGGCGATGGTGATGCCGATGCGCTCATTGGAAACTCGGGCGGAACCCTGACGTTTATCGAGCGGACCGGCACCCCTCTCAATCCGGACTACGAGGTTTCGGAAGAAGACTGGGAAAGCATCGACGTGGGCTCCTACAGCACTCCCGCCTTTGCGGACATCGACGCCGATGGAGACTACGACCTGTTCGTTGGCGAGAGCGGTGGCAGCATCCGGTTCTACGAAAACACGGGGTCGCGCCAGAATCCGGTTTGGGCGAGCCCCGTCGCCGCGTGGCAGGGAATCGACATCAGCTCCTTTAGCTCGCCGGCCTTCGTCGACATCGATAACGATGACGATCTGGATCTCTTCACCGGAGAAAGTCGATGGAACGGCACAACGTACCTGGGTTGGCTGTATTACATCGAGAACACGGGGACGCGCAGCAACTTCCAGTACGCCACAATCGTATCCAACTACGAGGGAATATCGTCCGCGCTCAGCCGACCAGCATTTGCCGATATCGACGCGGACAACGACTATGACCTCTTTGTTGGCGGCATTGGTGGGGAAATTCAGTTCTATCGGAATACCGGCAACAGCACGAACCCGGCCTGGGGTGAGACCAATCTCGCGTATAACTCGATCCACGTCGGGGCATATAGCGCTCCCGCGTTCTTCAACATCAACGAAGACCTGAATGGCCTCCGCTTCGAGACAAACTCCACAACGTTCATGGCCACGACAAATGGAGTCCCGGCCATGGGCATTTATTGCCTGGCGGAAATCGAAGTGGGTTATCCGTCGAACGGAATCTACCGCTCCGGCATCTTCGACACGCGGAACCCGGCACCGGAATACAACCGCCTTGCGTGGACCCACGAGGAGAATTCCGCGGCGGGCGGAGACATCCAAATTCGAATTCGATCCGCGGCGTCCGAGAGCGCCGTCAAGAGCGCGAGTTGGACTGCGGCCAACGCGATCAACGACGGGTACTTCGACGTCAACACCGGAAATGCGCTCGCGACCTTACCGCGACAACGTTACGCGCAGTACGAAGCCCGCCTGCAATGCCTCGGACAATCGGGACATACCAACGATCTACCGCCGAAGCTGCGCGACGTGACGATCGACTGGCCCGGCGAGAGGGGCATCGTCGATCTCCAGGTCGGATTCAGCAGGGGGCCGGACTACGGAATCGTCGAGGCAACCGTGGACGGCCAGTCATTCATCAGGGGGACCACCGCAGAACTCACAATTTATCGGTACAGTCGTCCGCTCGGCACCAACACCGTAACCGGCCAGCTGGAAATCAAACCCCTCAATACCGGCCACTAGCCCGGACATCTCACACTTTTTCGTAGCGAGAGCGCGAAGAGCCCGTCAGGCTTGATCGAAACAGGGCTTTGCCGATGAAACTGTATGGACATACTGTGATTTGG
>JAQBYD010000031.1 GCA_027623315.1 Verrucomicrobiota bacterium | reverse complement strand
TGTTTCGATCAAGCCTGACGGGCTCTTCGCGCTCTCGCTACGAAAAAGTGTGAGATGTCCGGGCTAATCGTCCTGCCAGATGACTATTCTTCGAAAGGGTCGACCGGCATTGACAGAGCGCGGGAGATCATGGACGGTCGGGGCGGAGGTGGATTGATGGCAAAGAGATACTGGTTGATGAAATCGGAGGCGGCTGTCTTCTCGATCGACGATCTTGCGAGGGACGGCAAGACCCATTGGGAAGGCGTGCGCAACTACCAGGCACGCAATATCATGCGCGACGAGATGCGTGTCGGCGACCTCGTGCTCTATTATCACTCCAATTCCGATCCGACCGGCGTGGCCGGCATGGCGCGCGTTTGCCGTACCGGATACCCCGATCACACCGCGTTCGACGCCAAGAGTCGCTACTTCGATCCCAAATCCGTTAAAGACACCCCCACCTGGATCATGGTCGATATCGAATTTGTGGAGAAGTTTGCGGCAGTCGCCTCGCTGCAGGATCTCAAGGTCAATGCCCGCCTCGACGGCATGATAGTGATCAAGCGCGGCATGCGCCTCTCGGTGCAGCCCGTCGACAAGAAGCACTTCGATGAGGTGTGCAAGATGGGAAAAACCAGATGATCATTGGGGTCGGAATGGCGTCAGGCCTGCCGATCTCACCGATCGTCCGGTTTTTCTCCGCGATAGATTGCGGCGATGCCGCACGTCAGCGGGTCGGCGGAGACGTTCTTGAATCCGGCGTTACGCATGAGGTCGAGGAAGGCGTCGCCGTAGGGGAAGGTTTCCACGGTCTGGTTCAGATAGCGATAGGCGTAGCTGTCGCCCGAGATGAGGCCGCCCACGAGGGGCAGGATGTGGCGGAAGTAGAAGAGGTAGAGCTTGCGCATCGCCGGGTTCGCAGGCAGCGAGAACTCGAGGATCAGCGCGCGGCCGTTGGGTTTGAGCACGCGGTGTAGTTCCGCGAGTCCCGTCGCGGTGTTCCCGACGTTGCGGATGCCGAACGCGATGGTCACGACATCATAGGTCCCGTCGGTCTCGGGAATCTGCGCGGCGTCGCCGGTTTTCAGCGTGAATGTTTCTTGAAGTCCGCGCGCGCGAATCTTGGCACGACCGATATCGAGCATTTTTTCTGCCATGTCGATGCCGACACCACGCCCGATTCGTCCGAAGCCATGCAGCATGAGCAGGACGTCCCCGGTTCCCGTTGCGACGTCGAGCACGCTCAGATTCGTGCCGTCGGGGAAGTGACGCGCAAGTCGTTTGCGCCAGCGAACGTCCTGGCCACAGGACAGCATTCGGTTCAGGAAATCGTAGCGGTGCGCGATGCGGTTAAACATCCCGGGCGCGCCGTCGCGCGATGGTCCGGCCGGGGTTGCCGAAGAGGCGTTCAAGCGGCGAGCTCGGCGACAACAAAGTCGGCAGTGCGTCGCAACAGACGGACTTTGCGGATCGTGTTGTGAAGCGGCTCAGGCGATGCCACGGCGACGCGAATGTAATTATCGGTGTATCCCGGCCAATAGCCATGCTTGGCGTTTTCGAACAGAACCGTTGCGAGCTTGCCCTCGTAGGAGGAATCGTAGGCCTGGCGCTTGCGCGCGGAGAGCCGCCGCAGCACGGCGTTGCGCTGCTGCCGGACCGCGACCGGCACCACGTCGTCTGAGCGGGCGGCCGGTGTGCCATCCCGCTCCGAATAGGTGAAGACATGCGCGTATGCGATCGGGCTCTTGACCAGGACATCGCAGGTCTGTTCGAAGTCGGCCTCCGACTCACCCGGTGAGCCGACTAGTATATCCGTGCCCATGCAGAGGTCCGGTACGGAGTCGTGGGCGAGTTGGACGAAATCCAGGTACTCCGAAACGGTGTAGCGACGGCGCATTCGTTCGAGGATCTGGTCGGATCCGGATTGAAGTGGTATGTGCAGATAGGGCGGCAGGGCATGATCCGGATCGCGCATCATCTCGAAAAGGGCGGTCGGGATGGTCGTCGGCTCGATACTGCTGATCCGGATGCGCTCCAGCCCCGGGATCGCGTCCAGGCGGTTCACGACCGAACGGATATCGTGGCCATCCAGATCATAGGTACCGACATTGACCCCCGTGAGCACGATTTCACGGGCCCCACGCTGGACCAGCGACTGAGCTTCATCGAGTAGATTTGCCAGATCCCGGCTTCTGGCCCGCCCTCGTGCGAACGGAATCACGCAGAACGTGCACATGAAATTGCAGCCATCCTGGATCTTGAGGTTGGCGCGTCGAGTCACGTCGCTGCTATCTTCAAAATCGACCGCGAAGTCTTCGCGTACGATGTTGTCCCTGATCACGAGCGGGCGCGGGTTGCGTCCGAGACGGACGAAATCCAGCACGTCCAGCTTGGCCTGGTTCCCGACGATTAGATCCACGCCCGGGATCTCGGATATCCCACGATATCCGAGCTGCGAGTAGCAGCCCACGACGGCCGTGTACGCATTCGGATTCCTTCGAATGAACGAGCGGATGGTCTGCCGGCACTTTTGATCCGCCTGGTGTGTGACGGTGCACGTGTTGATGATTCCCAGGTCTGCGGGCTCGCCGAACGGGACCATCTCGTAGCCGGCAACTTCAAGGCGGCTGCGAATCAGTTCGGACTCCGATTGATTGAGTCTACACCCAAGGGTGCAGAGTGACGCGCGCCGCCGCGTCGTAGTGACGTTTGCGAGAGCTGTCATGATGCAGTCATTAACACGTGAAATGCCCACTGTTCGTTCAAAGAGATCCAAAAATAGGCCAAAAGTGAACGAATAAAAACAAAAAAAAGAGTTGCTTGACGTCCCCCCCCGTTCCCTATAAGAGATTGGCAAATAGCATGGAGTGGCGGAAGGTGCTGCTTCTACATAGATGCAAAAGGAAGAGGAGGATTACACATGAGTCGTGTAGCCAAAATGCTCGGCAGCGCCGCCTTGGTGGCGTTTGCCGTTAATACCTCGACAGCCCTGGCTGCGGATGCGGATGCCACCCTTGAGGTGAACTCCGATTACGTATTCCGTGGCGTTGATGTGAGTAAGGACGTAGCGGTCCATCCAACCATCGCTGTGAGTCATGAAGGGTTTACCTTCACGACCTGGGCGTGGTGGGATACGGACTCCAAGACCAAGACAGACATGAATGAGGTCGACCTCTCATTGGAGTATGCACTTCCAATTGAGGAAGCCAATGTGTCGGTCGGATGGATAGAGTATCTGTACCCGGAAGGCGGGACGAGTGATCGCGAGATCAGCGTCAGTGTCTCCGGTAACGATATTCCACTGAATCCGGTCCTGAGCGCCTATTTCGGGCTCGAGGGTGCCGTTGACGGTGACATCTACGTCAACTTGGAGGTCTCGCATGAGGTCCCCGTTGGCGATGCGAGCCTGACCGTTACCGCTGCCGCAGGCTGGTTCGACGATGACAAGGCTGTCGCTCCGCTGGACTCCGGTCTGGCTGATGGTCGTGTCAACGCTACGCTGAGCATGGAAATCGCTGAAGGCACAAGCATTTCCGCCCAGATCGAGTACAACACGAACCTGGATGACGACGTGATTCCCGACGTCGCTGCACGTGACGGCGTCTGGGGTGGTGTCTCCATCTCACGCGTCCTCTAATACGCATACGAGTAGAAAGCCCCGGGACCCCCTCCCGGGGCTTTTTCTTGCCCGGATTCCTTGGGGCATGTCGCCCGCAGAGGACCCGGGCTACAGCACGCGGTGCTTTAACGCCGGAATGCTCTGACGCACGGTGGCCAGCCGCGCGGGATCGAGTTCGGCCGTCACAATCCGCTCGGAGTACTTGGCCTCTCCAAGGATCTCACCCCATGGATCGATGATCGCCGAGTGGCCATGGCTCAGAACCTTGAGATGGGGGTGCTTTCCGTACTGGTTCGGAGCCGCGACATAGCATTGGTTCTCGATCGCGCGCGCGCGCAGCAAGGTCATCCAGTGTGCGCGTCCCGTGGCGTCTGTGAAGTTCGACGGAATAAAGACGAGATGCGCACCAACGTCGGCGTAGTACCGGAACAACTCCGGAAAGCGCAGGTCGTAGCAAATGGCGAGTCCGCATCGCCAGCCCTCGATATTCACCATCATCGGCTCACTTCCGCTGCTGAAGGTGTTGCTCTCACGAATCGTGCGCTCGCCCTTGATGTCGACATCGAACAGGTGAATCTTGCGGTAATGCCCCGCGATGCGGCCACGGCGGTCGAACACAACGCATGAGTTGAAGCGTCGTGCATCGACCCGCTCAACGATGCTGCCGGCCACCAGCCAGCACTCGAGCTCGCGAGCCTTCTGCGCAAGAGCATCGGTGGTCGGACCGGGAATCGTCTCCGCCTGCTCGGTCTGCTCGGGGTCGCTCGCGCGCAGGACGAACATTTCCGGGAGGACGATGATGTCCGATCCCTTGCACGCCTCGATCAACCCGAGCGCCTTGCCCAGGTTGCGGCGCCAGCTCTTTCCGGCGGACATCTGGATCACTGAGCAGGTCAGTGCCGAAATGCCAGGCGCTGGGGCCTGGGGCGACGACTGTTCGAGTCCGGGTAGGTATCTGTTTTCCACGAGGCGGTCTACTTCAGGTACATCTTGCTCAACTCGCCCACGAGGTAGTTGTAGGCGTCGTCAACACTGTCCATGATGGTGAAGAGATCCAGATCCTTGCGGCTGATCGTGCCCCACTTCGCGAAGGCGTCGAAATTGATGATGTCGTTCCAGTAGCGGCTGCCATAGACGATCGTCGGGATTCTCTTCTTGGTCTTGCTGGTCTGAATCAGCGTCAGCAGTTCGAAGAACTCGTCCATCGTTCCGAATCCCCCCGGGAAGACGACGATCGCCTTGGAGAGATAGACGAACCAGAACTTGCGAATGAAGAAGTAATGGAAGTCGAAAGCCAGTTCCTTGCTCTGGTATGGGTTGGGATCCTGCTCGAAAGGCAGACTGATATTCAGGCCCACGGACCGTCCTCCCGCCTCGCTGGCACCGCGGTTGGCGGCCTCCATGATTCCGGGCCCACCGCCCGAGCAGATGTAGAAATTGGGTTGCGCGTCGCCAAGATCCATGGACCACCGGGTCAGCCGCCGCCCCAGTTCCATGGCGTCCTCGTAGTAGCGCGACATCTCGAGGGCGTTGCGGGCCGCGGTCATCTCGTCGTCCGTGGCCTGGCCGCCGGCCTCAAGCTCCTGCAGCCGCTGCGTGGCCGTCTCGCGTGGCAGCGTGCGTGCCGAGCCGTAGAACGTCACCATGTGCTTGATCTTCTCGTGGCGCAGTCGCGACGCGGGCTCGAGGAATTCGCAGAGCACTCGAATCGCCCTCGCGTCCGGACTGTTCAAGAACAGCGGATTGCAATAAGCTTTCAGCGGCCAGTCGGGATCGTCATAAATGTCCTTCTTCTTGGTCATGGTTCTCCTCCCCGCGCCGCGGTTCTTGACGGTGCGGTGTGGCGTTCCGTATAAGTCCGATCAGAGATAGCATGACACAACGACGAAATCCAGCTCCCCGATGAAGATCTGCGTCCTCGCGAGTAGCAGCTCCGCCAATTGCACCTACATTGAATCCGGGCGTACCCGGATTCTAATCGATGCGGGGCTCAGCGCGAAGGAAACGACCGTGCGCCTGGCGTCGATAGGCGTTGAGCCCGGTTCGATCCAGGCGATTTGCGTGAGCCACGAGCATTCCGATCATATCGCGGGGCTGCGCGTGCTCCACCAGCGTCACGGGATCCCGCTCTACGCCAATTCGGGCACGTCGGATGCGGTCTCGAGTCTGCCGCGCAACGATTGCCTGGGGTGGAAGGTCTTCTCGACGGGCGCGCCGTTCCTGGTGGGTGACCTGCGTATCGAGCCGTTCTCGGTTCCGCACGACGCCTACGAACCGGTTGGCTTCGTGATCAGCGACCTCACCGATCGCGTCGGTATTGTCACCGACATGGGCACGGCCACGGAGTTGATTCGGCAACGGCTGCGCGGGTGCCACGGGCTGGTGATCGAAACGAATTACGACGACGATCTCCTGCGCGACTCCAAGCGCCCGTGGCCGCTTAAACAGCGGATCATGGGCCGACAGGGGCACCTCTCCAACCAGCACGCGGCCGAGATGATCGCCGAGATTCTGTCCCCGCAACTGCGTCGCGTCTACCTGGCGCATCTCAGCAATGACTGCAATCGTCCCGAGCTGGCGATGAAGGCCATGCGCGACGGACTGAACGGCCATGCCGCAGATCATCTTCAGATTGTTCTGACGCATGCCGATCGCCCCACCGAGCTATGGGCCGTTGATGCCGCGGGGTGAGCTGAGGAGTGGAGGATCCGCGGCTGGACCCAGATTAAGCGGACACGGCCATGGAAAATAGAATCGTCCTGTCGAGTAATCGTCCTGCAGTGCCCTCCGAAGCGTCGCGCGAAGGCGGGTCCAATAGTCCGCGTCGTCGCGGAACTCTAGACCGTGTGCGGATCACCTTTATACGTGACAACCTGTTTCAGGACGAGGGCCCTCCTTTGTCGCAAGCTTCGTCGCGAGCTTTGTCGACAGCGCAGCGCTCAGGCCCCCGGAATTTAGCAAAGCTGTTCTGGCCAAAATGATCAGAGGGGAGAGACAGGACGATTACTCGACAGGACGATTTCGAGCCTGGAGTCTTCACCCAGCGACGTCGGAAATCGACAAAGCTTGCGACGAAGCTTCCGACAAAGTTGCTCCAGAAACAAGCTTCGCTGGATCCGCGTCTGGAAGTCTCTTCATGATGGATGCGGCGGAGTGGCCCGGGGCCCTTGGCGCACCCGTCTGTAGAGATCGAGGTACATGGCACCGGCGGCGGCGCTCAAGAGCGCTGCGACCAGAAACACGTGCGGTCCCATTCCTGAGAAACCCGGTAGCACGACGCCGGGGAGCGTGACCGATGGCCAGCCCAGGTATAGCGCCATGCCGAGGATCGGAGCCAGGGCGCCCCGGACCCCGGTCAGGGTCGCGTTGATGCCCATGTAGAACGTCGCCTCGCCGCGGCGGGCGAAGTCGAGATGTCCGAGTTGATACGCGATCAGGCCCCCGCCCCAGGCGGCCCCGCGCAAGATCCGGCCCAGTACGATTAACTCTACCGACCACGTCACGAATCCAGCCAGGGTTACCACGTGGCACGCCAGCCAGATCAAGCTCTGCAGGGACCGAAAGCGGGCGACATGAACGCGATCGAGATACGCCGACCAGGCCGGCATAACGCATAGCGAGCATATCCACGGGATCCCGACGATGATGACGGCGCTCAACATGTACGAGTATCCGTGTACGCGGGAGATAAGGTGAATCATGACCGGCGTCGTCATCAGCGCGCTCGTGCCCAACGCGAACTGGGCGATCATCATGCGTCGGTAGAGAGGGTCTCGACGCAGCGCCGCAACGAGTCGCCCCAGGCTCCCTTGCGATCGCCCTGCGGACGTCTCGGCATCGTGCTCGACTTCGTGTTCGAGATGCTCGGCCTCTCGATGCATCAGAACCCGTCGCACGGCGATGATCCCGATGATCCCGACGACGGCACTGGCCGGATAGATCACGCGGAAGCCCTCGTGATAGGCGTCGAAGACTCCCGCCGCGAACAAGGTCATGATCCCCATCACGACCTGGTAGATCATGTTGAGCCGCCCGGAGATTCGCGCGCGCAACGGCCGCGGGTAGTTGAGATGCCAGATCGACGTGCGGATCGTAAACACGCCCGTGTAGAGAATACGAGCGGCGAGGACGAGTGCGGCGAGCGCCCACGCTCCCATCTGGCTGACCGGAAGCACTGCAATCGCGGCCACCGCGAGCAGCACGCCCGCGTAAAGCCGGACCGAAATCGCAATCTTGGGCCGGCCCTGTGCGAGGTGCGCCCAATGCATGCTTGAGAGATGCGCGATTGCCGGCGCCGCCGCTATGATTGCTAGAAGAAACGGGGGTGCCGCAAATATCTTATCCGCGAGGATTCCGGCGAAATCGCTCTCAACCAGGGCCACGGCAAACGATACCGTGAGCATGGCGACGCTTTCGCGGCGGAAGTTCGCCATGAGGCGGCTGCGGTGCTGAGGGCGTTTCTTTGTCATTGTCTCTTCACTGGCGAGCGGCCATGCTGGCGCCGAATCGAGCTGATATACGTGAGGATTCAGTCACATGAAAGGAGAACCGGATGATCAAGGCAGGTGATAAGGCCCCCTCATTCACGCTGACCGACCAGAATGGAGACAAGGTCGCGATGAAGGATTTTGACGGACAGAAGGTGGCGATCTATTTCTATCCCAAGGACGACACGCCCGGATGCACCAAGCAGGCGTGCAGCATTCGGGACGACTACCGGAAGGTCAGCAAGGCCGGCATTGTGATCCTGGGAATCTCGCCGGATGACGAGAAGAAGCACAGACGCTTCGTCGACAAGTACGACCTTCCGTTCACGCTGCTCGCCGATCCGGACAAGAAAGCCCTGCAGAAGTACGGCGTGTGGCAGGAGAAGAGCATGTATGGCCGCAAGTATATGGGGGTGGTTCGCACCACGTTCTTGATCGACGAGAAGGGCAAAGTCGTCAGCGTGATCGAGAAACCGAAGGTGGCCAATCACGCCGGCGAAATACTTGACGGGTTCGGCGCTTGACCAGAACGTGAACCGAACCGTCCTGCATATCATCACGCGCATGGACGCCGGCGGCGCGGCCACGAACACCATCACATGCGTGGACCGGCTTCGTGAGCACGGCTTCGAGACCGCGCTTGCGTACGGCGTTACGACCGACCTGGCCGCCGCGCCGGTCGTGCGCATGCAGGCGCTGGACGTTGAGAAACATTTTCTGCCTCGCATGGTGAGGAACGTGGCGCCGCTGCGCGATCTATCGACGCTACGCGAACTGGTCCGTATCATTCGGCAGAAGCGTTACGACCTCGTCCATACGCACTGTTCCAAGGCCGGCGCGGTGGGGCGGTTGGCCGCCATGATCTGCGGTGTTCCGGCGGTGCATACGCCGCACGGGCATATTTTCTACGGGTATTTCGGCCACCTGCCGACGCATCTCTTCGTCATGGTGGAGCGCTGGCTGGCTCGTCGTACGAAGGCGCTGATCTCGCTTACGGATGCCGAGACGCGTGAATCCCTCGAACGGGGCATCGGCCGTCGCGGGCAGTATACGACGGTTCCAAGCGGGGTCCCCCTGGCGACCTTTCGCGACATCGACCCGGCCAACGGTGCGGCGTTTCGTCAAGCGCATGGCATTTCCGCAAACGCGATCGTGGCGGCCTCGATCGGGCGGCTTGTGCCCGTCAAGGGTTTCGACGTCTTGCTCGAGGGTTTCGGGCGAGCGAGTGAGCGATGTCCCGATCTTCACCTTGTGATCGCGGGAGACGGGGAGCAGCGCGGGACACTGGCGCGGGACGCCGCGCACCGCGGGCTCAGTGAGCGAGTCCACTTTGCGGGCCATCTGGATGACGTGCGTCCGGTGCTCAGCGCCGCGGATCTATTCGTGTTGGCCAGCCGCAATGAGGGTATGGGGCGGGCGATTATCGAAGCCATGGCGGCGGGACTGCCGGTGCTCGCAACGCGCACCGGTGGGATCCCGACCCTGATCGAGGACACTCGTACCGGGATACTCGTCAGCCCGGAGGACGCACAGGGCCTTGGCGACGAGCTGATCCGCCTCGTGGAGTCGCCTGATCTCCGGCAGTCCATGGGCGCCGCGGGAGCGGACGGAGTCTACCCGGCCTACGACGAGCAGACCATGCTCGACGGCCTCGCGAAGATCTACACCGAGACGCTAGCCTGAAACGTCCCCCGGTTGACGCCAGATGTTGTGGTTCCACAAACTCGGAGACACAAGATCCAATCGTACTCGTGCTCGTGCTTGTGCTCGGAGCGCGAGAGCGCGATAGAATTTCTCCTGGCTCGAAGAATCCCCGATGTCGCCGACTGAGCCATGGAGGCACCGGACGCTCGTGACCCTAAGCTCGCAACGTTCTACCAGAGTCGCTACGCCCCGAGAACGAGCACGGGGACGATCACGAGGACGAAGTTTCGATCTCAAGTGGTCCGGCGGCTGGGCTGACCTGAAGTTTTCGCAGAGTTTTGGCCCACGAATCACGCGAATCCACACGAATGAAGGGAAGAGAGACCGCGGTTCTATCCCTGGTCTGCGTTCGCGTGATTCGCGGGCGCGACGCTCCCGGATTTCAGTTTCACCTTCGAAGAATCTGGCGGAGCTTGCCGCGAATCACGCGCCCAGGGTTAGTTTCTCGACACCAGCGCGGTCGGCTTTCTACACTGCGTTCGTGATCTGTGCGATTCATCAACCTCAGTTTATTCCCTGGCTCGGTTATTTGCAGAAGGTTCGTCGCGCGGAACTGTTTGTGTTTCTGGACGTGGTGCAGTTTCGGAAGAACGAGTTCCAGAACCGAAACCGGATCCCGACGCCGTCAGGCGTGCACTGGCTTACGGTCCCCGTACGCTTTGACTTTGGAGACTCGATTCGATCGGTGGGCGTGGCGGACGAGGGGCCTTGGCGCCGCAAGATCTGGCGCACGATCGAACAGGTTTACCACGGTGCGGAGGCCTTTGCGCAGTACGGTGACGGGCTGAAGCGCCTCCTCGACCGCGAGTGGGCGGACCTGGCCGAGATTAACGAGGCAAGCGTGGGGTGGCTGTTGGACTGTTTCGAGATCGAGACCGAGATCGTCAATGCCTCGAAACTACCCGACTTTGAGCCGCATCGAACGCAGCGTTTGGTTGAGATGTGCACGTACCTCGGGGCCGACACCTACCTTTCCGGATCGCAGGCCAAGGTGTATCTCGAGTTGGATCGATTCAAGGCCGCTGGAATCGACGTCGAATTCCAGGACTTCGAGCATCCCGTCTATACCCAGCCCTCGGACAGCGGGGAGTTCGTCTCGCATATGTCGGCCATTGACGGATTGTTTCGCTGCGGGGGCGGCGCGGCAGGCCGCGACGCACTAAACCTGTGAACCAGGGATAATGGATTTGGACGTCATACCTCACGCGCGACCACAGGTCAGCGATGCCGAGATCGAGGCGGTCGTGGCGGCACTGCGCGCCGGGCGCTTGGCCCAAGGCGAGGAAGTCGCCGCGTTGGAGCGAGACGTCTCCGCGGCGTTCGACGGCGCGTATGTGGTGGCGGTCTCATCGGGAACCGCCGCGTTGGCCCTGTCACTTCGGGCGCTGGAACTGTCCCACGGTGCACCGGTCGTCATTCCGTCGTATACCTGTAATAGTCTCTACGCGGCCGTTTGTGCGGCGGGCGGCGAGGCGCGATGCGTCGATAGCGGGGCGCACAGCGCGTGCATTACGCGGGCGACCGTGGCCGAAGCGGCAGGGCCCGCTGATGCGGCGATCGTGCCGCATACCTTTGGCTACCTGGCGGACGTGGACGGCATCAAAGCGTTGGGCCAACCCGTGATCGAAGACTGCGCGCATGCGTTTGGCGGGACGTATGCCGACGGGGCGCGTATCGGGTGTAAGGGCGACATTGCGATGGTCTCGTTCTACGCGACCAAGATGGTGCCCGCGGGCGAGGGAGGGCTGTGCATCACGCGGCGCGAGAGCTGGGCCCGCCGAATCCGGCAATTGAGAGACTGCGATGCATGCGAGCTGGACCCGCACGCGTTCAACTACAAGATGAGCGATATTCATGCGGCCCTGGCGCGCGCGCGGCTCGAACGACTTGGGCGCGACGTTGACGAGCGGCAGAGGTTGGCGCAGGCGTATGACCAGGCATTCGCTGCGCGGTCGCATCGCGTACGCTCGGGGGCGAGCCAGGCCGTATGTTACCGGTATCTCGTATCGCCAGACGGAGATCCGGACGCGTTCATGGAGGCTGCCCTCGGGGCCGCGATCACCTGTCGCCGCCCCGTGTTCCGCCCTTTGCACGAGTCCCTTGGCGGGCGCTGCCCGCATACCGAGCAATTTCACAGCAGCATGATTTCGGTTCCGCTCTATCCCGGTCTGACGGAGGGGGAGGTCGATCGAATTCTGACCGTCCTTCCAAACCTCTGTGCCACAAGATAGGCCTTCAAGGCCCGGCGTGAGGGCTTACATTTGCCTTTACATCCAGGCCGCAGAACCTACCCTATGGCGTTCTACGAGCGAGTCCTCTCGCCACACTGACCATGAGTTTGTTTCACTATTTTTTACGCGCTTTGAGCGTGGTGCCTTGCGCGGCGGGCCTGATCGCGGTGCATGGATGCTCCACGGCTCCGCACGACGAGTTTGGTGGGACGCCCTGGGCGCCAGAACCCTTTGAGGTCGCAGCGATCTCGCAGGAGAAGGAGCTCACGCGAGCAACGTCCGAATCCGCAGACCTCTACTTCCAGACCGGCGAGCGTTTCAGGGAACTGGGTGATTATGAGAATGCGGTCTCGAACTACCGCAGTGCTTTGCGGCAGCTTCCGTCCCATTTCGAAGCCCAGCTCGGACTGGCGACGGCCCTCGCCGGGACCGGCGAACAGGACGAATCGGTAACCGTTCTGCGAGAACTACTGAAGGCTATGCAGTTCGAGTCGCGCGATCGGAAACTGGACCGCATCCGAACGGCCGCGGAGGATCTGCTGCTCAAACAGGACGAGCTGGGTATGGCGCTGAGTGAAGCGTCCGACGTACTGACCGATTTTGGGGTAGAGGCCGAAGACAGCGGCAGGCCCGAGAACGCCTTGGAGCTCTACAAGCGCGCATTGAGCCTCTGGCCCGCATCGCGGACGGCACGAACGCGCGCCTATCTCCTCTGCAAACGAAACGGATGGCCCTATCCGCGGGAGCTCGTGCAGTCCGTGGCGCAGGACGTTTTTCTAGAGCTTTGGGAGTTGTCACCCGATGCCGTCGACGTGAAGAACGACAAATTCCGTATCAATGAGACCAAGTGGGGGCTGCCGATCTACAACCAAGGCACGGTATTCGAGCGGGGAATGTGGGCGCCCGGGCCTTCCAAGCTGACCTACAAACTGGACCGAAAGTATACGCGATTCACCGCGAAGGTTCTGGTCTCATCGTTCAAAGGGGAACCAACCCAGATGGAAGTCCTCGAGAAGGAACTCCTGAAGCCGCGTTCGGGGACCGTGCGATTCGGCGTGGGAGGGGACGGGGCTACACTGTTCGAGTCCGAAACCATCACGTATTCCACCGGACCGGTTGAGATCGATGTCGATGTCACGGGCATTCACACGCTGGTTCTCGAAGTGAGCGACGCCGATGGCAGCGACCTGCTCGATTTCGCCGTCTGGGCGGACGGCCGACTGTTCCTGAAGCGCTGAGCTTCGGTCGGGCTTGCCTTCACGCCTGTCAAAGCGCTAGCCTCTGATCGCGATGCTGTACATCGAGAAATACCCCGAGTTCGTTCCACCGCTCATCATCTTTCTTCTAGCTTTTTTTCTGGGCGTGCAGGGCACACTCTTAACGCGATTTCTATCCCTGCGCTTTGGCGTTCTGGATCTACCCGGTGGCCGCAAGGCACATGATGAGCCGGTTCCGTGCCTCGGTGGGTTGGCCATCGTGTTCGCCGTGACGATTTCGTTACTCCTGTCGTACGGTCGTTCGCCGGAGATTCTCGTGATTCTTGCCGTTGGCTTGGGGATCGCACTGGTCGGTCTGCTGGATGACATCGCGGGCGTGCCTGCCTGGTTGAAGCTTGCGGTTCTTGCGGTCGGGTGCGTGGTCTTGATGATGAACGGCATCGGACTGAACCGCACGCCCTTTCCCGTGGTGAATTCAGTTCTGACGTTTCTGTGGGTTGCCGGAGTCGCGAGTGCTTTCAACGCCATCGACAACAGTGATGGCCTGGCGGGCAGCATCTGCGCCATCAGCGCCGCCGCACTCTTCTTGATGGGGTGGAGCACATGGCAGGTCAGCTTTTCGTTTCTGGCCATGGCGTTGGCGGGCAGTGCGTTAGGGTTTCTGCACTTCAACATGAAACCTGCGCGCGTCTACATGGGGGATACCGGTAGTTTCTTTCTGGGGTATATTCTCGCCGTGCTCGTCATTTTCGGAGACTGGTCAGAAAGCGGCGTGCGCTCGTTTCTTGCCGGCTGTTTTGTGCTGGCGGTTCCGGTCTACGATCTTGGGTTGACGACTATCTTGCGCGCGCGGCACGGCGTGATCAGCGGCCCTCTGAGCGCCATCGCCTACAGTGATCGCGATCACATTTCACATCGGTTGCTCAAGATGGGCCTGTCGCACGGACAAATGATTGCCGCGCTGTGCCTGTTGTCGTTCGGATGTTCCTGCGTCGCGCTGGTCGTGGCCAAGGCGTCCGGTCCCGTCGCCGCTGCCGTCGTTGGGCTTGCCGTGGCGGGGCTGGCGTGGTTGGGTCTGTACCTGGACCGTCAGACGTCGGTGCCGGAACTCTGGTCGACGACGCCCTCCAAACTACTCAAAAAGGAAAGAACGCCGGCGTGACGCGCGCGAGCAGGAATCATGCATGAATCGATAGCGAAAACATTCTGGCGACAGCAACGCTTGCTCGTGGTGACGCCACACGCCGACGACGAAATATTCGGCTGCGCCGGGCTGATGGCCAAGATCAAAGATCACGGGGGGGAGGTCTACGTGATCTGTATGACCGTGGCCGACCTGGCACAGTACGACATGAGTGTGGACGTCGTCTCCGGGCAGACCCGTTCCGACGAATTTTTTGCCGGCATGAAGGCGCTGGGCGTCGATGATGCCGAGATCATGTATACCGATGAGGAGACACACCTGCGTCTCGACAAGATGGGTCGGCGTGACCTGATTCACGACATCTGCCTGGGAAGTCGGCTGGGCGTCGACCGGATTAAGCCGACGATGGTCGCGTTGCCCTCGATCTCGTACAACCAGGACCACGAGGCGGTATTTCTCGCGGGCTTCACGGCATGCCGACCGCATACCGGAGACAACAGCAACTACCCTAAAACGGTGTTAGCCTACGATAGCCCAACGCATTTCTGGAACATCGAGCGGGACAAGTTCCATCCCAACTTCTACGTGGACATCAGTGACTACGTGGACGTTAAGCGGCAGGCCCTCGAGTGCCACGCATCGCAATTACGCCCAGCGCCGCACTATCTCAGCTTCGAGATGCTCGAGCGCATGATGTTCATCCGCGGTCACGAGATCTGCGTCACGGCCGCGGAAGCCTTCTGCGCTTATCGCCTGGTCATGTAGTGCGGCGGCGCCGCAGCTCGCGACGCTGAGCGTTCGTGGGCCACGGCCGTAGGGTTGCCGGTCCGGGAGTTCGGAGCGGGGACCGATCGCCGTCGGCGAGGCGGTCGAGTAACTCGGGTAGCATGCGTCGGCCGCAGTCGATACACTTTGCGTGCAGACTCCGCGCGGTGTCGCCGGCGGCAAGCGGGACCGGCTGTTCGGCCAGGATCTCACCGGAGTCGAGTTTGGAACTGAGTTCGTGCAGGGTCACCCACGCCTCGGTCTGCGCTTCGTAGAGGGCCCAGAATTCCGACTCCACGCCGCCGAACTCCGGCAGGCGCCCCGTGTGGAAGTTCAGCGCCATGATGCGGCACGACTGAAACACGGCGGGCTGGAGTAGGGGCGCGTTTGCAACGACGAGCACATCCGCCGCCCAGCCTGTCAACGTGGACACGCTGGACGCGTCGTTCAAGGACCCCGGCTCGGCGTAAGCGGCGAGGGCGTCCCGCGCGACGCGGCGCGCAGGGGGCGCCGGTGTCCTGGTTGCGCTCGAACCGATGCGGTCTCGCCAGAACTCCACGCCGAAGAGCGTGCGCAGTCGTTGCCCGCTGTGGCGCCGCAGGACTCTCGCCACCAGGGATGTACGCCGTTCGGCCATGACGCCACAGAGCGTGTGTCTGCTTTGCGCGACGGCCTGGGCCAGTCGCGCTCCCGATGGACGCCCGGTCCGGGTCAACACCGCGACGCGCAGCGTCGTGGACGAAGGCGAAGGTTCAGCGGGACTCATCACGTGGCGCCTCGGAGTCGGATGGGGCGGTCATCGCGTCGAGCGAAGCAATCAGGCCGGTGAAGAACCAGAACGGTTCCATGATGCGTACGACATATAGCGTGATGGTCGCGAGCGCATGCACGAGCAGCGCGGCCGTACCCACGACGTATCCTGCCGCCAGGGCTTTTTCAAACGGGTTTTGCGACCGCCGGTGCAGCCGTCTTCCCATAGTGATACACGTCCAGAAGATCGCGCCCCATGCCGTCAAGCCGGCCAGGCCGGACTCCAGCATGGTGCGCACGTACTGATTATCCAGAATAGGTTGTGGGATTCCAAACCCGATTAAGGGGCTGTGACGAAGCCCGTAGAGGAACTTTTTCCAAACCATGATGCGCTCCGCGCTTGACGGGTCGATGCCATAGAGTCGCGATGGATCCAGCGTCATCAGCACGCGATCGATCACTTGCTGGGGCATGATCCATGGCGAGAAGATCATGATGACCAGCGCTCCGATCAGCAGGCGGTAGCTTTGGGTCAGAAACCCGAGCAGACAAATCATGACCGCACACATCGCGTAGGTCGTCCGCGACAGCGTAAAGAGGATGGGGAGCATCACGAGTACGCAGAGGGCCATCCAGGCGATGCGCTTGCGCTGGTCCGATTCGTAGATGGCCATCGCCATCACGATGGCGAGCAGCAGGGTCAGGTAACCACCGAGTGTGGTCGGCTCGGGGGTTCCTTCGAACGGTGCCGTCAGCCGATGCGCCGTGTGGATCTCGGTCTGCGGGATCTGGATCAACGTGTACGCCGTAATGCCCAGCAGGACGAAGAATGCGAGTGCGACCAGCCTCCTGATCGTTTTCGGATCGCGCACGTAGTTGAACGTGAGCCAGTAGATCATGAGAAGTTCCAAGGTCTTGGCGTTCCAGAGCACAGCCGACACCGGGGTCACGTAGCCGCCCACGACGCCGTACACGCTGGCCATCGCGTTGACGATCAGAAGCACGCCGATGCGCCCGTCCAGGGGGCCGGTACGAAATCGAACTCGATAACGCGGGATGCAGGCGCGTGCGGCCAGTGTGATGGCGAGCAACGGGATAATCAAATCCTCGGCGCGAAGTCTAATACCGGCGCGGACCTCCATCTCGGGCGAGAAGAGCATGGAAACGATCAGAAGCCCTGCCGCTGCAAGGGCGCTGCGCAGGCAGATCACCACGAGGATCGCGAGGCCCACGACGGCAGACATCGCGGGCACGGAAAAGATGAGCGAACCTAACGCGTAGATAGACCCAAAGGTCAACGCCCCCAGAAGCAGGCCGGATCTGGATTCACCCGGCGAATCCGAAAACTTGTCGAGCGTCGATGACACGGACGGATACCCCGGTGCGCGGCGTCTATTTACGATCGTCCTCGGAACCGCCATAACCGCGGTAATAGGAGGTGCGATAATAGCCGTAGTAGCTCCGTTCAGCGTCGTGTACGTCGTTCAGAATCATGCCGTCAACCGCGTAGCCCAGGTTCTGGAGGATCGACAAGGCCTGGCGGCAAGCCGCCAGATGCGTCCTCTGGCTGCGCGCAACGACGATTCTTACAGCCGCGTATCGCGCGACCAGCGCGGCGTCCGTGACTGGAAGCAGCGGGGGGGAGTCCAGGATGACCACGTCGTAGTTTCTTCCTGCCGATTCCGCGAATGCTTGCATCTCGGACGATGCCAGGAGCTCTGACGGATTGGTCGTTGAGGTGCCGCGCGAGTAAAAGGACAAATTGGCGGCGACCTTACGGGGTTCGATTCCTTCGCCGCCCCGCAGGAGGTCGGACAGGCCGTTGTCACCGGTGACATCCAGCGTTTCGTGCAATCGTCCCCGCCGAAGATCAACATCGACGAGCAGCACGCGCTTGTTCAGCTTGGCAAGGCTCTGCGCGAGTGCCGTCGAGATGGTTGATTTTCCGTCTCCGCGGTCGGGGCTCGTGATGAGAATGATCTTGCGGTAGATCTCAGGGATATCGCGTTTGGTGGCCGACGCCAGGATGGCCTCGATCGTGGTTCGGAGCGTGTTGAAAGATTCGGTAGCGGGCGACCCATGATCGGCGGCGCCGTGTAGAATTTTCGGAAGCTCCTCGTCGCCGACATGCGGCAGTGCCCCGAGCAGCGGTGCAGGGAGATCTTCTTCGGTGGTCGAGAGTGAGATAAGGTTCGACCGGCGGAAGGCAGATGCAAACGCGAGCAGCAGCCCTGCCATGAGCCCGGACACCGCACCGAGCGTGAGATTCAGCGGCTTGTTGGGCGATGCCGGACGCGACGCGACGCGCGCGGTCTCGAGAATCTGCACGCGGGCGCCTGGCGCGTCTCTGGTAAGGTCGATTTCCTTCATTTTACCCACGAGCAGCTCGTGCAATCTACGGGTTGCCGCAAGGTCCTGTTCCAGCATGGAGTACTCCACCGCGCCCTGCTCCTCGAGGTGGGCCCGTTCCCACTGGGTGTAAGCCATATCGGTTTCCTTCTTGATCTTGGCCTCCAGGAGCTTGCGCTTGGAGAGAAGGGACTGCATTTGCGGATGCCCGGGCTTATAGCGTTGCGACAAGAGGTCAATATCGCCGGTCACCGCATCCAGTGCATCGCGCATCGCGACGATTTCGGCGTTCCCGAGCGCGAGTCGTTGTTTCACTTTCTCTGCTTCGTAGGAATCGTCGCCGTCGGAGGACACGGGATCCCCCGTCATCGACGCCACCTCGGCCCGCTTCTTGAATTCCAGCAATGCGGCCGCCGACGATTTGATGGTGCGCGACGTCTCATCGGCCTGCCGCTTCAGCATTAGAAACGCACGCTGCGTCGACGACGCCGTCGTGGCTTCCACGTAATCGACGTAGGCCTGGGCCGTCATGTTGGCGGCGGCGGCGGCGAAGTCAGCGTCCTCGCTTCGGGTCTTGATTCGGAGGATTTGTGTGCGCGGAAGAAAGGCTACAGACAGGCCGGCCCGGAGTTCGCCGCGCAGCGAGCCTGGAGAGCGTCCCGCGACGTAGGCCTCGAGTCCGCTCGTGCGACGCATCGCGTTGTCGATCATCTCCATGGTCGTCGGCATGGCGGCCGAGATGGAATCGATGTCGGCCTCACCTTTTGATGCTTTGATCCAGGTAAGCATCGACTCGACGGCGTGGGCGACGAAGGCCGGGCTGCGAATCACACGGATCTGGGTCTCCAAGCCCGTCGCGTCTCCGCGGCTGACCGGCGCGAACAGCGGCGTTAGCGCGGTGGCGCTCTGTTGTTGCTCAACGACGAGCTCAACCGCGGACTCGAAGACGGGGTGTTTCAAGAGCGTAATTCCGAAGGCAGCCCCGAGGCCGATCACCACGAAGACCATGATGGTCAGAACGCTGTGGCGCAGAATCTGAACGTAGTCGCGAATCTGGATCAGGCTGTCGCTGCTACTCATGGCTTAGAACCACCGTCGTGGGACAATGATGATATCACCGTCCTCGAGCGGGACGTCGTTGGAGCGGTCCCCCTCGAGCACGGCGTTCAAGTCGACGGAGATGACGTCGGCGCCCTCCTTGGACTCCCGAACGACGCGTACGCCTTTCAAACTGCCGAACTCCGCGAGCCCGCCCGCGCTGTTAATTGCTTCCATGAGGGTCATTCCTGCCCGCAGCGTGAGCGTGCCCGGGCGCTTTACCTTGCCTTGCACGAAGACCTTACCCTCGGTATCAGATTTTACATAGACGCGGTCACCGGCGCCGAGCACGACGGGCTCGGCGGTGTGCCATGGGCTTTGCAGTTTCTCGAGACTGAGCACGATCGGGACCCTCAGCTCGGCGTCGGCCTCAGCCGAGTGCGCGCGGGTGATGATGATCTGGCGGTCACCCCCGGAGAGCGGGAGGCCGGCATCAGCTAACACGGATAGGATCGAACGATCCTTTTGAAGGGTGTAGAACCCGGGAGACGGTACGTCGCCGAGGACCGCCACCTTCTTGCTCCCGTATGATTTGATATAGATCGCTACCTGCGGCGAAACCAGGTAGTCCGCCCCCAGTCGCTCACGGATCACGGAGGTGATCTCAGTAATTTCCTTACCCTTTACAGGCAGGGCGCCTAGAAGCGGGTAGACGATAGTGCCTTCCTCGCTGACGGGGTACTCGCCCGAAAGCCCCGGCTCGTCCGCCACGCGAATCTCGAGAACGTCCTCCGGGCCGACGTCGTATCCTGCCAGGGCGGCGAATGGCGCGAGCAGGAGTGTGGCTATCGCAACCGCCGCAATGGCGAATCGGACGTGCAACGCAGACGCGGTTCTCGAGCCAGCGTTAACAGGGCGGGCGGGGATTCGATTACGAGAGGACACCGCTAGTGGAACACGCTAGATATCCAGCCTAGCCTGAATCGCGCCGGCGTCGTATTCGTACAATTTCGTGGATCCGTCATCGGCGAAGCCGTGCTCGTAGGCCACGCTGAGCGTTACGAAGTCGTTGACCTGGTAGTTGACCTTGCCGCCCACGGTGACGCGCTCTTCGTCGAGTTTCGCCGCTGGACTACCGGACTGGCCCGACGCAGGCGCGAGGTCCTCTTCCGCATCCGCGTCGGCAAGCTGGTAGACCGCGGAGACTCCGACGTCAAGGATGTCCGACAGCGGAATAGACGAACTCAGGCCAATACGAAACACATCCATCTCGCGGTAGTCTGTGTTCAGATTATTGAGGAGCGGGTCCAGTGTGTCGAAAACCGTACGCTGCGCCTGATCAATGTTGACGACGATCGTATCGATCGTAGCGTAGGATGAGGCGATGGTATAGGTGACGGGGCCGCCGGGCAGAAGCTTGAGGCTAAAGCCTACGGATGCGGAGTCGCTCTCGCTCTCGCGGAGGGAGGTCGTCGAGGTCTGCTCGTATTTTCGGCGGGTCCATCCGGCGCGACCCCTGGCTTCAAGTCCCGTGGCGATGGGGTAAGCGAGACTAAGGCCAGCCTTGTAGTAATCATGATTCTTCGGATTGGTGGGGTCCGCCTGACCCTGGAAAACGCCGTCCTTAAAATCACGCACACCCAGAGAGCCGTCGATGCCAAGTGTCACGGCACCACCGCTTTCGGTGCGCGCCAGGATGCGGCTGGCCGAGAGTCCTGCCGCATTCTCGTCGAAGTCATACAGCGTCCCGCCGGACTCTTCGGTGAGAACCGTAAACCGATACCAGATGCTCCCTGTTGTCAGGTCGGTAAAATTGTGCTTGGCCTCGACGGTCGTCTCATTCAGTTCGTATTTTGGCCCACTGATATCGTCTTCGATGTTGGCTCTCTGGTACGAATTCTGAATACCGAGTGACGTGAATTCAGAGAAGTTATAGCGCCCACGTGCTTCAATATACGGCTGCAGTGTATCCTGGCTGCTTTCACCCGTCACGGGGTCATCCGCATCGACGATCGTATAGTTCACCTTGGCGTGGACTCCGAGGTAGACGAATTCACTAACCGGGATCTCCCAGTCGACGGAGGGATCGATAAAGTAGACCGTACCGGATTCATCGGAGCCCTTTCCCCGGAAGAACGGATTTGAGTGTGCCGCCGCGCCTGCCGTCAGGCCAAAGTTCAGTGTGGATACTGCGGGGGCCCACGACTCGTCGCCCGACTCTTCGACCATTTCTTCAGCTACTGCATCCGGATCCGGATCCTGCGCCAGCGCGTTGCCGACCATCAAAGCCCAAGAGAGCAATAGGGTGGTTATTCCGTAAGTGGATGTTAGGGTACTCCGCTTCATGTGCTTCCGCCTCCTGTGTCAATTACCGTGAGACCGGTAGTGGTCGTTATTTCCAGTGCCACCCGGACGGACTTACCGGCAGGCGTTCGGTATCAATTCTGGCGAACGCTTTGCGAACGCCTTCGGTGATTCGATCGATGAGTTCTGCGATTGTCATGTCGTTGATATCGACTCCGCCTTCGGGGGCTTCCGTCTCATCGCCTTCGGACGCCTCGTCCTTCGCGGTTTGGGCTGCTACGAGGCGCTGATATGCTGCGCCTAGCGCTTCGCGGGTTAGCGGCTGCGTGATGGCCCATCCGCTCTCGGGCGAAAGTCCAATGAGTGATACTTTTCGTGCTGCATCGTCCGCCGTTATGGCACCGTCAAAAAAGCGCTCGGCACCCACTTCGTAGATGATCTGCAGCAGAAACTGTCCTTGCGTAAGCCCCAGCCCGACCGGTTCAGCAATCTCTTCCGCCGCGCCCTCTTCGTCCTGGGCATAGACCGCGGGGACGATGATCGTCGCTGCCAATAGAATCGCGATTGCACACTTTACTGTCTTCATGACGTTCCTCCGTCTGTTTCTTGTTGAATCCGAGGGCAACTTTGCACCACCGCCCGTTCTTGTCAACTTCTTAATCGAAAAAAGATCCATAATTCGAGCAAGAACGCGCCCGCCGAATAACGCCGGATCACCTAGTTAGCGCCGAGAGACTCCAAGTCGACTCTCGAATAAGATGATTTGAGACCCAACTGGCTCGGGTCCGCTGCACAATTTGGGGTGATCAAGGCGACATAGCGACCGGATGAACGGGCTTTGCCGATCCGGCACAACTGCTTCATTGGGGTACAGAGACTCCTGCGAATCCGGGCTCCCAGCGGAGGCCTGTGTTGACAGAGAGCATCCACTCGCGGCGAGGGCCATACCTACACTGGCGACCACAGTAAACAGGCGTTTCACTCGTGGCACAGGTTGCTCTGACGGTTCACGCAATGGTTTGTTTTTCATACGGGTACCTCTCATTTGTGCGTCTCATCTCCAGAATCTTACGTCCTCTCAGCGTCAAAGGTCAAGACGCCTTCGCCATATGACAAGAGCTCCTGAGCGACGAGAGTCGCGGTGTCTTTGCGATCCCCAATTCTCGAATTTATCCCAAAAAGCACCCAAAAAGCGCATCCTCGTCGATTCATGACCTCACGCGTGGCGGCCGTGGTTCCTAAATTTTCTTGTGAATCGAGGCGGTTCCATCTGTTGTGCAGGCGCATTAGGGAGCATATTCAATGCCAGAGCCCTGCGCTTCTGGTCTACGGAGCCGGGGTCAGGGCCACCGGGCCGCGCTTCTTGATCTCGGATTCGAGCATTGAGGCCTCGAGTTTGGCCATCGAGCTGCGGTCGCGCAGGAGCTCTACGAGGCCGCCTGCGCGTTTCTTGATATTGGCATCGAGCCCTTCGCGCGAGAGAACTTCGGCCGCCGCCATCTTTTGACTGTTGCCGCCGGCCAGGAGGTACCCGCAGAGGGCCCGGTTATGACGACACGCGCTGACACGCGCTTGGTGATCCGCCCGTCGATAGACTTCAGGAATTTGCCCGAGGTGCTTCTCTGCCGTTTGGAATGCATCCAAGGCGTCTTTGTAGCTCTCTGCTTTGAACTGGGCCACGGCGTCGCCGAAGCCTTTAAACGCGACTGATTCCCACGAGCCGATCAGGCGTTCGCGCCCTTCTTTGAGCATGGCCTGGTGCTTGGCGGAGGCGTACTGGTCTGCTTTTAGCCCCGTGAGTACCGCACTGGCCTTGTCCAGATCCTTGCCGTCCAGCGCGGCGCGGGCTGTGGTCAACAGCGCGAGCGCCTCGGTCGGCTTCCACTCCTCGAGCGACGGACCTTCGGCGGTGACCCGGCCCTCGCCGACCTTCACTTCGATCTTGTGTGAAATATCGAGAAAGTCCGGTCGAGTGAAAAGGAGTACGTAGCGGTTCGGATCAAGCGTAAGTGCGTACTCGAATTTGCCGTCGGCACCGGCCTTGGCGTCTCCGAGCGTGCGTGCGCGCTGCTCGTTCTCGCGACGATAGCCCACCGTAACCGGATCGTCGCCCTGCGGGACGCCGGAGACTCGGACCACGAGGCCTCGTGGTTTTGCGGTTAGCTTCGGCACGGTCATGCTTCCAGCGCCGCCCGGTGCGAGGACGATACTCTCGGTGTGCGGCATGTACCCGGCGGGTCCCACAAACTGCAGCATGATGGTCTCGCCACCTTCTGCGATGTCGCGCTGCATGCGAATGCTGCGCCCCGCGCCAAGATCGTCAACCTTGACGTTGCCAAGCCGAATTTCCACATCTTCCCCGGACTCGTTTGCAAGGTCTATATAGAAGATCGCCTGCTGGGCTTCCAGTTCGGCGACCAGGGCGGCGTGAACGTCGTTGCCGAGAAGTTCGGGGCTTTGCTTGATGCTGAGCAACTGACCGACGGATGTCAGGCGTGCGTCCCG
Source organism: Verrucomicrobiota bacterium (assembly GCA_027623315.1). Lineage (GTDB taxonomy): Bacteria > Verrucomicrobiota > Kiritimatiellia > CAJWTS01 > CAJWTS01 > JAQBYD01. The sequence continues at coordinate 21,388 of JAQBYD010000031.1, read as the reverse complement.
TGTGTTGAGCGGGTCCACCTGCTCGATCAGTTGCTTCACCGAGATGCGCCATGCCGCGAGTACCTCCTTACGTGCGTCGCCCGTGGCGCGCTCAACCACCGGACGGAACTTCAGGGCTGCGAATTCGGCCATGGCAGCCTTGAGTTCATCCGGCTTGGTGCTACGCGCCTTCGGAAGGATGGCCTTCGTCTTTACGATCGCGTCGCCCACTTCCTGCTGCAGAAGATTCTGAATGCTCTGGCTGATCGCCGTTCTCTTGGTTTCGATACCTTGCAGAGCCTTCGCGAGAGACGCGTCACCCAGCATCGCGACGATGTGCTCCTGCTTGATCGCGGTCACGGTGGCGTCCAGCGCTTCGAACTGCTGGTTGGCCTCGTCTTCGGTGGCTGCATCACTGGCCATGGCTTCAACGATGGCGCCGATTCGGGTCCGCGCGGCGTGCTCGATCTTTGCCCATAGATCCTTAAACTCGGCACCCGTGCGAATCTCCGGTCCGATCGCGCTGAGCAGCTGGATCGAGTCGCTTAGCGCCGCGAGGTCGCCCGCCTCCTCGATACGGTCGAGCCGCCCCTGGAGCTTCTGCAGGGTAGCCGCCGTCTGCGTGCGCGCGGCCTCTTGTGCGGCCTGATTCTCTTCTTCAATCTTCGCGTCCCACGCCGCAAACTCGGTTTCCAGATTGGCGAGCGCCTTTTGCAGGGCGTCGCCGCTGAGGTCGGCGAGCAGCGCCGAGCGTTGTGGAATCTGCAGCAGTGTGCTCTGGACCTCGAGCGCCTGGTTGCGGCTGCCCGCCTGGTATAGTTTCACCCCGGATGCAACCTGGTTCTGCAGGTACTTCTCCATCGTCGCGGCTAGCTCGCGCCGGACGCGTTCGGCGGAGATCTCTTGTGCCAGCTCACTGACGCCCGGCCAGTCCCCGGATTGTAGGAGCGGCATTTCATCGGCGACCTCTTCGATGATGCTCAAGGCTTTGGCGCTCGGCTCGGAGGGAAGCCGAAGGACGAGTTTCTGGACGTGACGTTCATAGGCGCCACGGCGCACACTCTTCATGGCGAAGGGCACGGCGGCGGCGGCGATCAGAGCGATCACAACCACGGCCGCGATGGCCATAAGCGGCGCTTTACGCTTCGCAGCGGCGGGCTTCGGTTTGGCGGCTGCCTTCTTTTTCTTCTCGCTGGGGCGCTTGATGCTTTGTTCAGGCGCGGGTCGAGGCGGAGCCTTGTCCGCCCTGTCGGACGCGGGTGCCGGCCGGCGCATGGTGGGCAGACGATCCGCGGGGATCGGCGCCTTCGCGGCAGGCGCCACGGCGCGCGTCGCCTCCTCCTCACCGGCGTCGATCGGCGGCATGGCCATGGCCACGGTGGGGGCCTCGGCGTCATCGTCTACATCGACGACCGCGACCGGTCCTTCCTGCAGGACGGCCACCATGTCCTGTTCCATCTCGCCGGCATGGACGTAGCGCGACGTGGGGTCCTTGGCGGTCGCCTTCGTGACAACCCGCCGCAGGCCCGGGTACTCGCGGAAGACACGGTGGCTCGTATCGATCACCATGTCGCTCAAAGCCCGCTCGCGGAACGCGACGTGACCTTCGCTCGCCTTGCGAGGCAAGCGTTCCCCATAGGTGTAGCCACCGGTCAGCGATTCGTAAAGGGCCATCCCCATGGCGTAGATGTCCGACCGCGCGTCGCCGCGGAACTCGGGCTGCAGCGCGAACTCCGGCGCCATGTAGTCGAGTGTTCCGGGAAGCAGACCGGTCGTTACCGATCCCGATTCATCACGCACGATACCCAGATCGAAAATCTTGGCGCGGTCTGGCTTGCCGGGCGGGAGGTAGAGATTGCCCGGCTTGATGTCGCGGTGAATGCAATGATTGTTATGAAGGTGATACAGTGCGCTGACGAAGTGCCGGAAGGCCACGATGACTTCCTCGACGGGGAGGCCGCCAGCGGAGTTGCGAATTCGATTGCGCAGCGTGGCCCCGGGCATGCCTTCGAGCAGTTCCAGGATCAGGCAGTACTCGTCACCGCCCCATCCCTTGATCTCAAGGAAGTCGATATAGTTGACGATGTGGTCGTGCGGGTTCTCGCCGAGAATGCGCGCCTCACGCCGGAATCGATCGGACTGGTTTCGCGCCGACACGCGCTTGATGGCCACGTCCTCTCCGTCGGACAGCCGCCGGGCCTGGTACACGGCGGCCTGTCCGCCGCGGCCCAGCAGGCCGCGCAGCTCGTACGCGGAGCTCTCGCCGGTGAGCGTACGGAAACCGAGCTGCTCGAAGGCGTGCAACATCTCGGTGAAGGTGAGGAACCGGTCCGACTTCTCGGGCTGCATCGCCTTTTCGAGAAATGCGCTGCCACCGTCGAGAACCTGGAAGATGCCGGCGCGAAAACTCGGGGTGATACCGCTGTGATGGCGCCAGCGATCGACGTATCCGAGGTTGGCGTTTTCTCCGAGCGGGTCGAAGGGGAGCTTGCCCAGCAAGGTCTGGTAGATCGTCACGCCGAGACTGAAGACATCCGATTGAATGTCGCCTGTGAAGTCGCCTTCTTTGACAAAGTCGGGCGCCATGTAGTCGAAGGAGCCGCGCCATCCGACGGTCGTCGTCTGGGTCCCTTCGAGTTTGCGCGCAATGCCGAAATCGATCAGCTTGGCCACACCGTCTTTGGTGTAAAATATGTTGGAGGGCTTGATGTCGAGGTGGACAATGCCGACCTCTTCTGCCGAGTAGATCAGGGCCTGCAGGCACTCGCTGTAGATCGATTTGACATCCTCCCATGAGAGCCCGTTTGGATTTCGCTCAAGGTATTTATCGAGCGTGTCGCCGTTGAGCAACTCCATGACGAGCACCTGCCGCTCTTCAAACAGCTCGCCGCGCCGCCAGACGAAAGAGTCCAGGCAGCGCACGATGTTCGGGTGCACGAGCGAGCGAATGAACTTCATGCGCCGGTCGAAACGCTCGGCGGCGTCCGGGTCTTCGCCGGAATAGCGGAGCACTTTCAGTGCGACCTCCTGGCCTTGATCAACGTCGGAGTGGTCGTCGGAGACGCAGCGTCCGCGGAAAATTTTTCCCTCGGCGCCACCGCCGATCTCATCGATGATCTCGAAGTCGCCGATCTGGGTTCGGGGTTGGTCAGACATGGGTGCGTCGCTTCAACTCGATTACGGAGAGTTGGGCGTCCCCTTTGCGGCCGCGTCCGCGGCGGCGGCGAGCCACGGCAGTCGTTTCTTCATCTCCTGTGCACCCGCGGGAATCATGCCCGCCGCGTAGTGCTCCTCGTCGAATAGCGCGATCAATCGCCTGCGAACGGCGGAGTCCGGCGGGGCAAGCGCGATGCGCGCCGTGATCCCATCCAGGCTATCGGCCAACAGCAGGCAGTCGCGGCCCAGGCCTGCCCGGCCGGCGGGGGAATCGCGCAGTTCGCCCTGCATCAGGTTCAATGCGTGGTCAAGGCGCCGCACAAGCTTTTCGCCGACCACGGACCATGCCGCGCTTTCAACGGCGGGTCTGATGTCGTCGGACAGAATGCCGATCTGGGTCCAGATCGCGCTGACCCGCGCGACGATCTCGGGACGTTCGACGGTTACCGCATAGGTCATACGGGTTCGCTTGGGGCCGCGGCCGCCCTTTGGAAGCTGTGCGGTGATCAGCATCGAGAGCGAACGCACGGCGTCGGCACGTTCACTCATCGGCTTGACGCTGCTCAGCTCCCCGAATCCGCTCCAGGCGTTCTCGAAGGTCTCGGTCTCAAGCATGCGCCGTTTGTCTTTGCCCGTGCTCAGCACCTCGGCCAGGTCATCGCGCGCGAGCTCACGAAGGGTTTGCTCGAGAGCTTTCAGCGCGTCGGCTTCCATGGCCGCGGCCAGGTTGTCGTGCAATTTCTTCGCCAGCGGCCACTGCAGTTTAGCCGCGGTGAGCGCCGCGCCGGCGTCGGTGCCCTTCCGGATCTTCAGCCTCAAGATGTCGGGAATAATCTCGAAAGCGTCCGCGTCGGGCTTCACGGCCGAAAGGTTGTCCCAGGCGGCGAGCAGGCTCAATATCCTGCTGCACTCCAGCCCGGCCAGCTTGAGTCGGTCGTCCACCTTGCGTAAGGGGTGATTGCGGTCGCCCAGTGCGGCGTTGGCTTCGGTCAACGCTCTCTGGCGGAGGATCAGGTCGAACTCGTTCTGGTAGTTCTCGGTAAGAAACGGCCACCATTTTTCGCGGATCATGGCTGCATCACTCCATGCGATCTCCGCGAGTTTGCAGAGCCGGGTCAGCCCGTTGGGGGGATCGAGCACGACCTCCCGGCGCTCATCGCGGCGCCGTTCACGAGAGACGTTGTACGTCAGCGTTTCGCCCCACGGGCTCTCGACCACGTTCGGAAACTCCCCGTTCGCGGCCCGCCCCTTGGCAACCGAAACCGTCACACCGGGCTGCAGGTCGACGACCTCCACGCGCGGCCATCCCGGCCCGACGAGGCCCTCCACGGTGACGCGCAGCCGCGTTTTGGGTACGGTGAACTCTTCCCACCGGGTCATGTATGCCTTCTCGTCAATTGTCTCGGGGAAGATGGCATCCTGGTCCTGGCTGCCGTCCAGATCACGCTGCAGTGCCTCAAGGGCGTTTCCATAGGCCACCCACGGATCTCCGGTGCTGTCGGCGCCCCATGTGTATGAGGGATCCTTCTTGGGCTGCACGGCTTCCGGGGTCAGATCATGCAGGTGGCCGCGCGCAGATTCGATATCCTTGATCACGGCGGCCCAGGCCACCTCGAGGCCGGTCATGTTTTCCATCACCAGCCGGGCGCGCTCCACATCCAGCGATTCGGGGAGCAGGAACGTTCGCACAAGGGCTTCGCCGCGCATCTGGATGACCGCCTCGAGCACGCGGGTTCGACTCGCGATCACGCCGTGCCGCGGCCGTTCCCGGAGGAAATCTGCGTAGGCCAGGAGCTGCGGCATCGATTTGAAATCGACGGCCGACTTGGGAAAGAGAGCCTCTTCGGCAGCGCCGAGACCCGAAATCGCCTCTACATCGGCCGGATTCAAAGCCAGGAAGAGGGATGCCTGGCGTGCGTCGGCGGACGGCTTCAGGCTTGCGAGCGCGGCATCGATCGCCTGTAGCGCGTCGAGCGTCTTCTCGATCCAGCGGTCAAGTTCCGACGATGCGTCCAGTTTTGGCTCCTGCGTCTCTTTGACAAGCGTCCTTGTTTTAAACAGGACGTCAATGTGTGGGCTGATCGACTTGAGCCGGAACTGCTTCAGGATGTCGACCTGCTCGCGCATCTCGCCGACGCGCTTGAGAACCGTTTGGAAGAGGGCCGCGGATGCTCTATCGATGGCCTCGACCCTGGCCGGCACTTCGTCGAGGTCGGCATCGCTGAGCGGACGTGCCGAGAGGCGTGTGCGCCACTCCTTCACAGCGCTGAGCTCATTGCTCAGGGCGGCGGCGTGTTCGCGCGCGCCGTCCAGCGATTCGATATCACCGGATCGAGCATACAGCCAGAGCAGATCCAAGATTCGGGCCCGATCCCAGAGCGGCCCGAGTAGTGTCCGGCGGGTATCGGTAAAGGCATCGACGGCCCCGCTGAACAGTTGGTCGTCGAGCCGGTGCTGACGGCAGGTCCAGGCCGCGAGTTGCTCCGGCGACTGGTCGCCCTCGGGAGCGTCGGGGGCCTTCTCGAAGGCGAACCCCTGCAGGATTCCGATCATGCGTTTGCGATGATCTCGCACGCGCGACGTCGGCGGCTCTGTGGAGGCGGCCTGCGATTGCCACAAGGACTCCCACGCGCGGTAGACCGGCCCGTGTTCGGTGCCGAGAAGAAGGTCGATCTTGGCTTCCACGTCGGAGCCGGGATCCCACGCAGCGGCCCAGTCGGGAAGGGCGTTGCCCTGTTCGGCGGCGTAGGCGTCGACGACGGAGGCGGAGTCCTCCAGGAAGGTCGTGAAGGCACCCCACTCGCCGCTGTCGAGGGCGGCTTCGACGCGGCGGTCGACGGTCGATTTCATCTCCGCGACGGAGGGCACCGGGGCACCGTCCGTATCGTCGACGTGGTCCGATGAGCAGCCGCGCAGAAGCACGGCCAGGACAATGATGATCACCGCCGCCCCCGCAATCGCCGCCAGGACGACCGGCTTGGGCTTTGTGCCGCCGGGTGCGAGGGTTGGGCTGCTGTCGGTGGATCTCTCGATTTGAGTGGCCGTGTCATGCGTGTCGGTGGGCTCGCCGTCGGCATCGGCCTGCGCGGTCGGGGTCGCGGTCGGGGTCAGGCCCGTGTCGGCCGTGTCGTCGTCTTCCTGGTAATCCTTGACCCAGTCACCCGGTGGCGCGGCGGCGCTGACACGGACCACCACCGCCGTGATGTTGTCCTTTCCGCCATTCGCGTTTGCGTCCCCGATCATCTGCGCGGTCATGTCCGACAGGCTGCCGGCGGCATGCGCGCAGATGATCTGCTCAAGGCGCTCGTCGGTCACCATCTTGCTCAGGCCGTCGGAGCAGAGCAGGAAGATGTCGCCCTCCCGCGCGTCGCAGGGCGACTTTTCAAGTTCAACGCTCTCTTCGATTCCCACGGCGCGGGTCACGACGCCGCGAAATTGGGGAGCCATTGATTCCTCGTCCTTGATCCCGGCCGCTTCGGCGAGCGAGTGGTCGCGCATGATCTGCTCGAGCACGGCGTCGCGATATCGATAGCAGCGGCTGTCGCCGGCGTGCAGAACCATGGCGCGATCGGTGTGAATGGCATCAAAGACGACCGAGATGGTCGTGGTTCCCATGCCGTGGATGTCGCGCTCTGCCGCGTAATCATGGATCCAGCGGCAGGCCTTGTTGATGGCGCGGTCCAGAATCTTGCCTTTGCGCTCGCGCGTAGGCGCCTCACGCGCGGACCCCAGCGCGTCGAAGGCCTCTGCGATCGACTTTACCGCCTTGTCGCTGGCGATCTCGCCGCCCTCGGCGCCGCCCATGCCGTCGCAGACCGAATAGACGCCATGCTCATGGCAGACCACGAGCGAGTCCTCGTTGATCTTTCGCTTGCGTCCCTTGTCGGTTCGCTCGTGGTATTCGAGATGGGAAAAGTCCATGCGTATTGAAAGCGTGGTGGGAGTCTGAAAAGTTCTCTATCTCCGCTCGCCGCGGTTACGGCTTCTGGAGCGTACCATCCTCAAACCATGCCTCCTCGATCTCCATCCCGCGCATCCTGGCCTCTTCAAGAAATGTGGGGATAGCCCCGGTGCCGATGTGCCGCCCGGTCAGCGCGCCGTCGGACCCCACCTCGTCGATATGGAAGCGGATCAGGTCCTGGGTCACGTACTTGCCGTCTTCCAGTGGCAGGACTTCGGTCACATGCGTGATTTTTCGTGATCCGTCCGAAAGTCGCGCCGTATGCACCACGCAGTTCACCGCCGACGCGACCTGCTCACGCAACGCCGCGAGGGGGATATCGATTCCACTGAGCAGGGCGCAGGTCTCGATACGGGTCAGGGCGTCCTTGGGGCCGTTGGCGTGAATGGTGGACATGCTGCCGGCGTGGCCGGTGTTCATGGCCTGCAGCATATCGAGCGCTTCGCCGCCTCGAATTTCGCCGACGACCAGGCGGTCCGGCCGCAGGCGCAGGCTGGAGTGCACGAGATCGCGAATGGCGACCTCGCCCTTGCCGTGTTCATCGGGCTTGCGGGTCTCGAACTGTACGGTATGTTCCTGCTGCAATTGCAGTTCGCTGGCATCTTCGATAACCAGAATGCGCTCGGAATTATCGATATAGCTGCTCAGCACGTTCAAGACGGAGGTCTTTCCGGAGGAGGTCGGCCCCGAGATAATCACGTTCTTGTGCAGGCTCACGACCAGGCCGATGACCTTGGCCCCGATCTCCGAGATCGAGCCGAAGCTGATCAGCTTCTCGATGGTGAGCATGTCACTCGCAAATTTTCGGATCGCCACGACGGTCCCGTGCCTGGCGAGAGGCGGCTTGACGGCGTGAATTCGGGATCCGTCGGGAAGGCGCGCGTCGAGACGCGGCTGAACGTCGTTGAACGTGCGCCCGACATGGCGCGCAACGTTGCGCATGGCGGCCTCCAGCGCTGCTTCGTTCAGGAACTTCGCATCGGTCAGGATGAGCTTGCCCTTCTGCTCGACGTAAATCTGGTTGGGACCATTAATCATGATTTCGGAGCAGTCGTCGGCGAGCAGGTACTTGCGCACGGGCTCGAGAAACATTAAAAGGTACGATTCGCGCTCGCGGGGCTTGGCGCCGCCGGAGGTGGGGGTCTCGGTGTTGCCGTCGGCGGAGTCACTGCCGTCGCCGTTGAGGGCGATGCTTTCGACCTTGACGCTGTAGTCGTTGAAGTCAATCACGTCCCCTTCCTTAACCGGCACGCGACCGGAGAGCGGGCTGCCGCTGAGTCGGAAGAGCGTAGAGTCACCAATGGCTTCGGCGGTGTAGCCGTTTTCTGCGTCGAGGATAAGGCGCATGCTGTCGTCCGCAATGCCCGCCGCCGCCGGGAAGCTGATTTCGAGACCGCTGCGGAACCCGATTCGAATCTCGGCCTGGTCGAACTGGTAGAGCCGGGTGCCCTTGTCGCCTTGTACACGCAGCGTAATCATTCTCTTGCCTCCCTTTGACAGCCGCGCTGGCGTCCCTCTGCCCCGTAGGACACCGGCTAACGCTCGGCACGCCGGAGTGAGTAGCACCGCCGGCGCAATAGGTCATGCCCATCACAAACGCCTTCGATTAGCACAGATTAGCAGTCTGAATCGCGCCCTGCCACGTTTTTTTATCGTACATTTCCGCTTGCACACCGCCCGGATACTGGTTAATTTATGGGTTCGGTACGTGGAAAAGTAGTAGGGCAAAACGCACAGCAGAGGAGGCCAACCATGAAGCTCGCCAAGAATAAGAGAATTACCGGTCAGACGATGACCGAGATGATCATCATCGTCGGCCTGATTGCGGTCGGTTGCATCGCGGCCGTTGCAATCTTCGGTAAGCAGATCAAGAACACGTTCGCGCGTATTACATCCTCCCTGGCGGGCACTTCAGAGGCCGTCACGGATTCTTCGGGCGACATCAATGACGATCAGGATGACATGGGAGACTTCACCGACGACGTAGAGGGTGGTGAATAGACGTGGTCCATTGCCTCGATCGGAGCGTGGATCAAACCCTGGTCATGTTGGGGTTCTAGCCTCATGCGGTCCCCCTGCATGGCGTGTGGGTGCCCAGGATTGTCATTTTCGGTTGAATAACCATCTCTGAATTCAAGTCTGACCGGGGCGTTTCGTCTCTGTCTGCTGCATAAAACTTATGAAAAACCGTGCTCCAATTATCGTAGCGGTCGTGTTCCTAATTATCGGCGTTCTCGCCATCCGGTCCTACGTGCAGAGCATACGAGACCAATACGAGGATCAGCTAAAGGGAAAGAAAGTCGTCGCTGCGAGCGTCGATATCGATGCCGGGGCGGAACTGAAGCAATCCATGGTCTTTGGCAAGGAGATCCCTCCGCAGTTCATTCCGGCGCAGGCGGTGCGTGGCGCGGAGGAACTTCGCCAGGTGATTGGACGTAAACTTCAGTACCGGGTCAAGGAGGGCGATATCATCCAGTGGACCGACTTCGCGGTGGAGCGGCACGGCGGACTGGCCGGCCTGGTTCCTTCCAGTGAGCGGGCCTTCACGATCGAAGTCTCGATGGGCGTGCAGGGCAAGCTTCTGAAGCCCAACGACCATATTGATATTATCTCGTCGTTTGCGCTCCCCGACGCCATCAAGGCGGCCGGCGCGACGGCCGCCGCCTGGCGTCAGCATTCGGATATGGTCAATATCGTGTTGCTTCAAAACGTAACGATCATCGCGGTGGGGGACGATATGCAGAATGTCACGAGCCCCGGCAGCGGAGGATCGGGCGGTGGCGGCAGCGTCACGGTGTCGGTCACCCTACAGGAGGCGCAGCTGCTGATGTTCGCGAGTCAGCACGGTGAGTTGGGCGTGGCCCTGCGCAACGAGGAGGACATTGAGACCGTGGCCCGCGAAACACTTCCGCGAATTACATTCAAGGAGATGGAAGATTTGATTGGCGATTTGGACGATCTGCGAAAGAAACGCATTATCGAGGTGCAGAAAGGGCGCACGACAGAGGCCGTGGCGGTCGGCGTAGACTAGCTGGCTGGGAGTCCCGTTGGCGCACAGTTCGTCAGGGAAATGAGAGGCAGGTCGTTGTAGGTTGAGTATTGTAGAGAGGAGACAATTGACGATGAAGATCACACCAATGCATTCGGTTCGTTTGTTCGCGATGGGGGCGTGCGCCGTGCTTGCGTCCGTGTCCATCACCGCCGCACAGGCTGTTAAGCTGGTGCCGGGATCGACCCATAAGATCGATATTCCGGTCGGAGTCGCGAAGATCATGGTCGCCAACCCGGACGTGATCGATGCGCAGCCGACCGGCGACGGTAACGGCGTCCTGGTAACGGGAAAAAAGCCCGGGACCAGCGAGCTGCGCGTGGCGCGCCTCGAGGGCGAAGATGCGGTCTATAACGTGTCGGTGGTCGAGGACCTCAGCTCAATGGCCGCCCAGATCGAGGAGCTGCTCGGCAGCGTGGAAGGCCTTAAGGTGTCGCAGGTCGGCGACAAAGTCGTGCTCGACGGGAATCTCCTGACCAAGTCCGACCACGACCGTGTGACCAAGGTCGCCGAAGCGTACCGTGGCTTGATTCTGCCGTTGTACAAGTTGGATCGCTCCGACCTCAACAAGTTCGTAGCCGAGGCGATTAAGAGAGACATCGGCATCGACACCGTGATCGTGCGCGTCGCCGGCGAGACCGCGACGCTTGAGGGCGTGGTGTATGATGAGAACGACGCCAAGCGCGCCTCCGAGGTGGCCAAGTTGCGTGTATCCACGGTGGTGAACCTGATTGCCGTCGAAGAGGTCATGATCGAGATCGATGTGCACTTTGTGGAGGTGACGGTCAGTGACTCTGAGAATATCGGGTTCAACGTTCTAAAAACGCTCGGTGTCGATATTGGCGGCAGCGCGGAGGGCGGCACGGGAGCCAGCGACCTCTTTAGCTATAACGTCGGCATCAATGCCAGTGCCCGCCTGAATCTCCTGCTTGGCAAGGGCAACGGCCGCGTGGTCGCAAAGCCTCACATCACCACGAAGAGCGGCGGCGAGGGTCGTTTCCACAATGGCGGTGAAGTGTATTTCAAGGTCACCGGAAACACCGGCGGGAGCTTGGAGAAGGTCGAGCATGGTATCATTCTGACGGTCAAGCCTACACTGCGCGGCCGGGACCGCATCATGACCGAGGTCACGATCGAGGTTAGCGTTCCGACCGCCCAGGCCGGAGGAGGTGACCTGGCGCTGGATAAGTTCGAGACGACCAGCACCACGATCTGTAAAACCGGTGAAAGTATCTTGCTCTCCGGCTTGGTCCAGCAGCTCGAGAATCGCTTCAACGAGAAAGCGCCGCTGTTGGGCGACATTCCGCTGCTGAAGACGTTCTTCTCAGAGAAGACGGAAGCGAAAGAGAAGAAAGAACTCGTCGTGCTGTTGACGCCACGCGCTGCGTTCGCTACGGAAGCCACGGGCGGCTCCTTCAGCAAGGAACGCGAAGCTCTGCTGGAAGAATAGGAACCGGTAGTCTCCTGCAAGCCTATCGGACAGCATTATGCCCGTTCTGATTGTTCAGGGGGGGGAGTATCGTAACGAGACGATAGAGATCTCCGGGGGCCGGCTGATCATGGGCCGTTCCGTCGAGGCCGATCTCATCCTTAAGAGCAGCGCGGTATCCACGAAGCACGCCCAGGTCGTACAACGCGGTGAAGCGTTCTGGCTGCAGGATCTCGGCAGTAGGAACGGAACCTTCATTGACGACGGCAAGATCATCCAGCAGATCCTGTCGAAGGGCGCCCAGTTCGTTATCGGTCCCTACAGCCTGACCTTCGCCGAGAGTGAAGAGGAGTTCCGCTCCGAGCAAAGCGAGTCGCTTGAGGAGATCCTTCGGTCGCTGCATGGCGAGCTGATTGCGCGTCTAAATCTGAAGCAGATTTCCGTCGAGCAGATGGGCGATGCCGAGTTGCGTGACCGCGCGAGCAGGACTCTGGATTCTCTGCTTGAGGAGCGCCGCAAGGAGTTGCCTTCGGAGTATAACCGGCAGGATCTGAAGAAGTCCGTGCTGGACGCGGCGCTTGGGCTGGGGCCACTGGAGGATCTTTTGAAGGACAAGTCTGTGACCGAGATCATGGTCAACGGGCCGGAGCAGATTTACATCGAGAGGGACGGGAAGCTTCAACTCAGTAAGACGCACTTCCTCGGCAAGGCCGAGATCATGACCGCCATCGAGCGCATCGTCGGCCCGATCGGGCGACGCATCGATGAAAGCTCGCCACTGGTCGATGCGCGCCTTGCGGATGGTTCCCGCGTTAACGCGATTATCCCACCGCTCGCGCTGGATAGTCCCCTGATCACGATCCGCAAGTTCCCCGACCGCAGGATGACGATCGAAGACCTTCTGGGATACAAGGCGATGTCGTCTGCGATGGCGGAGTTTCTAAGGTTATGCGTGGTCACAGCCAAGAACATGGTGATCTCCGGGGGAACGGGTTCCGGCAAAACGACGTTGCTCAATGTATTGGCGTCATTCATCCCGGATGGTGCTCGAATCTTGACGATCGAGGATTCCGCCGAGCTGAACTTGCCGCAAGATCACGTCGCACGTCTTGAGACGCGTCCCGCCAACATCGAAGGCAAGGGTGAGTTTACGATCCGGGACCTTGTGAAGAACGCTCTGCGTATGCGCCCCGATCGCATTGTGGTCGGCGAGTGTCGCGGCGGGGAAGCGCTGGATATGATCCAGGCCATGAACACCGGCCACGACGGTTCGCTCACCACCGCGCATGCGAACAGCCCATCCGATTGCCTGCGTCGCATCGAGACCATGGTGATGATGGCGGGCATGGACCTTCCGTTGCGATCCGTGAGAGACAACGTGCACTCCGCCGTCGATATTATCGTACAGATCAGCCGATTCTCGGACGGGACCCGCAAAGTGACCTCGATCGCCGAATTGGGCGAGATGTACGAAGGTGAGATCCAGGTTCAGGAGATGTTCAAGTACGTCAAGACGGGCATCTCCGAGGAGGGAAGGGTTCTTGGGAACTTCATGGCGACGGGCATCATTCCGCATTTTGTCGAGGAGTTGCAGGAAGCCGGTATCGGCGTCGATATGTCAATATTCGTACCCAAGGGCCCCGACGAATAGGCGCCGCTGCGCCGTACTGCGAGTGCAAGTATGCTGATCATATCCGTAATCGTGGCCTTCGTTTCGATGATCGTTGTGTTCGTCGTGATTTGGGGTCCGTTGCAGGAGCAGATCGAAGCATCGCAGAACCGCTCGCGGTCAGAAATGACCAGGCGGCTCGACGAGATGTTCGTTTTCATCCCGGTCGAGTACCTCGGCACGGTGCGCGCAGGGTGCGCCATCATGTTCGGAATCGCCGGCTTTCTGCTCGGGTTTCGCGCATCGCAGCCAGGGCCGTTCGTCATTTCCGCCATCGCGGCGCTGCTCGGCTTCTTTTTCCCGCAACTCATCGTGCACAAGATGGTCAAGGCGCGCCGCAAGAAGTTCGCGGAGCAGCTTGTGGACGGCCTGGTGCTCCTGTCGAACGGGCTGCGCGCGGGTCTGACCATGCAGCAGGCCCTCGAGATGCTCGTGGAGGATTGCCCGGCGCCACTCAGCCAGGAGTTCGACCTGGTTCTGCGCGAGTATCGAGTCGGTGTCGAGCTCGACCTCGCGCTAACCAATTGCGCCAATCGAACCAAGGACGAGGATCTTGAACTGGCGACCACCGCCGTCTCCGTGACGCGGCGGCTGGGTGGAAACCTCGCGGAGATATTCGATCGACTGGTGACCATGATCAAGGCGCGCAAGATGCTCGAGGGCAAGGTCGAGGCGCTTACGGCACAGGGCAAGATGCAGGCTGTCATCGTGGCCTTGATGCCGTACCTGTTCGGACTTCTTTCCTTCAAGATTAATCCTGAGTTGATGGGCCTGATGTACACGACGTTGCCGGGCCTGGTCGCGCTGGGGGTCGTCATCATCCTGGATGTGTCCGGCTACCTCTGGGTCTTGAAGATTACCGACGTGAAGTACTGATATGAATCAGATGCTGATAGAGTGGATGACCGGAATCGGACACTATGCCGAGGTCAATGGCGGCAAGTTGCTGCGCGACCACGTCAAGATTCTCGATGCGCAGGTGATCTCCGCAGGGGAGCCCGCCGGCATCCGGGGGCGGCAGTTGCTGGGGATCCAGATTACGGCTGCGATTATCTTTCCGTTTTTCTGGGGGTACATTCTGTCGTACATCCCGATTTTCGATTTCATGTTCAACGGACCCCACCAGATTCTTGTGTTCCTTTTCCTGATTGCGATCGGGTTTTACTTCCCGCAGATGAATATCAAGGACCGCATCAAGAACCGCCACCAGTCGATTTCTCTCGAGTTGCCCGATGTGATCGACCTGTTGACGGTCTGCGTGGAGGCCGGCCTGGACTTCATGGGTGCCCTGCGCACGGTGGTTGATCACCAGAAAGAAGGGCCCCTGAAGTCCGAGCTCAATCGTTTCATGCAGCAACTTGAACTCGGTCGCACGCGTCAGGAGGCACTGCGCGAGATGGCCGTGCGCGTGGGGCTCTCCGACCTGATGTCGGTCAGTTCCGCGCTGATCCAGGCCGCACGCCTGGGGTCGCCGCTGGGGCCGGTATTGCGTGCCCAATCTGACATGGTCCGCATTCGGCGCGGGCAGAAAGCGGAGAAGGCGGCGATGGAGGCGGCGGTCAAAATGATGGCGCCACTTATGCTGTGCATTTTCCCGGCAGTGTTTATTATGATCCTGGCTCCCGTCATTATACAGATGATGGGAAACTGGTAAGCAGGTGATGCATCATGTCCAATGCGTATGAACTAATCGTCGTCAGTGGCAGTGGCGTCGGAAGCGTACACCGCCTGCCGGGCGGCACGGTGAAGATCGGGCGCAGCCGCGGCAACGATATTGTCGTAGAAAACGATCCCCTCGTGTCGCGCCAACACGTTGAGCTGAGCGTGGGTGACGATGTCGTGATGGCGAAGGACCTCGAGAGTTCTCAGGGCACGCTCCTGAACGAAGCACGTATTCGCGGCGCCGTATCCCTGTCGGACGGGGACATCGTCCAGGTCGGTGACGTCCACTTCAAGTTTATCGTCAAGCAGGGCGAGGTCACGCTGCCCGCCGCGGACCGCGGGCCCGCCGCCGGGCCCGACACGACATTCAGCGGCTCCGATACGAACGTCGGGGGGGAGGAAGGCGGCGATGAAACCCGCTACATGGCGCCGGCCGCACCGCGCGCGAATGACGAGGACGATGACGGAGATCACACCCAGGTCTTTGAAGAAGGCGCCACCCGAATGCTCCGCCCGGACGAACTGCACGGTTTGGTGCCGGGTGGCACAAAAACCGGCGCGAATCGGAAGGTCCTCTTGGGGTTCGTCGCATTGACGGTGATTCTGATCCTCGGTGGCCTCTTTGTGGCAAGCCGTAGCGAGGACAGCATGGCTGCCGCGACCGGGGATCGCATTCCATTCGAAGATGAGCAGTTCGGATTCTCGTTTTTGCATCCGGTAACCTGGAAAAAAGGCTCGCTTGACGACGGCCTGGCGCGGCTTCTGTACGAGGACCCTGAGACCGGCAAAGCGGTGGCGCGGATTGACCTGTACGGCGACGAGAACACGGCGCACCGCCTGACCGGCCTGACCACTGGATTCCGTGACTACGTGGTCGTCTTGCAGAACCGGCACAAGTCCTTTCAACTCACGAGCAGCAAGGTGGTCGAGTCCGGCGACGTCACCTTCAACTTCTACCAGTTTAACGTGGAGGGCCTGCGCGGAAAGGGCATGTACGTGCTGAACGACGCGAGTCGAATCGTGGTCGAATGTATGAGCCCCTCCAGCGCATTCGCGGACTTCACGGCGCTGTTCACGAAGGTATTCCAGAGCTTCGAGTTCAGGGGCAGCCAGCGTTACATCGACTTCCCCGCGGCCGACGAGGCGACGCGCGCGTTGGCGCTTCAGAATAAGGAGCAGATCACGGAACGGGCGGATGAGAGGGTTGCCCTGGCGGAGTCGTTTATGGAGCAGCGTCGTGTCAGACCGGAGAACCTGTTTCGCGCGATAGAGGCTTACAAGGCCGCGTTACAGTACTCGTCGGCGCTGGTCGAGAAGCCTCCCGTGTATGCGAAGGCCGCCGAAGGCCTGATTAAGGCGCAGGATTTGTTCCGCGATGCGGTTCGGGTCCAGAAGTTTCAGATTACGCAGGCCGTCAAGCGTGGAGACCGGGAGCAAGCGTACTGGGAGGCGCAGCGCCTGATGCAGATGGTCCCCGATCGCTCCCATCCGCTGTACTACGACGCGCAGCGTCGCGTCGCGAAGCTTAAACCGAAGCGGTAGAACAGGATTTCGTTCGCAGAGAGGAGATTTTCCCGATGAGTGCAGTGCTGGTCATATCGAAAGATCAAAAGCAGATCAACAAGGTCACGATCGACAAGGCGCAGTATATCATCGGCCGCTCGCAGCAAGCCGACTTGACCCTGGACGATAGCAGTGTCTCGCGGCAGCACACCGAGATCGTTCTCAGCCGGGGAATCTACCGGGTCAAGGATCGCCAGAGTCGCAATGGAACACTCGTCAACGACGAGACGATTACGGGTCCGCACGATCTGAGCGATGGTGATGTGATCAAGCTCGGCGACTTCGAGCTTCGTTTTCTGCAGGACGACGCCCCCCCGTCGCTGGCCGATGCCGGTGAGGACGACGATGACGATGATGGCGAGACCCAGTTCATGGCGTCCGACGAGATCCTTGGAAAGGCGAAGAAACCGAAGCGGGCCCAGGTCAAGAAGACGGCGGGCGAGAAGCACGTCAAGATCGTGGCCTTGGATGGCGTGATCAAGGGCGTCGAGTTCCAGGACTGGCCGGGCGACCTCACCTTCGGGCGGTCACCGACCTGCGACATCGTGATTCCCGAAGATTCGGTTTCGACCGCCCACGCCCGGATCACACGTCGTGGCGATGACTATGTTCTCGTCGATCTCGAGAGTGCCAATGGAACGTTTATGAACGGCCAGCGCGCGCGAGAAGAGATTCTGTCGAAGTCAGCCAAGCTTCGCATCGGCACGGTGAACTTCCAGTACACCGAGACCGACCCCGTCCGGCAGAAGAAGGTACGCATGATCACGATCGGATCGGTCGTTGCCGTTCTGGTCCTGCTCGCGGTTGTGAAGATTCTGCAGCCCGAGGACTTCGCGGAGAAGCACACGCAGCTTGGGCTGATGGCCATGAAAAAGCGGGACTACCAGGTCGCGATTTCGGCATTTGACGCGGCGCTGAAGGTAGACGCCGAGCATATCGGCGCCCGCAAGGGACTCAAGCAAGCTAAGCTGGAGGTGCGCACCGAGGACTTCCTGGCCAAGGCGTACTCCCTTGCTGAAGAACAGAAGTACGACGAGGCGCTGAACGCATGCTACGACATTCTGAGAGAGCGCCCGAAGCATAAGAAGGCGTCGATCCTGCGCGATATTCTCAAGGGAATCACGGAGGCCAGGCTCGCCATCGATGCCCGTAATTGGGGTGACGGGATCGCGTTGCTCGAGCAGGTGCCGATCGAGTACCGCGAGTCCGCCATCGTCTCCACGCTCCTGACGCGGGCCAAGGATGAACTCGTCGCGATGGGCAAAATCGAGGAAGCCAAGGGCTACGTCGAGCACAGCCAGTGGGAGACGGCCAACGACATCCTTGCAACGATTCCGGAATGGAGCAGCTACACCGCCGAGGCGCATGGGCTGCGGGACCAGATCGGCGCACGTGTCGCGATAGGTGGCGCGATCAAGGCTGCGAACGACGCCTATCGATCGGGCGATCTCTCAGCGGCATCCGCCCACGTGGCGACGGGTCTGCGCCAGAACTCCGCGCACAAGGAGTTGCTGGAGTTGAAGTCACGCATTGATCGCCTGGAGCCGTTCGTCACCCGGCTGAAGAATGTGGCAGCTCTCTATACATCGGATGATGTCGCGGAGATCCACCTCGCCCTGCGCACGAGCCGGACCATCCTGGATCTGGAGAAAGATCCGCGTAACGAGATTCGACTGAATGCGAAGCAAGCCGAGCAGAAGTTACTCGCTCGGCTGGATACGATCGCAAGCCGTGCGCTCGCGGACGGCAAGAAGAAAATGGCAGGCGGGGATCCGAAGGGCGCCGTGTTGGCCTTCAGGCTGGTTCTGAAAGCCGATCCGTCGAATGGCGAGGCGAAGCAGATGGAAGGCCGCCTGATGGAGAAGATCCAGGATGCCTGCCGCACTCATTTCGGTAAGGGCAAGATTCACGAGGAGCTCGGGAACCAGAACCTGGCGATCCAGGAGTACCAGGCGGTTCTGGACACCGCGTTGCCCGGCAGTGATTACTTCGAGCGTGCTGCCGCCAAGCTCAAGCGGCTGAAGCAATAGCTGCCTCATGCGGCCAGGCCGCGGCGCACACCTACTCGTTCATCCGGATAATCATGGCGGTCGACCGGTGGATGCGTGGATCGTGCGTGGTCGAGACCATCGCCATGTGTGGGCCGCGCGTGAGAAGATGCCCAGCCGTGCTCTTTTTCTCGACAGGCGAAAAGAGCGGGTTACGAGACCAGCCTTCGCGCTCCATGTCGGCAATAATTTCCGCGGAGAGAGTTTCGGGGGAGTCTGCGCTGACCATGAAATTCGCCACCGCTCCTCCACGGCACTCCGCGCAGCCGTCCACGACCCGCATCCATTTCTGTGTCGCGTTCTCGTCAATAGCGCGCTCGTAGGTTTTGGCCGTCTGCGTCCAGAATCGTTTAAGGTCGGGAGTCTCAGCCAGTGTCAGGTCAACGGACTGTCCTTTCTCTGCACGCGGGGAGATGTGCACGATGATGCTCCTCCCGGCACGGCGCAAAACGGCCTCGTGGCTGCGGAGTTTCTCGTACCGCGCGAGAGCCTTCGGGTCCTGGTCAAGAATCTTCGACGCTGAACAGGACGGATCGTACGGATCGATATTGAAAAATTCTTCGGTAACGTCGTGCCAGCCGCGCGCAGCCATCTGCGCGATGTAGTAGTCCACGATGTCCTGGGGTTCCCCGCGCACGTACATCGTTCCCGTGTACATGGTGACGTCGTTAATCTCGGTGCGATGCCACGCACTCTTTCGATAGGCCGGAAACCGGGGCATCGAATCCCAGAGCTCAGCGTGGTCCACGTTGCGATCGACGCGCGGGGTCACGCGCTGATGGTCTCCAAATTCAAGGAATCCGCTCTGTTTGGCCCGCTTCATTCCCCAGAGCGTTCCGATCCAGCGTCCGCCGGCCATGGCGACCAATACGGTCATCGCGATCAGGGCAAGGCTCAACGCCGATTTCGTGATGAAGGCGGCGAACGTGTGGTGGGGGGCAGGCACGGCGCTAGAAGGTCAGGGTGAGCAGTTCGTCGGTCAGGGCGTTGACCAGCCCGTCACCGAGATCGCCGAGGCATGTCCATGTGTCCGCCGTTGCATTCCACTTGCATTGCCCGTTCACGATGCCCAGATGCGTGTCGGTGGCAAACTCGCCCTCGTAGATCTTTTCGTCGTCCGCCACGAAGGGGAGTTTCATTTCGTATAGGTTCAGAGGGAACGGGACATCCGCCGGATCGATGTAGGAACCGGGGTCCGCGGGGTCAAGGCCGTACTCGACCCGGTAGAAGCCTCCCCCGACGGTCGGGCTGTCCATGAACTCGCCCACGCTGATGAGCGTTTCCTCGCCGAAGACGCCGGGCTCGACGCGCACGAGCCCCGTCTCGTAGAAGAAACCCTCCTTGACCGCCGCGCGCACCGTGGCCAGCACGCCGCCCGAATCGTACTCGCCGTCCAGGTTCGCACCGATCCATGCGGCGTGCCGGGCCGCCATGACGGTTCGCGTGCGGTGCTGCATCATGTAGCCGATAATGGCGATCATGATGAAGACAAACGCCATCAGCGAAAGGCCGATGCTGGCCTCGACCATCGCCTGGGCCGAATCGTCTTTCAGGCATCGTCTCACGCTATGGGGCTGGAGTTGAAGTTTCATGGCCTAGTGGTAAATCATCATGTCCGCGCCCGGTTTGCCGATGATATGCACAGGGATCAGGCTGCCCCGGGCATTTCCCTTCATGTCCGAGGTGTGTGGCACCGCCTGACCTTCGGCCTGCCCGCTGGCGAGCGCCATGTGCGCGGGATTGTTCATGTTGGGATAGTCGCCCGGGGCGAAATACCAGCCCCGCTTGGCGGGGATCCTGCGGTACTTCGTCAGTTTGCCGGTCTTCTCATCGTAGAACGCCTTGGACTCCCGGCCGATCGGTTTCCTGCCGAAGCGCCCGACGCCGTGGGTGACCTCCCCCAGGCCGGTCATCATGGTGATGTACTTGGGATGGCCGACCCAGTAGGAATCCTGCCAGCCCCAGTCGTTCTCTTCATCGGAGAATGGGTTCGTAAGTTGGGGATCGTCCAGGGAGGGCGATTCAAACGGCGGCGTCGGGGCGCCACTGCAGTTCACGGTAGGGATGTTGGTCGCGCACGTCTCCACGGTGCTCTTGCTCAGTTTCCACGGGAATCCACTGTCATCGTCCACGCGCTTCATACCGAGAAAGATGCTGTCGTCGATTTCCTTGTAGTGCGAGTTGTTGTGGAAGAGGTTCTCGTAGTAGTTCAGCTCCATGAACGGCATCGTGAAAATGGGAAAGATTTTCAGCATGTTCTGGTGATAGGCCGTGTAGACGTTGCGTTGATCGGACCATTGCGTCTGGATGACGTAGGGGTCGATATGGTTAACGTCCGCCCCGATGTCCGCGGCCGCGTCACGGAAGACGGCCCAGATGTTTTGATCGGCGTATTTCTTCATGGCGGGCAGCAGGGCATCGGCGCCGTTCTCTCTCGCGAGGCTGTTGGCCGAGATCAGCGCGAAAGTAGCCCATTTGCCGGCGATGATCTGTTGCATCATGTAGAAGGCCGTCGCGATCCCGAACTGGACGTTGTCGACGAGCGGACAGACCTTGAGGCAGATCGGCTTCAGAAGATACTCGGCCACCCCCATCATGATCTGGCCTGGCACGAGGCCAAACAGGGTCAGGGAGAGCGCGTAGCCGGCGGCGCATGTGGGGGCCTGGGTCAAGCATGTGCAGCAGGTCACAAGCTCGATCGGATAGAGAATGGCATTGATCTCGTAATGCAGATTGTTGAGGTGCTGCATAAGGTTCACGCCCCTGGCCTGCCACGCCACGACGGTGGCCGTCGCCGCGTCGGCGGCGTTCTGAACCATGATCTTGCGATAGACCGACTCACTGGTATTGACGGTGGTGATCAGAAAGATCG
>JAQBYD010000030.1 GCA_027623315.1 Verrucomicrobiota bacterium | reverse complement strand
ACTGACCCCTTTGCAAAAACAAACACTGACCCCTTTGCCCCCGTGTGAGACCATTCGTGGCATTCGTGGCATTCGTGGCATTCGTGGGCCCAGCAATCTCGCACGTTTCAGCCTTTGTCAGCCTTCGCTGCAGGAGGCGCCGTAGGCGAAGCAGGAGTAGCAGCGGTGGTGCTTGAGCATGACGCGCACGGGCATGGCCTCTTCGAGGCTGCCTCCGAGATCGTACTCTTCATCGTCGTCTACGAGTGTGCAGGCGTAGACGCGCATGCGCCCCTCTTTCTTGACGATCATCTTGCTGAAGGTGCACATGAATTCGTCGCGTGATTTCTCGGAGTGGTACTGGGTCATGCACGATTCCGTGATCTGCGGAATATCGGCCGGCGACCCGGGGGAGAGAAAGTCTGGAAACGCGACGATGTTTGTATCTTCTGGAATCCGGAAACTCTTGAAGACCGATCGGTACGCTCGATCCGCAGCCGCGGAGTCTTCGCCGTGTGGCATTTGCCGCGCGAGAGAGACGCGAAAGCCGTGTTCATGCAGGGCGCGCACCGTGTCGAGTGCCTTGTCAAAGTTGCCCGCGCCGCGACCGGCGTCGTGCAGGGTCGCATCGGGATAGTCGATGCTGATCCGCAAGGCGAGGGGGTTCGGTTTGTCCAGTAGCGGCACCACGTCGTGCATGCGCTTGATCAGCGGGTCGGTGCCATTGGTCAGAACGAGGCATGGGCGATGCTCGAGTGCGTACTCAAGAATGCGAATCATGTCGCGAATGACGAAGGGCTCGCCGCCGGTGAAGGAAAACTGCTGCACCCCCAACTCAAGTGCCTCGTCGATGAAGGGCTTGGCGTCCTCGAAGCGGATCCGGTTGAGGCGGTTGTCCCCGGGCTTCGAGCCTTCGAGGCAGAAGGGGCAACTCAGGTTGCACGTGGTGCCGGTATGGAACCACAGTTCCCGGATGCTGGATGGCTGGATATAGCCGCGCGGCTGACCGTCCGCGGTTTGCATCCAGCTATTATCCACCTGCGTGTCGGCTGTGGTGCTCATGTAACGCGTGGAACTCCCCCGATCAACCGTAGTTGTGCGCAGCGGTGACATCGGTATAGTGATATATCCCCAAGACGGGATCGACCATGTCAGGAAAGGACCACAATCTCAAGGCAGCAATTCGGGCCTACGCCGTTGAGGAGCTCGGTTTCGATGTGTGCGGGTTCAGTTCGCCGTGGCTGGAGGAGGAGCGGGCGCAGCACATGCGCGACTGGCTGAGCCGGGGGTTGCATGGGGAGATGGCATATCTTGAGCAGCATCTCCCGTTTAAGGAGAAACCCGAAGAACTTCTCGAAGGTGTGCGCTGCGCCATCGTGCTGGCCGTGAACTACAAGAGCACCACACAGCGTGAGCTGCAGGGCGAGACGAAGATTGCGCGATATGCGGTGGGCCGGGATTACCACCTTGTGATTAAGGAGCGCCTCTCGCAGCTCGAGGACTACCTGTCAGCGTCACATCCCGGCGCGCGGAGCTATAGCGGAGTAGACAGTCGTCCAATCGACGAGCGGGGGCTGGCGATTGGTGGCGGCGTGGGATTTCAAGGGCGCAATACCATGCTGATTCGTCCAGGCCTGGGGTCGTACTTCTTTCTGGCCGTGGTCTACACCACCCTGGAGCTGGGTGCAGACGGTCCCATCACTACAAACTGCGGCACTTGCCGGGCATGTCTGGACGCTTGTCCGACGGATGCCCTGCTCGAGGATGGGAGCATGGACGCGACGCGATGCATCAGCTATCTGACGATCGAGCAGAAGGAACCGGTCGGCGAGGGGCAACTATCGGATCTGAACGGATGGATTTTCGGTTGCGATATCTGCCAGGAGATCTGCCCTTTCAATAAGGACGCGATCCCCATGACCGCGTGGGGTGAGTTCATGCCCGGGGCAGGCGTGGGGTTCGGTTTCTTCGAGAATGCGTCGACAGATATCGACGAGCGATGCATCCCCAAGGAGACGCCGTTGCACCGATCGCGTAAGCGAATCATTCCGAACTTCGTCGCGATGCGAGGCGCGCAACGCTAAACGGCGGAGTTTCTTGACAGTACGCCGAATTCTAGTGTCTAATCCCGGTTTGGGGTGGGAATCAACAGAACGGAATTCTAATGAGTTTACAAATATTTGAGCAACCAACGCCGAACCCGTACGCAATGAAGTACATCCTCTCCGAGGACGTACTCAGCCACGGAAAAATGACATTTACGGACGCGGCGAAGTGCGCGCATGTCCCGCTTGCGGTGTCCCTGCTGGCCATCGATAGTGTCAGCCAGGTTCATTTCTTTGAAAACGTGATCACCGTGACGCGGGTCGAGAGCGGAAGTGGTGAGCAGATCATCATGGATACGATCCGTGCGGGAATGGATGGGCACAATCCGGATATCAATGACCAGGAGGAAGAAGAGCGTACCCAGAGCCGCGCCGGACTTTCAGATGATCAGCAGCGCATTGAGGCGATTCTGGATGAAAAGATCCGCCCCGCGTTACAGATGGATGGCGGGGATCTCGACGTGGTTCGCTACGATCCAGAGAACCACAGGCTGCTGGTCGCGTACCAGGGCGCATGCGGGGGTTGCCCCAGTGCCTCCGCCGGAACCTTGATGGCGATCCAGGGGATATTGCGGGACGACTTCGATCCGGACATCGAGGTGATTCCGGACGAGAGCGGCGCCGTGCCGTATCACTAGCCCGCATTGCGCATGGCCTGTCCGACCGGGCTGATCCTTTCAGGGCATTTCGTTTGATCTGCTTAAGATTCTGCTGCTGGAGACCACTGTTTTGACCGATAAAATAAGGGAAATAATCAATTCGGCGGTTCCGGGCGCGACGACGTATGTCGTGAGTCCGGACGGTACACATTTCGAGGCACTGGTGATTAGCCCAGCGTTCGAGGGTTTGAGCCTCGTCAAGCAACACCAGATGGTGATGCGTGCCCTCAAGGAGGCCTTTGCAGAGAGCGTGCACGCCTTGCAATTAAAGACGTTTACTCCGCAGAAGTGGGAGGCGGAGAAGCAGTCGTACTCTGTGGAGTAAAATCAACAATCGGGTCGCAGGCCCGCCAAGGAGAAATATGGAAGCGTCTACAAAGGTCAGAATTGAAGATTTTGTTAAGAGCAATCGGGTGATGCTGTTCATGAAGGGCACGCCGGATGCGCCCCAATGTGGATTCTCCGCGAAGGTCGTCGAGGTCCTGAATCGCGAGGGTGCGGAATTTGAGTCCCTGAATGTGCTCGCCGACCCCGAGATTCGCGACGGGATCAAGGAGTTCAGTGATTGGCCTACGATTCCCCAACTCTACATTGATGGCGAGTTCGTCGGCGGCTGCGACATCGTCATCGAGCTCTACGAGTCAGGCGATCTGAAGAAGACACTGACCGCGCCGGCGGGATAGCCCGGACATCTCACACTTTTTCGTAGCGAGAGCGCGAAGAGCCCGTCAGGCTTGATCGAAACAGGGCTTTGCCGATGAAACTGTATGGACATACTGTGAATTGGCGAAGCCCTGTTTCGATTAAGCCTGACGGAGCTATCCGTGTTCGTAGTAGGAAATGGGTGAGATATCCGGGCTAACCGTAACACCCCTGCCTCAACTTCTTCACCGCTTTCCTGCATTTAGAGTAGAACATCATGCCTTCAAAGTAGAGCTGGTTGATACGATCAGATTGGCTGATGGGAGGCATATACTGCTCCGTGATCTCACGGCTATCGTCGTGCTGCTTGTGCTGAATTGCTATGGTATTACAACCTGAATGCATCGTGAATGCGCCGAAAGATTGACGAATGTGGACGAACTTTTTCCCCGCGGCAGCGAGTCGATTGAAGTAGTCCTTGTCGTGGGCGTATTTAAAACGCTTATCAAAGAGAATCCCTGCGTCAAAGGTTGTCCGCTTCCTGAAGAACGCGGCGATGGTCTGAATGTAACAAAGATAGACGAGCAGCTTCCGGTCGAAGTCAATCTCCCGCTTCTCCCGAAGAACCCGCCCTTCTGGATCCACAAAGTGGTTGTCTCCATAAACCACATCTGTGTCGGGGTTGCGCTGCATATGATCGACCACGGTCTCGATCGAGTTGCGGTGGTAGGTTTCGTCGGAATTCAACTGCCCCACGATGTCGCCTGTGGCCATGGCAACGCCCTTATTCATCGCATCTGCGATCCCTTCATCCGGCTCGGACAACCACCGAACGCTCTCGCCGAATCGATCGAGGACCTCCCGGGTCCCATCCGTAGAGCCCGCATCAACGATGATGTGCTCAACCTCGCCGTAGGAGCTCTGTCGGATACTCTCGATACACTTCTCGATGAATCCCACGCCGTTATATACAGGGGTAATGATCGATACCTTCAAGGGGACACTCCTAATCCATGGTCATTAATCGATCGCGCTCGTCGAACAGACACACAAAATACACCTGGCGCTGTGCGTAATCAAGAGGCATCCGGGTGACCAGGACCAACTTCCGGATTTTCGAGAGAAATCAGATGAGTCCCGAATGCGCGACCGAAACGACCCCGACCTCTCGCCGCCGTCACTCGGCGGTGACCGATGCGCCGCTTCTCTCAAGCGCGTACAACTCATGGTGCACCGACGCCTCAACCAACACAAAGGCCACGTCGATCTCCTGGCTCGAAAAAATCTCGCGAAACTGATCAAGGCCCCCCTCTCCACACAACAGGTACTTTGCGTCCCCAATGATGCGTCGCCACGGCGGATGTCCCTTGCGCGCCATGGTGATGCCGTAGTAGTAGCAGATCGCACCGCCATCCTGCGGCCGCATTCCAAGCGCCATGACGTACGGGTTGGTGAACGTTACGACGCAGAGCGAATCGTTCGCATCCAGCTGAGATGAAACGAGCGCGATCCCGTCGGCAACGCGCTCCTGGTATCGCAGCATCTCCGAACCGAGCGGGCCATTCGATTCGAAGACGAAGTCCCGCAGATTCGTCGCCCGGAACGCCGGATTGGGTCGGTCTGCGCGAATCGCATTAGAGTATGAGTTTCGGAAAGCGGCGAAGTCTGAACCCATGGTCGGCACGAAATAGAGAGACAGAAGCAGGCACACAGACAGATCGTAGCAGCCGACACCGAAGCCCCCGGGTTCGATCATGCGACTCCTTCGCCACAGAACATGGATGCATATGAGCGCGGCGGCGGCGAGAAGAGGCATCTCATTTCTTTGCGTATTGGACGCCAGTAACATCAATGACGATCCCGCCAACATTAGATTCACGCAGAAAAATGCCCACCCAAAGCCCCGGTCGCGCTTCCGTAGACACGACCGCAGAACGAGAACGGAGATTGCAGCGATCGGAAGAAGGATCAGGGAATGCTTAGCGCCCTGAATGCAGATAGACGCCAGCTTTCGCTGATAATCCTGGGCGGCGGCCATGATCGCCATATCATTGAACATTTGGGACACGGATATCCCGGTAGCGGCATAGATGGCCACACTGACGGTGAAGAAAGACAGCAGGAGAATCAGGACGCCTCGATGTGAAACGAAGCGAAGGCCCCCTGCGAAGGCGAACGCCAGACATCCGACGACGAAATAGTTCAGCTTTACAAATAGCAACAACGAGAGCAGCACTCCGCCGACAACAGGATCGAGGTGATCTCGCCGCCGTGCTGTTCCTGTCCCCGCGGTCGGCACAAAAAGCGAGATGACAAATAGAAACAGGATCCCTTCTCCAAAGCGATTGTAGAGCATCGCGTAGTCGTTGAAGAAATAGGGATCACCCAGCGGCCGCGGGGCCAGCATTAGCATACCGACAAAGCAAATTGCGACCGCCGCAAGGAAGCCTTGAAACCTTCGTACAAGAATCCACACAGCGAACGGCGCCAGCAACCCCATCAGGAGTACGTTCCCACACGGGATCGCGGCTACACTCGGACCGCACAGACGAAATCCAGCGGCGTGAACGTAGAACGGAAGTGCTCCGAGATGGCTATAGAAGTCGTTATGAGGCCTCTGACCACAAAATACACGCCAGGCGGCATCCAGGAACATGGGCACGTCCCACGGTCGACTGGACATAGCCGTGGCTCCGAAATGGAGCTGCGTCAGACCGAGAAAAACTAGAAACACTACCGCGGCCCACGGAAGGCACGGCTCCAGGGCCCCCCACCATCCCGGGAGGGGAAGAGAGCGGAGAAAAGCCGCTCGCCCCACGGGCTCTGAGCTATGCTCCAGTGGGTTCGCAACAAGCCTGTCTTCCACCAATACCCCCGGCCTCAGTCCAGCATCGACACAACGTCAGACGGATCGCTGCATACGAATCGAGCCCCGTGCGCGATGAGTTCGTCCTTGGACCGAAATCCCCACAGCACCCCCACCGGGATCATCTCCGCCGCCACGGCGGTCTGCATATCCGTATCGGTGTCGCCCACATAGAGGATCTCCCGTGGCGCGATGCCGAACGCACTGGCGATCTCCAGGGCCCCGGCCGGATCCGGCTTGCGCGGCACACCGTCCCGTTCGCCAAACACGATTTCGAAAGTGCCGGGATCGAAGTACTGCTCGATGTTGAGCAGCGTATATCGATGGGGCTTATTGGAGAGCACCGCCAGTCGCACACCCCGGCCGCGAAGCACATCCAACAGCTCAGGAACTCCATCGTAAGGTTGCGTCTTCGTAGACCAGCGACTGGCGTACTCCTCGCGCATCAAGTCCATACAGGAACTGACCTCATCGGCCGCATCCTCCGGGAGTGCACGCTCAACCAATGCGCGCACGCCGTCACCGACGTATCCCTTGTACACGTCAACAGCGTGCCCCGCATGCCCCATTCGATGCAGGGCCGCATTCATCGAGTCTGCGAGGTCATCGATCGTATTCAACAACGTGCCATCGAGATCGAACACCACCGCTTCAGTCATCATGAAATTCCTTTGATATGCTGGTCCCGTTTGGCATACTTCGGTTGACTTTGAAACAATAAAACTGCGGAGTACCCTATGCTCACCGCCGACCCCATCACAGCGTCACAACTCCACGAGAAGCTCAAGGACGTAAAGCTCGGAGGTACGACATGTCTCTACCCGCTCGAGAAATGCGAACGCTATGTCCCGCTGATCAACCGCATCAATGAGCTGAAAGCAGAGCAGAACGCCGTCGTCCTGGCCCACTCCTATGTCAGCCCCGAGATCATCTACGGCGTCGCTGATTTCGTCGGCGATTCGTACGGCCTGGCCAAGGACGCAATGAGCACGGATGCCACGACAATCGTGTTTGCCGCGGTGAAATTCATGGGGGATACGGCAAAGATCCTGAACCCGACCAAGGAAGTTCTGATCCCAAGCGAACTCAACGGATGCACGCTCGCGGACTCGATCACGGGCGATGACGTGCGCAAGCTCCGTCGCGAGAACCCGGACTTTATGTTCATCTGCTATATCAACACATCGGCGGACGTGAAGGCAGAGTGCGACGTCTGTGTCACCTCTTCCAATGCCTACGACATCGTGGAGCGCGTCCCGAGCGACAAGATATACTTCCTTCCCGACAAACTAATGGGATTCAACATCATCGAAGAGATGAAGACGCGCAAGGTCGATAAGGAGATCAAGCTCTGGGATGGAACCTGCTACGTGCACGAGGAGTACGATCCCGACATGATAGACTACCTGCGGTCGCAGCATCCGGAGCTCAGGGTCCTCAGCCACCCCGAGTGCAGTCCGGGCGTTCTGCAGCACTCGGACTACGTCGGCAGCACGTCCCAACTGCTCAACTACATGAAGGACACCGACGCCGAAACGATCCTGATGCTCACCGAATGCGGCATCACATCGCGTCTGCAGGTCGAGATGCCACACCTCAAGTTCGTCGGCTCATGCAGTATGTGCCGGTACATGAAGTCCAATACACTGCAAGACATCCTGCGCGTGCTTGAGAATCCGCGCCCGCAGGACGTCATCTCGATCGACGAGGGCGTCCAGGCACGTGCGCTCGCCTGCATCGAGGCGATGTTCGAATACGCTGAGCGCAAGTAAGCCGGACGGGCCACGGTTGCGCAAGCTCTCGAAGGAAGAGAATGAGGCGGCGTGCCCCCTTTTGCGCCGCGATCTCACGCGGTGCGCAACCGCGCCAGCGGCACGGTAACCGCGAGAAACACGAACTCCACGACGAAAAAGACCAGCATCCATGTACCGGCTCCGCTCGTGAACCCGTAGGAGTGTAATCCCACGCTCAACAGGTTGACGCCGAACCACGCAAGCGCCACGATCGCGATGCCCACCACCGTCCCTGCGGCCATGCCGATCTGGCGCAAGGTGCCGTCCAGGTTAGCGTGGTACAGCAACGCGCACCAAATCACGATCAGCAGGGCGCCGTTCTCCTTGGGATCCCAGCCCCAGAAACGTCCCCATGATTGATCGGCCCAGATTCCACCGAGCATCGTTCCCAACGCGGAGAAGATGAGCCCGAAACCCAGCACCGCCAACATAGACCGGTACGTGCTCATCAACATCGCCCGGTCCTTGCTCTTCAAAATCGCGAGGATCAGATAAATGTGCCCCACGACCCCGGCGGCCACGCAACCGGCGTATCCCATGTTAATGGTGATCACGTGCGTCGCGAGCCAGAAATTGGAATCGAGCACGGCGACAAGCACGCCCATGGTATCGCCGTCAGATGCGAACTTGCCCGACAACATCAGGAGAAAGAGGCCGGAGAAGCCGGCCAGCGCCGCGCCCACGGGCCCCCTGCCGAATCGAACGAGCAGCAATCCCAGCAACACGATCACCCAACCGACAAAGAGAAATGTCGCATAGAGGTTCGTAATCGGCGGGCGCCCCATGATCAACATCCGCATCAGGATTCCGGCCGTATGAAACAGAAAGCCGGTACCGATAAAAACAAGACTCGCGACCATCATCGAGCGCGGCATCCAGAGGAACGCCATCAACCCGAAAAGAAACCCGAACGCGTACCAGAACTTTGCTACGAAGAACGGTCGCATACGACTATACATGAGTTCCAACCCGCTGCGGCGGGAATGGGCCTCGGGACCCACTCGCGATTCAATCGAGTCCCGAAAATCGCGAACCGCCCGCTCAAGCCTCAGTCGGTCGCCATCAAGATAGCCCTGCTTGATACGCGAGAGCGCCTGCAGTTCATGAAATATGGCTTCGTTGCCGTCCAGGTTAACCACAACCTTCCATGGACTCCGCCAGTCTCCGTTTCCAGACCCCGGAACCGGGATCATGGCCACGGAATCGGACATCGAGTCCAACGTCTGTTTGCGGGCATACAGTGCGGCTACAACCCGCATGACCTCGCGATCAAGGGGTGACATCTCCTCGGGTTTGCGCGCGTGCCCGGCAACGAAGCTTTCGCGCAGTGCCTCCAGGTGCTCAAGTACGTCGAGACAACTGAGCGTAGTCGGTCCACCGCTTAACGCAAGGTGCTCTGCAAGCTCTGCACCTATTTCGAAGTCCGCATGGGGTTTGTCAAACGTGAACGCCGTACTCATCCTGGAGAAACCCATGATGTTCCTGTACACGCGCACAAACTCGTTCTCGAAGGGAGTGCGGTCTTCGCCTGCCACCCCCATCACACGGCGGCCGAATTCGACATTCTTTGGAATTTCGTATCCCGCTTCGAGTTGGCGATAGGTGTAACGGCGGTGCTTGTCTCGCGGAATGCCAAGCGTGTCGGCGATCTCCGGGTTATTCACCAGGAAAACGGCATCGTCCAGCGTCCCCTCGGGAGCAAACAGGACCCGCGCAAGCCAATGAATCGCGGGCTCCTTGTCCACGGTCTGCTTCCCCGAGAACTCCAGAAGCTTGGCACGCGCAAAACTATCCAACGGCATCTTGCGGCCGCCGTACAGGACTGTAATTCTCGTAAACTCATCGAGCGCAACCCGCTCGACGCTTTCGGATGCCGAACATGGCTGCCCGGCCAGACTCACCGCGACCAGGGCCGCGACCGCCATTTGGCGAGTTCGATATCGTAAGTTTATCTTCATAATGACGCCTTCCGCGGGACTGCACGACCGCTTGGGGCGCGCGCGCCCGGACGACGAATCGCACGCCAGAGCATCATGAGGAAATGCACCATCAAGCCGGCGAACGTGACGGTACTCGAGACGTAGGGCAGAACGCGCCCCGGATTCTCGACCACCGCAAAGACCGAACCCTTCTCATCAGGAGTGAAGGACGACTGGAAGAATGTGAAGGCCTTGTGTCGAAACGGCTCATTCATATAAATCAGAACGCTTCGGCTCGCCGCACCCTCGCCGACCTCGACGCGGCTGGAAAAGCTGCTCGCGACCTGCGTGCCCGGGTGAACTCGCCGTTCAAAATCGATCAAGCGCACCGTAAGGGGCAACGCATAGCGCTTACGGCGCAGTGCAAGATGAACAGGATTCTCGCGGTGCACCATCCTGGCTGGACGCGGATCCTCTGCGTGAAGCAAATAGGTATGCTGATGCCCGTCGGTCCCCGTCACGCGAAAATACCCGCCGGGCGTATTTTCCTGCGGGTTGGACCGTCGCGGCAACGTTTGCAGCGACGCGATCCCGGCCTGGCTTTGAGCGTGGTACGGGTTCGATCCTGACGCTAGAGGCCTGCAGTGCTCGGAATATTCGAGAACGTCGACCGTCAGCCCGAATTCGGGGAGTTGAAAACTCTCGCCCCCGGCAAGCTTGTCGCCATCGACGGCCAGCACATCACGCACCGTGCGAGTCTCGTCTGACTCACCCATGGTCCACGCCGAGAGCTCCCAGTCGCGGTAGTCGGCGCTCACCGTAGAGCTCATGCCTTCGGCCAGGTAGAGCGAGGAATGTTGCGAAAAGTGAAAACTAACGAACGCGGTGACGAAGAAGGACAGGACGCCGACGTGGACGATCACAAGTCCAATCGTGCGGCGCGTGTACTGCATTTTGAAGATCATCGTCAGCGAGAGTGCGACGAAGAAGCACCAGAGCACCAGCCGCGAGCCCGGAAACGGGATCACACCGAAGATCATGATGACCCACGAGTAGAAGAAGCGCTGCTGCGCTTCGTAGAGACCAAAATCCTTCTGGTATAAAGTTCCCCAGAACACGATCACGAGCAGCAGCCCCAGGCAGATGACCGGAATTTTGAGGGAGGTCGCGAACCGAATCAGCGGCGTCCTTGCGAGTCGGTCTCTCATTGGGGCACCTCCAGGGAGCGGCACAAGGAAAGAAAAGCTTCGCGATACTTGATCAGCACGCCGCGCGCGGCGGTGTACTTGACGAACGCCGTTTGCTGCCCAATCTCAACAGCAACGGCCAGCATCGCGCTCGCGTCGTCTCCCGTAACCAGTTCCGTGAAGTCGTAAAGGCGGCCCGTCAGACCGCTCGATGTCTCAAACGCCGCGGCGTCGCCGACAAAGCGGGCCAGTTCCTGCTCGCCCAGGGAAACTTTCAACTGTCCGAGCCAGCGCGATATATTTGCGGTCGTTCCGCCCGCGGCGCCGCCCAGCACCACGATGGTACAATCTCCCTCGACATCCTGCGGCCGAAGGGTCACGAGACGCATTCCCTTGCCCGGCTCCTCCACCCAGCCTGGCGGAGCCGACCACACCAGCCCGCCGGACGATGAAGCAGGCAGATCAGCCATGGCATCAGAGCCTTGTGCGCCGCGATGAACGTCGTCGTCCGGCATCGCGCCGAGAGACGGACTTTCCGCCGGGCGGGTTACCACCTCCCGGTAACGCCGCACTTCGGTTTCCTGTCTGCACGACACGAGCAGTCCCGCCATGCATCCAATCGCGATCAAGAGAAAATGGGCTTTCATCGGCGCACCCTAGGACAAGGCGACGGGGTTGGCAACCCTCCTTCCGGCGTCTCTGCATGTTCAATAGGGATTGCAATCATCATCCGCCGTTCCGTAGTATCCCGCCCATAGTGGGCAGACGCGAAACATCACTTGGAGGTCGGATCATGAAGCACTACGTCGGGACCAGTCTTATCCTTGCGCTCGCGGTCGTCTTCACCGGTTGCGGCAAGAAGGAAAGCGCACCGCGCTCAGAACGGGACCCCGCACCGGTCGAAGCGTCCGTTCAGGGCCAGGCAGACGATGACGCGACGGTCCTGACCATCTGGTGGGCCCAGTGGGACCCCGCCGTTGGGCTGCAAGAGCTGGGCGATGATTATGAGAAGAAGACAGGCATCAAGGTTGAGGTCCGGCAGATCCCCTGGGGTAAGTACCAGGAACAGGTCTTTCTCGAATTCGGCAACAAACAGACGAGTTTTGATATCGTCGTGGGTGACAGCCAGTGGCTGGGTAAGGGCGCCACCGAAGGACTCTACGTGGACCTCACGCAGTGGCTGCCGACCGTGACCGACATCGACAAGATTCACCCCCAGGCGCGCAAGTACCTATGCGAGTACCCGGCCGGAAGCGGCAAGTTCTTTGCCGCCCCGTGCGAAACGGACGCCATCGGCTTTGCCTATCGAAAGGACTGGTTTGAGGCGGAGAAGGAGCGCGAAGCATTCAAAGCAAAGTACGACCGCGAGTTGGCGGTGCCCGAGACGTGGGATGAGTTTGTGCAGGTTGCCGAATTCTTCACCCGCCCCGATGAGCAACGCTACGGTTGCGTCCTGCTCACGGGCCGCAGCTACGACGCGCTCGTCATGGGTTTCCAGCAGGTCATGTGGTCCTTCGGCGGCTCGTGGGGCGACGCCGACACGCATCAAGTCGACGGCCATGTCAACAGTTCCGCCTCCGCCGAGGCCCTGGATTTCTTTAAGTCCCTGCTCGAATACACCCCGCAAGGAGGCGGCAATATCGACTACGACCGAATCCTGGAGAGCTACAAGGACACGCAGTCGGCAGCCATGCTCATGACGTACTTCGCGTTCTTCCCGGCCATTGAGGGCTCCGATGTGGGAGCCAACTCCGGATACTTCGCGATGCCCTCCAAGGATGGCAAGCGCGGCGTGTCCCTGGGCGGCCAGGGCTTCAGCATCTCGGCCAAGACATCCCCGCAACAGCAGGCCGTCGCGAAGAAGTTTATCGCATGGTTCCTTGAGCGTGAAACCCAGGAGAAGTGGATCACCAAACCGGGCGGCTTTACAGCACACACCGACGTCCTCGCCAGCGAAGCATTCCGGTCGGCGACCCGCTACAATGCCGCCTTCGCGGATTCCCTCGATGATATGCAGGATTTTTGGAACGTTCCCCAATACAACGAACTTCTATCCATCGCCATGAGCCATCTGGGAGCGGCGCTTGATGATGACACGGTGACCGCCAAGCAGGCCCTGGACCGCATTGCAGAGGAGCACACCGAGGTTCTCCAGGACGCCGGTTTGCTATAGCGGAGGCCCCGCTCCACCGCTTTCGAATGGCGACCGGTCAGCAAAGTTCCGACGGCCTCATGAAATGGGGGCTCGTAGCGCCCGCACTACTGCTGCTGATCGGTCTCAACATCTTTCCGCTCGCCTACAACATCCGGCTGAGCTTTACGAAGGCCACGCTCACGCAGGCGCCGGCGGATCACGAGGCCGTAGGAGGTCGCAACTACGCGCGCATCTTTAAGGCCGACGAGTCGAACCGCTACGCCGCCGCCCTGCGCACGACGGCCAGGTTTGTCCTGATGGCAGTCAGCATCGAACTTCTGCTCGGCTATCTGCTCGCACTCTCGCTCAAACCGCGGTTTCCGGGAAAATCAGTTGTGCTCCTCGTATTTCTGATTCCGATGATGCTCTCCCCGGCCGTGATGGCACTCTTCTGGAACCTGATCTACGACGAGGAGTTCGGCGTTCTGAACCAGGCGCTCCGGTTTGTCGGTTTTGCGAGCGTACCCGGCTGGAAGACCGACACGGCGGTTAAGTTCTACACGATTCTCATGATCGACGTCTGGATGTGGACGCCATTCATGATGCTGATCTCGATGGCCGCGTTGAACGCGATTCCTGACTATATATACGAGGCAGCCGAGATTGACCGCGCCAGGCGCTGGACCGTCTTCCGCCGGATTACACTGCCCATGTCAGCTCCGCTTCTGATTCTCGCGGCGCTGCTGCGCACGACGGACGCCTTGAAGCAATTCGACTACGTCATGGCGATCACGGGACCCAATGATCCCGCCACGGAGACATTGAGTACCTTGATGTACCAGGTGATGTTCAGAAACTTCAAGGTGGGGCTTGGCAGCGCCTATGCCATCGTCGTCCTGGTGATCGTGATCGCCGTCGCCACGCTTTTCATTCGCTACCTCGATCGACTCCGTGAACAGGAGCACGCCCTGTGAAGCACGCCCGCTGGCTGGTTATTGCGCCCTACTTTCTTCTGACCATCCTGCCCCTCGCATGGATCTTCCTCACCTCCATCAAGGTGCAGGAGGATACCAACAGTAGAACGGTCAAGTTCATCCCGTCGCTGGCGAAGGAGATTCCCGACGACAGCCGCCGTTTCACGGTGAGCCCGGACGCTTATACCCGGCTCGAGGAGAAGCACACGGGAGTTGAGTACGGCTTCTACAGGTATCTCGCCAACAGCGTGATCATCGGATTCATCAGCACGCTGGCTTCGGTGACTCTCGGAACGTGCTGCGCCTACGGTTTCAGCCGCTTCAAGATTCCGGGGGCCCGGGACTGGCTCTTCTTTATTCTATCCACCCGCTTTCTACCGCCGCTGGCCGTCGTGATGCCCATCCTCTTGATGTATCGGCAGTTCGACCTGCAGAACACACACCTCGGCCTGATCATTCTCTACACCTCCTTTAACCTCTCCCTTTCGATCTGGCTCATGAAAGGCTTCATCGATGAGATTCCGCGCGCCTACGAGGAGGCCGCCCTCGTCGATGGGTACTCGCGCTGGCACGCCTTCGTGCGCATCATTCTTCCGCATGCCCGAACCGGCATCGCCGTCACCGCCGTGTTCTGCCTCATCTCGGCATGGAACGAGTACGGATTCGCCATGACCCTTAATCAGCAGCAGGCCGTCACGGTGCCCGTCTACTTTGCGGGCCTGCAGGGCAATATCTCGGGTATCCCCTGGCCGCAGGTAGCCGCTGGGATTATTGTCTTCGTGGCGCCGGTCATGGTCTTCACCGTCCTCGTCAGAAAGCACCTTCTGCGGGGCGTCACCTTTGGAACCGTAAAACAGTAGTCGTGCACATGCTGGAATATCTAAACCGAGCGTTCCCCTGGCTTATCTCAGCCGGAATAGTCGTCATCCTCCAGCCCTGGTGGGCGCATGGTCTCCGCGTCGGATTCTTTCTGACCCTGGCCGCGACGCTCGGCTACATCGTTACCTCGCACCTTCAGCCGGCCGGGGAACCATGAGCCGGCTGCGAATTGAGAACCTTCAGAAGACGTTCCCGGACGGAACGCGAGCCGTCAAAGGATCCAATCTCTGCATCGATGCCGGTGAGTTCGTCGTCCTGCTTGGACCATCCGGCTGTGGAAAGACGACCACCCTGCGCATGATCGCCGGACTCGAGACGCCGAGCGGCGGCAGGATCGAACTCGCCGACCAGGACGTCACGCACCTCCGCCCGGCGCAACGGGATGTCGGTTTCGTATTCCAGTTCTATGCTCTCTACCCCCATCTCAGCGCTCGCGAGAACATCGCCTTCCCTCTGCGCGCGGCGGGCGTCCCGTCGCACCAGCGCGAAGCCGCGGTCAACCGCGTCGCGGATCGACTCGCCATAAAGCATCTTCTCGAATCCAGGCCATCCCAGTTGAGTGGCGGCGATCAACAACGCGTATCGCTCGGCCGCGCCATGATCCGAACCCCATCCATCTACCTCATGGATGAACCTCT
Source organism: Verrucomicrobiota bacterium (assembly GCA_027623315.1). Classification (GTDB taxonomy): domain Bacteria; phylum Verrucomicrobiota; class Kiritimatiellia; order CAJWTS01; family CAJWTS01; genus JAQBYD01. The sequence continues at coordinate 29,992 of JAQBYD010000030.1, read as the reverse complement.
CGGCACGCTCGACTCGGGACTCAGGCTGGACATGCGTGAGTTCATCCGGTCGCAGCAGCTTGAACTGAAGGTCACAACCATCTACGTCACGCATGACCAGGAGGAGGCCATGAGCCTGGCCGACCGCATCGTCGTCATGGACCAGGGCGCGATCATGCAGACCGGCTCGCCCGCATCGGTCTACGATCATCCGGCGAATCTCTTTGTGGCCCAGTTCGTGGGCAGCCCCGGCATGAACCTGATCGCGGGCTGCATTCAGCAGAACGGACGCCCCTCCTTCAGACCCCACCGCTCCGATGCGTGCATCCCCTGCCCCGCCGTGACCACGGCCGGGGATGCCACACTTGGAATCCGGCCCGAGTTCCTACGCCTCGATCCGCAGGGCCCGCTCTCAGGCAAGGTCGCCATGAGTGAGTACATGGGCTCGGTGACCTTCCTTCATATCGACGTCTCGTTTGGCAGACTGGTCGTCCGCGCCGATCCAAACGAGATGCTCCGGCCCGGTGACAGCGTGCGCGTCAACTACAGCGCACCGCATGCTCGAATTTTCGACGCGGCAGGAGATGCGCTATGACATCCCAACCGTTCCTGGAAATCTGCAATCTCTGCAAGACGTTCGGAGGGATCAAGGCACTCGACGACGTTTCATTTTCCGTAGCCGAAGATGAACTCCTGGTCGTGCTCGGCCCCACCGGGGCCGGGAAGACAACCCTCTTGAGAGCCCTGGTGGGCCTCGAGCAACCGGATTCCGGCTCCATCACACGGCGCGGCGAGGATCTGGCGCGCATGAGTCCAGCAGAACGCGATATGTCGCTCGTCTTCCAGAACTTCTCCCTCTATCCGGATTGGTCGGTTCGCAAGAATCTCGAGTTTCCACTACGCGCGCCCGGACGCCGCGAGTCCAGCGCCGATATCCGGGAGCGTGTCTCGACCGTCTGCGGGATGCTTAAGATCACGCACCTCCTCGAGCGCAAGGCCAACCGCCTGTCCGGCGGTGAAATGCAGCGCGTCACGATCGGCCGTGCGATCGTGCGCCGCCCGCAACTCTTTCTGATGGATGAGCCGCTCACGAATCTCGATGCCAAACTCCGCGAGGAACTTCGCGTCGAACTCGCAGTCCTGCGGCGGCAACTCAAGACCCCGATGATCTATGTGACACACGACCAGGCCGAAGCGCTCTCGATGGCGGACCGGATTCTCGTCCTCGCGGAGGGACGGATTCTGCAGACAGGCTCCCCTCGCGAGATCTATGAACAACCCATATCTCCAGTGGTCGCACGCCAACTGGGCCAACCCGCCATCAACATATTCCAGGCACACCATGATCATCGCAGCCTTCTGACCGCGGACGGCACCGTGATCGCCACCGGCCTATCGAAGGGCGCGGCGCCAACATGCGTCGTCGGAATACGACCGGAGAATATCGCCATTCGTGGCGGCGCAACGCCCGCGACCGTCGAGGTCGTAGAGGACATGGGCGCATCGAAAATTATTCTCGCACGCTGGGGCGACCAACACCTGCATGCCATCGTCGGGAAGGACTGCACGGTGCGAAGCGGCGATCAGATCTTCCCCATTGCCGACAGCACGCGAATCGTCATATGGGAGGAAGGCGCGCTCGCACGCGCTTCAAGGCCATGAGTCTCCCGCGTGCGGAAATTCGAGATGTGCTCGTCACGGGCTGCTCCAGCGGCATTGGCTACGCGACGGCGCGCATGCTTCGTGAGCATGGATGGAGCGTGCACCCCACCGTTCGCCGCGACGAGGATCTCGAACGACTTCGAGCCGAGGGATTCAATCCGCTGATTCTTCATGTCGACGACGCAGAATCCGTGGAGCGGAGAACGACGTAGGATGACCAGATGTGAAAAAGCAGAGATCATTGGCCGGGTTCTGGCTGAGCTCTATCCGCGGCCACCCATACCGCTGCAGCACCAGGACCCCTTCACCTTGCTCGTCGCGGTCATGCTCTCGGCGCAGAGCACCGATGTCGGAGTCAACAAGGTCACACCGGCGTTATTCAAAAAGGGTCCGACCGCGAAACAGATGGCAGCACTTACGGCGTCCGACATCCTGGCGATCATCAAGCCGCTGGGGCTCGCACCGACCAAGGCTAAGAACGTGAAGGCCATGTCGGAACTACTGGTCGCAAGACACGGCGCCAAGGTCCCCTGCTCATTTGAAGACCTGGAAGCGCTGCCCGGCGTCGGACACAAGACCGCATCGGTCGTCATGGCCCAGGCATTTGGCGTCCCATCGTTTCCGGTCGATACGCACATCCACCGCCTCGCCTATCGATGGGGACTCTGTTCGGGAAAAAATGTGGAAAAGACGGAGGAAGATCTAAAAAAGCTCTTCCCGCGCGAGAGATGGAACGCGCTGCACCTGCAGATCATCTACTACGGCCGCGAACATTGCCCCGCGCGGGGCCACAATCTCGATACCTGCAGGATTTGCCGCGACTACGGCGTGCGGTCCCGGATGTAAGAGCGACGTCCTGTTGGCGAAGACCGGCGTGGCGCGACGCGCGATGGGCACGACAGCGCGAGACGATAGGTTGCGAGTCCGATGCACTATCGCATGGACATTTGTTCTACGGCTCGTGCCCCGCCGTCGTGTCCCCATTTGGATTCGCCGACGTACGCACATCGCGCTCCGAAGGTTACCTATCCGCGGCTGGTGATATATGGATCGCCTGCATCGTCTCTCCTCCGCGTGGTGTATCGTTGTCAATCATGGCGTCCACATCACGCGACTCCAACACGGGGATGCCGACGAGAAGGAACATCAGGATCGCCGCGATGAACAAGCCGCCTTTCGAAGGCGTCCACGCCGGCAGTCTATTTCGCATTCTTGTCTCCTCCCAACGACTGCAGATCAGGCGCGAGCTTTCGCGAGTCGCCTGCACCTGATTTGTTGGGCGTCTTGCTACGCGGCTCTCTGGTCCTTGATCTGCCAGCCCGGGAAGACAAGAACCGCAGGGTGACACCGGAGTGCTCGAGCAAGCACTTTGGCGCGTTCCACGCCGATTTGGATGCGGTCATTCTCGATTCCAGAAATGGTAGACTGCGGAATACCAGTCAAGTTCGCCAACTCCGTCTGGCTGAGGCCCTGCAGTTCCCTGATAATCCTGACCGATTCGCCTACGGAGACATCGACCGACTTCTTTGCTTTTCGATAATCCTTCATCCTATTTCCTCCTGTAGTCATGCGCGGTGATGTCCACGACCTGGACATACAGCTTCTCGTCCTCGATCCGGTAGATCAGTCGGTATTTCAAGCCGAGCCTCGAGGATCGACATCCCTGCCATTCGCCGCGCAATGCTTCGTCGTGGAATCCCATGATCCATCTCAATCCTTCAGGGCCGGAGATCGTCACGATATCCTTCCACTTCTCGTACCGTTTCAGCACTTCAATCGGTATACGGGGCAACTTCCGCACGACCGACCGGTGCTCATAAATCTCCCACATACCAATAAGGTACTAGTATATATACGACATGTCAAGCGTGCGATCGCACAGGGGCGCCCAACGTTCGCACTGAGGCATTTCAGGCGACAGTGAGCCAGCCTGAAATAGCGTCCGGTGCCTGGCTCGAATTGGGCTCGACGGTGCGTGATTCTCAGATTGTAGGACCGGAGTAAGTGTTGGAGTAAGTGGACGAGTAAGTGTCGGAAGGATCTCACACTTACTTCAGCACTTACTCTTACACTCTGATCTCTGCCCGTTGGCACGCGCCGCAAGCATCGAACCCGTTTTCACCCGGTCGCGAGCCGAAGGCCAACCTTCGGAGTACCCAACGCTCAGCAGCAACCGGCGGAAGCTTCCGGGCTCTCTTTGGGCGCGTCGCCGCATTCGAACACCCCGTGATGCGTTGAACGGTCGCCGATGATGGTGAAGTGAGACCCGAAGCGGGTCTCCTGCAGCATGGCCGCGGTGTTTCCACAAACGGGCACCGCGCGCCCCTTGTCGAAGCAGTGATGGTCATCCAGCGTACAGACGTGCGGGGCCTCGGGAATCGTGCCCTTGTAAAGCGCGACCTGGCCGTAGTCCTCACAAAGATCTTCGAGCGACGCCAGCTTGAACGCGCGGATCGTGATCGAATAGAATTTGATGTTGCCGACGAGCGCGTGGAGTTCCGGCTCGGTCACCTCGATCGTGCTTTGCGCGACGACACGGTAATCGGGACATCCTAGATCCCGCAACAGGCGACGGAAGTCTTCGATATACAGCGCTCCCCCAAGACACTCGCCGTGCAAGACGGGATGCGTGCGCAATGCATCCGGCACGCGCCGGTCGGAATAAACGTCGGAGAAGTAAAGCTCGCCGCCCGGCTTCAACACGCGGAAGATCTCGGAGAAGACCTTGCGCTTGTCCGACGAAAGATTAATCACACAGTTCGAGATCACGACATCGACCGACTCGTCTTCGATGCCGGCCGACGCGAGATCCTCTATGTACGCCCTGTGAAATTCTACGTTGGGCCGCGCGAATCCGAATTTCGCCATCTGGCTCTCCACATGCCGCGTGGCGACCTCAAGCTGCTCATCCGTCATGTCCAGGCCAATCACTCGACCCGTCGGGCCCACCAGTTTGGAGGCCAGGTAGACGTCGCGACCGGTGCCACATCCGAGGTCGAGCACGGTCTGGCCTTGCAGAGCCTCCGGGACGGGTGATCCACAGCCGTAGAACCGGGTCAGGATCTCATCCTCGATATCCTTCAAGATCGCTTTGTGGGCATCGGGGATAGCGTCCCCCGTGCAACAGGCACTGGTCTTGAGATCGTCGGTGCCCTGCAGTACCTTCCCGTAATATTCCCTGGCATTCTCCCTGGCATTCTCCCTGGCATTCTCGTCCGCCACTGCTGCTGCTGGGCTTGTGGTCATCCAGATTCCGTTTCCTTTACTTCTTAGTGAATATCTTCGCCCGATAGTGTCTTAATTCTTCGATCGACTCCGTTATGTCATCCAATGCGAGATGGGCTTCTTTTTTTTCTGGAGCCTTATACTTATCGCCGTACCAGCGGGTCGACAACTGCTTGACTGTGCTCACATCAATGACCTGGTAGTGGAAGAAATCGAACAACTGCGGCATGTAACGCGCAAGGAAACGTTTATCGTGGCCAATCGAGTTTCCGCAAAGCGGTGCGGTTCGAATGTAGCAGTGTTTCCTCAGAAACTTCAGCGTAGCCCGCTGTGCCTGATCGACGGAGACCCGCGACGCTTTCACGCGGTCTGTGAGCCCGCTCTTGGCGTGCTGGCGCTTGCACCAACCGTTCATGACGCTGAGCGCCTTCTGTGATTGATAAATCGCAATCACGGGTCCGGTCTCGATGATCTCAAGATCACCATCCGTCACGATGGTTGCGATCTCAAGCAACACGTCGCGATCCGGATCGAGGCCGGTCATTTCACAATCTATCCAGACGAGGTAATCTCTACTGCGCGCCATCTGCATCCCCTCACTCGGTTTCAAGACCGACATAGCCTACCCAACCCGGCGAAACCTGTCACGCCGTTTCGATGTCTTCACCCAATTTGATTGCAAAACCACATGCTCATCTTATAGTCGATCCGCACCATGAAGATTAATTCGTCGCTAGCGGCTCCGGATCTCGCGGAACCGATCGCGCGGCTGTGGGACTACTCAGCCGCGTGTATCGATTCGATCGAGGAAACGTGCCCACCCGGATCTCCCTCGCCGGTCTTCACGATTGACGGCAGATACACCGCACAGGGCTGGACCGAGTGGACCCAGGGCTTCCAGTACGGCTCCGCGATTTTACAATACGACGCCACGGACAACCCGAAGTACCTCGCCTTGGGTAAGGATCGCACCGTCAGACTGATGGCTCCACATGTGACCCATGTCGGGGTCCATGATCACGGCTTCAACAATGTCAGTACCTACGGAAATCTTCTCCGCCTCGCCCGCGAAGGGCGATTCGACGCAAGTCAGGGAGAGATCGATTTCTACGAAATGGCCCTCAAAGCCAGTTCCGCCGTTCAGGCACGACGCTGGACCCCCACGCAGGCCGGCGGCGGATTTATCTATTCATTCAATGGCCCCCATTCCCTGTTCGCAGACACCATCCGTTCCCTGCGTGCGCTCGCCATGGGACACAAACTCGGCCACGTGCTGATGGATGAGCAGGATCTCAAGGTGTCGCTGCTCGCGCGACTCGTTCAGCATGCGCAGGCGACGGCCGACTACTCGGTCTACTACGGCGAGGGTCGTGACACTTACGACGTTCGTGGTCGCGTTGCGCACGAGAGCATCTTTAACACCAATAACGGGTGCTATCGCTGCGCTAACTCCCAGCAGGGCTATTCTCCCTTTAGCACCTGGACACGTGGCCTCGCCTGGATCGTCGTGGGATACCCCGAGCAACTCGAGTTCCTCGACACGCTCGACGATCGCGACTTCGAATCCATGGGAGGCCGAAGCACCGTTAGCGGGATGATGCTCATGGCAGCCCGCGCCGCATGCGACTTCTATATCGACCAGATGCCCGCCGACGGAATCCCCTACTGGGACACCGGCGCACCGGGACTCGCATCGATGCCCGACCATATCGATCGACCGGCAGATCCCTACAATAGCTACGAGCCGGTCGACAGCTCGGCGGCCGCGATTGCGGCCCAGGGGCTCCTTCGCCTCGGGCACTACCTCGAGGCGCACGGCGATGCGCAGACCGGCAAGCGCTACTGGCAGGCCGGACTCACCACCTTCAAGACGCTCCTCGACGATCCATACCTGAGCCCCGATCCGGCACACCAGGGACTCGTTCTTCACTCGGTTTACCATCGCCCCAACAACTGGGACCACGTTCCAGAAGGCTCCAAGGTACCGAATGGAGAATCCAGCATGTGGGGCGACTACCATGCTCGCGAGACCGCCCTCTATCTACAGCGCATCATCCGCGACGAGCCGTACTACACATTCTTCGGCCCCACGCAATCCACGTCTTGACCAGGGGGCCGAGTGACTACAACCACCCCACACACTGCCATGACGGGTCGAGAACGAATCCTGGCCGCGCTGAATCACCAGCCCGTGGACGTCCTGCCCGTGTGGATGATGCGCCAGGCAGGCCGGTACCTGCCCGGCTATCAAGCCCTTCGCGCGCGTCACTCCTTCATGCAGATGGTCTCGTCGGTTGATCTCTCCACGGAGATTACCGTCGAGCCCGTCGACACCCTCGGCGTGGATGCGGCCATTGTTTTCCACGACATCCTGATCCCCTTTGAGCTCCTCGGACTCGAGCTCGATTTCATCGAGGGCGTCGGACCCGTCCTCGCGCCCCCTATACGCACCGCCGCGGACGTTGCGCGCCTGGGCGCTTTCGCGTGTGATGACGAGCTCGTCGTCGTTCAGACGCTCAAGAGCGTCAGGGAAAAACTCGGCGAGCAGACCGCCGTGCTGGGCTTCGCGGGAGCACCACTCACCCTCGCAACCTATGCGGTCGAGGGAAGGTCCGACAAGAAACGACCCCATTTCCGGGCCATGCTTCGAGACGATCCGGACACCCTGATCGCGATCATGAATCTCCTCGCTCCGGTCATCGCCGCATACCTGGCGCAACAGGCCCGCCACGCAGACGCGGTACAACTCTTCGAGTCCCACGCGGACCTCCTTCCCCGCGAAGACTACGAACGCCTGGCACTACCGGCGCTTCGCGAGACCATCCGGATTTTCCGCGAACTGGACCCCGACACGCCGCTTCTGCTCTTCGCGCAAGGAATGCGCAACATCGCGCCCTGCGTGCGCGACCTGGCTGTGAATGGGTTCTCGATCGATCAACATCTGCCCCTCTGCGAGGCGGTCGAATGCCTCTGCCCCGGCCCCGGCCCCGGCCGCCCGGTCCTGCAAGGGAACTTCGACCCGCAGAAGCTCTGCGCCACCGCGAATGGTGTCGTCCAGGATGCGGAGTCATTCCTCCGCGCCGGAGCCGAAGCCCTGGGGCATCCGCCCGGAACGGGTCTCCCGACCGGCTGGATCGTCAACCTCGGCCACGGCATCACGCCAAAAACTCCGCCCGCATCGGCGCTCGCATTCGTAGAGACGGTACACGCCTTCTCCAACCCGTAACTCTTTTTTTCTCTCCCAAGCGTCCGCAATCCACTACGATCTCTGCATGATCGCGAACACCTCTACGCTCAAAGACATCGACGCCGAACTCCTCGAACGATACGAAATCCGCGCGCCGCGTTACACCTCGTATCCCACGGCACCTCAATGGTCGGATTCTTTCGGCCCCGATGATTACGCCGATCACCTGCAACGCCTTCCGGACGGGCCGTGCGAGACGTCGCTCTATCTGCATCTTCCGTTTTGCCGACAGCGCTGCACCTTCTGCGGCTGCAACGTGGTGATCTCCAAGAAACCCGAGTTGGCTGAAACCTACCTCGCCATTCTCGAGACCGAACTCGACCTCACGTTGCAGCGCGTACCGTCCGGCACCTCTCTCCAGATACAGCAGCTTCACTGGGGCGGGGGCACGCCCAACTACCTCACGCCCGACCAGATGATCCGCGTGCACCGCATGATCAGCGACCGTTTCGAGATTCTGCCGCAAGCCGAAATCGCATTGGAGATGGATCCGCGCGTGCTCAATCGCGCGCAGGTCGACACGCTCGCCGGACTGGGCTTCAACCGGGCATCCTTTGGCTTGCAAGACACGAATAGCGAGGTCCAGAAGGCCGTCAACAGGGTGCACTCCGTCGAGCGAGTGCAGGAGTGCATTGAGTGGGTGCGCAGTGCCGGTTTCATGAGCGTCAATCTCGATCTCATCTATGGGCTGCCCTTCCAGACGACCGCCTCGTGGGCCCAGACGCTCGCGGACATGGACATCCTCAAGCCGGATCGCGTGGCGATGTACGGCTTCGCTTTCATTCCGACCAAGATGAGGCAACAGAAGTACATGAGCCCCGAGTCACTCCCGGGGCCGCAACAACGCTTCGAGCAGTTTCTCGCAGGGTTGGACTGGTTCACCGCGCACGACTACGAATACATCGGCCTGGATCACTTCTCCCTGCGGGACGATGAACTGGCCCTTGCGTATCGCGACCACACCCTGCAACGAAACTTCATGGGCTACACCACGCGCGCCGGAACGGTTCTATTCGGCTTCGGCACCTCGGCGATCACCAATCTGCAGTCGTGTTTCGTCCAGAACAATAAGCATCTCGCCGGACACGAGCGCTCCGTGAGCAACGGCCAACTTCCCGTGGAGCGAGGCATGTCACTCAGTCGCGACGACCAGATGCGCAATCGCATCATCCAGGAGTTGATGTGCTTCAACAGCCTCGACATGTCAGGCATCGGTGCCGAGTTCGAGATCGATTTTGCTTCCACCTTCTCAAGGGAACTGGAGGCCCTGCACGCCATGTCGGATGACGGTCTCCTCACGATCGAGGGCGATCGCATCCAGACCACGCTTCTTGGACACATCCTGCTGCGCAATGTAGCCGCGACCTTCGATGCGTATCTCGCGGACGAAACAGAAGCGGGTCAAGCACCCGTCTACTCCAAGACGATCTAGCCCATCGCGTCACGCGAACATGTCGGACACAGAGACACTGATCATCGGGGGCGGGATCTCGGGATTGAGTTGCGCCGCCGTGCTCCGCGCCCGACACCCACCGGATTCCGGTCGCCTTCGAGTCCTCGAAACAAGCGGTCAGCCGGGTGGGAAAATGCAAACCGACAGCCGTGAAGGCTTCCTGTGCGAGCGCGGCCCCACGACCATGCTGGACAACGTCGCCGAAACGCGGGCCCTGGTCGATTCGCTTGGACTCACACCCGAATGGATTCCCGGATCGGAGATCAATCACAACCGCTTCATATGGCGCGACGACCGGCGCATTCAGCTCCCCGCCCCGCCCCATGTCGCATGGAAAGCATTAACCTCTCCGATCTTCTCTCCCGCGGGAAAGCTACGCATGGCCCTCGAACCGTTTGCAAAGCAGCGTGCAATCCCGGGAGAGTCCCTGCGCAGTTTCGCGACTCGGAGGCTCGGAGCCGAGGCCTGCCGCAACCTCCTGGAGCCATTCGCTACCGGAATCCACGCCTGTGATCCAACCCAGCTCGAGGTCGAGAGCGCGTTCCCCAAACTCGCCCGCGCCGAGCGAGAGTACGGAAACCTCTTTCCGGGCATGTTCAAGCTTGCTCGTCAACTGCGCCAGGGAGCGCCCAGGCGCAAGACCATGATGCGATCATTTCAAGACGGGCTGGGCCGTCTCCCCAAGAGAATTGCCGAGGAACTTGGCGGCGCATTGTCGATGCATCACCATGTCAACACGATCGAGCCCGCAAACGAGGGGTTCCGGGTCCATGTCGAAACGCCTGGGGGCGCACAGGAAATCCTGGCGCGACAGGTCGTTCTGGCTGTGCCCCACAACGTGGCCGGCCGGATTCTGGGCGATCTTCCCGGTGCCGCCGGGCTCGCCACGGAGCTTCGCGCGATCGGCCTGGCCCCCGTGGCCGTGGTTCACATCGGCGTCCACACCTCGAATATTTCCGAGCCCATCAACGGTTTTGGCCACCTGGTGGTTCGAGGCGGCACCGTGCGTACACTGGGCTCGATCTATTCGTCGTCCGTGTTTCCGGGGCGCACCCCATCCGACGACATCGCTCTCTTTACCAACTTCACCGGAGGGACGCTCGACCCGCACGCGCTTGAGCTCTCCGACGAGGAACTGACCGCGTTCGTGACGAAGGACCTCGAGGCCGCAGTCGGTCTGCGCGGCGACCCGGATTTCACGCATGTCACTCGCTGGCCCGAGGCCTTCCCGCAGTACCATGTCGGGCACTTCGCGCGCTGCGAGCGCATTCGCCGCCACGCCGCTGCGATCCCGGGACTGATCCTCATCGGGAACTACCTCGACGGGCTATCGATCAACGATTGCATTCGCAGCGCCACGCTCGCAGCCACGGGGCTCCTCGATGCGGCTTCTGCCTAACAGCAAGGTTAGGTCGAATTGACGCTTGCCATGCTGAGCCACATCCGTACACTGCGCGCATGATGAACCAGAACATCACAGTGATTGAGCATGCCCTGCTCGAGCACTCGCTAAGCATCTTGCGCAATCGGGACACTAACGATTCAGTTTTCAGACGCCACGCGAACACCGTGGCAAAAATCCTCCTGACCGAGAGCACGCGCAACCTGGCGACGACGCACACGCCCGTCGAGACGCCGATCTCGCCCACCGTCTGCAGACGACTCGATACCCAGATCGTCTTGATGCCCGTACTGCGAGCCGGCCTGGCCATCCTTCCGGTTGCCCAGGAGCTTCTCCCCCACGCCGCCACCGGCTTCATGGGGGTTCGACGTGACGAGAAAACCGCCGAAGCCGAGGAGTATTATCAGAACATTCCCGAGATCCCCGAATCGCACCACGTTCTAATCCTCGACCCCATGCTTGCCACGGGAGGCTCCCTGGAGTCAACGATTTCCGCAGTCAAGGAAGTGGGGGCCACGACGATCAGCGTGATATGTGTCGTCGCGGCGCCCGAGGGCATCGAGCGCATCACGAAGAGTCACCCCGAAGTCCGGATCATCACTGGGGCGATTGACCAGCGCCTCAACGATGACAAATTCATCGTCCCCGGGCTGGGCGACTTCGGTGACCGCTACTTCGGCGCTTGATCTCCGGCCACGGCGCCACAACGCTTGCGCCACGGAATCTATGGTACAATGGTCCACGCCGGCTACCACCATGAACGCGAGAGTACTCACCCTGATCCTTATCGCAAACGTCGTCGCGGCCCCATTCTCCCGGGCCGCCACGGACGACTACATGCAAGGCTTGGACGAGTGCCAGAGCCCGGCCATTATCCCCCCGACCCCGCCAACGGCTACGGTCATCGTGGTGGGCGCCGAATCGCCGACACCTCCCGCCCCGGCACCGACCGCCGTCTTCTTCCAGCGCGCGAATTCCGGCGCGGCCGAACACGACGGAACCGTCCAGGTCCCGGTTCGTATTCGGTCTTCGCTCGATGTTCCGCTCGACGTGAATTATGAGATCCAGGACGTCACGGCCACGCTCGGCAATGATCACAGTACCACGAACGGGACCATCACATTCGAGCCGGGTCAGATTCGGGCGTTCATCCCCGTGATACTACTTGATGACGCCGACATCGAGGGCACCAACGAGCAATTCCGAATTCTGCTGACGGGTGTCTCGAGCATTGCCCTGGCCGTCATCTCTACACGCTCCACACATGATTTCTATGTCGTCGAAAACGACCACACCCCTCTGGCGTACTACGTGGACATCACGAATGGAAGCGATACGCTACACTCGGGCCAAGTTGTTACGCAGGCATTTCGCACGATCCAACATGCTGCCGACATGGCGCTTGCCGGCGACACCATCTACATCCATGGTGGCGAGTACCGCGAAGAGATCGACCTCAAGGGCATTGGCGGGTACGCACGGTCTAATCTTACGAACTGGGTCACCCTGTGTGCGTACAGCAACGAGGTACCCGTTATCAAGGGTTCAGACGTCGTGACGGACTGGCTCCCGTTCGCCGGCGCGATCTGGCAAGCGACGAACGGTCTCGCGCACGTCCCTCAGGCGGTGTTCGTCAATGATCACCCCCTCGACATGCTCGGATGGCCCAATGCGACATTCGAAAGCTTTCCCGGCCGCTACAAGAATCCGAAACGATACTGCGCCGGCCCCGCGGACATGACACCGGGGTCGTTTTACTTCGATGGAACCAACACGCTCTTTGTCTGGCTCGACGACAGCTCATCTCCGACGCAGTCCCTGGTCGAGGTCTCACAACGCAGCGCCGTAATCACGCGAGGGATATCTCATCTCCGTTTTCGGAACCTATCCATCCGGCACAACAACTCGGTCTCGTTTACACCCCAGGGCCAGGCCGCGGTGGTGTTGGCCCGATCCAGCCTTATCGAGGACTGCGACATCCAGTGGTGCGATTTCTCCGGACTTGATCTTGACTCCAACTCCCGCGCGTCTCGCTGCACCTTAAGCAACAACGGAAGCACGGGCGCTGGATGGAATCAGACCACCAACGTCTTCGTTTCAGACTGCAGCATCATCTCGAATAACTGGAGGCGCTTCAACAAGGACTGGCACTCGGGCGGCATCAAGACCGTGCCGGACGCCGGTGGCACGGTAGAGGGGTGCGAGGTGGCGTACAACGGGAGCGGCGGCATCTGGTTCGACGCGTGTGATTCCGGCGCACCGATCGTCATCCGAAACAACTACATTCACCACAATCGGGGCTTCAGCTCCGCCATCAACCCATCCAACGGTACCGGCGTCGGGATCATCATTGAGATCAGTACCGATGCGGATATTTACAATAATATCCTCGTCAGTAACTACAACTCCGCGGTCCGAATTCACACGTCATCCCGGTGCCGGATTTTCAACAACACCATGGCCTGGACCCCGATCACCGACTCTCCACAAAGCACGGTGCTGAATCTCTTCCAGGAACCGGGTGACGGTGGCCTGCCCAGATTTCCCTACAACTTCCGCGACATCGAAGTATTCAACAACGTCATCTATGAAGGCGCCGCCTCGTTCGCGATCAGCCTCAATACCTACGACACGAATTTTGTAAGCAACATCCAGATCGATCACAATCTCCACTACAAGACCTCCTCGCCGTTCCGATTCGGGCACGAGGGAACATCGCATACGGATTTATCTGCATGGAATGCAGCGACCGGACTCAGTGGATCAAGCCTCGCCACCAACCCGGAATTCAGCGTGGCCTCCTCAAATCAGTACCTCCCGTCTGCCACCAGTCCTCTACTGGACGCCGGCACAAACCTCGCGACCGTGATCACGGATTATGTCGGAACACCGCGACCGCAAGGCGCGGGCTACGACATCGGGGCCTACGAGCGCCCCTAAACCGTCTCAAATTGACGCGTTGCGGTGATTCTGGGATGATAGCGTGATGAGTACCGGTCCCATCACGATGCCGAGCCAGCGCCCCCCGAAGCCGGAGTGGCTCAAAATCAAGCTGACGCGGAACGAAAGCTTTGGCCGGATTACGTCCGCTCTGCGCAAGCGCAACCTATACACCGTGTGCGAGGAGGCCAACTGCCCGAATATTCACGAGTGCTGGAGCGGTGGCACCGCCACGTTTATGATACTTGGCGATATCTGCACACGCGGGTGCCGATTCTGCGCCGTAACCTCCGGCAACCCCGGCGGCGCGATAGATCTCGAAGAACCCGAGAACACCGCACGCATGATCTCGGAAATGGGACTCAGCTACATCGTCATCACCTCGGTCGATCGTGACGATCTCGCCGACCAGGGCGCGGGGCACTTTGCCCTGACCGCGGAACTCACCAAGCGCTACACACCCGGCATCCTGGTGGAGACATTGACCCCGGACTGGCGTGGCAATCAGGCCTGCGTGCGAACCATGGCCGAGGCCCCCGTCGACGTACTGGCACACAACATCGAGACCGTCGAGCGCCTCCAGGCGTCAGTGCGCGACCCGCGCGCGGGCTATCAGCAATCGCTCAAGGTCCTGCGACTCTACCGCGAATTGGCCGCAGAAACCGGTCGTCGCGTCCTGACCAAATCCTCGATCATGCTGGGCGTCGGCGAAACCGAGGACGAGGTCCGTCAATGCATGCAGGACCTGCTCGATCAAGGGGTCAGCGTCCTGACCCTGGGCCAGTACCTCCAACCGACTCGCAAACACCTTTCGATCCAGGAATACATTCCCCCTGAGCGCTTCGACGCATGGGCCCGCGAGGGCGAAGCGATGGGCTTCGCCTATGTCGCCGCCGGGCCCCTTGTCCGCTCAAGCTACAAGGCCGGTGAATACTACATTCGACACATGTTGACCGAGCAGGCGACCGCATGAGCGTCCTGCCCGCCACCTCCCTCTCCGAGAAAGAGGAAAAGCTGCGCGAACTCATCTCGGGTTACCAGTCGGTCGCTGTCGCATACTCCGGCGGCGTGGATTCCTCGTACCTATCCGCGATCTGCCACTCGCTACTACGCGACCGGGCGCGACTCGTGCTCGCCGATTCGCCGAGCATCCCGCGCTCCGAGGTCGCGGACGCCGTGGCTCTCGCCAACGATCGCGGATGGGACCTCACCGTCATCCAAACCAACGAGTTTGAGAAGGAGGAATACCTCAAGAACGACGAACGGCGTTGCTACTTCTGTAAGGCGACCTTGTTCAAAGAGATGAATGCGTTCGCCCAAACCCACCAGATCAAGGTCCTCGCATACGGCGCCATGGCTGACGATGACCTGGACTATCGCCCGGGGCACCAGGCCGCACGTGAATACCGTGTCGTCGCGCCCCTGATTGAAGCCGGCCTCGGCAAGGAGGAGATTCGGGAATTGAGTCGCCGCCTGGATCTTCCCACGGCCGGCAAGGCCTCTTTCGCCTGCCTCTCCTCCCGCTTTCCCACGGGTAGCCGAATCACCCCCGAAAAGATGGGGATGGTCGAGGCGGCTGAAGAAGTGCTGCGCGAACAGGGCTTCCACCAGTTCCGCGCGCGTCATCATGGCGACATCTGCCGCATTGAGATCTCCATGCAGGACGTTGCGAAACTACTGGATGAGGCGGCCCGCAACTCCGTCGTGGAGCGTATCCGGGCCCTCGGATTCCGTTTCGTCACGCTCGATCTTGCGGGCTATAAGACCGGCAGCGTCGCCGCGAAGCCCTGATCCGAATGGCGGCTTGCCGCTGCTACTTCCACTCGTGGGTCTGCGCAGCGGTAATGGCTGCCTCGCCAAGGCCCTTCAGATCAATCGCCGCCTCACATTCGCGCAAGGTGTCCACATCGGCTCGTAACTCCGGATGCTTGGGCACGAAGAAACTGCAGCAATCCTCATAGGGCAGAGAAGAGATATCGTAGGTTCCGATCATGCGACTGATCGCCGTGATCTCTTTCTTATCCAATCCGATCAAGGGCGAGAAAACGTGCAACGGGGCATCCTGGTAGGTGGCATCCAGATTCTCGTAAGTCTGCGATGCGACCTGCGACAGACAATCACCCGTCACCAGGAACCGTGCGCGATTCCGTTTCGCCACGACACCGGCCAGCCGAAGCATCACGCGTCGATAGACCAGCATTCTCAACTCCGACCGTACGTGTTTAATGATCTCCTGCTGCAGGGCGTCGAACGGCACCACGACCAGCCGGGTGCGGCGTTGATATCGAGATAACTGCTTCGCCAACTGCACGACCTTATCCTCGACGCTCTGCGTCATCTGGTTCTGGTTCTGAAAATGCACCAGAATGGCCGTGCAGCCGCGCTTCATCATCATGTAGGCCGCGACGGGACTGTCCAGACCTCCAGAGAGGAGCACCGCAACTTTCTGAGACGGATTCGTCGGAAGCCCGCCAACCCCCGCAACGCGGCGCACGGATAGGTAGGCGTGCTCCTTGTGAATCTCCACCTTGATCGTAACATCCGGATCCGTCATGCGCGCCCGCCGCTCAGGCTTTGCCTCGATCACCGCGGCGCCGAGCCGCTGGTTCACCTCCAGCGACCGAAAGGGCAACGTCTTGTTGCGGCGCCGCGTGAGAATCTTGAAGGTGTCAAATTCGATGGCCGCCGCGAGTTCGACCGCGGTGGATGTCATCACCTCGATCGACGATGAGACTTTGACCGCCGGAGAAAAGTACGCCACACCCGGCGTGCTGCCCAGGATGGCTTCCACCTCCTGCGCATCCGTTGCCGATGTGATCTCGAGCGTCAACTGTCCGGATTCACGGCGAAACGACGCGACGTCCTCCGAGATCTTGCGCTGAATGTTCGTCATCAGCAATTGCTCGAATTGACGGCGATTGCCCGACTTCAATGCGATCTCGTCGTAATGGACTACGAATAATTGTGGTTTAAGCACGATGTAACCCGGCTGTCCCCCGGCCTGCAAATATCATTCGGCCCGGCTCGCTAAGTTTGATACCTTTCGTTTTGGTCGTGGTCAGCGTAAGAATCCTGACCGAAACTGATCGTATCGCCTCATCTCGTAAAGGAAAACTGAAATACCGGCGTACACCGGTGAATACATACATAATGAAAACAAGACGACAAAGCCCCCCCATATCGACACTTCTCCCGGTTCTCCTCATTTGCACCGCGAGTGCCGTCCTGGCGCAAACCGAAGCCGGGCCACTTAAGCATCCGCACAAGGTAAGGCTTGAGGGCGCCGCCGCCGGCGAATGGACCATGGACTACGATGCCGCACTGAAAGCCGCCGCAGAAAATGGAAACCCGATCATACTCGACTTCACGGGATCGGACTGGTGCGGATACTGCATCCAGATGCAGAAGCAGATCTTCTCCTCTGAAACATGGCAGGAGTTCGCGGCCGGCAACCTGAACATGGTTACGATCGACTTCCCGTCGGATGAATCGATCGTCCCCAAGAAATTTCGAGAGCGAAACGAATTGCTCAGGGATCGGTTCGGGATCAAGGGATTCCCCACCTATATCTTCCTTGAACCGGACGGAAAAACGGTGATCGGACAAGAAGGCGCGGACCCCCAGGCCGATCCCGCCGGGTATGTCCGAAAAATCAGAGCGCTGTTGCGACGCAGCCAGAGCGCGATCGAAAAGACCGCCGCCGCACTTCCCAAGGAGCAGGGCGACACCTACCGTCAGCAGGTGAAAGAACTGATCACGACACAAGCGGCGCTTGACGCCTGGCTCGCGGCGGGCCCCACACGCTCGGACGAGAACGAGATCAAGTTCAACGCGTTCGTCAGTACGCTCCAGGAACTCGAGGCATCCACCGGATCCCTCGCCGTGCGCGCCAGGCTCCTCTCGATCGCCGGCGAGGATTCGGACGCCTACATGGTGCTGTTCGACAAGGCGAAACGTCTCAACAAGATGGCGGATGCCGCGTCAGAACACACCACCTCCGCCGAGAATTGGTTGCTTACATCAAATCCAGAGGCAAGCGATGAGAATCGCAAGCGTCTCGATGCCCTGATGAAGAGCGTGCAGGAAGCTATATCGGCGGTTGAGAGTCTGTAGCCAGGAGCCCGTCGGACTTAGCGCCATCAGTTTAAGTTGCGTCATAAACCGCCGGTCTCCTATTAGTTTTGCTGCGCAAAACCGGGCAGCGGTGAATTTGGCTGTGTGAGGAGCCAAGAGGGAAAATCGCGTGAGCGACGTTGCCGCGGGCGCGTGCCGCGGCATGTCGGCCCTTGACACCGCGCAGGGTACGCCTGACTCTCCTTCGCCGTGAACCTCCCTCCTGCTGTACAGCCCTGGGGGCGTCTTCTACGTCTCCCAAACCTGCTCACCGTGCCCGGAGATCCTCTCGCCGGTTGCATGCTGGCCTGGGCCGCCGGATTCGCTCCCGATTCCCTCTGGCTTGCGCTCGCCTGCGCGGTCGCGAGCGTCCTGCTCTATGCCGCGGGATTGCTCATGAACGACGTGTTCGATCTGCAGGAGGACCGTGCAGAGCGCCCTGCGAGGCCGCTTCCTGCCGGCGAGATCGCCCCCTCCACCGCATGGTGCCTGGCCATGATCCTGGGTGGCGTGGCAATCGGAATCTGTGCCGCGACCGGCCCGCTCGGCCTGGGCATTGGCCTGCTCCTGTTCGGCGTCATCCTCGCATACAATGGCTACCTCAAGCGCTATTCCGTGGGCGGTGCAGCCGCGATGGGGCTCTGTCGCGCCCTGAGCATGTTACTTGGCGTGTCCGTCGCCGGCACGGGCGGCCTGACCTCTCCGCTCGTCATCACGGCGGCCGTGACCCTGTGGCTCTATGTCGCCGCCGTGACCCTGATCGCCGATCGCGAAACCGAGCGAGTCAGAATCGGCATCCGCAGGTGGGCTCCCCTATTCTGCCTGCTGACCGGATTCGCCGTGATCTACAGCATCACGCCCGGCATGCTGGGCTCACTCATGGACGAGCCGGCATCCTATATCCTCACGCGCATGCTGGCCCTGCTCTGTGTGATCTGGGTCATACGCTGCACGCGTCGCCTCGCCGGAACGCCGGCCCCCTCCGAAGTATCCGCTACGATTGGCACGATGATCCGCGGATTGATCCTGTTTCAGGCCACCTGCGCTTCGGTTCTCCCTTGGCTGGGAGGCTTCTGCGCGCTCGCGATTCTAGCGGCATGGCCCCTAAACCGGCGCTTGTCTGAAACGTATTACTCGAGTTGAAGATATGGCACGCTTTCCAAATAAACTCCTCGTCGTGCAAGCCGCTGCGCTCGGCTACGACTTCGTCGTGAATCAACACGGCGCGCAGTGGCAAGGCCGGCCGTTCGGCTCGATCGACACCTGTTTCCCAGCCGTAACCTGCTCGGCGCAGGCCACCTTCCGCACCGCGGCTCCCCCGGCGCTGCACGGAATGATCGCCAATGGTCGCTACTTCCGCGAACTGCGCAGACCCATGTTCTGGGAACAATCGAGCTCTCTCGTCGCCGGGCCCCGCATGTGGGATGCCGCTCGATCGCAGGACGCCTCCGTGGCCATGCTCTTCTGGCAACAGAGCCTTGGTGAGAGCGTGGACCAGCTGATCAGCCCGCAACCCGTCCACAAGCACAGCGGCCGTATGATCCAGGCCTGCTACTCAAAACCCGACGACCTCTACAAGTTGCTCTGCGCCGAGGTCGGGTCCTCTTTCAAACTTCAACACTACTGGGGCCCCCTCGCCTCCTCCCGCTCATCCGCCTGGATCACCGAAGCCACCGCGGCTCTCCTCAGCGATCCCGCACACGCCCCCGACATCGCGCTGACCTACCTGCCCGTCCTCGACTACGACCTCCAGCGCTTCGGCCCCGGTCATCCGCGTAGCGCCGCTGCCCTCAAGGCGCTAATGACCCAACTGCAAATACTACACGCCATCTGCCTCAGCGAAGGCTACGACATGCTCGTCTTCGGTGACTATGCGATGGGCACCGTATCCGGCGGTGCCGTGGCTCCCAACATGGCTCTGGCCGAGGCCGGGCTCTTCAAGTGGCGCGACGTCAAGGGACGCCGTTACCCCGACTTCCACGGTAGCCGTGCGTTTGCCATGGTGGATCACGAAGTCGCACACGTCTATGTACGCGACGCGGCCGACATCGAAACCACGGCATCCGTTCTGCGTGAACGCAGCGGCGTCGAACGTGTGCTGTGCCGCGCCGACCAGGAAGCGTTCCACGTAGCGCATCCAAACTCGGGAGAACTGATCCTGATCGCCGAGCCCGGACACTGGTTCGCTTACCCGTGGTGGACATCCTCCGATCACGAACCGGATTACGCTGCTCATATCGACATCCACAACAAACCGGGCTACGACCCGTGCGAGCTCTTCTGGGGCTGGCCGCCGCCATCCGTGACGCGTGATACGGAGCGGGTCAAAGGCACCCACGGTCGCGTTGGCCCCGACCGCAGGGTCGCCTGGTGGTCCACGATCGACCTTCCCGCCGCCCCATCAGATCTGGCAACACTTTCCCTCATCATCCAACAGTGGCTCGCCGGCTAAACCGCATTGAGGGGATATCCCCCTCCCCCAAATCTTTACCCTAATCTTTCTCCAAATCTCAGAGCGGCATCGATTCCCGGATCCGCATCTATGCCCTCTTCCCCGCACGGGGATTCGATGAACCACAAAGAGCGCATAGATCGCAAAGATGCAGGTAACTTGGTTCTCGTCCCTCTCCCAGTCTTAATCGTTGTCTAAAATCGAAATGGGATCAGCTGCAGGGCCGTTTGCCGCCAGATCATCGACAAGCGCGAGATCAACCACGCGTAACCGGATACAAGCAAAGTAGAAGCGGCGAGACGCCGCTTCTACCTTGCCCAGCCTCCAATCCAGCCCCAAACCAATTCGAGAACCTTGACGAGAACCAATTCGACGCGGTTGCTCATTCTCACGGCCGACGATACTCGCGTGCCGCTCCGGTCTGGTTCTCGTCAAAGTTCTCGGTCTAGTTTCAACCCTCCCTCCCCAAGAGTCTTAATCGTTGTCCTAATCGTTGTCTAAATTCGAAATCGGATCAGGTGACCGGCCGTGTCCAGACCAATTCGACAAGGTTCACGACAAGGGGCGGAATCAACGCCGCGTAACCGGATACAAGCAAAGTAGAAGCGGCGTCCGCGTGACCGGCACGTTGTGCCGCAACGCGGCTACTCACGTGCCCGCCGCTTTTTCCACTGGACCAGGCTCGTCCTGCCACAGTTCATTCCGCCCATCAGAAGGCCGATTCGTCTGTTTCGCCGGACCGTAGTGCTCTTTTGACCAAGAAAGCCGTCGTGCCGGTCGTATACATTGACCGGCATCGAATTCTGCAGTATTCACTGCGGGCTCAGTGAGACACTGAATTCAGGCAAGAAACGGCTTTCTTATGACTCCAGCATCACCGACTCCGATCTCCCCCGGCGAGATCCCCGCATTCGCCCTCACGCAACGCATCAACGTGCCGTACGAGTACTCGGTTCACTTCACGCAGCACGTATTCGATCCACGCAACCCGCTCTTCGCCGACACCGTCACCGGCGACGACGGTCCATCTCCCCGCCGCATCCTGCTCTACCTCGACTCCGGCGTCTGCGCGGCGTCGCCAGCGCTACGCACCGGCATAGAGGATTACATTCACGCATACGCCGACCGACTCGAACTCGTTGCGCCGCCCCGCGTTCTGGCCGGCGGTGAACAGGTCAAGAACGGATGGCGCCGCGTGCAGGATGTGATGGCCGATATCGGAGATCACAAGCTCTGCCGGCAGAGCTACGTCGTCGCCGTGGGCGGAGGCGCCGTGCTCGATATGGTCGGGTTCGCCGCGTCGCTCGTGCATCGTGGGATACGACTGATCCGCATGCCGACCACCGTGCTGGCCCAGAACGATGCCGGGATCGGCGTTAAGACCGGAATGAACGAACACCGGCAGAAGAACTTTGTCGGTACGTTTGCTCCACCGTATGCCGTGATCAACGATTTTGAATTTCTAGACCTTCTCCCCCAAAGAGAATGGGTGGCCGGAATCTCCGAGGCATTCAAAGTTGCCCTCATTCGGGATGCTGCATTTTTCGACTTTCTCTGCAAGAACGCGCGAAAGCTACGCCGACGCGATGCCGCGGCGATGCACCACCTGGTCAAGCACTGCGCCCAACTTCACCTCGACCACATCCGCGAAGGCGGCGACCCCTTCGAATCCGGCTCCGCCCGGCCTCTCGACTTCGGCCATTGGTCGGCCCACAAACTGGAACTGATGTCGGACTACACCGTGGGACACGGACAGGCCGTCGCGATCGGCATCGCCCTCGACACACTGGTCGCCGCTCGACGTCATCTCCTGCAGCCGGCGGATGTTGAGCGCATACTGCTTGGGCTTCAGCAGAGCGGCCTTCCGACGTGGCACTACCTCCTCGATCAGAAAGATAACGGCGGGCTCCCCGCGATCCTCGCGGGGTTGGAGGAGTTTCGTGAGCATCTTGGCGGGCGCCTCTCCATTACCCTGCCCAACGGCATCGGCCATCGAATCGAAGTTGACGAGATGGACATCGAGATGATCGCAGAGTGCATCGACGAACTTCGTTCACGCGGCACATCGCCTGACGATCAGGCCGCCCTGGACCTGGTCGACTTCAACGGACCTCTCAGCTGAGCGTCACGACGCGACCCGGTCGCGTGAAGATCAACCTGCACGCAATGCGCGCCTCCGCGATTCCGAGAATCTTCGCGAGTGCGCGGCGATACGTGGTCAACTGCTCGCGGTACCCCTGCGCTGTCCGTTCAATTTCGGCCTCGCTTTGCACGCGGTTGCTCTTGTAGTCGAGGATCTCGGCATTCACGGCCTGGCCGGCGGCATTCTTCGTTACGACAACCCGGTCAAAGGTTCCGGTGACGAGGTTTCCATCCAGCACGATGTCGAAACGGCGTTCGCGCCATAACTCCACGTCTCCCTCCGGACGCTGCAGCGCACGGCGCACCTCCTCGCATCCCAGCGCCGACCGGAACTGGGCGCTCACATCCCGCTTGACCGCATCATCCGCCTGCAGACGCGGCAGCAACGGCTCCAGGATCGCATCCGCATTGGCGTCCGCCGCCCACTCCACCGCTTCGAACATGCGGTGAATGGCCGTCCCGAAATCAAGGATCTCGCGCGTCTCGAGCGAGAAGAGCATGGAGGCATCGGCCACGTGGAAATCCGACCCCGATGGAAGCACGTGACCCAGGCGCGTGCGAAGCGACTCACGCTTCCCGTAGTTCGGCGGTATCCGGAAATCGTCCGGCTTCTGGTCACTCGGTGGCCCGGCAATCGAGGCGTACCAGTCCCGGTCTCCCGTCTCGTACAAACAGGTGTACTCCGCCCCACCCAACGCGAACGGCGCTCCGGCGACCGGATGCTTCTCGCCGCAGAGCTGCAGCTTAACCAGGGCCCCCTCGGTCAGGGCCTTCGCCGTTTTGCCGCCGAAACTGGTGATCATGTAGAGTGCACGCTTGGCCCGCGTCATCGCCACGTACAGGACACACAACGACTCAAAGCAATCCTCTTCGTCGAACTGGCGAAGCGCACCGCATAACACCTCGTCTGCGTTGCAGACATCCCGTACCGGCATGCGCAGCGCCCACTCCAACTCGCCGCCCGATTCGTCCCGCTTGAGCAGAACCCCGCTCCGCCCGCTGGAGTCGACGGCGCGCGGCCCCATCAGGGCCGGCAGGAACACGACGTCAAAGCCCAGCCCCTTGGACTGGTGAATCGTCATCACCCGAATCACGTTCTCCGCCGCCTCCTCGCGCACGGTGTAACTCTCGATCAGACTCAGAAACGAATCGATGTCCCTGGCCGCGCGAGCATCGTACTTCGCGGCTGCGCTTGCGAGGTCGCCCAGGCGGATCCGGGCGAACGCATCGACGCCGCCTTCCTGGTCGAGCCGCGCCGCCCAGCGCTCCACGAAAGCTGCCATGCCATGATATTGCGTCTCCTCCAGGATTCGGAGGGGAAGATCCTGCACGCCGTAGGATTGCCGCTCCAGCCAATTCCCCAGCGGACTCATTAAAATGTGTCCCCGCGCCATCGTATCGCCGGGATGCGCCGCGTACCTCAATACGGCCAGCAACAGTTTCACCGCCGGCGAGTCGGTGATCGACGCATGCCCCTCGTGGACGACGGTGACCTCCGGGCATCGTCGCCGCAACGCCTCGACGATCTCCTGCCCCTGGTCATTCGTCCGTACCAGCACGGCCGTACTCAAACCTCGCGATTGCGGCCGAATCTCGTCGATCAGTTCCGCCGTCAGCGCATAACGATCCTCGGCCGCCGGCGTCACCGCTCCGTGATCGCAAGCGGGCTCGACAATCGTCGCGTATCCAACCCCCGGCACATGCCCGGTCGCACACGCGTGATGCTCCCAGTACCGATTCCATGTCGTCGTGACACCCGCGTCAAGATCGAGCGCCTCTAGAGAATCGAACACGAGGTTCACCGTATCGATCACCGGCTCACACGAACGATACGAGGTGTGCAACGGTGCCTGCTCAATCGCGGAACCGTAGCGGTCCAGGATCAGCCCGAACAAACGCGCGTTTCCTCCTCGCCAGCCATAGATGGCCTGCTTCACATCGCCGACGTAGAAGAAGCTACGACGCTGCGACGTATCCTGCAGAACCTCATCCACCAGGTTGGCCAACACAGACCACTGCAGATCGCTCGTGTCCTGAAACTCGTCGAGCAGCCAGTGATCCAACTGGCTATCGAGCCGGTAATCGATGTACAGGCGACCGTCGCCGCCGGACTGACGACTGGGCACCAGCCCGCCCCCGCCGCCACCGCCGGGCGCGAGCAGATATTGCGAATCCTCGAACGTCATCCGGCCCGTACGCCGAATGATCTCCTGGTAAACCCGCTCATAGGCCGAGAGGACCTTATGGATTCCCGCGGTCTCCTCAAGTGCCGCGCCGATCTCGACCGAAATGAAATGACGCACCACCTCGAGCGCAGCGCGGCAAAGTGGCGGCGACAACGGGGTCCTCCTGCGCGCCACCGGGATAACCGCACTCTCCGTCGCGAGATCCGCAATCACCTTCAATAACTTCTGCATGAGCAACATCGGCTTGGCGGACAGAGGCGCGCCGCCTGAATGACGCTGCACGGCCTCGCAGAACGTAATCCACACCTCGGCCGCAGGCTCCGCCATATCACTTCGCTCCACCTCTGCGTGCAGCGCCGTGGCCGCGAATGCGAGTCCGCCGGGCTGGTGCGGCCACGGCCAGGCATCGCCCCAAATCAGATCCCGACGGCCCCAGCGCTCACCGTCCGGCAACTTGAGCAACGGCTGCCGGTACTCCACGATGAAGCGCTCCAGCAGGCGAAGGACCCCTTTTTCCTCCCGCCCGAAAGTCGCCTGCTTGAACGCCTCCAGGAACTCGGCCTGGGCAGCCGGATCAAGCGCACTCGGCCGCAACACTCTCTCCAGCACATCCGCGCGCACCTCGCGCGCCTCCGCACCATCGCCATCCATCACGTCGAAGTCGATCGGCACACCCACCTCGGTCGGGAAATTGCGAATGATCCCAATGATGAAACTGTCGAGAGTCCCGATATGGTTGCGATGCAGGCTATCGATGAACTCGCGCAGCCAGGCCACAAATCCGGCGCGCGTCACATCGCCACATTCGATCAGCGCGGCGGTCGCCGTGGCGGCATCCTCGTCCATCGCGGCGACACAGAGCCTCTCCACGATCGAGTCAAATATCTCACCGGCAGCTTTGCGTGAAAACGTGAGCGCGCAGATACGATCAGACGGCACGCCCAACGCAAGCAATCGAAGATATCGATGCGCGAGCGCAAAGGTCTTGCCCGAACCGGCCGATGCGGAGATCGACTGATGACGGATCATGGCCGGGCTCATGCCGTTCTCCCGCCCTCGGCCGCGAGGGGCAGAAATGACGTCGCCGCGGACCCCACGATCATGGACTCGATCGAATCGTAGCGCACAGCCTCGGCCGGCGGCCAGAACGCGCCGCTGCGGATTGCAGCCAGCACCCTCTCGAGACATTGCTCCGCCGCTTCCCGATGGGCATCGGAAAAATCACTCCAGGCAGACACGCCCGTCTCCGTCACGGCCTTGGGGAGATTGAAATACGCCAACTCATCAATCCGATCGACGGTATGCATGCGGCGCAACACCAGATCATAGACCGGAAGCTGCAGATCAACCCATGAATACTCGCTCCCCCCGACGTCGGCATGCGAGATCTCAGGCATTCCCTCGCGCCACTTCCTCAGATGAGCCTGCCGGGGATTGACCGGTTGATCCGACGTCTTGTAATCGATGACCCGAATGCGGCGACTCTCACGATGCCGGTCGATGCGGTCAATTTTACCCACCAGCGTCAGCCCCGAGACCTCAAGTTCGAGCTTCTGCTCGGAACCCATGATCTCCCAACCATCGCGAACGAGCTCGACGTGCTGCCGCGCGGCGGCGGCCAGCCTTGCCTTGGCTGACTCCAACGTCACGCGCATCGCCATGCCGGGCTGCGCGCCATATCGTTCACGCGCCCAGCCCTCAACATGCTGCCCGAGGTGCTGCCCAAGCACGTCGCCGTCCGCATGGCGCCATAGGTCGGAATCGCCCGCCATCCACTCCAGCGCCGCGTGAACCATATTTCCGTAATCCAGCGCGTCGGGACTGTCCTTCGAGTCGTTGATGACCTCGAGGCCCAATACCCGCGCCAGGTAGAAACGAAAGGGACACGCGAGATAATCGGACAACGCGGTTACCGAAATGCGTTCCGGCCTGGCGACCGGACGCGCCAGCCGCGACGCCTCGGCATTCAACTGAAACGCATGCGTGGCCGCCGCGCTCGCCCGCTCCACGTCTACCGGACCGAACAGGGCGCTCGCCCGCGCCGGAAGCTCATCGTCCGGACATCGGAACATCAGGCGTGAGGGGCGCAACGGATCTCCTGACTGGCTGCGCTTGCCGCAGATGAACGCGGCCCGGCCCGACGATCTCCTGGATTCGATGCAACAGCGCATGATGAAAGCATCACGCGCGAGCCGTGACGCGTCGTCTTTCAATTGCAACCGCGTGCGCAACGAATCCGGAATAAAGGCGTCGCTAAGACGCCCATCGGGAACGCGCCCTTCATTCATTCCGGTCACGATCAGTAACGGCGCATCGTTCCATGCCAGTTCGAGCCATCCCTCAAGGTCGATCACCGCCCCCTCACGTTCCCGCGCATACTCCAGGTCGGGAACGACGCGCCCGAGCACGGCCAGCGTCTCGTCGCCGCTCAGGCCGAGCTCCCCGACAGCGCCCTGCGCCACGGATAGCAGGGCGTCGTTCAACACGCCGCACGCCCGCGACATCTCGTCGTCCAGGGGCACATCGCTGCGAAGCTCGCGCCCGCGAAGCACATCGCGCAGGAATGCCTGCACCGACAGAGCGGCCTCGGACGATCGATACGCCGTGATAAGCGACTGCACGTAAGTCACGGCCGTGCGAAGGTCCGCCGGCCACGCCGATGCTCCCTTGACCGCAGCGATGCGGCTCTCGGAGTCGACCAACCCCTGCAGGCTGCCCGGCAGGAATCGATTCTGATTCTCATCCAGGGCAGGCAGCAGACGGCTCGTCGACACGTCGTGATGACGTTCCAGGAAGCGAAGCACATCCGCCTCGCGCAGGAACCGGCGCACCGCCGAGTAGGATGGACTGACCACCAGCTCGGAGTAGATACCCAGCAGCGAACAGACTGGATGATCGCGCAGCTTTCGCTCCGAGGGGTCGTAGGCTTTAAGCCCCAACGCGGCAAGGCCCGCTTCCAGGGGGGGGATCACCTCGCGATCCGCAACGCCAACCGCCACGTCACCGGGTCCGTATCGATCCGCCTCGCGGGCGATCACGTCCAGTACGCGCGCGCCCTGGCTGCCCGGAGAGCCCGCCAGGATAAGATCCGTGGAGGCGCAGCCCACGGGTATCTCGCAGGATCCCCAGAATTCCCGATCCGGCCGGCCCCACGCATCGAAGCAGTCCTTCAAGTCCACCGGTGCTTGCACCAGGACCTCGATCCTCGTCTCCCCAACCAATCGCTCGAGCGCCTTGATCGCGATCGTCGGCGGGTCTGGAACGGCCGCCAGGATAATACAAGACGTCGCCGGCGGGACCGCCAGTCGTTCTGCCGCGCGCAGCCTGCCCAGGTGGGGATCGATGTGCCCGCTACGAGACAACGCTTCGATGTAGATCCGCTCGAGGTCGGCCAGGTCCTGCCAGCGCTGCCACTCCTCTTCGACGGCGTCCCCCATGCCGGCCACGTCCGCCACGCTCAATCCACCCTCCACCAGTGCCGCGCGCAGAGCCTGCATCTGCTCTCCCGTCTGCAGACACCATTGAAAGTCCGACGTGGGTCCGCCGGACGGAAAGAGCCCGCCGTAGCGATCGATCTCAATCGCTCCCAACACGCGCGCCCACGTGGCCTTCACCAGCGCGACCGACGCCTCCGCGTCGGCGGACTCGTCCCACTGAAATATGGTCCCCGGAGTGATGATTTGGGGGGAGATCAGACCGGTACCCCGGGCATCGCAGGCCAGTGCGAGGGTTTCGCGAAGACGCCGGCCGGCTTGTCGTGTGGGCACGATCACGACGCGGTCAGAAAGATCCCGAACGCCCACGGCGTCATCCGGCAAAAGGAACTCGCGAAGGCCTGCGCTAAGTGGGCGATCCCAGCCCAGGAAGTGACGGTCCAGCGGCACCAGGGATCTCCGGAGTTCCTACTGCCTCTCGCGATCGCCGAGTGTCTTCGCGTGCTCTCGAAACTCTTGCAGCGCTTCCACATACTGCGTGGGCCACACGGCGAGCTTTTCTTCCGCCTGCGTACGGTACTTGTCCAGGTGATCCTCGTAGATGGCCTTAGCCTCTTCGATCAGGTTAGGCTCCTCAAGCGCGCCGTGAGAGGGCGTGCTGAGAAGCCCCAGGATCGCCCACGCCGGGGTACGAATCAGAAGTCTCCGGAGATGATTTTCCATAGTTTCTATTCTCAATGCTGAGATCGCAGGGCCATGCCGACTCGCTTTCTTCATATCTATAGCCTTGGTACGCAATATGCTCAAGATTAAGCTGGAAGTAACGACCGGAAAACGCGCGCACGGTAACCGCGTAGATCCCGGTCCCAAGAGGAGCGTCCTACGCCATGAAGAAGTGTGAGAAATGCGGAACCCCGCAATATGAGTGGGAAACAGCACTCAGCGGGACTGCATCCTGCTCAAACTGCGGTGAACCCGTCAGCGCGCCTGGACCGGTTCGAACGGCACCCCGCAAGCTGAGCGTCGCTCGCACGGCGCCTGCCGGGGCTCCGTCCGGCGAGGGCTCCGCAACCGCCCTGGAGTCCGACTCGGTTCTCGCCACCGAACTCCGTCATATGATCGACACCAATCTCGCCGTGAGCAGCGGTATCGCGATCACGCCTACGCTCATTAGTTGGGTCATTATGTTACTGATCGGAATTCCGCTCGGCTGGCTCCGCTACGGTGGCATGATGTCGGGAGAGTTCCAGTCCATGTTCCAGTATTGGGGCTCCGCCTACGGCCCTCCGCTGCTCTTCGGGATTCATCTGGTCATCACGCTTCTCGCCACCAAGGACGACTTTTCGAAGGGTATGCTCTGCCTGCTCGTGCCGCTCTACTCGTTCTATTACCTGATGACACTCCCCGATAATCACATCTTCCGCATGCTCGTCTTCCTCATCTTCGTACTGATCGGCGTGGACGCCTATCACAGTACCGTCCAGATGCTTGCCCAACGCAGCGATCAAATCTCCGCCTGGATCTCCGGCAACGAGTACGAAGCCGGTTTCGAATAGGCAGAAGTCAGAAGTGGGAAGTAAGAAGTGGTAAGTGAGTAGTGGGAAGTCAGAAGTGGGAAGTCAACAGGAAGTAATCACTTCAACTAATCACTTGCCACTAGCAGCAAATCCAGCAACCTTGTTTCCGAAGCAACTTTGTCGCAAGCTTCGTCGTAAGCTTTGTCGATTTCCGGCGTGGCTTGGTGAACACCCCGAGCC
>JAQBYD010000092.1 GCA_027623315.1 Verrucomicrobiota bacterium | reverse complement strand
AAATTGGTGATGGCCATTTCCGTGACGTTATTGGTGAAGGAGCCTTTGTCAAAGATCATCACCTGCAGGTGGAAGTCATCCTCCTTCACCACCTTGACCGGCGCAAAGGGATACCAGAGTTCCACATGGAACTCGTATCCCGGCCCACCGGGGGTGTTGACGTCCTTGATGACCAGTTCATTGATCAGGGGGACGGGTTCGCCGCCTTCCGAGTGCAGCCACGACGCAGCCTTACTGGCGTGCGGCAAGCGGTCCCTGTCCAGATAGTTGATGAGGTTCCAGGTAATGTCGTCAGGGCGTCCATAGAGGGCGGCGGGCATTGCGTTCGACACCATGTCCCTCACGGGGTTGAAGTATTCGGTCATGAAGATGGTGCTATCCAAGTACGCACTCAAATTGTTGCTGGCAGCCGCGTAGGCGGTGTACTGGGTGATGGAGTTGATGTTGAATTTAGGCCCCAGGTAGTATTCTGCTTCGCGCGTGCCGAGGGCGGCCGGGGGTCGGTTCGTATCAATATCGGCGACGCTCCCCGCGGTCTCCCACCATCTTGCGTGGGGAGACGCGGAGGGGTCTCGAGTTTTGAAGAAGACCACATCGCGGTTCACGTCGTAGGAGAAGGTTTGGAAGGACGCGACCTTGGAGACGAAGTTTGAACTGAGGGCGTCAATTTCGTCGATGGTTTCATAGCGCTTGAAGTAGTCGCGCTCGGCTATGATGTTCGCACGGGGAGCGGCCTTGGCTGCGGCGCTAAGTTCCGGGACGCTGCGGAAGTCGATTTCCTTGATGTCGACGCTCCACACGTTCGGATTAGTACCGACGGATGAGATGTCGAGCATGCCTCCCGTATTCACAACAACGTAGGCGACACGGGCCTTGTAGGGGTTGGGGGTGATCTCGATCCATTCCGCGATGGCGTTGCTGACGGCGGGGGCGATTTTATCACCGGGCAGGAGGTCGTAGGCTTCCGGCGAGATTAAACGAACAGGCGTGCTGGGCCCATTCGTCGATACCGAGGTCCAGACCTCCTGCAACGGGTAAATGCGCTTCGCCAACTTTACCTCGATGTCTTCCATGGCGCGGACAAAGGAGGAGCGGATCATGTGCTGGGCACGGACGCCATCGGCGAAGTTACGGGCGGCCTCGCGTTCCACGCGCATGGCGATGCAAAAGGTCACGGCCAGGAGGGTCATGATGGCGAGGAGTCCGAGGCAGATGATCAGGGCCACGCCGCTGCGCGGGTTTGTCACAGCGGCGATCTGCGTGCGCTGACGAATGATGTTGGTTTGCATGGTGCGTTCCTCCGGACGTCAGGGGCGTTTACGATAACCGGCACGATTTTGAAAGTAGACGCGCGTGGTGTAGCGGCGCGAGTTTTTGTCCACAAAATTCACCATCTGCTGCTTGAGCTGGGGATTGCCGGACTGTGCGGCGCGGGACTCCAACTGGGCGGCGCGCTGGGCGTCCTCGTCGGAAAGCAACTCCAGCACCACGTCCACATACAGCGGCAACTGGTTGCTGTTGGCGGCGTCGGTGGAGTCGTAGGTCAGTCGGGGAGGGCCACCCGACGTGGCGGGCGGCGCATAAAAGGCCAGGGCGGTAATGTTTTCCGCGAGTACGCCGCGGTTTGTTTCGTTGTTGCGGCCGCCGTTGTCGCCGTTGCGCATGTACCAGGCGGATGAGCCGCTTAACTGATTGTTGTAGGCCTTGCGGTCTTTCGGGGCGCCTGCGAGCGGCTTTTCGTATGTGTTCACCTTGGTCCGCATCAGCTGGTAACGGCCGAGGGATTTGGCGGCGATGTTGCCATCATCGGTGGTGGAGGGGCGGACCCAGTAGTGGACTTCTTCGGCATTACGCTTCTGGGGGCTGGCATTCTCGAGCATGGACACAAAAGAAATTTCGCTGTTCGTGTAGCTGTAGGAAATGTTGTCGCCCTCGGGGCGCTCGACATCCGGGCGCATGATGAAGGAGATCAAGTCGTCCGCGACGGCGTATTCGAGGTCCTGGACGATGGCATTGATGGCCGCGCGGCCTTCGGTGTTCGTGTCGGCCCGACCTGTGCCGACGCGCCAAGCGCGGTCGCTTTGCGCGAAGATGGTGACCAGCATCGAAACGATGAGCATCAGAATGGTGATGGCAGCCAGCAGTTCGATCAGGGTGAAGGCGCGGAGAGCGGTGAGAGATTCTGGAGGCTGCGGCACCGCGGGAGGCATCCCGGTCATGGATCCCCGGCCGACCCCGGATGTCCGACCCGTGTCACAAAGCTGTTTCAGTGTGCGCATGACTCAGAGGTCTCCCGGGTTGTCGAATTCCGAATAATAGACGATGGCATCCGCGTCCAGAGCGGCACTGAATTCACCGTCCCAGACTTTGAGGGTGACCATGACGCGCGTGTTAGCCATCTCTTTGACGGGAGTGATCGGCGAGCTGAAGTTCACGGTCAAGCTGTACTTCAAGGCATGATTCACAAGGCCGGCCACGCCACTGTGCGTCGGTGCGATCTGGTACTTGATCAGGTTCGGAGTTCCAGGCGATGTTCTGCGGATATCGAGATTCGCGGGCACCCAGGTGGTTGGTGCGGCGATGGGCACCGCTTTGTTTCCCTTGGTGAAGTCGTCCCAGAACACGCGCCACTGCACATTGCCACCCAGAACGCCCTGTTCCGCGGCGGCGAGGGAGGCTGCGGCCAGGCCATTGAACACATTGTCGGCGAAGAGGGCGGAGTGCGTATCCGCGACGCCCTTGGCGCTGGAATCGAGGCCGGATGTGATCAGAGCGAAGAGTGCCAGCACCCCGATCAGGACCACAACGAGGGACAGAGCCACCTCTATCAGCGTGAATCCAGCTTGTGCACGTAGCCGCCGCATCCATGAACGGGGTGTCGGCGGTGCGAGCGGTGCCTCAGTGTGCGCGCCTTGCTGCGTTGTCTTCATGCTGTCCCTTGTGTCTGTGCGTCACGGTTGTCCGGTGCGGACCCGGATGCGGCCGGTCATGGGGTAGACCCGTAGGACGGTCGTGCCGCCGCTCGGTTTCTGCTCCGTGATTGTGATGTCGCGAAGGCCGGTACTGACGGCGTTTCCGAAGTTCGTTGATCCGCTGATGCTTCCGTCAAAACCAAAGGTTACAACCGCCGGGACAGTGGGTTCATCCCGAAAGACAATACCGGAGGGCAGGAAGCTTTGGGTCCCGAGCAGCACGCCATTCCGGGTCTTGTAGTAGACGCCGCGGGTGCCAGAGATGTCGTTTGTGTTGAAATAGTTGAAAGAGACTTTGGCGCGCTGAGTGATGGTCATCTGGCGAGTCTGGGAGAGGCTGGTGCGGAACTTCATAACGCCCGCGCGGAGACCGGCGCCGCGGCCCAGGTCTTTGAAGCCCACGACTGTGAGGCCGAGCATGATGATCATGATCGCCATCACGGTCAGCAATTCGATGAGGGTGAAGGCCTGACGTCCCGCGTTTACGCATTGCGGGTGTGGCGATCGGCGGCTGATGTGTGTGTTTAGCGTTCCCATGATAGAATCCAGGAGGTTGGGTCTTTCGGTTCGGGGCCCCACGACCAGACGAGGACGGTGCGGTTGGGCACGTTGGTTGCATAGGATGGGCCGCCGGGCGCCGACAAGGTGACGTCGACATTGCCGTCGCCCGTGCCATCGGCCGCCATCATGAATTCGCGCTTCCACTTGTCGACCAGTTTCGGTGGTGGTCCGGCACTGACCCAATTTTTCTTCACATCCAGAAAAACCTGGCCCCGCGGATTGTACACGAGGTTGGTCAGGACGCGGTCGTTGAGAAGGGGGGCATCGGTGGCGCCGGTCTGTCCGGGCCAGACGGAATTGGCGGTGCGATAGGTGCTCATGGCGTTGGCGATCGCGAGAACCTGGCCCGCGGTCCTGGTGCGCACAGACTGCCTGAGCATTCTGGTAACGGCCGGGGCCAGGAGGGCGACGAGGATGGCGATGATGGCGATGACGGTCAGCAATTCGATCAGCGTGAAGGCGGCGGACGGGGGGGGAATTGTCCGTCCCGGCCGGCGACTATCGAACGCGTTGTGCGTGACCTGCGGCGTCATTGTGTTTCTCCGGTGCTACCAGCTACTGACAAGGTAGTCGCGCTCGGTTGTCGACTTGTCCTGATTGTAGGACCAGACGATGACGGCGCTACCGACCGATCCCTCGGGAGGATCCGTGCGCCAGTTGTCTCCGGCTTCAATGTAATTGTCGAAGTTGTAGTCCAGCTTAACGTAGTAGGCGTAGCGGTCGAGGCCGCCGCGATCGGCACCCGCGCGCCACCAAGGGGTGACGGGATCGCCGTTCTCATCCAAGCGCTTGAACTCCACATACTTCCGCTCGCGAGGATTGTTCTCGTTCAGATTCTGGCCCATGAGCGTTTTGGCCAGATCCCCTTTAATCGGGACGACTTCGGATTCGACCTCGAACGACTCCAGGGCCGCAGAAAACTTGTTGGTAGGCGAGCCCTTGTAATCGGCCATATAGGCGCGCCAGCCCTGATCGATGGCGGCCATTTCGGCGAGGGCCATGTTCAGGCGTACCTTACGCTTGACGCTGGCTATTGCCGGGAAAAGCAAGGCGGCCAGGATCATGATGATGCCGATCACCACGAGCAATTCGATGAGGGTGAATCCCGCCCGGCGGCTATTGGTTATGCGCGGTGTATGCATGGTTACTTGCCCATCACCAGATCGTCGGATGTTTCCGTGAGAGCAGGCAGCCGACCCCGACAATATAGGGTGTAGCTCAGCTTCGAGGCGTGGACGGTGTAGACGTAGGGGTTTCTCCAAGGGTCAATGGGGACTTTGGTGGCGGGGTCCATGCGGACGTTTTTTGGAATTTTTGACGCGTAGACAGCCACGAAGTTTGTGTCGCTCAAGGTGTCAGGGTAGCGGGCTGTGTGGAGTTGATATTCCGTCAAGGCGTTGGCGATGTGCTGCATGTTCGCCTTGGCGAGGCCTTCGAGGGATTTCAGCTTGGCATAGCGGCCGGCGCCAACGACGAAGGCCACCAAAATGGCGATAATGGTGATGACGGTCAGAAGCTCGATAAGCGTAAAGCCTCGATTTCTGTGCTTGTCTGGGCGAGATCCCATAAGTGCCTCGGTGACTGTAAGGTGCGACGTCATGAAGTTCCCAACCGCAGGCTTACTCTATCACGGTCGGTGATTTCGTCAAGCTTCATGATGAGAGGAAACGGCTGTTTTCTGGCGTTTTCTGGCGGTATCGGGATCGGATGCGACGGAGGGGGCGGAATCTCCCGCAGAGAGGCAGAAGAAGTGGGAGGGTAGGTGTGTTGCAGGGCGGCGGTTACTTGCGCAGTTTGCCGACGAAGCGGGCCATGCGTGACATGGCTTCCTTAATATTGGGCATGTTGGCGGCGTAGGCGCAGCGGATGAACCCTTCGCCCGAGCTGCCGAAAGCGGTGCCGGGCACACAGGCCACATTTTCCTGGTCAAGGAGATTTAAGGCAAAATCCTTTGAAGAGAGGCCGAAGTGGCCGATGTAGGGGAAGGCATAAAAGGCACCCTTGGGGAGGTGGCAAGGAATGCCCATCTCCTCGAGCGAGGCACAGATGTAGTTCCGGCGCTTCTCGTAGTCCTTGCGCATGTGCTCTGCATCGGCTTCGCCATGCCGCAGGGCTTCGATGGCAGCTTTCTGGCCCAGTGTCGGGGCGCACATGATGGTGTACTGGTGAATCTTCATCATGGCTTCGGTCAGTTCCGGAGGCGCGCAGGCAAAGCCGATTCGCCAGCCGGTCATGGCCCAGGTTTTGGAAAAGCCGTTCAGAAAGATCGTGCGTTCCTTCATTCCCGGCAGCGAGGCAATGCTCACGTGACCGCCCGCATAGGTGAGTTCGGCGTAAATTTCGTCGGTGAGCACAACCAGGTCGTGTTCGATGGCAAAGGCGGCGATCTCCTCACAGTCCTTGCGTGGCAGGACGGCGCCCGTGGGATTCGTGGGGAAGTTGAGGAGGAGCACTTTCGTGCGGGGCGAGACCTTGGCCTCGAGGGCGGCGCGGGTGAGGCGAAAGTCGTCCTCGCGGCGGGTCGAGACGGCGACGGCTTTGCCGTGGGCAAAGGTGACCACGGGTGCGTAGGACACATAGCAGGGTTCGTGATAGAGCACTTCGTCGCCGGGCTCGATGAGGGCACGGATGGCGAGATCGAGGGCCTCGCTGACGCCGACCGTGATCAGGATTTCGGTCTTCGGGTCGTACGAGACCTTATAGAAGCGTTCCATGTACCGCGCCACTTCCTCGCGCAGTTCCAGAATGCCGAGGTTGGAGGTGTAGGCGGTGGCGCCGCGTTCGAGGGCGAATAGCGCCGCTTCGCTGATGTGCCAGGGGGTGACAAAATCCGGCTCGCCGATGCCGAGGCTGATGACGCCCTTGCGCGCGCTGACGATTTCAAAAAAGTCGCGGATGCCGGAGCGCGGCACGCCGATTAAATGTCTGGCGATGGGGGATTTCATGATGGCCTTCGGAGCGGACACCTCTCTCGCAGGGCTGCGGAGGCGCGCGCTTACGGCGTGACGCCGAGGCGTTCCCGCTCCTTTTCCGCTTCCATGAGGACGCCGGAGTCCTTGTAGGTTTTGAGCATGAAGTGGGTGACGGTGGAGACGACACCTTCGATGGTGGCGAGTTTATCGCTCACAAAGAAGGCGACCTCTTTCAGGTTGCGCCCCTTCACGAAGATGAGCAGGTCGAATCCGCCGGACATGAGATAGATGGAGTCGACCTCCGGGAAGCGGCCAATGCGGTTGGCCAGTTCGTCGTAGCCGCCCTCGCGTTCGGGGGTGATCTTGACTTCGATCACGGCGCTGACGCGGTCAATATCGAGTTTATCTTCGTTCACCACGGCCTGATAGCCGCGGATCACGCCGGTGCGTTCATAGTCCGCAATACGCGCCTTCACCGCGTCCTCGCTCTGGTTGAGCATTTTGGCGAGGTTCCTGGGGGACTCGAGGGCGTTTTCTTTCAGCAGTCTGAGCAGTTCGTCCATGACGCGGATTTGTAGCATGCCGGGGCTTGCGGGGCAACGGGGAACATGTTGCGCTGGCGCGGGGCCATGGCTGCGCCAAAGTCGTTGGGAATTGCCGTGAGTGGTCCTTGAGCGTGTTGTGAGATTGGCGGCAAGGGTCACGCTGCCCTGAATTTGCGTAGTCTGAGGTGCTGCAGACGTTCGTTGGGCACAGTTTGGATGTCTTTTGGGCAGAGGGGGCGGTGACGGTAGTATCAGGAGGTCCCCATGACCATTCGCACGGCAATGCCGGGGTGACGATTGATGCGCTTCTGCATACGCGGTCGCGTGTCTTGCCTGCTTTTTCTACTGGTTCTGAGTAAATACACGGCCAGGCAGTGCATGGTGGCGCAGACACGCGCCGTCGTGGTATCGCGGATCTGGGAGTGGTCTTCTCTGAAGAGCACGTCGCGGCAGTAGTGAACGGAACTCTCAATGATCCAATGCCCACGACACAGGGCGAGGAGTTGAGCATCGGAACATTCCTTGCGACTACAGACGAGGTGAAGGAATCCTTCTTCCTGATGACCGTCGCAAAGGTATTGTCGGTGACGGCGCAAGAGAATCACCTTTTCGGCAAAAGGAAAATTCATGTCTTTTGCACTGACGTCTTTGACCTGTATCTGTCGGGTTTCAACCCGCCCCCGCTCTTTACATACGTCGGTGATCGAGGGGGGAAAACTGCCCAATGGGCAGAAGCTGTTGCGTCTTTTTCTGCAAGTGGGGTTGGTTGCCTTTGACAGGCACCAGATAGTCAGCACCCGTATCCATCACCACGGTTTGCGCCGTTTCGATTTGCGTGTGAGCCGCATCCATCGTGACCATCACCCCATCGAGTGGGGCCATGTTGCGGAGTAACTCACGAGCGGCGGGGATCTCATTGGATTTGCAGTCTACTGCGACTTGTCCCTGAAAGGCGCCGGTGCCGTGCGCGACCGCACTGACCAGGAACAGCGGCCTGCCCTCCTCGTCGAGGCAGCCGCGCATCGCTTTCCCATCAAGTGCCAGGGCTGCAATATCCTCGTGTTGTTGAACCCATATGGCGACCACCGTATCAAACTGCGCTGCATCGATGCCGGACAACACGCGCCGTAAGGTTGTTTCCGAGGGCGATTGATACCGACCTGTGCGCGGGTGGCGCCAGCAACGCAGGGCGCGGAGTTGACGTTGTTCGAGTCCGGCGATGATCTCCTCCATCTCACCAATGTTTTTTGCGCCAGCCAATACCGCACACGTACAGCACGCCAGCACCGACGCCACCGAGTAGCGCATCCCTCTCGCCGCCCGGAATTCCTCAACATCAGCAAAGGCCTCCCATAAGCTGCGGGAGTGTGGCGTGCGAACCGGGCTGCGCGGTGCCACCTTTAACTCGTGTTTCTGCCACGCCTTGGGCAAGGCTTCGACGCAAAGCTGCTTCTGCGCGTCCCCGCGTAGCGCTTTGACGAACAACTGCTTGGGCGTGCCGCTCAGGTCATAGACGTCACGATGGATACGCCTTGTAC
>JAQBYD010000091.1 GCA_027623315.1 Verrucomicrobiota bacterium | reverse complement strand
CTCGCGCCGAGTCCGGTGAGGCAGTTTGTTCCGGCTCCAGTCGCGCCGCCGGAAGTCGCGCCGCCGGAAGTCGCGCCGCCGGAAGTCGCGCCGCCGGAAGTCGCGCCGCCGCCCAGGGCCGTGCCGCCGAGAAGGGTCGTGCCGCCGAGAAGGGTTGAGAAGGGGGCGGTCGTCGTACCGCCGCCGGACGAACCGCGAATGATCGAGAACTCTCCGATGCTCGTGCCCGAAGAGAAGTAGCCTCCACACCGGCTACTCCTTGATTTGCCCCTTACCGAAGATGACGTACTTGTACGTGGTTAGTTCTTCGAGTCCCATCGGCCCGCGCGCGTGCAGCTTATCCGTGCTGATTCCGATCTCCGCGCCCATGCCAAACTCGTTGCCATCGGTGAACCGGGTAGACGCATTGACGTAGACTGTCGCGGAGTCGACTTCCTTCAAGAACTGGTTCTGGACGGCATCGGATTCTGCAATAATGGCGTCGGAATGATGGGAGCCGTAGTTATTGATGTGATCAATCGCCTCGCGTGCCGAGCTGACAACCCGTATGGAGAGGATCAGGTCCAGGTATTCCTCGCTCCAATCCTTCTCCGTGGCCGCCTTTACGCCCTCTAAATGCAAGCGGGTAGTGGCGTCTCCGCGAATCTCTACGCCGGCGGATTCGAGACGCTTGCCGATTTCCGGAAGGAACTCTGCGGCGACCGCCTCGTGCACCAGCAGCGTTTCCATGGCGTTACAGACACCCGGTCTCTGTGTCTTGGCGTTCATGGAGATATTCATCGCCTGCTCCAGGTTGGCGCTCTGGTCCACGTAGGTGTGGCAGACGCCCTTGTAGTGCTTGACCACGGGCACCAGTGCCTGTTCGGACACAGCCTTGATGAGCCCTTCGCCTCCTCGCGGGATAATCATGTCGACCCGGCCGACCATGCGGCATAGTTCGCGGACCGCATCGCGGCTGGTCGTCTGCACCAGCTGGATCGCCCCGTCCGGAAGTCCCTTGTCGCGACCACCGGTCGTCATTGCGGTTGCAATGGCACGGTTGGAGTGGATCGCTTCCTTGCCGCCGCGCAGGATGACCGCGTTCGAGGTCTTCAAGCATAAGGCTGCAGCATCCGCCGTCACATTGGGCCGCGATTCATAGATGATTCCGATCACGCCAATCGGGACTCTCACTTTGTCGATCTTCAATCCGTTCGGCCGCACCCACTCGCTGATGATCTCCCCCACCGGATCGGCGAGGCGCGCGACTTCATCGAGGCCGTCCGCCATCGCGTCAATTCGCCCGCTGGTCAACTCCAGGCGGTCCAGCAGGGAACTGCTCAGACGGATCTTCTCACCGGCTTCAAGGTCCTTCTGGTTGGCTGCTTCAATCGGCCCATGGGACTTACGCAATTCGTCGGCCATCGCACGAAGTATGGCGCTCTTCTTCTTCGTGCCTACGGTCACGAGTTCACGCGAGGCCGCGACAGCGCGGTCTCCCATGGCCAGCATGTCAGATCGTATACCCATGACTTGATCCTCTCTCTGCAGAATCCTCCGTCGCTTATACCCGATCCACGAGGACTCGGGGAATCTGATTTAGGTCAACGGCGCCGCCGGAATGAATGTGCCCACGTCCCGTCCGGTCAGTATCTTCCTAATAACGCCAGTTTCCCGGCCGTTTGCGATCACCACGTTGCATCCGGCCTTCGTTGCGTCCTGCGCGGCACGGAGCTTTGAACTCATCCCTCCGACAGAAAGGTCGGAGCCTTTGGTGTTGTCCACGGATCGCAAGAGGGCCCTGGAGATGTTCTCGATCAGGCTGACACGCCGGCTGCGGCCGTTCGTGCCCGCCTGAATGACCCCGTTGACCGTCGTTAGCATGATTAGAAGATCGGCGTGGACGACCTTGGCCACGAGCGCGGCCAGAACGTCATTGTCTCCAAATTTCTTCAACTCTGCGCGCAGCTCCTCATCGGCAACAACGTCGTTCTCGTTGACGATCGGAACCACGTTGTTGCGGAGCAAGTTCTCCATGGTACGACGGGCATTGGCCAGGCGCAACTTGTGCTCGAAATCATCGTGGGTGAGGAGAACCTGCCCGATCTTACACCGCTCGGCTTGGAAAAAGTCTTGATAACGGCAGATCAGTCGAATTTGGCCCACCGCCGCCGCCATCTGGATGTCGGGCAAAGCGGTCGGGCGCGTCTTCATTCCCAGGGCCTCCATGCCCGCGCCCACGGCTCCGGAACTGACGATCACCACGTCATGCCCGCTTTTTCGCATCGCGGAGAGCTCCTTAACCAGGGCGCGCATGCGTCGGACATCGGGACGTCCGGATTGTTGAACCAACACGCGGCTACCGATCTTGACCACGATCCGTCGCGCGTCGGAGATCATCTCCCTGTATTTTAGCGCTGTTTTGCTCATAGTCCGGCCCCGTGCTATGTTTCCAGAAGCGGGCGACTCTAGCAGTGGGTCCCCCGCATCTACAATTAGAATCTGATGCCCCCCCACGATAGGAGCTCAAAGTGATTGCGTTACGAAAACTATGCATACTCATGGCCGTAATCGTAGTTGGAGGAGCCGCGCGGACCGCGCAGGCGAAATCGCCGTCCTACGTGGACGCGGCTTTTGGTGAGGAATGCCGCGAGATTTTACTCAAGGAGCTGTCGGGCGCCAAGAAAGAGGTCCGCGTCGCGATCTTTATGTTTACCGATCGAAAGATCCTGGCCGCGCTGCGGCGCGTGCACACCCGCAAAGTTGATCTGGTCGTGAAGTACGATCAGGGCACGGCGCAGCGATACGAGTTGATGCAGGAGATGATCGACGACTTGAAGGGGGCAGGGGTGGAGGTGATCCCTGTCGTCTTCGAGAAACCGCGCGGGAAGATGCACAACAAGTTCGTCGTGATCGACCGCAAGAAGGTTCTGACCGGATCGTATAATTTTACCGTCACCGCCGCCGAGGCGAGCTACGAAAACCTCGTGCGAATCGAATCCAAGGTGATCGCGAAGCGTTATCTCGACGAATTCAAGAATATTGAAGATCGGTGACTTTGGGTGCCAGGCCTGAACGGCGCTGAGATAAGCACGAGGCGATCGAGGATCGCGTGACCGCGTTGATACGCGGAACCCGGCTCGCACGCGGCGCCCGCCCTCCAGGTGTACGAGCGTGCGAAATCTGGAGGGCGGATGTCCCCAGCCGCCGCTTGAACTCATGGTGCCAAGTCCGACGGGCTTCTAGCCCCAGATCAAGCGAACATAGGCGCGTGATGAGCGACCGCGCGGACGGCGCACTGGGTGGAGTGCGGTTGCGTGCGAGCTCTTCTGCGAATTGACGATCGCGTAAGGAAGACTGCATTTCTCGGCACCGTCTCGACTTCCGGCGACGCTCAGCGCTTACTTCCATCGCGGTGGAAATTCGACAGGTCCGGACGCACTTCAACCATCGACTCCGCAGGCCTCAGACCAGGACAATCGCTCGGCAATCAGAGTGTCGCTTGGCGGGTTCGCTTAATCTGGGTCTAGCGGAGCGTCGGCTCCGCAAATCCCCCGCGCGCGTCCTCGAGAAGCGTCGTCCACGACGCCGCGAGGGTCTTCGTATCGGAACTGCATATCATCAGGTCCGCACCGGCCTCGGCGGCAATCTTCAGCAGCGGACGCTGTGGACAGATAACTCCGAATGGGACATGCTTTGGTCATGCAATGCATCGGCCATCGCGGGGCAAGGGGGCATGCGCCTGAGAATACGCGCGCCTCGTTTAGGGCTGCGATAGAGCTCGGTGCGCATGCCGTCGAATTGGATGTTCACGAGGTAGACGGTCGCCTAGTCGTGATTCACGACGACAGCGTGGATCGGACGACGAACGGTTCGGGTCCACTCCGCGACTTCTCGCTCGATGCGCTATGTGCCCTGGACGCGGGTGACGGCCAGCGCATTCCCACGCTGGATGACGTGCTGGAGTGTATCGACCGGCGGCTCGCCGTGAACATCGAGATCAAGGGAGCCGCTATCGCGGATCGCGTAGTCGATGCCGTCGGCCGGTGGCGGCGACGTGGGTGGCCCGTGCATGAATTCCTTGTATCCTCATTTGATCACGATCAGCTTGTTCAGGCTCGCGTGCTTGATCCCGACGTGCTGCTGGGAGTGCTTGTGGACGAGTCGGTAGAGCAGGGGATGCGTGTAGCTCAAGACATCAACGCATGTGCCCTGCTGCCGTCGCGAGAACTTGTAACCCCGGAGTTGATCGGGCATGCGCACGAGTTGGGGCTGCGAGTACTTGTTTTCACAGTGAATGATCCCGATGAGATTGAGAAGATGGGGAAAATGGGCGTCGATGGGTTGATCACCGACTACCCGGATCGAGTCCTGGCCCGTTGGCCGACCGTCGCCACCGCGCCTGGTTGGCTGGCTCTCTAGTCGACATCCGGCAGCGAGCAACGAATCTACCGAATTCTCGATCTTTCGGGCGTGTTGCCCAAACGCGGACCGGCTGAAGCCGGAACTACAAGCCTTACGATTCGCTCGAAAATCAGTTCGTAGTTCCGCCTTTAGGCGGTCCGGAAAGTGTGCTTCGTGCTGACAGGTTCGAGTCCCAGGAAACTGAGGCGAACATCGTCAAACCTGGCACGTGCTGAGCCTGCTTGAAGAACGGGGCGCACACTACCGCCCTGGTGCGCCGCTTGATTTACGGTGGCTGGCCGGCGGGTGGAGTTCGCATTTTGAGTTTCGGGAGGAGACGCTGCGGGTGCGGACAGATTTCGTCGCGCGTCCGCCGCGGATCGCACCGACGTCGCTGCAGGCGCTATGGGACAAGGCCGAAGCAGAGCGAAAGCCGGTGCCGTTTACGGACGTCATCACGCTGTGCGAGCTGAAGAAGACCAACCGCGAGCGGGACTATGCGGTCATCGGTGAGTTGGCGAGACTGATTGATGACCCGGCTGCGTGCCTGCTGCTGTCCAGGAGCGCGCGGGTTCTGATCGCACTGGCGCGGGAGCAACCTGACCTGCTCGATGAACTTGTCAGCCAACGGCCCGTGCTTAGGTACGTCCCCGACGGGCGCGACAGTCTGGAAGTCGCCCTGGATGCCGAGAGGCGCGAGCTGATTCATGCGAACGAACGCCGTCTGCAGTCCTATATGGACGCCGCACAGACATGGTTGGACGCATGGCCGCGAATCGCTGCAGAAGTCTCGGGTATGCCCTTGCGGGAGGCGCACGCCGCCCTTGTCGCGCATGCCGAGGGACGGCTGCCATATCAGGTGCAGTCGGCATCATGACGACCGTACGAGACGAGTTCTTGAGTGAGGAGGATCTCGACCTGCGCAACCTCACGGACGAGGAACTGGTGGCTTATTGGAACCAGTGGCTCGAGCAGGCCCAAGCCACGAATGCCGCTGACGCGCATACGTACTCGCACGGCGTCTTCGCTTACGCCCCGCTCGCCAGGCATTTGCCTCGTGTCGCGGAAGAGCGGTCCACGTACGGCGAGCCCAAGCACTGACGCCTACGTGAGGGGCCGTGAGTTGGCACCCCTGGTTGCGCTGCATTGCAGGGCTTTATAAGGTGGTGGCGGGGGAAGGATTCGAACCTTCGAAGGCGAAGCCAATAGATTTACAGTCTATCCTCGTTGTCCACTTGAGTACCCCGCCGGGTAAGCTTGGAGGGGTATTGAGTAACAACCTCGCTGTGCATAATCAAGGATGAAATGGCTTTCTCGATACGTCGAGAGGATCCGAATATGTGGAGAATAGACATTGCCGACAATCGTCGGGAGCACCTGGTTATGCCGCATTACAGCGGCAGTGCAACTTCGATTACGCCGTCGCGAATGCGGTGAAGGCCCGGCTCGCGGGCGAGGGGCTACGGTTCCAGGGCGCGGGCCAGTTGATGCAGCCACTCTTCCAGATTGGTATAGCCATCTTGGTCATCATCCCGCTTGGGTTTCTCTGGAAGCTTATGCGTGATCTTGGTTTCCTTCGCCGTGGGATAGCCTCCGACTTGGTCTTGCGAATCGATGATGCTTCCTTTTCTGGCCCTTACATCCCCGATAATTCGGGCATCGATCGAATTTCGT
Source organism: Verrucomicrobiota bacterium (assembly GCA_027623315.1). GTDB lineage: Bacteria > Verrucomicrobiota > Kiritimatiellia > CAJWTS01 > CAJWTS01 > JAQBYD01. The sequence goes on along the minus strand of JAQBYD010000091.1, from coordinate 2,483 downwards.
GCTGCAGGTCTCATACCCGCTGAGGAGAGGACCACCGCTTCGACCCTATCGAGCTCCACCATTTTCAATCCCGGCACCCAAATCGGCAGGGGCTCATCGGCATCCACACGGATGGCATGCGCGTGGCGAGGTGACCACCTTCCAACCTGGGAGTCCTCTTCGGACGCAGTGACCATACCGATAGCATTACCCGCCAGGTCGAACGCGAGACTCTGCCGGACGTGAATGTTGAATGGCCCCCCCAGCACGCTGACAAGGCTCAGTCCCTTGGGGGTGTTGGGGCCCGATTGAAACACGTTGCTGAGAATGCTGACCTGGGGGATCGCCTTCTCGCCACGTCCAAAATTGCTGAATTGGGGACCGAGTTGACCAGGATTGTAGATCAGGTTGTTGGCCATCAGGAGCGAGGTGCCCGTCTTGCTGAGAGGGTTGCGCCGGAAGTTGTGGGCGTAGAGGTTGCCGATCAGGGAGACGTTCTTTACCCCGTCGTGGATCAAGGTGCCGCGCGAATGCTCCCCCTTCGTGTGAGTTGCGTGGGAGAGTCCCTCGGCAATGATGCAATTGGCGTAGGTGACGTCATGCGGTTGGGGGTCCTGGCCGGATACACTGGCGTTCTCGTCTACCGACCAGGTGAAGGAGCAGTGGTCCACGACCACGTTGTAGACGTCGCGGTCATGGCTGGCACCCACGTTGCAGGCGTCGGGCTCCCATCCGCTCTTGCTGGCCATGCCGGCGTCCCCGGGCCGAATGGCGAGATGCTGCACGAGTACATCGTGGCTTACGATGCGCAAGCCACCGCGAATCACGGTGATTCCCGGTTCGGGTGCCGTCTGACCGGCGATCGTGATGAAGGGGTGTTTGAGCCGAATGTAGGTCTTCTGCAGGTCAATTACTCCACCCACCTCGAAGACGACGACGCGCTTGCCCTCTGCCTCCACAGCCTCGCGCAGGGAGCCGGGTCCTGACGCCTGCAGGTTAGTCACCTTGAGAATTCTTCCGCCCCGTCCGGCAGGTGTCTGTGCACCAAAGCCTACCGCGCCGGGGAAGACCGGAAGACCCTGGGCGTCAGCGCGTGGGGCCCCGGCGGATGAAAGAAGAAGACAGACGGTTGCCAGTGCGCCGGCTGAACTCGACGTAACAAATTTGAAGAACATCATGCCGACGCGGTCACGGGCTAGTCCTGCGGCACGTCGACGACCTGGCCACTCGCGCACGCGTCCAGAATGGACTGGGCGACGACAAGGTTCCGGTAGCCGTCGTTCAGGCTGGGTGCCGGGGATTCTCCTGTCTGGATGCAACGCGCGAAATGCTGTAGCTGGTTGCCGTAGCCGCTGCGCTGCCACGTGGGCAGCGTGTGGTGCGGCTCCCATACGTAGGTATAGGGAATGCCGGGCATGAGCGACTGGGTGCATTGGCTGCCGGCACCGACGACGGCCAAGCGGATTGGATTCATCAGATTCTCCTTGTCAACGATGTGCTGCGGATGGTCAGGCGGCAGCTTAGAACAACATGGGGGCATTGCAAGCAACTCCAAAAGCCTTTTGATCTGGAACTCGTAATTGGCTAGAGTGCCCCCTCATTCAACCTCCCTGAAAGGAAAAGAAACATGAGACCCGTATCGTTTGAACGAGATTATATTATCCACCCCGCCGGATCATGCCTCGCCGCTTTCGGGGATACCAAGGTGATCTGCACGGCAACCGTCTCCACGGATCTACCCCCGTTCCTGAAGAACTCCGGCAAAGGATGGGTGACGGCGGAGTATGCAATGCTTCCAGGCAGTACCGGCGGCGGCCGCAAACGTCGCGATGGAGCCAAGAAGGATGGGCGCAGCACCGAAATTCAGCGCCTGGTGGGACGCGGTCTGCGCGCGGCCGTGGATATGGATAAACTCGGCGAGGTCGCGATTACGATCGACTGCGATGTGCTGCAGGCTGACGGTGGCACGCGCACGGCGGCGATTAGCGGTGGATGGGTCGCGCTGTACGACGCGCTGCGCGTCGTGGCAAAAGACCAGGGCACGTCGGGTCCCGAGCACTACCTGCTGGGGCAGGTCGCGGCTGTGAGCGTCGGTATTGTGAAAGGCGAGATCGTCTGTGATCTCGACTACGCGCATGATTCGACGGCGGATGTGGATATGAACGTCGTCAAACGCGACGACGCCCTTGTCGAAGTCCAGGGCACGGGTGAAGAGGGGGTCTTCTCTCGCGACCAACTCAACGCGCTGCTCGACTCAGCCGATGCCGGTATCGCGACGATCCAGCAGGTCCAGCGTGAGGCGCTGGGTATAGGCTAGGAGCCCGTCGGACTTAGCGCCATCAGTTTAAGTCGCGTCATAAACCGCCGGTCTCCTATTATTTTTGCTGCGCAAAACGGGTGAGGGGTGAATTTGGCTGTGTGAGGAGCCGAGGATGTCGAGGGCGATGGATCGTCACAATCGAACGCGGGCATAGGACTCCCTCTGGGATCAACCGGCCGCCAAC
>JAQBYD010000029.1 GCA_027623315.1 Verrucomicrobiota bacterium | reverse complement strand
TGCTCGTAGCGCTCAGCACGAGCCACGCATGGGCACAGGCACGACAGTATTCCCTGAAGACCGTCTCCGAGCGGATCACCGGGTTTGTCTACTACACCGACGGTGAGACGCCGGCCGAGGACGTCCTCGTTCGTGTCTGGAACGTCAAGACCGGTGACGTCATCCATGAAACCCGCACCGATGAGATCGGATTCTATGAATTGCCCAAACTCGAACTCGGCGATTACATGGTCACCTTCGATCGCATCCGCCTTGATCTTGAGATCGTGGGACGGGAAGCCGCCGTCGTGCAGCACCCCCACAATATCGTCGTGGTCATTCCACGGGCTTTTCCGTGGACCTCGCCGGTTGCGCTGACGTCTTACCTCCTCCCAACAGCGGTGATTATCGGAGAACCCCTGATCCGGGCCGGCGAGGAAGACCAGAAGATATTCGTGATTCCGCGGCCACCGGACGAGCCTCCGGAAAGACCACCGGAGGTGGTGAGTCCGTAACCTCATGAGCACCCGAACCAAATCCTGTCTCGGCGTGAACGCCATCGTCATGTTGGTGCTGGTGTGCATGGCTATCTGCCTGGCCGGTCCCGCCGGCGCGGCTGAAAAGCGTTTTGAAGGCGTGGTGATACAGAAGTCAACCATTGACGGCCGCGTCTTCATCATCGCCGAGGAGGATCCGGACACCGGAGAGAGCCCGGACCCCATCCCGGCCGGGTCCGTGCGCGTGGAACTTAAGGACCGCAGGGACAAGACGGTCGTCGCGGAAACACTCACCGACGACGACGGACGATACAAACTCGAGGACATTGCCCCGGGGGTGTACAAGATCCACATCGGGAAGCTGCGGCTCGACTTCAAGGTCCGGCCGAGAAGCGAACTTACCGGTGACGAGCCCCGTGTATTCGTCGTCTTGCTCCCGGAAGATCTCGCGCCTTCGGCCCATGCCAAGGCGGAGGATCGATGATCCCGCGGACGCGCGTCGCCATCCTGCTCTCTACTCTGCTTATCGTTACCGGTTGCAGCCGGCAGGATTTCAGCGGGTTACGTGTACCCCGGCCCTTCGCCGGTACCGATCCAACAACCGTCGGCGCAGAGGGAAAGCGAAATCAGCAGATCCAGAGCGCGCTCGCGACATCCCAGGCGCTTCAGTCCGGTGAGTCTGATCTCGAGTACGAGCTCGGACCTGGTGACCGCCTCTCGATCGCCATCTTCGCTCTCGAATCCCCGGGCGAAACCACCACGCTCGACCGCCGCGTGCAGAACGACTTCACGGTTACCCTCCCGTGGGTCGGAAAAGTGTCGAGCTTCGGCGCCACGGTGAGCGACTTCGAGGACCGCGTGCGCTCGCTCTACGCCGGGCGCTATCTCAAGGACCCGCAAATCTCCGTCCGCATCGCCGAGCACCAGAGCGTTGCCATCGTCATGACCGGCGCCGTCGGTAAACCGGGTGTCTATCATCTCCAGAAGAATCGCAGCACGGTCCTCGAAATGCTGGCCACGGCCGGCGGCCTGCGCAACGACGCGGGCGACGTTCTTTATATCATGCGGACGCCAGAACGTGATGCCACCGAATCGAAACCGGCCCTGATCCCGGTAAAACTGAATCCGCTACTCGAGAGTGGAGACCTCAGGTATAATCTGGCGGTGAGCGGCGGCGACATCCTGACCGTCTCCTCGCACGCGGACGATTACGTCTTCGTACTCGGATACGTCAATCGACCAGGCTCGTTCGCGTTACGGGACGATCAACCATTGGACACGGTACGGGCCATCGCACTCGCCGGCGGGCTCTCGTCAAGCGCCCGGGCGCAGAACAGTTTTCTCGTACAGGAAACAGAAGAGGGGCAGAAGGTAACCGAGGTCGACATGTCGAGGATCGCCCAGGGAAAGGACCAACCGGTGTATCTGAAGTCGGGTGATACTCTGATTGTCGGGTCCAGTTTCATGGCGCGCCTGGCCGAGTTCATCAAGCCTTCGCTCGGCGCTGGTGTGACCTACTCCCCCGTGCCGTGAAGCCCGTCCAGCCATGGATAAACGCCACGGTAACCGATTGCACCGCCGACTTCAGCGATGGGCGCGGTGGTGCATCTCGCTCACCGTCATTGTTTCACCGTGGCTGATCGGTGGCGCCCCGCGCTGGACTCACATCTCACTTGGCGTATTTGTCTCCGCCGGCGTAGTCATATGGCTGCTATCACACATCGCCGATCCGTACTCGGAACTCCGCGGGTCCAAGATGATTGCGGGACTGGTGCTCGTCTTCGGCTACCTCCTGCTCCAGCAACTTCAGCTCCCCCAGGCCCTGGTCGGGCTGGTATCGCCGCGTGCCGCGCAAATGACGAGTGACAGTGCCCGCGTACTGTCTGAACTCCATATCCCCCCCGGAGACGCTCCGCACCGGACATCACCCACGTCCGCATTGTCCGCATCTCCCGGCGCAACGCGATATGCGCTGATACTTCTGATGACGTACGCGGGCGTCTTCATCGTGATCTCCGATACCGTCCGACGGACCTCCCATCTTCGCCAGATCGCCACGGCGGTATCGATCTCCGCGTTCGGCCTCGCGATCGTGTCGATCGCGCAAGCCTTGTCGGGCACACGTGAGATCTACGGACTGTACGAGCCCCGGCACGCGGGTGCGACACTCTTTGGGCCTTTCACGAACCGCAACCACTACGCCACGCAAGTCAATCTGGCACTGGGCATCACGCTCGGACTCTCGATGATGGTGCGCGCGCGTGACGTCAAGGTACCGATTCGCTCCCTGCGCGAGCGGGTGGTCCGCCTGTTCGGTTCGCAAGAAGGTGGCCACAGGAGCATCCTCGCATTTTGTTCCCTGATGCTGGCCGTTTCGGTAATGATGAGTCTTTCACGAGGCGGCATCCTCTGCATGTGCATCGCCGGAGCGATCGTTATTGGCGTGTCATCCAGACTCGGTCTCCAGGGACTTTCCCGCCCCCGAGTGATCTTCGGACTGCTGGCCGGTGTCGCCACATTCGTCGTGTGGCTGGGATGGGAGCCCCTCATGGCACGCGTGGGGACGCTCGGAAACGTGATTCTGGACCCGTTCTCCGACTCACGCTATCACGCTACGCGCGACACGTTGAAGCTGTTCGGCGCGTATCCGCTATTCGGTTGCGGGTTTGGTTGCTTCCAGTACGCCTTCCCGCCGTTTCAGGGCAGCGATATTCAGTTCGGGCGCTTCCTGCATGCCCATAACGACTGGGTCCAGGTCCTGGCCGAAGGGGGAATCATCGGATTTGGTCTTGTCGTGTCCCTCGTGTGGCTCTGGGGCGCAACCATCTGCCGAGGGTTCTGGTCCACGACCGACGCAGGTCGACGATTCCTCGTGGGCGGCCTGTTCGGTATCGCGGCGACCGCTGCCCATTCGTTCCTGGATTACAGTCTCCACAAGCCGGCCAACGGGCTGCTTCTTGCCATGGTGTGCGGCCTCATGACAGCCGCCGTCCACTTCAGGCCGCGTGCGACGCCCGCCGGTCACGAGGAGGACAACCCATCATGAAAACCCGCCGGCAAAGAGAAGACACCCGGTTCGCCGGCGCCCCGACCGGGGAAGACACGCCGGGGCTCGATCGCGCCGCGCGTCGCGCGGGCACCCGCAAGCGCCTGGGTTGTGCATGTGTGGTCGTCGCGCTGATCGGACACATCCATTCCCAGCTCGACGACTTGCGGGGAGCCCTGGCCCATGCACGGCTGATGCAGCTCGTTAAGATCATCCGCGCGCACGATAGCTCCGACGCGAAGGCGAGCAGTGCCATCTCGCATGCATATACAGAGCTTCAGCCGATCCTCACCCACTTGGAGTACGATGCCGCCGCCATCGCCGACGTTGCTTATTACAGTCTCGCCTGGTCCGCCGATAAACGCATGGACACATTGACCCGACTGCGCTTTACCGAGAGCGCATTCAAGAGCTCGTCCCTCGCTGTTGATCAGGCTCCATCCGACTACGTCAACTGGCTGTGGCTATCGCGATCGCTGAGCGCATTCCGAATAGGCGACGGCGCGAGCACCAGTCTAAAGAGAGCTCACGAGCTCGCGCCGCCTGGGATGCTGCTTCCGACCCGGTAGGGTTATCCATGATCCGAGTTACACCCTACACAGTCAAGAACGGCCCCGCTCTCCGAGGGTCGCGACCATGAGCCGGGGACACGTCCTTTTCATTTGTGGGGCAGACACATCGGGCGCCGCGCCGCACCTCAATATGGCTGCGTACTGGCTCGCCCATCGAGGTTTCGAAATCCATTTCATTCTGCCGGGTCCACCCGACCGGACCACCGTGAAGACACCGCTCGGAACCATTCACGGTCAATCGATCCCGACGTCGCCCGCCTTGTTCAATCGCCTGCGATGGCAACTCCAGGCGGCCGCTGCGGCGCGCCGGTGGATACGCAGCCGGTCCGAGCCGTTCGCGATCTATATACAGGGCACCGTGGCTGCGCCGGCCGGATGGGCGCTTTCGCTCTGCGCGCCTCGTGGGCGAATGATTTACCAGACACAGGACGTGCTCGACCCTGGCCGGCATCGCCTTTGGGTGTTCTTCGAGCGGCGCCTGGCCCGTCGCGTACGCTCCGTCATCAGCAATGAGCTGAACCGAGCTCGGCATCTCGCAGAACTCTACGGTCTCGCAGAACACCCGCAGGTCGTCCGCACATCACTGCCGCGCGACTGGCCGGTGCCTGGCTACGACGACGCGATCCGGCGGGACATCGTGTCCAGGGTGTCGCCCACGACAGACACCTCCATGCGCCTGGTCATGAACCTGGGTCCGTACAGCGACAGCCGTTGCTCGCGCCAGTTGGTTCAGGCTCTGGCACTCCTACCCGCCCATATCGTCGCCGTCTTTACCGGCGGTGACGATCACACCGTCTCGCGAACTCTCACGAACATTGCGCGCGAGGCCGGTGTTCTCGATCGAATTGTCAGCCTCGACACGATGTCATTCCACGACGCCCTGCGTCACACCGCGGCGTGCGACGCGGGTATTCTGCTGTACCCCAACGACGGATTCGGCAACTACTACCAGTGTCCCGGGCGGCTATCGGAATACCTGAGATGCGGACTCCCTATCGTGACCTCGAACTTCCCAGGTCTGGAAGGGGTCACCCGGCAACACAACCTGGGCGAAGCATGCGACCCAACATCGCCGCCGGCCATCGCTGCCGCGATCAGAGCGCTGGTTGATACGCCCAGCGACGAATCCGCAGAGCGCAGGCGCCGCTTGCGGTTGGTGGCCGAACAGGATCTCGCGTATGATGCCAACGCCGCACGGCTCGAGCGGGTCGTGGAGACCGCAATGAATCATGACTGACATCGACGAGAACGGCACGTCTTCGACTAGCCACGACCTGGGCACCGTTGCGGCCCGCGGGGCGCTCTGGATGCTCATCGCCTCCGGATTCAACAAGATCGTCACACTGGGCGGGCAGTGGGCCCTGGCGTGGTTTCTGGTTCCAGACGACTACGGCATCGTCGCGATGGCCATGTCGGCCGCATGGATCGCGTCCTTCTTGACTGCGGGGAGCCTGCAACCGGTGCTGGTTAACCGCGGCACGGACTTCGACGCTTTCGCCAGTGACGCCTTCTGGCTCTCGATTACGATTGGATTGACGTCCGCGGTCTGCACCGCCGCATTGGCACAGGTGGCTTCCATCGTGTTCCACGATGATCGCGCCCTTTGGATTCTGCTTGTCGTCGCGGCAGCAGCCTTGATCGCATCGCCGAGAACCGTCTACGCCGCCAAGCTTAAGACGCAACTTCGATTCCGGGCGATCGCAACCGTCCAGTTCGCTGAAGGCATTCTGCATACGGGCGGCGTCGTGATCCTGGCGATGCTCGATTTCGGGCCCTATGCGCTGGTGCTGCCCATGCTCTGGGTCCGGGCGTTCTCCGTTTTGGCACTGCGTTACGCCGCGGGATCGATTCCGATTCGAAAACCGTCGGCGCGTCTTTGGGGCCAACTTCTGGCGCCGGCGTTGTGGGTCATGCTCTGGTCTAATCTGGAGTCCCTGCACATGCACGGGACCAACCTGGTCATAGGACTCATGCACGGTGCGGCCATAACGGGTCTCTATGCATGGGGCTACCAATTCTCAACCCAAGCCACGTTCTTCCTGGCCACAAATCTTCGGGTCGTCCTGTTCCCCACACTGACAACCCTCAACGACGACAAGGAACGCCAGGTTCGCGCCTGCCGACAGGCAGCCCAGGCGCTCCTCGCCATTTGCATCCCAATCTGCATCCTGCAGGGCTCGCTCGCGGGCACGTATGTGCCGCTTCTCTTTCCCGATCGTTGGCTGGATGCCGTCCCCGTCATTCAATGGTTCAGTGTCGCGATGGCGTCGCTACCGCTCAGTATTCTCGGGGTCTCTCTTCTCTTGGCGCATGGTCGGTTTCGGGATCTCGCACTCCTGACCTGCCTGGTCGGGCTGACCGCAATGGGTGCCGCCCTGGTCGCGGCGCGCGTCGGCGCTCAGACCGAGATCGCGGCGGCGGTTTCTGTGTCCCTCGCGCTCGGACATCTCGTGTTGTTCTCCCTGGCCGTCCGCGGCCTTGGCGTCACATTCTCCGAGGCCGTTCGGACGGTTTCTCGCCCGATACTCGCCGCTGTGCCGGGGCAGTTGCTGGCGCTCGCCGCCCTCGCGCTCCCGTCATCGGCGCATCCCCTCGCCCGTCTGATCGGGGTGACCGTGTGCGTAGGGGTCGTCCATGCCGGTGCTGTTCGTTGGCTCTGTCCCGAGATCCTGGGTCGCCTGCGGAGCGTCGTCATGGATCGTCTCCCTGCGCGGGCGGCGGCGACACCATGACGGCGGCGGCACCAGAGGCTCGGGGCCCCGGCGACGCCCACGGTGACCCGCACAGCGCGCAGGATTGGGAAGACGCCCTGACACGGCTGGATCTCCAGGGCCTAACGCCTTACTGGGTCAGCGACGACGACCCGGGACGCCGAGCGTACGTGAAGGGCGACAGGCTCTACAAGATCGTGCTGCACGGCCACGCCGTGACTACGCGTTCGCGAAACCGAACGCTGAAGGAGGAGTTCGAAATTCTTGAGACGTGCCGTGGGATCGCGGGCGTGCCTGCTCCTCTTGACTTCACAACCTGGCGCGACGCCGATGCCCTGATCATGGAACGCGTGGATGGTCATCATCTCGTCGTGCGCGATGTGTCTTTCTCGCTGATGCGAGATGCGCTACGCAGATTGCACGCCCTGCTCGAGACGCTCTCAGAGAGAGGCATCGTGCACAACGATCTGCGCCCGGAGAATCTCCTGCTCACCGCGGATGGGGGTCTGGTCTTGATTGACTTCGACCAAGCCACCACGGCAGACCCCGAGACCGCAGCCGACCTGAACCTGCGCCGCCCCCGCTCCGAGGGCCTCTATCACTCACTGCCGGGGATCTCGTACTGCCTCCATCGCACGTGGCTCATATCCCGGCTTCCCTCATGGGGCTTGCGAGGATTACGCAGTCTCCGCGGCCAGCTGCGCCGCATGACAACACGCATCACGCGCTCCGGTCGTGGCGCCTTGCCACGACTGCCGGAGGATGCGTCGCCGATGATCATATCCGTTCGACGTTCATGGGAGATCGCCCAACGCGCGCACGCCAACGCCGCCGGACAGGATCTCGCGTACTATTCGCTGACGGTGCGGGGATACACCTTCCCCGGCGAGCGCCCATGGGGGGACCGATGGGCGATGCTGTCCGGCATCACCCGCTATTCCGGACAGCGCGTGCTGGAGCTAGGGTGCAACCAGGGCCTTCTTTCGTCGTACCTGCTGAAGCACGCCGGCGCATCGGCGGCGCTCGGAATCGATGTCGACGCGCAGATCCTCGAATCGGCGAGGCTCCTCGCAACGGCCTTCGACGTCGAGCCCGAGTTCCGGCAGACCGACCTCGACTCGGATGAGGATTGGGAATCCGGGCTGACCGCGTTTGAACCGGACATCGTCTTCGCCCTGAACGTGCTAAACTGGGTGTTGGACAAGGAGCGTCTGCTCCGTTTTCTAGGAACCTTTGAGCAGGTCATTTTTGAAGGACACGAGTCGATCACGATCGAGAGCAACCGTCTTCGAGAAGCAGGATTCCAATCCATCCATGTGGCGGGACTCAGTGAAAGAAAGAGAGCCATCCTGTTCGCGAGAAAGCAGGGGGACTGACACCGGATGAAGCATCACGTAGCCGTGGCCGTCCTGGGAGCCCGCCTTCACTATGCCGCCGCCCGGGCCCTGAACGATGCGAACGCCCTGGAGCAGCTCTACACCGACATCTGTGCCGTCCGCGGATGGCCAAGCCTGCTTCGATCGATATGGCCCGCCTCCCTCATGCCGAGCGGGCTGAAAGCGCTCACGCAGCGGGTCCCCGAAGGTATCTCGCGCAGCCGGGTAACGACGTTCGATTCCTTCGGGCTCGAATACGCACGGCGCCGTCGCCGTGCACGGACTGCTTCTGAAACGACCGAGACCTACCTATGGGGTGGTCGAACCTTCGCCGGGCTCGTCGCCGACGCCGGACTCGGGGATGCTAACGCGGTGTACGCGTTCAACACGGCGGCACTTGAATTGCTGGTGACGGCAAGGCAACGCGGCGTCTATTCGGTTCTTGAGCAGACCATTGCGCCCGCCGCATGCGAGGACGCCCTGCTCCGAGAAGAAGCGGAACGGTTTCCCGGGTGGGCGCCGGAGGGGTTCGAGAACCCGGACGTTGAACAGCTCGCATCCCGCGAGTGTGCCGAATGGCACGCGTCCGATCACATTCTCTGCGGATCAGCATTTGTGCGCGACGCGCTGACCGGACTCGGGGTCCCCTCGATCAAGATCACGGTGGTTCCGTACGGGCTTGACGTCCGTCCCGGGATACCCCAGACCCCCGGCCCGATTGCCGGCTCGGCGCTACGCGTTCTATATGTGGGCGCCGTTGGACTCCGCAAGGGAATCGGAGACCTCGCAAACGCGATGGGCGATATTCCCGAAAATACGGCTAGCGCCCGTGCCGTGGGATCCATCCTTGTTACGGAACGCGCAAGAGAGCGAATAGGCCGTAGCGTCTCCCTGGCAGGCGCTGCCGCCCGGTCAGCGATGCCACTTGAATACGCCCGGTCAGACGTGTTCGTGCTTCCGTCCATCTGCGAAGGCTCCGCGCTGGCCTGTTATGAAGCCATGGCCGCCGGCTTGCCCGTGATCACCACGCCCAACGCTGGAAGCATCGTGCGAGACGGAATTGATGGCTATATTGTACCCATACGGTCACCGGAGCGTATACGCGAGCATATTTGCGAGTTGGCGATGGACGACAAAAAGTGGCGCGAGATGTCTTGCAACGCCCGGCGGCACGTTGCCGATCACTCGCTCAAGACGTACGGGAAACGCATTCTCTCAGCGCTCGACCAACATCAAGATGCCCAACCTGAATCGCAGGTCTGTAATGATTGAATATGCACTGTTAATCCTGTACGTCATCGTCGGTGCGACAATGCTGGTTTGGGGGCTCCAGCGCGTGGACCGCCTTTTTCAGTATCCATTTCTAGCCGGGGTCGGGTGGATCCTGTTTCTATTGCCGCAGATTATTGGTCTCATGCGGCACCCTGATCGCCTTCCCGAAGGCGTCGTGCGCGACGGCGCCGTAGCGCTCACGTTGAGTGTTTTTATCGGCTGCGCGCTGGCCGGATTCGCCGGATATTGCATCTTGCCGCCGTCACGCGAAGACCACCGCCTTTCGAGACCGTTCGAACCGACACGACTCTTCGTTCTCGGCGCGGTTCTCCTGGGGGCCTCGTTCCTCGGATATTCCGGGCTCGCCAGTCTCTGCGGTGGGTACCTCGCCTACTTCACAGCAGAAGGAAGTTATCGACTCACCTGGTCAGGGCGACCGGTCGCATGCTACTTTTTTCTGCAGCTAGTCTTTCCCGGCTTGGCCTGCGTCTTCGTCAGTGCCCTTCGCAAACCACATGTTCTCAAGTGGGTAACAGTCGCGCTCGCGTGCGTGATTCCACTCGGAATGGTAATCTTTCTTGGACGCCGAAGCGTTGCCGTTTTTCTAGCGATGATCCTCGGCGGTGGGCTTTTCTTTGAACGCGGTTGGCGGCCTTCCAGACTCGCCGTTGCTGCCGCCGTCCTACTCGGGACCGCCGGGGTCTACCTCGCCCCTCAATATCGACAGTACAGCCAACTCGGTGGGGATTGGACAGCCATGAGGCAGATCGATGTAAAGAAGTCGCTCCACGATGTCTACGATTCGAAGCGTTCATCGGAGTTTGAACATGCCGTCGTCACCATTGCCGGCACGTTCAGCGAAGGGCGTCATGGGTTCGGGCGTGGATACTATAACGCAATCGTGCACCAGTTCGTTCCGAGATTGATCTTCGGAAACGCGTTCAAACAGAGTCTGTACGTTGATGAGCCAGACTTGGAAGAAATGACCGTGCAACATTACGGTTGGCGCCCAAAGTACGGCTCGACGCTTACCGGACCCGGCGACGGATTCCGCGAGTTCTCCTTCGGCGTGATTCCTATTTTCGGGCTGATTGGATTCCTGTTCCGGGTATTCTGGGACAGCGCCTATCATCGCCGTTCAGATCTGGCACGCCTGCTTTACGTATTACTCGCGCCGTTGGCCATCCAGACGGCAACGAATACCCTACACACCGTCATCCCGCGCGTTGTCTACATGATAGCGTATCTCATGCCGGTAATCCTCTGTGCGCGCATGCAAACCGATGCAGCGCGACACGTCCCGGCGACGCGAACTGAAACGATCCCATGAAAGTGATCGCAATCTTTCTGAATCTCGGCCCCTACCATGTAGCGCGCCTGTCTGCTGCTGCTCGATGGCTGAACTCGCGCGGGGCGTCCCTGTATGCGGTCGAAGTGTACAGTCATGACGATACATACGGCTGGAATCGTCCCGACGATGACGTGCCGTTCGAATGGATCACGTTACTGTCGTCACGGGAGAGAGACAGAACCAAGGCGGCACGCGCAGTCCGGGATGTCCTGCAAACGTTTCAACCGGATGTTGTTGCAATCCCGGGGTGGGGGGAGCAGTTCGCGAGACGGGCGCTAGGCTGGTGCCGCGCCAATCGCCGCCCCGCCATTTTGCTGTCTGAGAGTACCGCTCGAGATCGCGCGAGACCGGTCTGGAAAGAACAATACAAGAAGCACATCGTCCGACAATTCCACGCGGCGTTGGTCGGAGGTAGCCCGCAGCGAGATTATGTGATCGCCCTGGGCTTTCCCGCGAATCGGGTATTCACGGGCTATAATGTCGTCGACAACGACCTCTTCGTTCGGGCCAGGCAAACTTCGCGAGAGAACGCGGAGGCGCTTCGTGCCGATTTATCGCTGCCCGAATGCTACTTCCTAACCGTGAGCCGCTGCGTAGCGGTGAAGAATCTTCCGTTGCTCATCGATGCGTACGCCCGATACTGCCGCGAGAGCCCCAGCTCGAGTCCCTGGCGACTTGTCATTTGCGGTGATGGCCCCGATCGCGTGAATCTCACGAGTCGTGCCCGTCGTGCGGGTGTTCCGCCCGTGGACTGGAGAGGTTTCGTCCAGATCAATCAACTCCCATCGTACTACGCTCTTGCGTCCGGCTTTATCCTCGCCAGTTACAGCGAGCCATGGGGGCTGGTCGTTAACGAGGCAATGGCCGCAGGACTGCCCTTGATTCTCTCCAACGCGATCGGCTGCGCCCAGGACCTGGCGCGGCAAGGAACCAACGCCTTGCTTTTCGAGGCGACCTCCGTCGACGCGCTTACCACGCGGATGCATGAGCTCTCCGACATGCCTCTGTCCGCAAGAGCGTCGATGGGCCGCGCATCGTCAAAAATCATTCAAGATTGGGGACCCGACAGGTTTGCGTGCGGCCTGGGTCAGGCCCTAGAGTCGATTACGGGATCCATCGCGCCACAAACATGAACATCCTCCATGTGACCAATCATCTCTCTCGCACGGGGGGCGGAACGCCGGCCGTCATCTGGCCTCTGGCTGCTGCACAGGTCCGCCTCGGCGCGCGCGTAGGGATCGTCGCCATGCAGGATCCGCCTAACGATTCCGAGGACTTTCCCGATTCTCGCTCACCCGGACTTGACGTAAGGACGTACCCTCAGAGCGGACCCTTCATCCTCGGATGGTCCCGCGCTCTCCACAACGCCGTCGTCGTCGCACCCACCGATGCTCAGCCGGACCTTGTTCATCAGCACGGGCTCTGGTCTTTGCTCTCACTCACGGTGAAGCGGTGGCGCAAGCGACACCGCCGTCCGAGCGTCGTCAGCCCACATGGCATGCTCGACGACTGGGCCCTTCAGAACAGACGACCAAGAAAGATGCTGTTCGGTGCTCTTATTGAAAATGCGAATCTTCGACGGGCGGACTGTATTCACGCACTGTGCGAGGCGGAGGCGGACGCCATCCGGCGCTACGGCCTCCGTAACCCCATCGCGCTGGTCTCCAGCGGTATCGATCCGCCGGACTACGCCCCTTCCCGTGCCACGGCCTCTTCCATCGCGGGGTTTCCCCGCGACGAGGGCAAACGGAGAATGCTCTTCATGTCCCGCCTGCATCCCAAGAAAGGGATCCCCATGCTACTGCAGGCATGGGCGAGCAGTGCACGCGAGGAGTGGCAGCTCGTCATCGCCGGCCGCGATCAGCTTAACCACCGATCTGAGATGGAAGCTCTCACCCGAAAACTGGATATTGCAACGAGCGTCTTTTTCACGGGCCCGCTCTACGGCGATTCGAAGAAGATCGCACTGGCGGCCGTAGACGCCATGGTACTCCCCTCGCACAGCGAAGGTTTTCCTGTGGCGCTGCTCGAAGGCGCGGCATCCGCTCTGCCATGCCTGATCACAACAGCGTGTAATTTCCCCAGCCTGGCCGCGGCTGGCGGCGCCGTTGAAGTGGCGCCGGAGGCGCAGGAACTTGCCGAAGCGCTCCCGGCATTCCTTGATATCTCCGCGTCGGATTTGTCTGCGATGGGACAGCGAGGACGTAATCATGTGATTCAGGAATACGCCTGGTCCCACAAAGCTGAAGCCATTCACAGCGTCTATACATGGCTTCTCGGTGGAGGAGCGGCGCCGGCGTGCGTTCGGCTGGACTGAAATCATCTCGGGCGACGGACCTCACTTTGCGGTTCGGTTCGGCCCGTGCTACCTTTGAAAGAATTCTCTACCGCAATGGCTGCTAGAGCGAATATCTCAATCCTCATCCTCACGCTGAACGAGGAGATCAATCTCCCCGATTGCCTGCGGAGCGTCGACTGGTCAGATGACATCGTCGTGCTCGACAGTTTCAGCAACGATGCGACCGAGCAGATAGCGCGGGATGCGGGCGTTCGATTCTACCAGCGCAAACTGGATGACTGGAGCTCACACTACAATTGGGCGCTGACACAGATCGAGTACAAGAACGACTGGGTGTTTACCCTGGACGCAGACGAACGCATGACGCCTGAGTTGCTCGCGGAAATGAAAAATCGACTCGCAACGGACTACGGGCGTGGGATCGCGGCATACCAGGTGCGATTCAAGAACATCCTGTGGGGCCGCTGGATCAAACGCGCTTCACTCTATCCGACTTGGATCACACGTCTCTACCGACCCAGCTGCGTCCACTTCGAAAAACGCCCGGTCCATCCTCACCCCGCGATCGATGGAGAGATCGAGAAACTGGACGAGCATTTCATCCACTGCGGGTTCAACAAGGGACTGCATCATTGGTTCGCGAGGCACAACGACTACTCGACCATGGAAATGCGTGCCTGTCTGAGCGAACTTCGGTCGGGCCGAATCGATTGGAAGGGACTGCGCAGCGTAAACCCTGGCGCGAAACGATGCGCCTTGAAGAACCTTTCGTTCCGCCTTCCCTGCCGGCCAGTCGTCAAATTCCTCTATTACTACGTGTACCGCGGCGCCTTCCTTGAGGGCGTACCGGGGTTCACCTACTGCGTGCTGCAGTCCACGTACGAGTACATGATCGTCCTGAAACTGCGTGAGATCAAACGCCGCGAGCACGGCCTCCCGATCTGAGAAGCGGCTAATTCTTGAATGCGCATGGGCGTGCGCCCTCGGAAAGCCGCAGCCACGAACCATCAGGATTCGGGCCGGCGACGATAGACACGCAAGTCGTACAGTTCGAACGGAAGGGAGCCCTTGATCCCCCATACCCATCCCCCGTGTCCGACGACGTGGAGATCCAGGGCGTCACTCCATCTTCCCCCTATCTTCTCGCAATACTCGTCTCGGTGCCACGGATGCAGAATGATGCACGTCACACCGTCCTTCTCTTCACTGGACATCTGTTGCACGTAACCGGGAAGAAAGACGTTTCGCGTACAATCTCGAACCGCATAGTACGCCGAATAGTCACAGAGAACGGCGTCATGAGTCGTGACGTTTTTCGACACGAAATCCTGCGCGTACTGGTAGTCTCTACCCTCCCATTCATACAGGGACATGATGGTGGCGGCCGGTAAGCCAAAACATGCGGATATGACGAGAAGGCATATGAGGCCCAGCCGAGTCCGAGAATGCGCCAGACAGGCGTACCGCCGTGAGAACGCAGAGGCAAGGCAGACGCTTACGGGCAGCATCACCATCCAACTGTAGTACACCGGAAACAGTCCCAAGAGAAACAGTACTGCCGGACAGGAGATGCCTGCGACGATGCCGACCACCAGCTCCGGTTGCTGGCGAAGCGTTCCCTGACGCCAACTACTCACGGCAACCACTCCGAGCACCGACGCAAGAATCAGGAAGCTCGGATTCTTCACGACACCTCCTGCATCAACCCGGATTTCCTCAAGCGCATTGGCGATCTTCTGCGTGAAGCCCTTGTCACCCAGCATCGACTGGCCGCCTATCACCGAAGCCGTGAAGGCATCCAACACGTCGTTCGCGCTATACAGCGCCCAGAGGGCTCCTATTCCGCAGGCGACGCCAGCAAAGACAGCAAGCAGATCGCGAAAGTAAGTGGCGCGCCAAAACGCGATGAGCAATGCGGCTATGACGGCGATGTAGACAACGAGTTGAATTCCGGCCGCGGGTGCAATGACCCCCAGAATGAAGATGGCGAACACTCTTCGTGTATCTTTCAGCGAAACTCCGGCCCAAAGAAGCAGCATAGCGACCAGAATCGTGAGTCCGTCGGGGCGACCAATGCGATAGGAGAACGTAAGACCGCAGTCCGCGATGAAAAGGCCCACTGCCGCGAGCCGCCACACGGCTGTAGGCACCCACCGCGTCCTTAGCAGAACTCTCCACAGGACGATCCCCGATATGCAGACCAACACGTAGCTCAGTGACCGCACCGCCAAAGGAGACACCCCGCATAGATGAAGCCAACCGCAGAGGACGACCGCGTGCAGCGGGACGTTCCCGGCCCAGAATTCGTCCCGCCTCTGAAGCGGCCAGGCCGTGCTTACGAACGCCCCCTCGTTGCAAAGGTTGATCGCCGGATCCGCGTACATAACTTCCGTTTCGCCAACGTTCGGGTAGCGCCCTCCAGAGAACAGATTTAGGAGGATGAAGCTGACGCATACGGCCAGCATGGCGCAAAGTTCGAGGCGCGCTTTTCTGACGTTCTCAGGCACTCTTGAAAACCCAATCATGGTCGAGCCGCGTGATGTCCCGCTCTCAGTCCGGCAACTTGATGCATAAGCCCTGCTGTGCGAAGAACTGCGCTGGGGCGAAATCCGTAATCTCGCTGACTTGCGCACCTGACTTTTTGGCGAACTCACGGGCCAAACGCTCGGCCGTTCTCATGTCGCCCCCGGCAGCGGCGGAATCTTTGTCAGAGTTGTCGAGATACAGGATACCGCCCGGCTTGACCCGCTCGGCGGCATGCGCAACGCATTGACTGCGATGGCTTCCGTCGACCATGACCAGGTCGAACCCCTCCGTATCTTCGGACATGAAGGTGAAATAGTCCTCCTCAGACGCAGCCAGCACATGCGTAACGTTGTCTAGCCCCTTCACCTTGACCATGCGGCCCACCCTGTCGTACCAGGACGGGTTGTCCTCCGTTGAAAATACGTCGCGCGCTCTCTGGGCGTACCAGAGCGTCGACATGCCCGAACCGAATTCAAGAACGCGGCTATCTCTATTCAGAAAATCACCCAAGACTCGGATGGTCGTATAGGCGATCCAGGGCAACGCGGGCCGATACCCCGTGGTGACGCGCAGCAGGGCAGACGCCAGAGCCGGGCCGCCATGCAGAATCACGTTCTTCCACGAGGCGAAGTTGCCTTTCTCGTCATGAAGACGAGACTTCCTCAACACATCTCCAGAAGCGCCGCCGGCTCAGCCATCGCGGAAGATCCGGCGTAGAAACTTGACCGCGATCCGAAACGGGCGGGCCACGTAGTAGAGAAACGACAACGGCCGCGGCAGGTCGATTACGTCCCAATCGCTCACCGTCGGCATGAAGGCCTGGCGCCAAAGATAGCAGAACTGGTCGCGGCGACGCTCGCTGATACGCATATGAAACCCCGCTTCCATCACCCCCCGGTACGGACCTGGCGGTACGGGCGAAAAGAAACGACGTCCAACGTCGTGAACAAGGCTCAGCACCGTCTCGTCCCGAATCGCGGCATCCAGCATGAACGGAGGCACGGGCGCGCTGAGCAGCTCAAAGCTGAGCAGCAGCCCGACGTGTACCATGCGGCGTGTTCCAGTGGATTGAATCCGCTGCGCGACCTGGTCCCAGTCCAGGTCAGGATGACGCATCAGGATGCAGGCAATATCGCAAACCCAGTCCAGGCGCGACCAGCAATGCTTCGATGCATGCGCCGCCATCGTGATCAGCATATCTTCCGGGCACATCACCAGCATCTCGCGACCGCCCAATTCGCGCACGACGCTTCGAGCCCAGATTCCGGGCGCTGCAAGCCGGCGGCCGAAGAACCTCGGCAGGACCGCGCTGCGGACATCGATGTACACGCCGCGCGCGTTCTTAAAAATCCAATCGTAGTCCAGCCGCGCGTAGTCACGCTCCCGCGAAAGCGGCAACTCCGGATAAAGATGAAATCCGCGATCCAGCAGCGCCTCCTTCAACCGGGGAAATTCGTGCCGGCGCACAAGAAGGTCGAGATCGGTAAATCCGCGCAACTTGAGATCTTCGTAGAGCATTACCGCGGCGATCGGACCACGGTGCGGGATACAGTTGACACGCAAATCATCGCACATCTCGGCGAGCTCCAGTAGCTCGGCGGTCAATACGACGTTGCGGTCGATGAGTCGACGGTGCTTAGCGTGAAGATCCTGATGGACTCGATCCGGCACGACACCCGCAGCGGCGCCGCGCAGGAGGCGCGTCAACAATGGGATCACGCCCAGGCGCTTCGCGCGTTGCACGACGTACCCCCAGTTCAAGTCGTGATTGAGCAGAAGCGGAAGATCAGCGCGCGACGCGGTTTCGGTCAACGTCCGGCAGGCCAAGAGCAGCAGGCGGTCTTCGGGATGAATGACCGACGTCGAAAAAGGAATCGCAGTGGATCCGCGATTCCCGGGTTCGATATATGGCGATTCTGAACGAAACACGAACTGCCCCAACTCGTTGCACTGATGCGGGAGCATTATAACTGGAAAACTGGAGTCGGTGAACAGGAAAATGGGGCCTTCGGCCCGGTTGTCCGCTGTCGGTTATTCGGGTCCCTGATTTCGAGTTGTCACTCCTATACCAGTCTCCGCGAGCACCAAAGCGTCAACCAAGGCGGCGTGGGGGCACGCCGTCTCCAGGACTGGTTCAGCGATCGACGATTCTCAGAGTATTTGGACTGATCGGTATCTCCGACTGGAACCATGGAGACGGGGTGCCCTCACCCCGCACACGGTGAGTGAGTGATAACCTATTTCAGGACGGGACCCCTGTACCGTGCTGAGGCACGAAGCCCTGGTACGGGGGGCGCGCAATCCGGGGAAGTTTCCGCTCAGCCCGTGCGCTCAGACGCTTCGGTACTCTCGTCCTCATTCTCCGAGTAGTACGCGGTGTAGTAGTCCTTATAGTAGCGTGAATAGCCGTAGTAATAATACTCGGAGTAGAACTGGCTCCAGCGCGTCACGTCGTTCAGGATGCCGCCCAGGATACGGGCCGAGGCTGAATCCAGCTGCCGACGGGCACGAAGGGCCTGCGACCGGGCGTTCTTGGCCGAGCGGGCGACGAGCACGACACCGTCGCAGAACGTACTGATCAGGCTCGCATCGGCCACGAACAGAACCGGCGGCGAGTCGATAATGATGCGGTCATACTTCGCGCTTAACGTTTCGATCAGCTTCCGCGTGGCCTTCGCCTCGATCAGCTCCGTGGGATTCGGTGGCCGTGTACCAGCCGTCATCACGTCCAACATGTCGAGAACCTTGTCACCGTGCCGCCCTTTCTGCACACACGCGTCGAACTCGGCTTCCCCGACCAGGAGATTCGTCAGGCCGGTCTCGTTCTCCATTCCAAATACGCGGTGTACCGTCGGGCGGCGCATATCCATGTCGACGAGCAGAATGCGCTTGCCGCTGCTCGCCATAATGGCTGCGAGATTGCATGCGGTCGTCGTCTTGCCATCGCCGGGGCCCCCAGACGTAATGAGAATCGTCCGCACCTCTTCGGCCGGTGCGATGAACATCAGGCTGGTGCGAATATTGCGATAGGCTTCGATCGCGGAAGAGTCGGGTTCCTCCATCACCACCAGACGATGCGCGTGCTTCTTCTTCTGGTTACCGCGGCGGGCGATGTGCGGCACGAAGCCAAGCACGTTGACCCCCACGCGCTCCTCGAGTTCCTCCGGCGTGCGAATGGTGTCATCAAGATACTCGAGCAGCAGTGGAATCGAAATCGCCAGTAGACACCCCAGCATGGCGGTCATCATCAGGCCGCGCGCCTTGCGCGGCCGGATCGGGGAGCGGGGCGCCGAGGCGACCTCCACGAGTTCGACATTGGAACGTTCATAATCACCAGAAAGCTCGACTTCGCGCATGCGCGCTACCAGCACGTCCAAAAGCTGTTGATGGCGCGCCACGTCGTTCTGCAACGTCGTTCTGCAACGTCGCAAATTGTACAGATTCCTTGACCAGGCCAACCGAACGGCTGTTCTGCTCCGCGTACTCAGCCTTCAGCTCCTTCTCCTGGTTCTGGAGCACGGTAACGCGCGCGGTAAGGCTATCGGCATTCTCACGCAGCGAATTGCGCAGCGTTTCGCGAAGATGCTCCAGTTCGCGCGACGCCGAACGAAGCTGCGGGTGCTCCGGTCCGTATACACCGGAAAGCTTCGCGATGCGGTATTCCACCTCGTGCAATTCAGCCCGAACGGACACCAGCGCACGGTCCTCTCGCACCTGGTGTAGTGAGAAAATCTGCTCATTGTCGGCCACCCACGACTCATCATCGAGTTTCAACACGCTTCGCAACTGGGTGAGCTGAGTGGTCAACTCGATCAAGCTGATCTCCGTTTCCGTGAGTTGCTCGTTGATCCGTGCCAAGCGCTTGAATACCGGATGTCCTTCACTGGCCACGTCGAACGACGTGTTCTCGGCGTCCTCGCGGAAACGCGTGAGCTCGCGCTGTGATATTTTCAGGGCCGCCTCTTCCCGCTCCGTCTGCGCGCGGAGAAAGCTGTAGGCGTCGCCGGTGATGGCGTGTTTGCGTTGAATGTGGTATGCGACGAACGCTTTCGACACCGCGTTGGCGATCAGGGCCGCCTTGCTGCGGTCGGTGTGTTCTGCCTTGATCCTCAGGAACTGCGTGTCGGACATGTGTTCGCCGTAGACGTACCCGCGCAGGCGCTGCCAGGGCTCGACCGGTCCCGATACCGGGTTGTACAGTACGGCGCGAACGGTTCTGCGAAGTTCACCCAGCAGGGATGATTTGGGCGGGCTCTGGGTGCCGAGGTCCAGAAACTCCTTTAACCGGGGATCACTCAATGCCAGGTCCATCACCGCACGGCTGTTGACCACGCCCTCCTGGGTCTTGTAGTAATCATCGCCCCACATTGGCCCCGCCTGCATTAGATCGTCGAACTTCATGACGCGCGGGCTCTGGCGCTCAACAAGTACCTTGGCGACGGCCTGGTAGACCGGCACGGTCCGGTAGATCTTCAGCACGCCAATCGTCATCACAACCACGAACACGGTCGCAGATATCCACGCATGGCGCACGGCCAGGCTGACGAAACGCCGCCAATGATTGGTGCGCAGGGGGCGAAGCACAACAGGTCCGTCTTGTTTCGTGTTTCCAGATGGAGTCATGAGGAATCGTGCCCCCCGGGAGCACCCACGCCCGAACGGATCGGGACAGTCTGTCTCGTGTATCCGGCAAGTATGCCCCCAAGCGTCAGGCCAAGTCAAGGCGTGGTAGTGCGTTTTGGACCGTCTGACAGCGTCGCAATCCTGGTCTTCATCGCAGTCCTGGTCAGGTTTTCGATCAAAAACGCCGCTTCCGAAAACGGGGCCGGGCGGGAGAGAACTTTTCCCATTTTTTGCACGGAAGGAAATGGATAGGATGACGCCCATGATTCGCCAGCCCCTCAGTTCCCCGGAGTTCGAGTCCATAGCTCGCGAACTATTGGACGACGGTCACGCGATCCGCTTCAAAGCTACCGGCCGATCGATGCGTCCCTTCATTCTCGACGGTGACGAGGTGACGGCCAAACCCGTCTCCGCAACTGATCTCCGCACTGGGCAGATCGTGCTCTACCGGCGCCCATCGGGTGCCGTCGCGGCACATCGCCTGGTCAAATGGTCGCCCGCAAGCCCCAGTGTGGCGGTCGTCGCGGCGGATTCCGGGTTCACGGAAACGGAAACGTTTTCAGGTGCAGATATCCTTGGCCGCATCGAATCGTGCCGGCGTGGATCCAGGACCATTCGTCTCGACAGCACCTTCTCGCGAACCGCAGGGCTCTGCTGGTACCACACGCGCCCCCTGCGGCGGCTCCTGAAGCGACTCGTGCGATACTGCACATAGAGTAGGCCGATGCCCTGAAGCCTCACCAGATTCTGGGCTACGTACGGAATCTTCTGCAAATTGCAGCTCGTCAGTCTGTGTCGCGCATTTCTCAGCAAATCGACCCGCCATATCACGCACGAGAGCGCACTTCACGGCAGTTCGCAGACCAGAGTCTAGCGACCCGCCGCGGAGCACGCTCTCGCACGTAATCTGACGAGCCAATTTTCTGACCTCCCTGCGGTCGGCACCGAAATGCGCGACACGGGGCGCCCCCCGCTTCGCGGGGTAGGAGAGGGATTGCAATTCGACGGTGAAATTGCATGACTACCCGAATTTGCAGAAGATCTCGTACACGACCAGATTCTGGGCCCACGAATCACACAAACCTACACGAGTGAAGAGGGGTGAAACCGCGGATATCGCGGATGCGCGCGGATACTATCGAATGATCCAAGCGTGCTCGGGGGCAGGGCCAACCTGACGCTTCACGCGAAACGCTTCGCGATGAACTCCGCAACGGACTCATCCGGTCGGAATCGAAGCTCATAGGTCGGCACGCCCTCGATCAGGCGTTCGCAGAATCGAAGCGTGCCGTCCGCCGCCTCGCGGTCGTACCATGGCACGGATGCCACCGGGAGCAAGCGCTCCAGGGCCTGCGGCGTATTGAGTTCGACGAGTTCGTTGTCGGGACCGTGCGCGAGAAACAAGAGGGCTGCGAGCGGTTGACTCTCGTTTAACGCGTGCCCGCCGTCGCCCGGCCAGGGGGTGCCGAAGATGCGCAGCGCGCCATCCCGTTCGCGAACCACGATTCGGTCATCACTCAACATTCGGAGACCGTGGCGCTCATGGAGTTGCCTCGATATCGTGGTCTTCCCGGCGCCCGAGCGTCCCGCGAACAAGAGGCCTCGCTCCCCAATCGCCGCGCCGGCACCGTGAACCAGAACGCCGCCGCGCGACGCCAGCAGATGATTGGTCAGAATCTGATCGAGGGGGTATCGAAGCGGATTGAGCAGTTCGACACCCTCGGCGCCACGGCGCGTCATGGTCTCGGAGCAAGTGACGACCACATCTCGAAAAGCGCGACTCGCCGTGGCGATCCACGACGATTCCGCGCTGCCATCGGGGGGACCCTTGCGTTGAATCAAGCGGCCGCCCGAAGGGTCGCTGTACATGGCCCAGGATCGCCCGGCGTCGAAAATCTGCGGCAGCGCCGTCAGGCTGGGAAGGTCGCCCTGCTGGATTGTGACTGCGCAATCGATGTCGCATGACCCTGACTCCGGGTCGGCGAAGGGCGCGTACGAGGCGCTGTCGCCATCCGTGACCGGGATCTGCTCTGAACGCAGGGCAAACTGGATGCCGGCAATTCCGAATTGACGGGACCACGAAGACATTGCGCGGGGCGATAAGGTGGCGCGCCCGGTATCGGTCACGTGCCCGGATCGAAAGCGGTCGGGCCGGTCAAGCACTCGGACTCCGCCCCGGTCTTGCATGCGTCGGCCAACGTCTCCTCGATCGTCAGTTCGATCATGCGCAGAGACGGCTTTGAGTAGGGCCGGCGTCCGGTCGGTTCAGGCCCGGTTAGGTTCTGGCTCTTGTCCTGCATAGTCGTAGTCACGCCCCTTTCGGGGCAACGCGGTCCTCATTTACGATCGCATTGTACCTCAACTCGGCAATCTGTCGCGAATATTCTGACTCGTGATTTTCGTCCCCGGTTTCGAGGTAATTGGCCCCCGGGCAGGCCGTACAGAGACCTCGCATCCCGCCCACGGCACATTTTGCGTCGGGCGAGCGCTTCTTCTCTCGGATCTTCACGAGATCGTTGTCCCATCGCTCGCGAAAGGTCGTGCCCTCCAGGCTATGGCGATGCATGCTGGTCATCAGGCACGGCGAGACATTGGCATAGGGATCGACATAAAACGACGTCTGGCCGGCGCCGCAGGAGTAGAGCCGGTCCGTCTCGGGCAACGCCGAGGCCTTGCCGTACGCCTCGCGCCAATGCCGGCGACGTTCGGGACTGGCCAACTCAATGTCGACGACTTCCTGCGGCGAGACGCGAAGATCGAGCGGCGCATGGTCGTTCTCCGTACCGGCCTCCTCGCTTCCCTGCGGAAGACACGGAAAGATGGCGGAGTCGAATCGGAACGGCACGCCAAGGTGAACCGCGATACCCTCCATCTCGTGAATCTCGTGCTTATTCAGCTCCATGAGCACCGTCTTCAGTCGCACTCGAATGCCGTGATCAATCAACGCGCGAATTCCCTCAAGCGCCTTCGGAAACGAACCCGGTACACGCGTCACGCGTTCGTACGTTGGCGCCGTCGCGCCGTAAATGCTGACCTCAACCATTCTCGGCGGGTAGGCCTTGAACAGCTCGAGAATCTTGTCGGTGACGAGGATGGCGTCGCAAAACACGGTGACGAGTAACCCCTGCACCCGCGCATACGTATAGATCTCACGGAAGTCCCGCCGCATCATGGGGTCGCCTCCGGTGATAGTGAGATAGAGACATCCAGCCTTGATGATCTCGTCGATTAGAGATTTCACGCGCTCGGTGCTCATCTCCTCTTCGCGCCGCGCGTGCTGCTCATCCTGCGACCCGAGATAGCAATGCACGCAGCGAAGATTGCAGCGGCTGGTGAGTTCGAGCATACCGCGCAATGGTACGCGAAGGTGTGCCGCACGTTGCTTAAGGCCGCGCAGCCACTCCTGGTTCTCGGTGGGATTCAACGGTTGTGCAATCATTCGTCCATGGTCTCGACCAGGTTCGCGCCAATCAACTCTACAAGGAACTCGCAGCAATCTGCCCCGGCCTGCTCTCGGTCGACGTCGAATGTTTCAACGATGCCGTTGATAATCATATCGATCTCCGTCTCCCCATTCAACAGGTCCCATATGTGCGCTCCAACCGGTGTCAGTGTGAAGGCTCTCTGAAGGTCCGCCATTTCCCCGCAGACCGGGATCAGGAGATTTTCACCGGCGATGTTGCGCAGAACGACATTTTCGCCGCGACGCAGAGGACACTCCCCCAGTTGTATACGGTGCTCCATCGCTTGCTCCAATCTCATAAGTGTAGCGGACGCCGCGCTCAAGCCGGGTTGTACTCTCTACGGCTGCGTGATCCGCAACCGCGCATACAGGCGTTGCAGCGGCGATGTGGGCCGAATTCGGGCACTTACGGTCTCGGTGACGCCGTTTCCGTCGTCGACCACGGTCAGGTCCTTGATCTCGCCCAGGGACGCGTCCCAGGTATCGAGGTCGGTTGAGAGGTCCACGACGAAGCTCACATCGGTCGCCGTCTTGCGCCGCGTCCAGCTCACTACGATGCAGCCGTCCTCGGTTTCGGCGTCCAAGCTCATCGCCAGGCCTGCATTCTCGTCGGTCGCGTTGGGGTTCAGTCCAAAGATGTACTCTTCGATAACGGTGGCGCCGTCGGTGTCGCCGTCGGCGTTCTCTCCGCTGACGTTGGCGTCGGTCAACTCGGTTGCCGTAAAGCGCTCACGGCGCCACAGCACGTACGTCCCGTCACTGTCCGATCCGCTATTGCGGCCCGCCATCTTGAGCGCGGGGTCTCCGATCAAGTTGTAGAGCCCGAGCATCACCTGCTCATCGGTCGAGGCCGCGTAGCGCACCTTGGCCTTGCGAATGGCCTCGCCCAGTACACCCGTGCCCTCTTCGAAGAGCGCGCGGCAGAACCCGTCGCCGAGATGACGCGCGGCGTAGTTCATCGATAGTCCGGAGGGCGCCCACACCGCCACCGCACCGCCCTGTGGATCCAGCAGCAGCGTCTCGGCCAGGCTGTTATACCCCGGCACCTCGAAGCGCCCGATGATGCAGCTCGGTGCCGTCAAGACCGGAAGCCGGTTCGCGTTGCCCAGGCTCGCGACATCCGCGCTCGTCAGCAAGCCTTCTCCGGCCAGCCGGTTAATCGCGCCGTGACCCGTGAAGTTAGCCAGCCCAACACCGGCTACCAACGACGTCTGGATCGCGCTGCGCGCGTCGTCGACCGAGAGCTCGCTTCGATAGACTCTTTCGATAGTCTCGCCGAGCCCAATTGCGTCGATCAGAAGATCGCTGGCTCCGGTAAAATTACCACCCTCGTCCGGGTCATCGGCGATCATCAGTATGCGGCTCGCCCAGTCGCCCTCGCTATGCACCGCCTCCTCGTAGTCGCGAATGCGCTGCACCATCCCTGCCAGTTCCGAGTCCGTGCGCGCCGGCAACCGTCCGATCATGATCTCGGGCACGCCGTCGGATCCCACGACGTCGCCATAGAGCCCGTCGGCGGCGAACAGTCCCTTGGGGGTACCGATCAGCAGCGGCGGCACCAGCGTGTCGCCCGTGCCTTCGTAGTCGCGGTAATCGTAGGAGCCGCTGCCGGCGAGAACGACGAACAGCGGGCAGCGCGCCCAGTGCGCGTGCGCATAGGCCAGCAGTGCCGAGATCGCGTCTGGTGAGGCCTCGCCGTCGCTGAAGCAGTCGTAGATCTCCTGCATCGTGACCACCTTCACGGCCAGGCCCTGCGCCGCGCGATAGTCGGCCAGCGCCTGTGCCGCCGACGCCAGTACGGGAACCGTGATCACCAGGTAATCAACCGCGTTGTCCCCGGACTTGAGCCAATCGTGGTTCGCCGTGCCATGCACGATGGGCACGTACGCCGCCGCGCGCGTCAGTGTCGCGTAGCGGGCCTCTCCTGACGCCGTGTTGAAGCTGACGCGGTTGCTCGTCCCAGCTGCTTCGATGCGCGTGTTCTGCACCATGACCGGTGCGACGGCGGAAGATACGTCAACCACAACCACGTCGGCGTCGCTAAAGTCTTCAACCGTCAGCACGGCGTGCCCGGCGGCCGGTGCGGTGAGCCGGTCGCCCTCGGCCGTGTAGCTCCGCTCGTAGGCCAGTGCCAGCGAGTCGATCACGAAGATGCTGAAGGGAACGTTGGAGGCGAGTACGCCGCTCACCGTGACGGTGTTGGATCCCACGACCAGCACGCCGGCCGGTACAGTCACATCGAGCGTGTTGCTCGTCGCGCCGCTCCAGGTCGTCGAGCCGACGGACGTTCCGTTGACGCTGACCTGCGCATGATGCTCGTCGGCCACGCCGCTCGCGGTCAGGCTGTAGAGTCGCACCGAGAGTTCCGCCGCTCCGCCTGCCAGGCCGGGTACGCTCAGACCGAAGGTCTGGGAGCCAAGCGTCGCGTGGCCCGCGACGATGAGCTTCCAGAAGTAGTAATCGCTATGCGGATGACGGAACATCCCCGTCATCTCCCCCACGTTCTTTTCGAACTCGGCGTAAGCCGTAAAGGTCTGACCGAGAACCGCAGCCGGGCTGCCGCCGTCCTGCGTTCCCATGGCGGTTCCTGTTCCAGTGGCCAGCCAGTAGACGCGATGGGCGCAATAGAAGCTGTCACTGCTGCGGCCATAGAACAGGATCGCCGCGCCTCCCGCTTCGGCGTGATACGCAACCTCACCCCCGCGTGCCTTCAATGCCAGCGTGTACGATGCGATCGCGGTGGCGGCCTCGGCCTCGCTCATGCCCAGCGCTCCCGCGACCGTTGCGGCATCGATGCGCTGAATGCCACTCGTCGTCACCCGGATTCGGGCCAACTCATGCGCGACGCTGTTGGTGCCCGGTCCACTGCCTGCGGCCCCGTCGCCGGCGGTGACCGCCGTGACCGGCGCCAGCCGCTGCGTCTCGAACGCGCTGAGGCCGTGCGCTGTCGCCTCGTAGTCTGCGGATGGACTTTCCGCTTCGCTGTAGAAGGGCGCCACGCTAACCGTGTACGGACCATAGGTCCGTTGGCCACCACCGATCTCGATCTCGATCAGCCGGTAAGTGAGTTCAGCATCCGTGGGTGCACCGCTGTCGACGTATTGGTAACTGCCGCCCTGCGGCGCGTTGATCAAGCCGGGCAACAACGACGGCGTGACGCGCTCGAAGTCATCTTCGTCGAGCCGTTCCAGGAAGAAGCCCGCCGTGCCAACTTCCGAAGCTGTCTGCCACGCGACGGCCACGGAACCGCCCACGCGGCTCGCGCTGAAATCGGCGATCAGTGCCCAGGCAGCAACGACACTCGCGCAGTCCGAGTTGTTCGCTGCATTGGTGTCGGCCTGGTCCACGCCGCTCAAGAAGACGCAGTTAGTGATCGATATGCCCGCCTGCACGTGGTCTAGCTGACTGGTGATCTCAAGGAACGCGGTCGCGCCCACGGCCAGCCCGAAGTTACTCCAGACCAGGGCCGAGGAGTCGTAGACGCCCGTGCTCGCGTTGGCGCCGATGAAGATCAGGTTCGTCGGGAAATCGTCGGTGTACTCAATGCCGGTGGCCGCGATCGGGCCTAAATTCGAAACCGCAACCGTCCACAGCACCCACTGGTTCGTGCCGGGCACCGCGTCGTTTACGCTCTTGGTCACGGAGAGGTCGAGAGGAGAAAAGATTCCGCCATCAACGGTGTTGTCGGTCTCACCCGATTCGAGATTCACGATCGCGGTCAGACCCGTTACCGGGTCGATGTCGCTGTCTATCGTGTCGTCGCCGCCGATGTCCTGCGGACTGATCACAAATCCGGCGGGTGGGACGACCTCTACGAAATAGTCCCCGGGCGGCAGGCCCGTAAATTGATAGAACCCGTTCGCACCGCCCACCAGGGCGGTTGTGGTGGACGCGATCGAGCCGTTGTCGTCCCCACCCGGTTCCGGGACACCATCGCCGTCGAGATCCCGGTACAGTCGCACCGTCACGCCATTGACGCCCACTTCACCAGCGTCTTGTATGCCATCGGTGTCCTGATCATCAAAAATAAAGTCGCCGATCGCTGCCGGCTGGTACAAGCCCGCATCGAGTGTGAGGTTGGTCTCGCCGGAGGACAGGGCGAAGGTGACCGTGTGGCCGTCGTTGGTGTTCGCGTCGCTGTCGATCGTGTCGTTGGTCTGGTCCGCCGGCGAGAAATCGAAGCCGCCGGGCTGGACGAACTCGACGAAGTAGTTGTCCGGCGGAAGATTGGTGAAGAGATACAGACCGCTTCCGTCGGTGGTCGTCGTATCGACAAGATTCGAGTTGGCGTCGCGCAGTTCCACGGTGACTCCCGGGATCCCCGTTTCGCCGCCATCCTGCGTGCCATCGCCGTTGGTGTCGTCCCACACGAAGTCGCCCAGGCTGGCGGGTTGATAGAGCCCGGCGTCCAGCGTCAGGTTGGTCTCCGCCGCGAGCAGCGTGAAGGTCGCGGTGCGACCGTCGTTGGTGTTGACATCGCTGTCGATCGTATCGTTGGTCTGGTTCGGCGAAGTGAACTCGAAGCCGGCGGGTTGAACGACTTCGATAAAGCAGTCCATCGGCGCGACGTTTGTGAAAAGATACGCGCCCGAACCGTCGGTGGTGGTGGTCGCCACGATATTGGAGTTGGCGTCGCGCAGACGCACGATCGCGTTGGAGATTCCCGGTTCGCCACCGTCCTGGGCGCCATCGCCGTCGAGATCTTCCCAGACAAAGTCGCCGACCACACCGGGCACGAGCGGATTGGTAACGGTGGAGCAGACGGCGAAGAGCCTCTGGTCACTGGTGACGCAGGCTTCGTTGATGATGTTGGTCACCGCGGATGGTGTGTCCACCTGCACCTGAAACGTCACGACCAGGTTCGTCCCGGAGGGGATCGTATAGCCTGATGCCACGTTCGGCGGATTGCCGGCCACGCCGGGATTGGTCGCGGCGCCAGGGAATGCGATCTGGACGGTGTCGGCGAAGAACTGGTCTCCAGCGGCCGACCAGGTGCCGTTGGTGTTCTGAAATCGCACGGTCGTGTCGGCGCTGATGTAAGCGCTGATATCGAAGTTGGTGCTTCCGCTGCCGGTTTGCCCTGTAAAATGCCCCAACACGTCGAACGGCCCCGCGCTGTTCGACGACACCCAGGCCGTCATCGTTTCTTCCAGCCCCGCGACTTCCCAGTCGAAACTGAAGATAGCGCTCGTTGCCTCGGACAGATCCGCGCTGCGTTAGATCCCGTCGTTCAATCCCGCCTGGTCAATGCGCAATCGGTCGGCGATGATCAGGACCGTTCCTGCGGTGGGGCTGTTGTCGTCACTGATCTCACTCCAGCCCGCAGACCAGTTTGTGGTGCCGTTATTGTTGGTATAAACGGCCGGAGTGAATTGCTCGAAGACCGTGTTTGTCGTGATCGCCAGCGGCGCGATGACATTGACGCTGGCGGCGACGAAGGTCGTGCCGGTCGGCACGGCATCGGTGATCATCACCCCCGTCTGCGTGACCTGGCTGGTGTTGACGACGGTTAGGGTGTGTACGTGATGATCTGTCCGTTGGTCACCATCGTAGCATCGGACACCTTGGTGATGTCGAGATCCCGCACGGGCTGGTAGCCGAAGTCGGCGTTCGTGTAGACCTCGGCGACGCCCAGCGAGACGCTGTGCGGGTCGGTACCGCCGGTGAGAGCCAGTCCGGCGAGCACGCTGTTCGTGTCGGTTACATCGACCAGGTACGCGCGGGTCGAGCGGTCCGAGAACAGGTAGAGCCCACTGGCATCGGTCACGGCAGTGGCCAGCAGGTCGTCTTCGGCGTCGATGACGCCGTTCGTGTTCTTATCGACATGCAGATTGACCGTGACGTTTGAGATGCCGATCTCGGTGCCGCCATCCTGGATGCCGTCCCCGTCGAGGTCGAGCCAGACGAAGTCACCGATGGAGCCCACTTGATTGGCGAAGAAGACGGCGACGTTATTGATCGCGCCGCTGCCGTCGAGTTCGAACCAGAACCGCGTGAAGAAGGTCAGGTTGGTCAGATCCGCGACGTTGAGGGGCACAAACTCGTTTGCCGCATTGTCCGCCTCAACCACACCGGCGGTGAAGAATGGCGAATTGGTGTTCGAGAACTCGGTGAACTCGATGGAGTTCGTGTTAACGCCGTCGCTGAAGTGAATAAAGTTGTTCACCGACGCTTCGTAATCCACCCAGAAGAAGCTGGCCTCGAGGGCATTCGTGGGCAGATCGAAGAAGATCAGTCCGCCGCCAGCTTCATCGTCGGGCTCAGTGAACGGTGTGTCAATGAACCCGTCAGCGTCCGTGTCGGTGCTCTGTTCCTCGAGAATAATGGCATTACCGAGGACCTGGTTGGACGGAATATTTCCTCCATTCCAGAAGCCGCTGGGCGGGCCTTCGATGTCCGGATCGCGGGTCCCGGTATTTGTCGTCGAGAAAATGACGGCCAGGTCCGGCCCACCGCCAAGGTTCTGGGCGCTGATCACGATCGTCCCGTTGCTGGTGACCACATTGGTGATGATCTGACCGTGCCCGAAGCTCGATAGATCGAGGATCTCTGCGTGAGCACGATGAGACAGCGCAAATAGCGTCGCCGCGATGAGCAGCCGACTCATGACTCGTCCGGCCAGCCCCAAGGTTATGATCTCGGACTTCATGTACTTGAATACGCGTCTCAGTACACCGGGTCCCCAATCGCACGGAGCCGCGCTCGCCCCGCCGTCGATAGCCAATCTAGGCGGAAATGCTACGTGTTTCCCACACGGAAGTCAACAGATTGGCGGTTTTCTCGTGCCCTCTGATCATCCTCGGCATCGGCCAGGTCTATCTTCTCAGGCAGCGCAGCCACGGTCTCGACATTCGGTCAAAATCGAGGCATTTTCTGCGGGCATGACGACCAACGAACCCTCTAGCCGGAACTCACTAGCTTCGCTGCAGCCCCGGCATGCGACATTCGTCGGTATCGACTCCGACGGGTGCGTCTTTGACTCGATGGAGATCAAGCAAAAGGAGTGTTTTCACCCCGTGATCATCTCGCACTGGGGCCTCGAGGCGGTTGAGAAGGAACTGCGCGAGGCGGCCGAATTCGTGAACCTGTACTCGAAATGGCGTGGCCAAAATCGATTTCTTTGCCTTGTGCGCACCTTCAATTTCTTGCGCAGCCATCCCGGTGTGCAAGCGGCCGGAATCGAAGTTCCGCTCCTCGATTCGACTCAGCACATGATCGATTCGGGCAAGCCCCTGAGCAACGACACGCTCGCCATTGAGGCCGAGGCGAGCGGCGATGCGGAGCTTCGATCCCTCCTCGCGTGGAGCCTCGACGTCAACACGCAGATCGAACGCGTCGTGAAAAACGTGCCGCCGTTCGAATGGGCCCGCAGGTGTCTTGACCTGTTTCCGTTACAATCCGATACGGTGTGCGTGTCGCAGACGCCCACCGAAGCGCTCGAGCGCGAATGGGCCGAAAACGGAATCACCTCACGCGTTCGGATGATCGCCGGGCAAGAGCTCGGAACCAAGGCCGAGCATCTCGAGATGGCCACGACCGGAAAATACGACCACGACAAGGTCCTCATGATCGGCGACGCGCCCGGCGACCGCGAGGCTGCCGACGCGGTCAAGGCGTGCTTCTACCCGATCAACCCCGGCGACGAAGAAACGTCCTGGCGACGCCTGCGCGACGAGGCCTACGACCGCTTCCTTGCCGGAACCTACGCCGGCGAGTATGAAGCCGCCCTGATTGAAGACTTCGAGAGCCGACTGCCCGAAATCCCGCCGTGGGAGAGTTGAGGAGTGTGTGGGTTGAGGAGTTGTCCGACTGAACGCACATACTCACACACAGGCCCGCAGCAAAACATCGGAGGCTGAAAGCGTGCACGTCGGGCCACAAGGCCCGCCGGCCAGTTCGGCGGCCCGGAGGCCGATGGTGGGGTATACGGCCCAGAGCACGTGTGCCGAACCAACCGGGGGTCCTGTAATCCCCGTCCTAAGAAACGTTGGGCGTCGCCGGGATCAGGAGTCCAAGGAATGCGGGTGACGCGTGTTCGCTGACCAGGCCGGCCACATGCCCGCCAAGTCTGCGCTGACCGCTCACGCGGCCGTCACCGAAGGCCCGGCCAATTCGCGCCGCCGCCGCCGATCCCTCGGCTGCAATACTGACAATCACCGGCTTTCCACAGCAATTCCACATCAGGTCCACCACGCGGTCGCGCCCCACCATGCGCTCGCGCGCACCCAGGAACACCGCGTCGTGGGGACTCTCCGGGGGCACCACCACCGCAAGCGGTTGAACCGCCACCGCGATTCCGCGGGCCGCGAGAAACTTCGTCGCCACTGCCGCATCGCCTGCAACCTCCGCCCGCTGCTCCAGCTCCGTCACGGCGACAAGCTGCAAGAAGTCATCGCCTGAATCGACCTCTGCGAACCCCGGGTTCTCTGCGGCGGGGTTGTGGCGACCCGTCAGGAACACGAGGGATACGACTAGCAGAAGACCAGCTGCAGCAGCCCCTGTTGCAACCAGCTTCCACACGAGGGGAGGCATCACCCGTCGATCCGCGCGCCGCATCTGGGCCGCCACTCGATTCCACAATTCATCCGGACACTTGATGTCGCCCGACAGTCGATCGCCCAGCGCCGACTCAAACCGCCTCTCGGCAATCAGTCGCTTGCGCTCCTTGTCGCTCAGCGCATTATCAAATTCCAACGACTCGGACGATGACAGTTCCCCGTCGAAGTAAGCCGTCCACAGCTTGTCCTTTTTCTCCTGTTCCGATTCTTTGCTCATGCTCTCTTCTCCTTGAACTCCAGGACGTCGGTCCGGCCGTCTGCACCCATCATCTTCAGCGGCACCGCCTTCACGACGCCCTCGCCGATCGCGTAATCCAGCAACCGCTTGCGCAGCTTGGCGCGGCCGCGTGACAAGTGCGTCATGACGGTGCCGACCGGGATCTCGAGGATGTCGGCGATCTCCTGGTACGAATGGCCCTGGATGCCGCGGAGCAGCAGGCATGACCGCTCCGCCGTGGAGAGGCAGCGAAACGCCATAGCGACTTCGTCGCCACACGCCTGCAGGACCTCGTCGCCGCGTTCGATTAGATCGTCATATCCGGGCTGCGAAGGAAGGGACGAGATATGGAACTCGTGATCGTCGAGATTGTCCGGCGCTCGTCCGGTCTCGCGATTGGCCACGAAGCACTTGTTCGTGATAATGCGGTACATCCAGGCTCGAAAATTGCTCCCCGGCGTGAATTTATGACGGTTTTGGTAGGCGGCGAGAATCGCCGAAGAAAAGACGTCATCGGCAACTCCGCTATCCCATGCCATACGGTATATATAGCGGTAGAATTCATCCTTATATTTCTCGATCTGTACCAGAAATTCGTCCATTTCGATCACCTTCGGCAGCTTCTCTATTCCTAGTGTGGTCGTGTTCATGTCATTTCCTCTCCACATCCTTCCACTTTCGTGAAACAAGGACAAATCGTTATTAATGGTGCCCTCCATCAAGTCTCATTACGGCGCGGCGACCGCCTTCCTCCTCCTCAGACAGCGGCGCCCCGTCCTTCGCGCGACGCTTGCTTCGCAGGGCGGCAGGTCGCAGCACTCCGAAAGCGGCCGGTTTATCGCCCAAACGGCCCACTCGAGCGCATCTTCTTGACACCGATTAGCCTGTCCACGACAATCCTCCGCATCTAACTCGTCGTCATTTGCGTCAGGGGCAATGCACGGCGAAGGCCTCCGTGAACGGTTTCATCAAGTGAGGAGTTTCTATCATGGGCACTGCTGACGCACTGAAGAACGGTCTTGCCGGGACAACGACTCCCGATGCGCTCCCGAAGCCGAAATATCCCGGGATGCGCATCACCTGTACGGGCAACCAGCTCGTCGCGGAGTACACCGATTGCCGGATCACCGACGGCGGGATCTTCTACCCCATCACACCCTCCACCGAGATGGGCGAGATTTATCAGCAGTCCTACGCCGACGGAAAACTCAACGTCTTCGGTGACCAGAAATTTGCGGCGGAATGCGAGGGCGAGCACGCCGCGCAAGGCGGCGCCATCGCGTTTTCGGTGACTGGCCGCCGCGTCAGCAACTTCACCTCCGGCCAGGGCATCGTGTACGGCCTCGAGCAGTACTACCACGCGCCCGGCAAGCTTTCGACACTGGTCGTGCAGGTCGGCGCGCGCGCCCTGACCAAGCATGCACTGAACGTGCATTGCGGGCACGACGACATCTATGCCGCCCTCGACACGGGCTGGACGATGCTGATGGCCAAGGAAGCCCAGCAGGCCGCTGACCAGTCGATCATTATGCGTAAGGTCAACGAACTGGCACTCAACCCCGGCATGAACATTCTGGACGGGATGCTATCGACCCACACCGAGAAGATGTTCAACGTGGCGGAGGCCGACATGTTGCGCGAGTACCTCGGCCGCGCCGATGATCAGATCCCTTGCCCGACCGCAGCGCAACGCGAACTCTTCGGCCCGACGCGCCGGCGCGTGCCCAAGATGATTGATCTTAAGCATCCCATCCTGCTGGGGCCGGTACAGAACCAGGAACACCATATGAACGGCGTCGTCGCGCGCCGTAACAACTTCTGCGAGCCTATCCTGCGCTTCATCGAAGACGCCTACGAGGAATTCGCGCGTCTCACCGGCCGCTACTACGGGCTCCTGTCTCTTTATAAGACCGACGATGTCGAAACCGTCTTCGTCAGTCTCGGCAGCGCGGCGGAAAACATCGAGGCCGCGGTCGATCACCTGCGCACGACACGCGGCGCGAGTGTGGGCTCGATTCATGTGAACGTTATTCGCCCGTTCCCCGAGGCCGCCGTGATCAACGCGCTCAAGGGAAAGAAGAACGTGATCATTATTGAGCGGACCGACGAACCGCTCGCCGGCGACAACCCGCTCACGCGCGATATCCGCGCCGCACTCGGCAAGGCGCTAGAGGCCAGTCGCGGACAGGGCACGTTGCCGCCGGTAAGGGCGGACGAGATGCCACGCATCTTCTCGGGCGCCTATGGAATCGGATCGCGCGACTTCCGCCCCGAACACACGCTGGGCGCCTACGAGTTTGCGACCGGTCAGACGAAGCGCGAGGATGGTAAAGGTGCCGACGACGGCGTTTCCTACTTTACGCTCGGCGTGAAGCACCCC
This sequence comes from Verrucomicrobiota bacterium, assembly GCA_027623315.1. Taxonomy (GTDB): domain Bacteria; phylum Verrucomicrobiota; class Kiritimatiellia; order CAJWTS01; family CAJWTS01; genus JAQBYD01. The sequence goes on along the minus strand of JAQBYD010000029.1, from coordinate 11,805 downwards.
TACGCAGTGATCTCCACGGACACGCCGTCACTGCTTCCGGACAAGGCCATCGCCGTGCGCCTGCACTCCATAGGCGGGTGGGGCATGATCACCACGGGCAAGAACCTGGGAGCGATTATCGGAGAATTCGGATCCTACTTCTCACTGCAGAATCCGGAATACGATCAGTTCGGCCGCGCCCTCGACAAGGTCCACATCAGCGCCAATCCGAAATACGGATCGGAAAAGAAGGGCTCCCCCACCAACTACTTCCTCGTCGTGGCGCCCGAGCCCATCCGCGTTAACTGTGATCTGCGACATGTCGACGTCGTGCTGTGCTGCGACCCGAAGGCCTTCACGCATACAAATCCGCTGGACGGACTGAAGCCCGGCGGCTGTTTCGTCTGGGAATCGGACGAAGATCCGCATACGGCCCTGGAGCGGATTCCCGCGCAGTATCACGACTTCATTCACGAGAACAATATCCGCATCTTTACCCTGCCGGGATTCGATATCGCCCGCAAGGCCACGGACCGCGCGGACCTTCAGTTGCGCATGCAGGGCAACTCGTTCCTGGGCGCATTTTTTAAAGTGTCGAGCTTCCTCAAGGACTACGGCATTGATGAGGACCAGTACCGCGAGATCGTGCGTACGCAGTACGAGAAAAAATTCGGCCGCTTCGGCCAACAGGTCGTCGAATCGAACATGGAAGTGATGAAACAGGGAGGCGACCGGCTTCGCGAAGTGGTCTACGACCGCGAGCCAGTTGGCGATCGTTCCAGTCTGCGCGCGGATCCGCTGCTGCCCGCCGATGGATCGCTCATCATGCCGACAGCCGGTTGCGGCGCCTGCCCCTCCATCTCCGCGCCACCCCCTGCGGGCCGGGCGCCGCTGCAAACCCTCGAGAAGTTCGATTCGGAATTCAGGGCCGGCCTCGAATATCACCAGCCCGCTTCAGCGCTCTCTTCGGTCGGCGTCATGGCGGCCGGAACCGGTGCGACATCGTCGAAGTACGTCGCGCGGCGCGAGACGCCGGTCTTCATCGCGGAAAACTGCACGCAGTGCATGGCGTGTATCACGGCCTGCCCGGACACGGCCCTGCCGAACACCGCGCAGGATGTCGCGTCCGTGCTGCGTGTCGCCGCAAAGCACTACGTGAGCGACGCGGATGATCGCCAGCGCATTTTCGATGCCGTCCCGCAGATCGACGACCATGCGCGCGCCGCCATGCTTGCCGCCATCCAAGCGGGCGAGAAAACGCCCTTCGTCGATATCGTGCGCGCCGAGATCGAGGCGCTCGACGGACTCTCCGACACGGCGCGGCAGGAATACCTGGCGATCCTCAACACGCTGCCTCTGGCCTACACCGGCACCAAGGCCATCTTCAGCACCAAGGAGAAGAAAGAACCGGGCCAGGGCGGACTCTTCAGTATCTTTGTTTCGGATCTCTGCAAGGGCTGTGGAGAATGCGTCGAGGAATGCGGCGATCACGATGCCTTGCGCATGACCGCCGAGACCGAGGACCTCAACGCCACGCACGCCACCGCACAGATATTCTCGAGACTGCTTCCGGATACGCGACAGAAATATCTGGGTCTCTACAACGACGACGCGCCCGAAGATTCCAAGGAAGCCGTGCTGCGCAATCACCTGATGGTTCGACGCAATTACGAAGCTCTGGTTTCCGGCGACGGCGCCTGTGCGGGCTGCGGCGAAAAGAGCATTCTGCGTGCGCTCGCCACGGTCACCGAAGCCTATATGCGTCCAACCTACCACGCGAAGGCCGCGCGCCTCACCAAGAAGGCCGACCTCCTCGAGCGCGAAGGCGTTGTGCGTCTCGAAGCGCTCAAGGCACACAACGAAGAGGAGTATCTTCTCTTCAGGCGCAGCGTGGCGCACCTGACGATGGGCCTCGGGGGCGAAGACGATAAGGACACGCAGGCGCGCATGCAGGCGCACGGCGAGATCTCCGACGACGAATTAATTGCCGCGATCGTCGCCGTGATGCGACAGGACGCCATTAATCACAGCGAGTGGCAGACGATCGACGGGCGGCTCGCCAACGGCATGTCCGTCATGGCGATGGGCGCGAGCACCGGTTGCAACACGGTCTATGGATCGACGCCGCCGAGCAACCCGCATCCCTACCCATGGATGAACTCACTCTTCCAGGACGGTGCCACGATCAGCTGGATGATCGGCGAGTCCTTCATTCTCGATCACGGCCGCCGCTCGGTCGTTCCCGAGCGCTTGTGCGACGCGTTGCTTGACGACACCGACAACGTCATCACCGAACGCGACTACTTTGATTACACGCACATGGCCGAGACCCTCATGACCGACCTGGAGATCAAGGAACTGCCCATCGTCTGGGCCTTGGGCGGCGACGGCGCTTTCGGCGATATCGGCTATCAAAACGTGTCGAAGGCCGTTCTGCAAAACCGGCCGAACATGAAGATGATGATGCTCGACACGCAGGTCTATTCCAACACCGGCGGGCAAAACTCCGATTCGTCTCTGATGGTCGGCGGATTCGACATGAACCAGTTTGGCAGCGCCAGCCAGGGCAAGCTTAGCGAGAAGAAGAGCGTCGCCGAATCGCTGACCTCGGGACACGGCTCGCCGTTCGTCGCGCAAGTGTCGATGGCCAACACCGCCAAGCTGTACCGTGCGATTCTGGACGGCCTGGAGTATCGCGGCGTCGCGTTCTTTCAGTGCTTCACGACATGTCAACCCGAGCACGGCGTCGCGGACGACATGTCCACACGCCAGGCCCAGCAAATTCGCGACAGCCGCGGCATGCCGGAGTTCATCTTTAACCCGCAGCGCGGCGAGACCTACCAGGAGGCCCTCGACGTGAAGGGCAACCCGCTACCCAACAAGGACTTCTGGGAAACGAAGTACACCTCCAACGGCGAGACGTACTGCTTCACCGTCGCGCACTGGGCCACGAGCGAGGCGCGCTTCCGCAAACACCTTAAGAAGATTTCCGAGGAGGAGGCCGCAAAACTGGTGAACCTTGAGGACATGATCCTGCGCGTCGCACAGGACGACGTGATCAATCGGCGTATCTTCGACGAATCCCATCGCGCGTTCGTGCCCGACTTCGGTTCCTACATCAAGGCCGAGGTCGGCGGCAAGCTGGTGCACTACGCCCTCACACGGCAGATGGTGCTGTTCACCGTCGAACGACGCAAAGCCTGGCGCATGCTGCAGAGCAAGGCCGGCATCGTCAACAAGGACTACCTCGCGCAGAAAGCCGTGCTCAAGAAAGTCGACGCCGGCGACATTCCGCTCGAGGACCTCTTCACCCGCGCCCGCGAACTCGTGGCCGAAGAGCTAGCGGCTCTTAAAGAGTCCCGCTAGTACTGTGAATTGGCGAAGCCCTGTTTCGATCAAGCCTGACGGAGCTATCCGTGTTCGTAGTAGGAAAAGTGTGAGATATCCGGGCTGGAGCAAGAGGGCGGCCCAGCACGAGGTCTTCAAAGGTGTCGAGGCGTCGGCGACTACGGCTTCGCGAGCTCTGCCTCTATCCGCTCGGTCACGGCCTTATCGTCCGGCTTGGTCTTCGGGGCGAAGCGGGCCACGACCTGGCCCTGGCGGTTAATGAGGAATTTCTCGAAGTTCCAACTCACCTTGCCGGCCCCTTCGGGTTTCGTTTCGAGGGCCGTTAAGTATTTGTAGAGGTCACATGCGTCGTCGCCGTTGACATCGACCTTTGCGAACATGTCGAAGGTCACGCCGTAATTCTCTGTACAGAAAGCCTTAATCTCTGCTGCCGCTCCCGGCTCCTGATGCCCAAACTGATTGCACGGGAATCCCAGCACCGCCAGTCCGGTCTTAGCGTACTTTTCGTGCAGTGCCTGCAGATCCTTGTACTGCGGGGTCAGGCCGCACTTGCTGGCTGTGTTCACAACCATGACCACCTTGCCCGCGTACGCGGATAGGTCGACCTGCTTGCCATCCAGTGAGTTCATCCTGAAGTCCAGCGCGGCCGGGGTGTCCGAGGATTCCTCAGCCGGGAGGCAGATCGCCAGCGAGAAGAAGCAGACCGCCGTAGCGGCGCAGACATAGTAGGTGTGCATCATGAATACTCCTTTTTCCTGATCGTGATATCCCTGCAGTCAGCGCCTTACGCCGGACCGCTTTTCGTTCCGACGAACCATACAGATCGCCGTGCTGCCTGGAAAGATCTTCTTAGGAGGCGCATCAACGGCGAGCGCCTGGCAAATCATCATCCGCCCAAACCTCATGCAGTAGTGGGAGCATGAGCCTGGCGTCCGGAAGACCGACGGCACGATGTTTCGCGCCGTGCCGGATCGTGCGGTAGATCAGCTCGGCCATCTTGCGGCGACCGGCAAGGCGAAGGTGTATGCCGTCGGCACGGAAGAACTCGTGACGACCGGGATGCGTTTCGACGAGGCGCGCGGCATCGATGAGAATGACCTGCTCCGCGCTCGCAACCGAGCGTGTGAGGGCAGCGTAGTGGTCGTGCAACTCGTGGATCTCGTCGAGCGGGTTGCCCTGGCGGTCGGCAATGACGCTGGAAAGATGCTCGGCGCGCGGTGCGGTGATGATGATGGGGATGATCCCCTCGGCGCGGATCTCGCGAACGAGCGTGGTCAGCGCGTTCGTGTATTGGCTGGATGGTACGCGCAACGGGCGAGCTTGATCGGGGCGGGACGAGGATCGATACAGCCGCCTCAGCGCGCTCAAGATGGGGCCTGCACCTCGAGTCGCGAACTGTTCGGCGTCCGTCTGCTCGCCCCTCCAGTGGGCGTTCCAGCCGAAGTAGATCGTGACGATGTCGGGCTGCAGCCCCACCGTGGTGTGCCGGAACTGCTCCACTCCCTGTAGAATCGAGTAGCCGTGCACGCCGTTGTGTAAGGCCTCCCACGAGCCGGCCGCCGGGGGCGCGTTGGTGAGTAGTTCGTGAAGGATCGAGGAATACGGAGGAACGCCGTCGGCGGTGCACGAGTCGCCGAGGCAAATCACTCGCGTCGTGTCCGGACGTTTCCGCGGATCGACTTCGCGCTCCGGGAATCCAAGCGTGTTGACGGACTGACCATGGATCGACGTACCGTGCTTGAAGCGCCACAGGAGCCGAGCATCCGACTCGAATCGCGCATCGGCGTCAGTCCAATCCTCGTCGCCCTGCATGACGATCGGCAACGCGTTACGTTCATACCCTTTGGCCGACAGGACGAGATCCATCAAGGGCAAGACCGCGATCAGGACCGCGAGGCTGAGCAGCACCTTCTTGATCCATGCGCGCCCCAACCATGCCCGGCACTCCAAACCGCGTGAGCGTAGCCGCGATGCCGTGACAGACCGCAGCACCACGAGCACGGCCAGCGCCACGAACGGACGCGGTCCCCAGCTCATCGAAAACCCGACCGGCCCAAGCTCGGCCCTGATCCGCCCCATCAGCCAGAGCGCCGGCAACGACAACACGAGTCCGATCGCAATCGCGTCGAGAATATAGAAGGCGGGACGTAAGAATCTCATGGATGCCTGGGTAGCGTCCCTTGAACGGAACGTAGCGTCAAGTTAACCGCGCAGACGCTATTCGGGATCAACCGGTTCCACAGGATCGGACTTTGATGCGCCCCATCCAGTTCATCCCGTCAATCCTGTCAAATATTCTCGGGAGAAACATAGCGTTGCGTGCGCGCCCCTCCTTGACACCGCAAAGCCTTTAAAGCACTATTCCGAACCCTCGCCGTGCCGGAGTGGCACGCCGTATCTGCTTGATTGCTCGGCCGCCGCCCGAGTTTCGCATGACTGATAAAGACACAACTGAATCTGATATCGAGACCCGCGAGTGGCTCGAGTCGCTGGATTTTGTCCTGCAATCGCAAGGCCCGGACCGGGCGCGCGAACTGCTTAAGGAGCTGCAGATCCGCGCCTACCAGGATGGCGTGCGCTTTCCCTTTACGGCCAATACCCCGTATATCAATACGATCCCGGCGTCTGAGGAGACCCCTTACCCCGGCGACCGGAAGATCGAGCGCCGCATCAAGAGCATTATCCGCTGGAATGCAATGGCCATGGTCGTTCGCGCCAATCGGATCGAAGAGGGCATCGGCGGCCATATCTCGACGTTTGCCTCGAGCGCGACGCTCTACGAAGTTGGGTTTAACCACTTCTTCCGGGCACCCACGGATGACTACTCCGGCGACTCCCTCTACGTGCAGGGCCATGCATCGCCCGGCATCTACGCGCGCGCCTATCTCGAGGGACGCCTGACGCGAGTGAATCTGCGAAACTTCCGCCGCGAGCTCGCGACGGGTGGCGGCGTCTCCTCGTACCCGCATCCGCGCCTGATGCCCGAGTTCTGGCAGTTTCCCACGGTATCGATGGGGCTCGGCCCGATCATGAGCATCTATCACGCCCGCTTTGCGAAATACCTGGAAGCCCGGTCCTTGAAACCGTTACCCGGCGGCAAGGTCTGGACCTTCTGCGGCGACGGCGAGATGGACGAGCCGGAATCGCTTGGCGCGATCGGCATGGCCGCGCGCGAGAATCTCGACAACCTCGTCTTCGTCATCAATTGCAACCTGCAGCGCCTTGACGGCCCGGTTCGCGGCAATGGCAAGATTATCCAGGAACTGGAGGGTATTTTCCGCGGCGCCGGTTGGAACGTGATTAAAGTGATCTGGGGTAGCGACTGGGATCCGCTGCTCGAAGCCGATACCGACGGCCTTCTGCTCAGACGTATGGAGGAATGCGTCGACGGAGAGTACCAGAAGTACATTGTCGAAGACGGCGCTTACATCCGGGAACACTTCTTCGGCAAGGACCCTCGCCTGCTCAAGCTGGTCGAGCACCTCTCGGACGACGAGCTGAATCACCTGCACTGGGGTGGTCACGATCCGGAAAAGGTCTACGCCGCATACAACCGTGCCGCCACGCACAGCGGGTCCCCAACCGTCATCCTCGCCAAGACGATCAAGGGATACGGACTCGGCGAGAGTGGTGAGGGGATGAACATCACCCACCAGCAGAAGAAGCTGAACGAAGATGAGCTCCGGGAATTCCGTTCGCGCTTTGGCATTCCAATCTCCGACCGCGATACGCTGAAGACCCCGCTCTATCTTCCCGATGCCGACAGCCCCGAAATGGTGTACCTGCACGAGCGGCGCAAAGCGCTCGGCGGCTACCTCCCGTCGCGATCACGGGACTTCTCCGCTCTCGAGACGCCTCCAGACAGCTTTGTCGAAGCGTACGCCTCACCCCGCCAGGACCGCGCCATCTCAACGACCCAAATCTTTGGAGACATCCTGCGCAAGCTGCTCAAGGACAAGTCGCTTGGAAGACACATTGTTCCGATCATCCCCGATGAAGCGCGCACCTTCGGACTCGATGCACTCTTCCGCCAGGTGGGAATCTATTCCGCGGTAGGGCAGCTCTATGAGCCGGTCGACGCCAACAACCTGAGCTACTATAAAGAGTCCACCACCGGGCAGATCCTCGAAGAGGGAATTAATGAAGCCGGCTCGGTATCGTCCTTCATCGCGGCCGGGACCTCTTACTCGACCCTGGGGGTCCCCATGATCCCCTTCTACATCTATTACTCGATGTTCGGCCCGCAACGAATCGGTGACTTGTTATGGGCGGCGGGCGACATGCAATGCAAAGGATTCCTGCTGGGCGCGACCTCCGGACGCACGACACTCAGCGGGGAGGGCCTGCAGCACCAGGATGGACATAGCCACGTCCTGATGAGCACAATTCCCAGCGTCGTCTCGTATGACCCGGCGTTCTCGTACGAGGTCGCCATCCTGATCCGGGACGGCATCCGCCGCATGTACGAAAAACACGAGAACGTGATGTACTATCTCACACTCGGTAACGAGAAATACACGATGCCCATCATGCCCGCAGGATGCGAAGACGGCGTGATCCGGGGGCTGTACCGCTTCCGTCGCGCAGAGAACGCCGGCGCCGCGCATCGCGCCCAGCTATTCGGGAGCGGCGCGATCATGAATTGCGTGCTCGAGGCGCAGAGCATGCTCGAGACGTACGACGTTGCGGCGGATGTCTGGAGTGTGACCAGCTACAACGAACTGAGACGCGACGGCCTGGAGTGCGACCGCTGGAACATGCTGCACCCCGACGCCGAGCCACGCGAGCCGCACGTCACGCAGCAGCTGGCCGACTCAAGCGGCGTGCTGGTAGCGGCCTCGGACTACATGCGCGCCCTGCCCGACGGTATTGCCAAATGGATGCCCCGGACACTGACATCACTCGGAACGGATGGTTTCGGCCTGAGCGAAGGACGCACCGCACTACGCGATCACTTTGAAGTCGATGCCCGATTTGTTACGTTGGCCACGCTGACGGCGCTGAAAAACGACGGCTCTATCGGACCAGAGATCCTCACGAAGGCGATTCGAGATCTCGAGATCAACGCGGATAAAGCCAATCCGATGGCGGTGTAGACCATGGCCCGTAGAGCATAGACTTCAAACCCGCAAGGCGGCTGGGGACATCCGCCCTCCAATCGAACCCATCTTCGACCTTGGAGGGCGGGCGTCCCCGACCGCCGGACACAGCCCATGAATACGGAAATCAAATTACCTGAGCTTGGCGAGAACATCGAAGAGGGTGTTGTCGTGAGCGTCCTTGTGGTCGCCGGCGATTCCGTCTCGGTGGACGACTCGATCGTCGAGATCGAAACCGATAAGGCGACCATGGAGGTCCCCTCGCCTGCGGCCGGTGTGGTTAAGGAGATCTCGGTAAACGCCGGCGAAACCGTCAAGGTCGGCCAGGTTCTGCTAATTCTCGATAGCGACAGTGAAGCGCCTGGGGAGACCCCGGCTGCCCCGCTAGAGACGGCACAGAGCGCCGAAGAGACCCGCGCGCCGACGCAACCCGCCGCACCTGCAGCGCCTGCGCAGGCGGCGCCTTCACCCGCGCCCGCGCCCGCGTCGAGGGAGCGCGGAAGCGTTCCGGCGGCACCATCTGTACGGCGTCTTGCCTACGAGATAGGCGTCGAGATCGCCGATGTCCCCGGCTCGGGCGCGCAGGGTCGCATCACGGCCGAGGATGTGAAGGTCTACTCGAAACAGCTCCACCAATCACGTGGTGCCGCACGCGCCGGGGCACCTGCCGGCGGGATCACCGAAAAGCCTCTTCCCGACTTCTCGAAGTGGGGCGCGACCGAAACCGTTCCGATGAACAACATTCGCCGCGTGACGTCCGAGGCCATGGCCCACAACTGGTCGGTGATTCCGCATGTGACACAGTTCGATAAGGCCGACATCACCACCGTCGAAGCATTTCGGCAGCAGTACAAGGCACGCGTCCAACAAGCCGGCGGAAAGCTGACCATCACCAGCATCCTGGTGAAGATCCTCGCGTCGGCACTCAAGGAGTTTCCACAGTTCAACTCAAGCGCGGACGCGCGCAACAAGCAGATCGTGCGCAAGTCATATATCAGTATCGGCGTCGCAGTAGACACCGAGAACGGGCTGCTCGTGCCGGTGATCCGCGACGCCGACAAGAAGAGCATCACCGAGATCTCCATCGAAATGAACACGCTCTCCGAGAAAGCGCGCAACAAGAAGCTTACGCTTGAGGACATGCAGGGCGGCACCTTCACGATCTCGAATCTCGGCGGCATCGGCGGCACGAACTTCACGCCCATCGTGAACTGGCCCGAAGTCGCCATCCTGGGCATCGCACGCAGTTCACACGAACCGGTTTTCGTCGACGGCAAGTTTGAGCCGCGCCTGATCATGCCCTACGCAGTATCCTACGATCACCGCGTCATCGATGGCGCCGATGGCGCACGTTTCGCGCGCTTTATTGACGATGCACTTCAGAACCCAATGCTTCTCGCCCTCGACGGCTAGGTTCGCAAGGCTGCCCGGCATGAACGAATATCTGACAGGACGATTACTCGACAGGACGATTGGGAAGTCCCGCATTGACCGCCATCTCCGGAATGACCATGGAGACGGCGTGCCCCCACGCCGCACCGTCGACGCCGTGTTGCCGGTAGGGACGACCGTACTGATGCGAGCCGCGGACCAGTCGCGTTCCAGACTAAGCGAACTCGGCAAAGAGCAATGTCGCCCTCCTTTGTCGCAAGCTTCGTCGCAAGCTTTGTCGACCGCGCAGCGCACGAGGCCCCCGGAGCTTGGCAGAATGATCAGAGGGAGAGACGGCACGAATGCTCGACCCGTCTCCGTCCTGCGGACTACGCCGCGGCGCAGCAGGACGATTTCGGGCCTGGAGTATTCACCCAGCCACGCAGGACATCGACAAAGCTTGCGACAAAGGTAGCCGTTCACGGGGTTCAGCCCAACCTATTGAGCAAGCTCAGCATGTTTGAGGGCTGAGCGTTCGGTCAACGAGATCGGCGACGAGAGCGGTCAACGAGTAGAGTTCCCGAATCGTAATCCGTTCTCTGCCTGCCCGCCTATGGAGGGTCGCCGCTCTCGTCAACCGATTCCCGGTTTTCGTTGCTATCATGACAGCACCTGGCGGAGCATTCAAACCCGATGATGATGGAAGGCGTGCCGTTTGGACGGGATCAGCCCGACGTCCCATCGGCGGGGACGCCGGGCGAATCAGCCCAAGGCGGGTAAGAGGGATGGCGCGGGTTCGCCGCGGAAGTGGGCGCGGACGGCCGCGAGGATGAACTCGAAGGCGGAGCGGCCCTGCATGGCACAAGTGCCAACGACCGTCCAGAGCCGTTCGCAGGTTTCGCGGCCCTTGAGGCTGCGCGTGCCTTGCGTGATGCGCCGATCGATCACGACGAAGCGCACCGCTTGCTCGGCTAGGTTGTTGGTCGGGCCGATGCCGGGCGTGGTGACGAACTCGAAGTAGGCCTTGCCGTTTTCGCGGAAGCGTTTGGCCATGTTGAAGGCTTCGCGCTTGAGTTCCTTGCCGTTGGCGTCCAGGCGGGAGGGCACGTCGCGCAGCGCCGCTTCAAGGATGCGGTCGCGGGCCTGTTCGAGCGCGCGCTGGAAGGCGGCCGGGTCGGTCTCGTCTCGGCGGTGGATGACCTTGAACATCGCCTTGACGGCGGCCAGCAGCCGCGTGCCGTAGGCGCGCGTTTCGGCGTCCTTCAGCCCGGTGAGGAACTTGATGTCGCGGATCAGGTGGGCGATGCAGAACTGCACCGTGATGTTGAAGTCCTTCATGTACTTGTGGTAGGCGGAGAAGTAGTCGCAGCCGAGCACGCCGTTGAACGCCTCGCCGAGCACATCGAGCAGAACCTTCGAGCTGCGGGTTTTGTCGATCCTGAACAGCACATAAAGCTCGGCTCGGAAGACCCAGGTCCAGAACTTGTCGCCGTTGTCCTTGTGCCCGGTCTCGTCCACGTTGAGCGCCTGCTCCAGGGGCAGCCGGTCGAGCAGCTCAGCGTAGGGCGAGTCCAACGCGGCGGAGGCCTTTTCGACGACCTTGCGCAGGTAGCCGCGGGAGACGGATTCGCCCATCACGTCGCGCACGAACTTGCGGATCGTCGAGAAAGAGGCGTGATCCACGGCCTTCATGTAGGCCACCAGCGCGGTGAGCCGCTCCTTGAACAGGCCTTCCCTGACTACCGCTTCCGGGAAGGGGTGGTAATGGACTTTCTGGCAGCGCTCGCACCAGACCGGATAGGAGCGGTGCTCCTCCTTGCGGACGATCACCTCCTCGATCTCCATCTGCTGAAGCACGCGCGGCGGCTCGTCCAGGAACGTGACCTCCGCGTTGCCGCACTCCGGGCAGGCGTCGAGCCGGTAGTCGTGGAAGTTCTTGATGTCGGCTTCCGGGAAGGCCGGGCGCTCGTGCCGGGGATGGCCGGGTTGCGCGCCGATCTTGCGTTTT
>JAQBYD010000028.1 GCA_027623315.1 Verrucomicrobiota bacterium | reverse complement strand
TTTGCGCAGCAAAAATAATAGGAGACCGGCGGTTTATGACGCGACTTAAACTGATGGCGCTAAGTCCGACGGGCTCCTAGCCCGGGATCAACCAGAAGCGCTCGTCGCGTTTCTCGATCTCGACGTCGAGATCGTAAAGGTCGTGGAAGAGCCGGCGAGTCACGATCTCATCCTTGGTTCCGCTGCGCTCAATCTGGCCGTCGCGAATCACGCCCACATGGGTGATGGCGGGAATGATCTCCGGTAGCGCATGGGTTACGATTACGATCGAGTATCCGCCCTCGGCCAGTCCCTGCACCGTCTCAAGGAATGATTCGGCGGCGGCTAGATCGAGACCCGTGGTCGGCTCATCAAAGATGAGGAGCTGGGGCTCGTGGATAAGCGCCCGGGCGATCAGAAGGCGCCTCGATTCCCCATAGGAGATCGCGCCCATGGGGCGCTTTTCGAGGTGTCTGACCCCGATTCGCTCCATGGCGTCAAGAGCGCTTGAGCGTTGCTCGGTCGTGATCTCCTCGTAAAGCCCATTGCTGGAGAAGAACCCGGAGAGAACGACGCTGATACCGGGCGTGTCCGGAAGATAGCTGGCCTGCAGTTCCGGGGAGATAACGCCCAGGATCCGTTTGAGGTCCCAGACGTTGCACCCGGGGCGCAGGCGATCGTAGCCGCAGACCTGGTAGACGCAGTCTGCGCGCGGTCGCGGGAAGCGGTCACCCGAGAGCAGCTTCAAGAGGGCCGATTTTCCTGCGCCGTTAGGGCCCAGCAGCGCCCAGTTCTCTCCAGGCGTAACCCGCCACGAGAGATCTCGCAGTGCGTGAGTATCACCAAGATAGAGATCGATATGCTCGAGAACTATCTCGGCCCGGCTCACGCCTGTCCGACGGCCTGCTTCTGGTGTCCGAGACCGGATATCGTCAGGTGAACGTTGTCGCCGGCTTTGAGGAACTGGGGTGGGTTCATGCCGTGACCAACTCCGGGTGGCGTTCCGGTAGTGATGACGTCGCCCGCTTCGAGGGTCATGAAGTGGGACAGGTAGTGTATGAGGAAAAACACGTTGTACACCATCGTTCCCGTATTTCCAGTCTGTCGGCGCTCTTCGTTGACGTCGAGTGTGAGCTCAAGGTTATTGACGTCAGGAATCTCATCGCATGTCGCGAGAAACGGCCCGAGTGGGTTGAAGGTGTCGCAGGACTTTCCCTTGACCCACTGGCCACAACGTTCCATCTGGAATGCGCGCTCCGAGACGTCGTGGGAGATGCAGTACCCCGCGATGTGCTCTTGGGATTGCTCAGCGGAATCGAGGTATCTGGCGTCCTTGCCGATAATGACGCCAAGCTCCACTTCCCAATCGGTTTTGACACTGCCGCGGGGAATCAGGACCTCGTCGTAGGGCCCCACAACCGTATTGGCTGCCTTCATGAATAGGACGGGCTCCTCGGGCACTTCCATGCCGCCTTCCTTCGCGTGATCGGCGTAGTTGAGCCCGATCGCGAGGACTTTTCCCGGGCGCGCGACCGGGGCACCCCAGCGGGCATCCTCGGCAACGTCAGGCAGTTCGTCGGACTTGGCACCGACGACGAGTGCAAGCCGCTCGAGACCGCCACTTCGGAAGAAGTCCGCGTTCCAGTCCTTGAAGAATCCTGAGCAGTCCTTGCGACGGTCATCGGCAAGAAGAACTCCGGGTTTCTCGTCACCCGGATTACCAAATCGTACTAAACGCATCGTTGTCTCCTTCTATATGTGCTTCACTTTGGCTACCATGCCGGTGAGAAGCCCTGACTATACGGAGGGCGTGCCGTGGGTTCAATGCATTTTGAGTTTTGTCTACTGTAATGAAGATTGTAATTGCGCCGGATTCCTACAAGGGCAGTCTTGGGGCTGGCCGGGTTGCGGATGCGTTGGCTGAGGGGGTTCAGCGCGCGAATCCCGGGGCCGAAATTATACGTCTGCCCGTGGCCGACGGTGGCGAGGGTACCGTCGAGGTGATGCTGGCAGCCTGTGGCGGCAAGGCCATCGCGGAGCGAGTCGAGGATCCGCTCGGGCGGCCTTGTGATGCGACCTGGGGCGTTCTTGCTGATGGGCGCACCGCGATTATCGAGATGGCGGCGGCATCGGGCCTGTCACGATTGTCGAAGGGCGAGTTGGACCCGCTGAACGCCTCGAGTTACGGAACCGGGCAGCTTATCGAAGCTGCCAGGCATTACGGCTGCCGTCGAATGGTGATCGGGATTGGTGGGAGCGCGACGGTGGATGGAGGCTCCGGGATCCTCGAGGCCCTCGGTGTACACCTGTTGTCGTCGCAGGGAACTCCTGTAGCGAGGGGCGGGGGCAGTCTGGGCCAGCTCGATCGAATAGACGCATCGGATGCCGCGCTCCGCTTCAGAGAAATCGACATCAGCGTCTTGTGCGATGTCGAGAACCCACTGCTCGGTGATGCTGGCGCCGCTGCCGTGTTTGGTCCGCAAAAGGGAGCATCTGCAGAGGCCGTGAGCGAACTCGAAACAGCGTTGACGCACTACGCCGCCGTGGTCGAGCGCGACCTGGGTGTGCAGATCGCTCATACACCGCGCTGCGGCGCTGCGGGCGGGGCGGGCGCGGCGCTCTATGCGGCCGTGCACGCCAGGCTCGAGAAGGGCATCGAAGCCATTCTTGAAACCATCGAGCTCAGGCGTCATCTCGAAGGCTGTGATCTTGTGATTACTGGAGAGGGCCGTATGGACAGCCAGACCTTGCACGGGAAGGCTCCACTGGGTGTCGCGAGCATGGCGGCGGCGTTGGGTGTCCCGACCGTCGCCGTCGTCGGTGATGCGGAGTCCGGGTTACCTGCCGGCATCCGGTCGCTTTACACCGAGATCATGCGTCTCCGCGCGGAGACCGAGACGGTCGCGGAATCGATGTTGAATACGGAGCAGCGCCTTCGTGACGCCGGTGAGGCCGCCATCCATTCCCTTGACGGGAATGGATCGGCGCGATAGGGTTTCAAGGTCAGGGGCGTTTGTGCTGGAAATACCATCGGTCGTCGAGATCGGGCCGGCCGACGCGGAGGTCACACGCAATCAGAAGGAGATTAGAGCCAATGTCACAGATTACATTCAAGGGAGATGCAGTAAGTACGTCCGGGGATTTGCCCGCGGTCGGGGCGACGGCCCCGGCGTTCACGCTCACGGCCGCGGACCTGAGCGATGCCACGCTCGATACGTTCGCAGGGAAGAAGAAGGTGCTGAACGTGTTTCCGAGTATCGACACGCCGGTCTGCCAGCTGTCTGTGAAGGCTTTCAATCAGACGGCGGCGGGGCGCGGCGACACCGTGGTGCTCAATATTTCAGCCGACCTTCCGTTTGCCCAGGCGCGTTTCTGTGGCGCAGAGGGGATTGAGGATTCGGTGTCCCTATCGACGTTCCGCAGCTCTTTCGCGACGGACTACGGATTGGAAATCGCCGACTCGGTACTGAAGGGGCTCTGTTCCCGTGCCGTGATCGTCGTCGATGCCGACAATCTCGTGATCCACGCCGAGCAGGTCCCGGAGATTGCACAGGAACCCAACTACGGCGCAGCGATTGCCGCACTTGCGTGAAGTGGGGAGTGAGAAGTGGGGAGTGAGAAGTGGTTAGCGGGAAGTAAGCAGTGGGAAGTGGGAAGTGGGAAGTGGGAAGTAAGAAGTGGGGAGTAAGAAGTGGGGAGTAGTAAGTGGGGAGTAGTAGGTGGGGAGCGGGAATCGAACGAACCACTTCTGACTATCCACTTCCCACTACCCCTTCTGACTAACCACTTCCCCCTACCGCCCCTCGACCTGCGCTGAGACGACGCGCATTTGGATGTTCAGCAGTTTGGGGTCGACAGCCGGGAGACGGCCAAGATCACTTCGCACGGTCACGACGCCTTCTGGTGCCAGGACGCCCGAATAGCGGATCTGCGCTTTCTTGACCGACGCGCCCATGTCCGCGCTGGTGGCAATCACGATGTTGCGAACGGGCACGGGGCTGGTGTTGTGAATTTGAATGAGTAGTCGCCGGTCCTTGTCGATCCCTCCCGAGAGCTTGATGTAGACGTCGGGAGCATCCGGCAGGATCATCCGCGCAAGTTCGAGACCGGCCATGCGTCCGTGCTCACTGCTGGAAGTGGCGGCGGCTCGAAAGTGGCCCACGGCGTTCTCCTTGTCGCCCCGCTTGCGCGCGAGGATGCCGAGGGAATAGTGTGCATTCGCGGTTGGCAGGAGCTCGTTACTTCGAGTCAGCGCCCGCTGGGCATCCTGCTCGCGCCCCATCGCCTGTAGGAGCTGACCGCGGCGCATGTGGAAGTAGAAATAATTGTCCTGTCGCTGGATAGCCTGGTCAAAGGAAGCGAGGGCGGGAGCTCGATTGCCGAGCTTGTCCTGGGCGTCTCCTTGGAGCCCGTAGAAGGTTCCTTCGCGTGGCTCGAGGCTGATGGCCGTTTCGGCGAACGCGAGGGCGTCCGGGGCCTGGCCCTCATCCAGCGCGCTTCGTCCCTTTCCGTACGCCTCGTAGGCGGGCTCTGCGCGCTCGAGAACGGCGATCTGAGCGCGATACTCGGCTTCGCCCACGCGACCGCCGGGCGGATCGTTGGCGACAAGCTTGCGTAGGTTGCTTACGCGCTCTTCGGACGGAGGATGCGTCGAGAACAGCGCGGCGAACCGGTTGGATCGTTTTCCGTCTTTAAGGCGGAGGAATGTCTCTTGCAGCTGCACGGCGCCGCGTGTGTCGTACCCTGCCTTACGCATATAATCGACGCCGTATTGGTCGGATTCTCTCTCGGCGTCACGGGAGTACTTCAGCTGGGTCAGCCCGGAGCTGGCTGAGGCGGCACCGGTAGCCCACTTCCCGTCGCGATGATCCTTTGCCGCGATGGCGACCCCGGTGAGGACGGACTGAAACAGCATACCCCGCTCCATGGCCTTGGCCCCATGCCGAGCCGTCGAGTGTACGATTTCGTGCGCCAGGACGGCCGCGATCTCTGCCTCGGAACCCATTTCTGTCAGAAGTCCCCGGTTAACGGCGATTTTGCCGCCGGGCATGGCCCAGGCATTCGGCACGGAGCTGTTGAGGATCACGAACTCGAACGGGAGATTCGGACGGTGGCTCACCGCGGCGAGGCTATGTCCGATGCCGGAGATGTAGGCGACCAGTTTGGCTTCCAGCGAGTATAGGCCGCCCTGCGACTGCTGCGCCGGGGCATAGTTCTGAACCCCGAGGGCGATCTCGCGGTCTTCAGAGAGCAGGTGGAGTTCGCGGCGACCCGTGACAGGATTGGTCGCGCAACCGGTCGTCGTCACGGCTCCGACCAGGCCCGCAATCGCGAGACAAGATCTGGCGACGACGGCGGCGATGGCGACGCGGACAAACTCGGGCCTGCGTCTGCGTGAGGCGGTCAGCATTCAGTTCTCAAATGATATCGAGGACGTTCTCGGGAGGACGTCCGATGCACGCGTTCTTGCCGTTGACGACAATTGGCCTCTGCATAATCTGCGGGTGCTTGCAGATCAGTTCTAACATCGTAGACTCATCACTCGTCTGGGGAAGGTTCAGCTCTTTGTACTCCTTGGTCCGCACGATTGCGGCGACCGGGATGCCCAGGGTGTTGACGACCTTTCTCAACGACAAAACATCCAGGGGAGTCTCCAGGTATTCGACGACCTCCGGCTCGATCCCCTTCTTCCTGATAAGCGCCAACGTTGCGCGGCTCTTGGCGCATCGTGGATTGTGATAGATTGTAACTCGCGCCATTTTCCTGCCTCCTTACGACTACGCCTCTCCATTGAGCGTGACCACCAGGCGTCGTGAACCCCCTCGCTCTCGGTGCTCACAAAGGGTTATGCCCTGCCATATTCCCAGCTTCAACCGGCCGTCTCGGATCGGTGCCGTGACGCGCGCCCCCAACATTGAAGCTTCGAGATGCGCAGGCATATCGTCCGACCCCTCGGTGGTGTGGATGAAGGTCGCTTCGTTCTCCGGAACGGCGCGGCTGAAATAGGATTCAAAATCGGCTCGAACATCAGGATCCGCATTCTCACTCGGGAATAAAAAGTTTCTGCCCCACTCTTATCGTGTTCCTGTCGGGAAGTTTGTTTGCCTTCGCTATGGCCGCCATCGTGACTCCATAGGCCGATGCAATCTCTGAAAGTGTCTGGCCTTCCTTGACGATATGCTCGTATCCAGATTGCGCACCCGACGTGAAGCGGGGCGTCTGGGTCCGTTGTTGCTGCTTGATGAGCGTCGACATCTTGGTGCTGATCTGTTCGACGATCAGTTCGCGATCGCGCGCGCGGGCCGCGTCGATCTGGTTCAGCTTGCTGGACAACTCGGAGACGCGTTCGCTCTGCTCGCCTGCCACGCCCTGCATCTCGCGCTTCAGGTCTTCGATGGCGCGCGTCAGATCGTCCTGGCGATTTTCGGTAGCATCAAGGCGTTCGCGAACTTGTTCGAATCGCGCGTTGAGATTGTCAATCTCGACGTTGGTGTGCACCGCTTGCTGTTGACGACGGGGTGTGGTGCATCCGCACAGCATGACGACGGAGGTTAGGATGCACGCGGAGGTAATCGGAACACTCGGCATGTTGCAAAAATATCACTCGCATGAATCACTGGCAACTGATTATTCGCTTCCACACCTCAAGATCTTCGGGGCGGTCGACGTCGACGAGTGACTCGAGCAGGGCATGCTCGATGTGCCAGGTGGACAGGCGTGCAACAGATTGTTGCAAGACGACTTCGCTTCCCCAGTCAATTTGGCTGAATAGCGCGGCCAGGGATTGCACGCGTCGAGCGCGTGAGATGCCGACAAGGTAGTAGCCGCCGTCGAAGGTGGGGCCGAACACGACCGGTTGGGCCGAAAGGGACTCAAACCCTTTGCGAATGTGCTCTAGAGAGAGGGCTGGACAGTCGGTTCCGATGGCGATCGCTCGGTCGACGCCTCGGTCGAACGCCTCACGAAAAGCGCGCTCGAGGCGGTTGCCAAGGTCGCCCTCGCCCTGAGATTCGTAGCGAAGGTCTTCCCCAAGCCAATTTTGCATTGTGTCCGGGTCGCCACCATCGTAGCGAATTTCGATACTAGGCGCCGAAACGTCGAATCCCGCGCGGAGCCGTCCGAGGACATGCTCCGCCATCTGCCTCTGAAGATCCGCCGCTCCCTGGGGCCCTAGCTCCGGGATGAGCCGGGTCTTTGTGCGTCCGGCCTCCGGGTAACGAGTGAATACGATTATCAGTTCAGTTGACACGCTGTCTGCCTCTGATTGAATACTACCAAAGCACGAAGTGGAGGCAATCATCATGAAGTTAATCAATCTGGTCACGCTTCTCCTGGTTGGAGTTCTGATTCCTTTCACCGGGAGGGCCGAGAGCGAGGTGGTTGATCACTCGATGTGGGATTCGTTACTCACGGAGTATGTGAATCACGATGGAAACGTCGATTATGCCAGGTGGAAGAAGGCGGACTCGCGGACGCTGAATCGGTACCTCGCCAGAATGGGTGGGGTCGATACGGAGTCTTTGGGTCGAGACGAGAAGCTGGCGTTCTGGATCAACGTTTACAACGCCTTGACCGTGCGAGGGATTCTGGAATTCTATCCGTTGGAGTCCATCAAGGAAAAGGTTGGCCGATTTGGAGGTTTCAATATCTGGGATGATTACATGGTGCTGCTGAAGGGGAAGGAGTACTCGCTCAATCATATCGAGCATAAGATCCTTCGCGTCATGGGGGATCCTCGTATCCATTTTGCAATCGTGTGTGCGTCACGAGGATGTCCCCGACTGCGCAACGAAGCCTACGCAGGAGTGACCGTGGACACTCAGTTGCAGGATAACGCGCTGGACTTCTTTCGCCGTGTACAGAACTTCCGTGCAGATCCGGCGCGAGCGACGGTGCACCTGTCGAGTATCCTGAAGTGGTTCGGTGAGGATTTTGGACCGGACGAGGCGGCGCTACGTGCGCGCATCGTGGCGTGGATCGAGGACCCGGATGCCAGGGCGTTGATCGAGCAGGAGACCGTCAAGGTCCGCTACCTGGACTACGATTGGACATTGAACAAGCAGTGAACGGAGAGGTGAAAGAGATGAGCAACCCGGGGCAAAGTGCCGGCATCAAGAAAGGCGTCGTTTTGGCGGTTGCTGCCGTAGCGTTGATCGCACTTGGCATCGTTCTCGACGTGCCGGCACGATTCAGGACGATGCTGGAGTGGGTCGATGGGCTGGGGCCTCTCGGGCCGGCTATCTTCATCGTCGTCTACATCGTGGCGTGTGTCCTCTTTCTTCCCGGGTCGGTGCTCACGCTCGGAGCCGGGGCGGTGTTCGGCGTGGTGATGGGATCCGTCTACGTTTCGATTGGATCCACGTTGGGGGCGACGGCCGCATTTCTGACGGGGCGCTATCTTGCGCGGGACATGATCGCGCGAAAGATTGAGGGTAACGAGAAGTTTGCCGCCATCGATCAGGCGGTCGGTCGAGAAGGCTGGAAGATCGTCGGGCTGACGCGCCTGTCGCCAATATTTCCGTTCAATCTATTGAACTATGCCTATGGGCTGACACGCGTCTCATTGCGGGACTACGTTCTCGCATCCTGGATCGGAATGATCCCGGGTACCGTCATGTATGTGTATATCGGATCGCTGGCGAAGGATCTCGCAACCGTGGGCGGAGAACGGACCCGAAGTACGGGAGAGTGGACCCTTTATATCGTCGGGTTGCTGGCTACGATTATCGTAAGCGTGTACGTGACTAAAGTTGCCCGTCGCGCCATGCAGGAACACGTGGGCGAACCCGCCGGAATCGCCGGCGAAGCGGCTTAATTGAACCCGCGGCGGGACGTTGAGCCTGCCGCTCCAGGGAGTACCCAGTCATGAGTGAGACGACTAGCCTCGGAATCGAACCCATGGATGAGCACAATCGTGCGCTCATCGAAAACGTACACCCGCCGGATTGGGTGAACCCGGAGTCGACCGGGAAGTACAACTTGGTCGTGATTGGCGCCGGTACCGCCGGATTGATCACCGCCGCGGGAGCGGCCGGTCTCGGAGCCAGGGTCGCCTTGATTGAGCGGCACCTGATGGGCGGGGACTGCCTGAACGTCGGCTGCGTGCCGTCCAAGGGCCTTCTGCGGGCCGCACGCGCCGTGGGCGCGGTGCGTGATGCCGGCGAGTTTGGAGTCCGGGTTCCGGAGGGCGTGAGCGTCGATTTTCCGGCGGTGATGGAGCGAATGCGGAGAATTCGCGCGCAGATCAGCCCCAACGACTCGGTCAAGCGATTCTCGGAGTTGGGGATCGACATGTTTATGGGATCGGGCGAGTTCCTGGATAGCGAGACCATCGCCGTGGACGGCAAGAAGCTGAAGTTCGCGAAAGCGGCGATCACGACCGGCGGGCGTGCCGTGGCGCCTGCGATTCCGGGTTTGGCCGAAGCCGGGTACCTCACGAACGAGACGATCTTTAATCTAACGCAACTGCCGCCGCGCCTCGCGGTTATCGGTGGCGGCCCCATCGGCTGTGAAATGTCGCAGTCGTTCTGCCGGTTCGGATCGGATGTCACGCTGATCGGGGCCGCCGGGCATATCCTCATCCGCGAGGACGCGGATGCCGCCGCGATCGTGCAGAAAGCGTTCATCCGCGACGGCATCAACCTGCAGTTGGATTCCAAGGTGATCAGGGTCGAGACGCGTGGCACGGATAAGGTCATCTCGATCGAAACTCCGGGTGGAGAGCAGGAGATTATTGTGGATGAGATTCTCGTGGGCGTCGGGCGCGCGCCCAACGTGGACGGAATGGGGTTGGAGAAAGCGGGAGTCGAGTTCGACAAGTTCGGCGTGAAGGTCGGGGAAGATTTGGTAACGTCTAACCCGCGTATTTTTGCGGCCGGAGATGTCTGTTTCAAGTTTAAGTTCACGCACACCGCGGATGCCCTCGCGAGAATTCTGATTCAGAACGCGCTCTTCCCGGGTCCAAACAAGAAAACGAGTGCGTTGACGATTCCCTGGTGCACCTACACTGATCCGGAAATTGCGCACGTCGGGATGTATGAGAAGGACGCGCAGGAGCAGGGCATTGAGGTTGAGACCCTGGTGCAGGAGTTTGCGGATGTCGACCGCGCCATCCTGGATGGCGATGACTACGGAATCGCCAAAGTGCATTTGAAACGCGGCACCGACCGCATCCTGGGCGCCACCATCGTGACGGCGCATGCGGGCGAGATGATTTCAGAGTTGAGCACGGCCATCGTACACGGTATAGGATTGGGCAAGATGTCGAGCGTGATTCACCCTTATCCAACCCAGGCGGATGCCATTCGCCGATTGAGCGACGCCTACAACCGCACGCGCTTAACTCCTCTGGTCGCCAGCATTTTCGAAAAGATCATGCGATGGGGGCGTCGGGGGTGAGGTCGCTGTGCCGTGACTCGTGAGGCGAAGCGCGGACTCCGATGCGGGCGCTAACCCGGGGTCTATCGATATCGTCATCCCGACCCTGAACGAGGCGGCGCGCCTCGAATCATGCCTGCGACACCTCCGCAGCGCTATCGAGGACCTGGAGTCTCGTCGCGGAGCGGGGCTCGCGCATGTGTGGGTGTCGGATGGAGGTAGCGTCGATTCCACATGCCGGGTAGCCGAGGGGTTTGGGGCCCACGTTCTGAAGGATGGCTTGAAGGGACGCGGACAACAGTTGCGGCAGGGCTGCGAGGCGGGGCAGGGCGAGATCGTTCTCATGTTGCATGCGGACGCGCACATACGGGCGGATGTGTTGACGGGTTTAACGGACACACTTCGCTCGGATCCGTCAATTTCCTGGGGAATACTCGGAGGTCGCTTCGACCGGCGTCGATTTCGTATGCGCGTTCTGGAATTCCTGAATGCCTTGAGATTCAAGTTTACCGGGGTGGCATTCGGCGACCAGGGGATCTTTGCCCGCCGTACCCAGCTAGAGTCCGTTGGGGGCGTCCCGGCGATCCCGCTCATGGAGGATGTGGAATTGTCTCTGCGGCTGGTTGGGACCGGTCGGAGATACCGGGTGGGTAACGGGCTGACCGTCTCCTCGCGCCGATGGGATGAGCGCCCGTTCTTTAAGAGCTTCTTTCACGTGATCAAGATCTGCCTCGAATACATGATCCGGCGTCGTCGAGGGGCCGACATACATGAGCTTTCCGCGCGGATGTACGAAGAGTACTATGACCGCGCGCCTATGAGCGTGGATTAGGGTGTCTATATTATGAGCGAAAAGAAGCTTCAAAGTGGCGGCGGTATGGACGCATATGTCGCAGCGGTGGCCGTGGCTCAGCCTGACCGGCAACTGGACCAGGGCGAAGCGCTGGCCATTATGCAGTCGCGATACGATGCCGAGTTGTCGGATCGGAGCCGCGCGATGATGCGCAAGGTCTTCCGTCATCCCAGCGTGCAACGTCGCCGTATCGCACTGGAGTTGACGGAGTCACCAGGCATTCTCTGTGATGAATCTCCGGACGATAAGATCAAGCGGTTCACACGCTGGGCGGTAGAGTTATCGTGCCGCGCGGCACGGCAGGCGCTCTTGAATGGTGGAGTGGAACCCGGCGAGATCACGGTGCTCGTGATCAATACCTGCACGGGGTACATTTGTCCGGGGATCACATCCTACGTGATCGAGAATCTCGGGCTGCGCGCCGAGATTCGTGCGCATGACCTCGTGGGAAGCGGCTGTGGGGGCGCGATTCCAAATCTTCAGGTAGCCGGCGCGTTACTGCAACATGAGGATGACATGGCGCTTTGTATCTCCGTGGAGATCGCCACGGCAACCTTCCAAATGGAGGATGATCCGAGCCTGATTGTCTCCAATGCAATTTTCGCGGACGGCGCGGGTGCCGCCCTGATATCGCGTCGTGCCGGCGGTTTGCGTATCGTGGATACGCGGAGCTTGCATGTACCCCTGCATCGCGAAGCGATCCGATATGTACACCGGCACGGCGGTCAGTTGCATAACCAACTGTCGGCGCGATTGCCGGAGCTCGTCGCTCCAGTTGTGGGTACGCTGGTGCGTGACGTGCTCGATCGACACGGGTTAACCGTGTCTGACGTGCGACATTGGGCAGTGCATTCGGGCGGCGAGAAGGTGATCGACGCGGTCGAGGAGGAACTGGTATTAGGGGCTGGGCAGTTGGATATCACACGGCGAATCCTGGAGAGCCATGGGAACATGTCCTCGGCGACCGTGTGGTTCGGCCTGGATCGCCTAATGAGCAACGGTCGTCAACCAGGGGATTGGTGGTTAATGATAGGTTTTGGTGCCGGCATGTCCGTACACGCCTGCCTGTTGCGTTCGGTATGAAGGATGACATGATTGATGGGGCTCTCGTGGCCATCGAGCTTCCGGGCACGAAGGGGCGCCTGGACGGATTCTGGAGTCACGGCCGCCCTACACAGCAGCGCCTACTGGTCCTCGTGCATGGTCTCGGTGGGAACTATTACCGATCGAGCTTCAAGAAAGCATTCATGAGGCTTGGTCCGCAGCAGGGCTGGGACGTCCTCTCATTTAATAATCGGGGGCACACAACCGAGACGACCGATGAGCGGTTCTCAGACTGTGTGGCGGATCTCGATTCGGTGCTTCGGTTCGGGCGCAAACATGGGTACCGCGACTTTGGTTTGGCCGGGCATAGCACCGGATGTCAGAAGATCACGTATTACCAGGCGAAGCGTCAACGTCACGACGTTTGCGGGTTGGTTCTGGCTGCGCCGGCCGATGATCGAGCCCTTGCGCAACTCGATCTGGGGCCGCGCTATGGCTACTGGGTCCGACGCGCGCGTGACCTCGTGGCCAGCGGGAAGGGAGACACCATTATGCCCGCCGCGTGCCACGGGTTTACGGCTCGTCGATTCCTGAGTTGTTCAGATTCGCGATATGCCGAAGCAAAAGTGTTCGACTATAGCGGTCCACTGAAGCAGTTTAGGAAGGTTACCACTCCCATCCTGGCCTTCTTCGGCAGTGATGAGGAGTTCGCCTGCTTGCCAGTCGACGAGATGGGCCGCGTCTTGAAGGAGAAGACCAACTCTGTGCGATTTCGCTATTTTACAGTCGAAGGAGCGAATCACGGCTTCAAAGGTTGCGAAACCCGTACCGTACGAAGAGTCTACAGGTGGTTAAACGCCAACTAGAACGGTCCCACTTCTCACCCCCCATGGCAAGGCGCCCAAAATTTAATCGCGGACGATGGCAGCTGGCGCGCGAACGTCTCCGGATCTCGGATCCTGCGCCGCCGCCGCCAGATCGGACCGTGCGTGCCGGACAGGTGATTCCGGGCATCATGAAGTCGCTTGGACTGGAGGAGCAGCATTGGCTGACGGAACTCGCTGACAAGTGGCCCGCGCTCGCGGGTGACACGCTTGCATCTCACACGCGACCGGGACGGGTGGTCGGAGATCGGCTAACGGTATTCGTGGACAATTCGTCCTGGCTGAATGAATTGAAGCGCTATGGTAAACAGAAACTTCTGGCCAACATCCAGCAGGAGTTCGGGGCTAAAATCAAGTCGATGGAGATGAGGCTCGACCCTGATCTTAAGTGACGGCCTGGCCCGGACATCTCACACTTTTTCGTAGCGAGAGCCTGACGGAGCTATCCGTGTTCGTAGCAGGAAATGGGTGAGATATCCGGGCTAGAACGGTGCCTCCTCCTCTTCTTCGCCTTTGCTGTCGAGATTCTCAAGCGGTTCGGCCAATCGCTTTGCGTCGTCAGGAAATGTTCCGCGGTCCCAGAGCTCAAGCGCCTTCTCGGTATACTTGACGGCTCGTTCCGGTGCGCCTAGTTCCACGACATAGGCGGCTAGAGCGAGTTGGTGCCTGGCGCGCTCTATGCGCTTGGTTTTGCCGCGGGCGAGCTCGAGGTACTTCTCCGCGATCGACAGGAACTGACCCGGCTTGATGGACTCCCAGGGGATAGGGTCCTCCTGGGTGCGAATCCGGATCCCGTGCGTCGTGGCGCCGATGATGTCAGCGCTTCCCTGCCAACACCACCGGCACTCGTTCTCCTGCATGGCGGCGATCAGAAAATCCCGCAGATCGACCAAGAGCTGGTAGCGCTCGATGAGCGTATCGGCTTCCGCCTTCGCGGCGTCGGTCGTGAAGCCCTTAAGCGTTCGCTTCGAGTCACGGAGGGCCTGGGCGAAACGGTTGGCGCGAATCTGCGTGGTGAATGCGGCGCTGCTGCGGCGGATACTTTGTCGCTCGGCAAGCGCCCGCTCGGCCAAGTCCTCGCTCTCGCGGAGGGCTTGTTCAGCCAATCGCTCTTGCTCGGCGATCCGATCTTGCTCTGCCTGTTGCGCGTTGGATGTCTTCTGTGCGTCGGCCCGGATCCCGTCCAGGGCCTTCTCGTCCTTCTCGAGACTGCCAACCATCGCGATCGCATCCGATGCGGATGCCTGAAAACGTTGTAGCCGGTCATCGAACGCGGTCTGCGACGCGGTGATCTCTTTAAGCTTCTCGGATACGAATTCGGTATCGGTGGATGCGTTCGCCACCGAACCGGTCTTGGATATCGCGATGGAGAGCTCGGAGAGCGAACTGGCCATGGCTTGCAAGGCGGTCCCGGCGCGGGAGAACAGCACGTATGTGGCCACGCTGTTGGTATAGAGAGCGGTCACTACATCGGTGTCCGCGAAGGCGGCGAGCTCCGGCGGCGGCTCCTCGGGGGCCGCGGGCTGAGGTTCTGCGTCTGCTTCGGCGTCCGCGCGCTCACCGTTTGGGGCATCGACGCCTTCTGCTGGGGCCCCTTGAGGTGGCGCACCCGCGGCAACCTGCGCAGCGTCGGCGGGCTGTGCATCATCCCCTGGCGCTGGGGCTGGATCCCCGGGCGCCGGCGCGCCACCTGCCGATCCCTGCACAGGGCCGCTGGCTTCTTCTGGTTTGGCGTCGGCTGAAGCGGGCTCGGGTTCAGGCGGTGCGGCGGAGACCGCGAGACGTGTCCTCGTGGCGGGGCCAATGAAAAGAGCCGCCAGGGAGTTCACGTTGCTGTAGGCGTGTCTTGCCTTGACGACGGAGTCCTGCAACGCGCTCACGGTTTCCGGCACGTCGACGGAGGCGCGCCCGTCTACCGCGGCTGCGATCACCGAGATTGCGAGCTTGTGGGTTCGCCTGATTTTCTTGTCCGCCCTCGCCCCCGAGACGACGAGAAAACCGAGTACGGCGCCAATGATGGCGATGATTCCAATAACGATGAGCGCGGCGATTCGACTGCCGCGCCGTCGGCGCCTCCGAACGGTGCCTGGGCCCCGGCCGGGCGCTCGCTCTCCCGGGGTGCTGTCGTCGTGACCCTCGGACGCCATGCGCCTTGGTCCGCTGCCCTTCGTGACAATCAACTTTCCGCCCCTCCGACCGCTGGACGAAGCGGGTCCCGATGGCGCTTCGTTCGTCGTCGGGGAAGGAACATCCTGCGGTGTGGCGAATTTACCCCGTTTCCGAATCGTCACTTTCGGTTTGAACTTCCCCGGGTGACGCTTCGATCCTCCGCCAACGGCGATGAGTGCTTTGTCCATGTCGGCGCGTAAAGAGGAATAGTTTGGAAATCGTCGAAACGGTTCCGCCTCAAGCATACGATTGATCAGGCTTGCGATGTCCTTGTTGAGTCCGGGCACGATTTCCTCAATGTCGACGGCCGGGCCGGTGAGTCTTGCCTTAACAACTTCGATAGCGTCTTCGCCTTCGAACGGGGGGCGTCCCGAGAGCGCATGGAAGAGTGTGGCACCCAGGCTGTAGATGTCGGATCGAGCATCCACCTTCTGCCGCCGCACCTTCTCGGGAGCAATGTAGTTCGGTGTGCCCCAGATGCCGCCGCTATCTTGCATTCCAATCGTGCTGGCCAAACCGAAGTCCACCAATTTGGCGGTGCCGCGGTCGTCGAGGAGAATATTCTCGGGCTTGACATCACCATGCAGCAGTCCCGCGTTGGCGGCGGCTTCAAGCGCGGACGCAATATCCCGTCCGATCCGCATCACCAGGGGAGGGGCGACCTGCTTCTGCTCCTCGATGATGTCCGAAAATTTTCCGCCCGAGACGAGCTCCATGACAATATAGGGCTGCCCGTTCTCCTGTCCGAAAGAGTAGATCTGGACGATGCTTGGGTGATTTAGAGCCGCGGCGGCCTGGGCTTCGGTCTGGAAGGATCTCACAAAGTCAGGGTCATCGCCGAAGGAGGCGAGCAATACTTTGATCGCCACGAAGCGATTCAGTAACTCGTCGTAGGCCAGGTACACGGCGCCCATGCCACCCTTGCCGAGCGTAGACGTGAGCAGGAATTTCCCAAAACGAGCGGGGATTGTTTGTTCGGCGTTGCAGTGGGGGCACTCTACCTGGGTCAACGGCTCATGATTAGAGACGTCGATCGCATCTCCGCACGCATTGCAGGAAATGGCCGGGATGCGGTCATAGATGATGTCGATATCCGGTTCGTCGCTCACGGTGAAGCGGCCAAAGTTACAGGATGCACGGGGTGAAGGCAAGTGTGGCGGACATTGGCTTGAAGCCTCACATCGGCCAATAATATCGGCTGTCCTTCGGACGCGTATATTATACGATGGACGGGCGGGGAAAGCGACACGACCGAGCTGATGAATCCGATATTCTGGAAAATAGGCAACTTCACGATCCATTGGTACGGGATCATGATGGCCTTCGCGCTATTGTCCTCCGTGTTGGTTTGGCACATTCTCGGAAAACGCGCAGGCAAGTTTCCGGGATTCGGGGCAGATGTGGGCGTTTGGCTGATGGTCTCCGGTCTGATCGGCGCGCGCGCGGCGTTTGTAGTGGCCAACTACGATCAGGTCTACAGCCACGCTCCCTGGGAAATTTTAATGATCAACCGTGGGGGACTGATCTATTATGGCGGGGTCGCGGGTTCGTGCATTGGCATGTATATCTTTGCCGTCTGGCACCACGAACCGAAGGCGAGTCTGGCAGACATCATGATTGCACCGATTCCCCTGGCGCATGCGCTGGGACGGGTAGGGTGCTTTATGAACGGATGCTGCTACGGTCGGCCCTATGACGGGCCGTTTCACGCGGCGCTGCACGGTGTGGACGTTCACGCCGTGCAACTCTACGAGGCCGCGCTTAATTGCCTCCTCTTCGTGACGTTGCTCACGATCTACAAAAGGAGACGCTCCGCCGGACAGGTCTTCGCCATCTATTTCATGGCATACGGTTTGATTCGTTTCTTCATCGAGTTCCTGCGCGGTGACGAGCGCGCCATGCTGGGCACCATCACGACGGCGCAAGGCGTGAGCCTGGCGCTCCTGGTGGCCGGACTGGCGTTGTTTGTCTGGACGCTCTTGAAGCCGATACCCATCGAAGTAGCGGACGTTGACACCGCACCGTAACCAGCGGGAAGTGGGCCGGCTTTTTGCGTTTCACCAATCACCATGAACTCATGACTCGGAACAGGGCCATTCGACTCACCGTGTCGGCCGCGGATGCCGGGCAGAGATTAGACGCATGGCTGGCCGCGCAATTGCCGGATCACTCGCGCTCGCGGATCCAGGCTTGGATGGGCTCGGAATGTGTCACGGTCGACGGCGTGGTCGCGAAGAAGACTATTCGTACGAAGCTGGGAACAAAGATCGTGGTTCAGATTCCACCCGTCGAAGAGGTGGAGCTGGCCCCTGAAGATCTGCCTATCCGGATCCTGCATGAGGACGACGATATTGTCGTTGTTGATAAGGCGCCGGGCATGGTGGTTCATCCAGCGGTCGGACATCCGAGCGGGACGCTTGTGAATGCGTTGCTTTTTCATTGCGGAGATAGCCTGCAGGGCGTCGGCGGGGAACGTCGGCCCGGTATCGTGCACCGTTTGGATAAGGACACCAGCGGTGTTATTATGGTGGCCAAAAATGAACGGGCGCATGTCAGGTTGTCCCGTCAATTCAAGAAGCGTTCGCTCGCCAAGCAGTACACGGCAATTGTCTGGGGGGTTCCCTTGCGCGGCTCGGGAGTGATCAAGACCCTGATCGGCCGCAGCGCACATGATCGAAAACTCATGTCGGCGACAACGCGGGACGGGCGGGAAGCAGTGACGCGTTACGACGTCGTCGAGCGATGGGAGCATATGGCGCTCCTGTCGGTATCGATTGAGACGGGACGCACGCACCAGATTCGCGTGCACCTGGCACACATACGGCATCCGGTTGTGGGAGATACGCAGTACGGGCGACGTCGTCCATCCACACCGGACTGCGTCACCCGGCAAATGTTGCACGCGCGACGGATCGAGTTCGAGCATCCATCGACGCGAGAGCGGCTATGCATCGAGGCCGAGTTACCGCCCGATATGCAGCAGTTGCTGACTGAACTGCGTGGCCAGGCGGAAGCGTGAGCGAGCCGTAACGGCGCGGGGTCACCCCCGCTCCGTGGCAATCGCAGATGCGCCGGAGTCGTCGCTTGCTTACGACGGGTCTCGAACGCATAATCCGAAGCGCACGATGACGGACTCGCTGAACCAGATTCTCGGAGATCTCGCGACCCATCTCGAGCATGAGCTCGACGAGGGGGCACGCGTTGTGCCGATGGATCGCGACGTCGTGATCGCCTTGACAGAGCCCGTCACGTCAACTCCGGTGGTGGCGGCGCCTGCCCCGGCTCCCGTCGCGGCGGCACCGCCGCCGGAGAAAGTCGCTCCGCTTCCACCGTCCGACACCCCGGGCTCCGGAGGTCTCGCGGAACTCGTGAGCCAGGTTGCGGCGTGCCAGAAGTGTAAGCTCTGTGAGACGAGAACGAAGACCGTGCCGGGGCAGGGGAGTGCAACTCCCGAGATCATGTTTGTCGGCGAAGCCCCGGGCCACGATGAGGATCAGCAGGGGCTGGCCTTTGTCGGAAAGGCGGGGCAACTCCTCACGAAGATGATCGAGGCCATGGGCTACACGCGTGAGGAGATCTTCATCGGGAACGTCCTGAAATGCCGACCGCCTAATAATAGAACTCCATCTCCAAAAGAGATGGAGACCTGTCTGCCGTATCTGAGAGAGCAGATCCGAATCCTGCAGCCCAAGGTGATCATCAGCCTTGGCGCCACGGCCCTCAAGGGGCTGGTCGACGTCGACGGCGGCATTACGCGGCTAAGGGGCAAGTGGCTCAGCTTCGAAGGCATCGACCTGATGCCCACCTATCACCCCGCCTACCTCCTGCGCAGCCCCGAATTCAAGAAGGATACATGGGAGGATTTGCAGATGGTCCTGCGGCATCTCGGGCGGGAGATACCGGAAGTCAAAAAGCGGGGCGAATAGCCTCATCCGCGGTTTTTTCGATCTTCATTCGTGTGGATTCGGGTGATTCGCGGGCCCATAATCGCGGTCAGGAGGAGTGAAGGTTCGAGTGAGCTCCGGCGACGCTCAATCAGCATCCGGAAACAGATCCCCGAGCGTGTTCTTGGGCGCTCGCTTTCGGGTGGAGGCCGCTTGTCTCTCCTGCTGGCCATCCTCGAGCAGTTCGATAAACGCGATGCAGGACATCGTGTTGCCGCCTGAGACTTCGACCATGTCTCGCTCCCCGCGATCGGATGTCACGACCGTGATCTGTGCTGCAGACGAGGCCTGCGTGACCATGCGCTCAATCACGGTGTCGGCGCTGAGGTGACCCGGAGAGAACTCGACATCGACCGATGATGATGTGAACTGCGCAGCCGGTCCTGCGATTTTCCCATCGAACACCACGGTGATGTGCTGATTCGCCTCCGAGAATCCATCGAGGAGCGAGACCAGGCGATGGCGTGCAGATTCGAAGTCGGAGCGCGCCAGGCGAGACAGTTCAGGATGGCGATGGATCAGGTTATTGCCATCGATGATGATGTGGGAGTTCTTGAGCATCGTGAGAGTTGTCAACTATTCTAAAACAGGTTGTCGCCCCATGCCAGCGCGACTGCCGTCAACTGCATCGAAACTGACTTTGCCGTAAATGTTACTGAGAAGTGCTCCGATTGTGCAGTGCGAAGAGCATCGGCTAGAATTCAGTTGCTCCAGCTCTGGCCTGTGATACTATTCCGCCCCTCGCTGAGCCCATTTACTCGCCTACGCCCATCGTCTATCGGTTAGGACATCAGGTTTTCATCCTGAAAAGCGGGGTTCGACTCCCCGTGGGCGTGCCAGTCACCAGAGCCGCTCGTACCTCGCGCCACGGCTTCGCCGGTCACCGTGTTGGCCCCTGGCCGCAGGAGGGGAAATATTCAATAGTGGTGATCACCGTGCCGAGGAACGAGGCGCATATCTCCGCGATGCACCAGAGGCAGCTACTCATGCTCGAGTCTCCCCAGCCGGAGCATGCTCTCGAAATCTTCCAGATCTTGCGGACGATAGTGGGCTAGAACGGACCGGACTTCATCAACCAGTTCTGCTTTGGCGCATCCCAGCATGCGACTGATATCTGCCAGATCCTGGAGGCGCCCCGACTCAAGCTTCATAAGCACAAGAAAAGGGAGACTCGCAAAGGGGCGGCCATGCTCGTCCTGCACCGCCGCACTCAGCGCATCCTGAACCCACGGCTGATCCAAGGCGATCAGGTCGAGACTGTGCTCCCCTGGTAAACGCCAAGAGCTGCCCCCGATCGTCGGTGATCCGGCGCGCTCGCCCCCAGCTTTCTTCAGCAGCCCCTCAGCAATCTCCAAGTCCTCACTCAATATGAGAAGATCCGTATCAATTGTCATACGTTCCGGCATGTACAGCGCCGTGGCCAGACCGCCGACGATCATGTAACGAAGATCGCCAAGCTCCGGTAGTTCGGCTCCCCACCCGTAGACGGCATGCTCTTCCCGAACAACGGACAACGTGCTGCCAGAGCCGGCCTGAGCACGTTGCAGCGCCACCTCCAGGAGTCGCTTCCGATCCTCGCGATTCATGCTTGTTATGGTAGCGCTCTCGCGCCCACGGATCGAGACATATATGGCACCGGAGCGCCAGTGGCACCCGTCGCGGGAATTTCATATGCGGCACTCACGACGGAAATCTGCCGCAAAACGACTACCGCGCTTTGCTCGCCGGATAACAGGTCCGTGAGTCGGGCGGGGGAGGGCAGGTCGATGCGTTTCTGTCCCGGCGTGGCGGTGTGCAGGCAAAGCAGGGAGCGATTTGCGTAAACCACGTCGTCGCTCGTGCAGCGCAAACGCCGCCTCGCCCCCGTCCGAGAACCGTCGCTTGCGCATCGTCGGCGAAACACACCGGTCCCACCGAGCCCTCCGTACCGAAGTTGAGCGCCGCGCCGCCCTGCGTGAGCGGATGCCCCGTGTCTTCGACGCAGACGTGAATATTCTGTCGCTGATTGCGCCAGCCCAGGCGCATGCCGATCAGGGCGGCATGCCGGTCCGGTCTGATCCCGTCGTAGTCCGTGATGCCCGCGGCATAGGTCCAGCACAGAACGCGGTTGCCGTTTTGCCAGCGCGCGATGCCCGCGGCCGCGGTCTCGGTAATCATGGCGCAGTTCAGGAAGACGATAAGTTTGTACTGGTCGCCGGGAAAATCGGGTTTGGCCAGGTCATGCAGTTCATAGATGTCATACGGGAATCCTGCCAGCCCCATCGTTTGTTGCATCCGTCGATGAGCAGGTTGTGATTGGGCTCCAGTTCGAAGCGCAGCAGTGTGGAGTCAACAGCTCCACGTCGCCCGCTGCACTTGATCCACGTCCCGTTCCGATATTGTTTCTCCTCTCTGCGGCGCGACGCCGAGAGACGTATATTAAGAAGTCGGCCTACGCGTCGCGAAGGTCCAATCGCTGGAAGTTCACTTCGTGGCAGTAGGCGGTGCTGCAAGCGCCGTCAGCCACTTCCTCGTAGTTGTCCCTGGTAATCCGACCCGAGAACAGCCCACGCCCGAGACTGGAGTAGGCGAAGATTGCCATCCCCGTCCTGGCGTACCAGTCACGCGCCTCGATATTGGCCGGGCCGCTTACTGAAACACAACCGGTCCCCCATGGATTGTCAACCTGTTCAGCCAATCCATAGTTCGGGCTGCTGGCGGTAAAGACCGTCTTGCCGTTCTCCCGCGCATAGTCTACCGCTGCCTGCAATCTCTCGTGCGTCCAGTTCGAGCCACCCACTGACTTTATGCGACCAGCATGGACATGCTCGTGCAGAGCATCGACGATCTCTCCAATCGGCACATCGAGATCATCTCGATGCAAGACGTATATGTCCACGTAGTCCGACACCGTAGACGTGTCCCGTATCGAAGGCGTTGAAGCCGGCTTCATACGCCGCGTCCAACAGGGCGCTGCTTTCCTCGTAATTGCTGGCGCCGACAATCATCGTCCCCAGGAGCATTCTCGAGATCCGCTTCTCCACGCCGGGTACCGTGCCAAATTTCATGGTGCCTCCCTCATACGATTGAATGGTTATCAGAACTCCGATGAACCATAGGGGGCGTAAGCTCACGCATCAAGGGCGATGGTGTCTTGCGCCATGATCAATCGTCCTGGGGGTCCGTGCATGCCGATCCTCAGCGACGGCCTCGATGATCGGAAACGCCAGCGCGAGGTGTATCAGCAATATCGGCGTGAATCGGGTCCGTCCCCTGTGTTTCGACATCATTCTCACCCATGATCCCGGATCCTCGAGTTCGGCGGTCTACCAGGTGACGAAGCAAGTTCCCTGAGGAGTTTTCCGTCGGTCTCAGAGTCAGACCTTGCCGGGGCTATGGGCTGCGGGCAGTCCCGACCTCGCTCGGCCCCGCCACGTCGCGAGACGTCGGGACGTGCCACGGGAACACTAATCCAGCGTTACGGTAATTAGAGAATTCGTGGTAACCGTTTGGCCCATGGGGAGACCGCCGGTGATGACGAAGGCCCCTCCCGCTTTGACGAAACCGGAGTCGCGTACGATTTGCGTGGCGTTCTTAACCGTCTCCTCCGTGTCCTCCATGGTCCCGATCAAAACGGGGCTCACACCCCAGAGCAGACTGAACTGCCGATAGGATTGCTCGAGGTTGGTGACCGCAAGGACGCGCGCTTCCGGTCGATAGCGGACGATGGCTTTGGCCGTCCGTCCCTTGTGGCTAAAACAGACGATCGCCCCCGCATTGAGGTTGCTTGCCAGGCCCGTCGCGGAATAGCTGATGGCTTCCAGCACGGTCATGGCATCCGGTTGATAACGGCGGCGCCGGTCCGAGTAAGGAAAGTGCGCCTCGGCCTCCGTACAGATGCGCTTCATTGTCTGGACGGTGAGCACGGGATGATTGCCCACCGCCGTTTCCTCGGAGAGCATGATGGCGTCGGACCCGGTGAGTACCGCGTTCGCCACGTCCGTCACCTCGGCTCGGGTCGGTCGCGGATGCTTCACCATCGATCCGAGCATCTGCGTCGCCGTGATCACCGGCTTGGCGGCCCGGTTGGCCTTTTCAATGATCATCTTCTGCGCCGTGGGCACGCGCTCCAGGGGAATCTCAATGCCCAGGTCCCCCCGGGCCACCATGATGCCGTCGGCGACCTCGATGATCTCATCGATGTTCTCGATCGCTTCGTGTTTTTCGATCTTTGCAATGACCGGCGCGTGGTGTTCGTGCCGGCTAATGATCTCACGCGTCTGGAGAATATCGTCGGCCTGCCGCACGAAGGACAGGGCAACATAGTCCACCCCGTGATCAAGGCCAAAGGAGAGGTCCTCACGGTCCTTGTCGGTGAGGCAGGGAATGGTGGTTGTCCGGTTCGGCAGGTTGATGCCCTTGTTGGATCCCAGAGTCCCCCCGCATGTGACCCGGCAAACGATATCGGTGCCGGAGACCTCGATGACCTCAAGTTCGAGGGCGCCGTCGCTCAGCAACAGTAAATCGCCGGCATCAAGCGCCCTGGGAAGATCCGAATAATTGACCGATACCTGGCGAGCGTCGCCGGGCACATCTCGAACCGTCAACGTAAAGATGTCACCGTCCGCCAGGAGGATTGGGCCGTCCGCAAAGGTCCCCACTCGTATCTTGGGGCCACTCAGATCCTGGAGGATGGCCACCGAACGCCCCATGCGCTCACTCACCGCCCGGATCATCCTGATGTTCTCCCGATGCTCCTCGTGGTCGCCGTGGGAGAAATTGAGTCGCGCCACGCTCATGCCCGCCTCGATCAGCCCTTCAATGATGTCTTCCGACCGGCTGGCAGGACCAATGGTACATACGATTTTCGTTCGGCTCATGGCGTGCTTATCCTGCCTGCTTTTCTGCAATTTCCCGAGAATGTCACAATGCGGGGCCCTTCTATTCTGCTCATGGAGGTCAGAACGAGATGATACACGTAAACGGCGAAGTTAGCATCTGCCTCGGTTATCGGCCAGCCAGATCGACACTCCCGTCGCGTACTATGAGGACTGTATTCCCGGTCTTGGAGTTGACTTCCCGCGCGACATCTACCCCACCATCAGAAACGCACTCGACGACTCGACCATCAACCGCTTCCTGTCGCGCATCTTCTTCTGAGAGCGGGGATCTATAACGGATCGTCAAACTGAACGTGCCCGCGCAAGCCGATCAGCCACCGCACTACCGGCCATGAGTTGAAACGCGTGGTAGACGATGATGGGGAGACTGGCCAGGCCGATCAGGTCGGGCCGATCCGAGGCGACGGACTCGATGATCGGAAACGCCAGCGCGAGGGTCTTCTGCGGCCCACAGAACAGGAAGGCAATACGGTCCTCGCGAGAGTAATGCAGGATCTTTCCGAGCCACCATGCGATCCAAAGCAGCGCCAGGTGGATCGGAAGTAACAGGACGAGCGGATACAGATGTCGTGGAGCGACGTCCCCTTCCGCGAGCGTCACGAAGACGCTGCCGAGTGACGCGTATACGATGAACAGGATGCAAAACCGGGTCAGGATGGAGGATCTCTTCTGAAGCGGCGCGACGGCCTCGCGACTCGCGACACGGAGGATCTGCCCGATCGCAAGCGGCGCGATGGTGAGGAAAACCAGTTTTGCAATGACGCGCGGGATATCGATATCAATTTGCAGCGCACCGCTGCCGGTCAAGAGGATCAAGAGCGCGGGCGAAATGATCACGCCGGCGAGGTTGCCGGTGATGGCATTGAAGAGTGAACCCGAGACGTTGCCGCCTGATAAGGATGTCAGTACGACGCACATCGATATCGTGGTGGGCAGAGCGGCCAGAAGGTAGAACCCCATCACGAGACCGTCCGGGAGTAGGGAGGTGAACGGTCGAACCAGGGCCCACGTCAGCAACGGGATGGCGATATAGCAGAACGCTTGAACGCTGAGATGCAGTCGCCAGTTCGCAAGGCCCTGCAGGGATTCCCTGGCCGGCATGTTGAGGCCCGCCAGAAAGAAGATCATCGCGATCGCTGAAGATCTCGGCCAGCCGGCGTCAGAGAGCGCACTCGATAGAGCGGGGCGGAGCCCTGTCAATATGATGAGAAGAACCAGGGAGAGAGAGAACCACTGGCTCTTGAGAAATGCTCCCGCACGCATGGCACGACGATGCTCCGGAATCGCACTCGGAGTCAAATCGAGAGTGCGCACAACGGAATCGACAAAGTCCAGCGTACAGCGTAGGACAATGGTGTCATGGGCGAAACAATTTCCAAGAAGTACCTGGACACGCGCCTGCCGGTTGCGGAGCGCGTTGACGACCTGGTTTCACAGATGAACCTGCGGGAGAAAGTGGCCCAGATGCTGCATGAAGCGCCACGGATCTCGAGATTGGGTGTTGCGGAGTACAACTGGTGGAATGAGGGGCTTCACGGCGTCGGTAGAGCCGGCTGGGCAACGGTGTTCCCGCAAGCGATCGGCATGGCCGCAAGTTTCGACGACGAGCCTTCGAGTGGATCCGTCGAGGCCGTGTTCGGCGTATGATGCTTCGTCGCACCATGGGTTTCCGTCTTGGGCTGGCGGCTTGCATGCTTCCCGTGTTGCAGGGGTGCATGTCGAGCGGTACGGTGGATCGTAATGTCTCCAGGGCTGTGGAGAAGAGAGCGCGCGGCTCTAACGCCATACGTCCCAACTCTGTTGAGGACGCGTTTCGCCCTTCCGGTGCGGCGCCCCGGCAGCAGGGCGTCGTGGAGCTCGATCTGAACGGAGTTCTTGAGATGGCAACCCAGTACAGTCGTCGGCTGCAGGGGCGTCGCGAAACGCTCTACCTGGCAGGGCTGACCCAGCTGAGTCAAGCGCGTGCCTTCGGCGTTCAATTATCGGGGACACTCAGCTACGTGAACACCATCAGTGGCGTCCGTGATGGGGATGGCAACGCGAGCGCCGAGGCCAGCGCAACACACGTGCTTCCGACCGGTGCCAATATCGCGCTGCAGGGGAGTACCACGCGACGCGATTCCAACGGGACCACGAACGACGTCAACGAGGTGCGGTATAACAGTAGCCTCAGCCTGAGGCTTACGCAGCCGCTTCTCGCAGGTGCCGGTTACGAGGTCAGTCACGATGCACGGATCCAGGCGGAGCGCGACCTGCTTTACGCTTTGCGCGAATTCGCGCTCGAGCGGCAAGATTTCGCCATTCGCACGGTAGAGCAGTACTACGGATTGCTTAATCAGCAAAGCGTGCTCCGAAACACACGCCTCAACGTAGAACAATCCATCTTTCTGCGAAAACGATCCGAGGCCCTGTTCGATATCCGTATGGCGACGGCGATCGATGTCTTGCGCTCTCAGCAACAGGAGTTGACGGCGCTGAACCAGGTGGAGTCAGCGGAGGCAGACTTTGACGTTGCACTCAAGCGGTTCCTGATCGCACTGGGTCTGCCTGTCGAATTGGAGCTGAATATCCTCGGGCAGTTTCCGGAGGCCTTCGCCGTCGAACTCGATGAGAGCGCGTGCATTGATCTCGCGCTCCAGATGCGCCTGGATCTGAGCACGGTGCGCGACCGCGTCGAGGATTCCCGTCGACGGCTGCGAATCGCGAAGAACGCCGTGTTGCCCCGCCTGGACGGGTTTACCGAAGCGACCTATTCCGGTGAAAGTGACAAGTCGTTCGGAGGTGAGAGCTTTGAGGACAGCGTGGCTGCAGGCGTGACGTTCGAGGTGCCCCTCGACAAGCGCGACGAGCGCGACGCCGTGAAGAGAACGGAGATGGGGGTCACGGCGGCGGAGCGCGAATTGGAGCAGACGTTGGATACCGTAAAGGTCGAGATTATCGAGAATTTCAGGCGCCTCAATTCACTGCGCATCACCGTCGATATCCAGGCAAAGAATATGGAGATCGCCGAGAAGCGGGCCCGAAACGCACTGCTTCGCTTTAAGAATGGCGAGCTCTCGAACCGGGATGTCGTCGAGGCAGAGAACGATCTTCTGGACGCGCGAAACAGCTACGCTCGGGCGCTGGTAGATCATGAGCTTCAGAGATTGCGACTACTTCGAAATGTTGGTCTTCTGGACGTGGCACCTGACGGAACCATGTTAGAGTTGTCGATTGATGACGTTCAACGATGAAAAGGAAATCTGTCAATGAGATCTCTTAGGTCGATCAGGCTCGGAGCTGCACTGGTCATCCTCGCCGGCATTTTGTCTGCTTGTTCGCGAAGCGATGATGAAAAGCATGCACTTTCCAGCGATGCGCCGGTGCTCACGGCCAACGCCGTGCGCGGCCCGTTGACCGTGACGGTGTCTGCATACGGTCAGATTGAGTCACAGGAGTCCCACCGCATCATCCCGGAGATCAAGAGCCAGGCGGAGGTGAGTTTCCTGGTTGAGGAGGGGAGTCGCGTCCAGAAGGATGAGGTCGTAGCCCGACTAACCTCTGAGGAGTTGACGCGACGCCTTGAGGCGCTCGAGACACAGATCGAGGAGCGCAAGAGCGCCGTTGAATCGCGGCAGACCGAGTTGGAAATCCAGATCATCGACAACACGACTCAGCTCAAGAAGACGAAACTGAATCTGAGAAAATTCGAACAGGAACTGG
Source organism: Verrucomicrobiota bacterium (assembly GCA_027623315.1). Lineage (GTDB taxonomy): Bacteria > Verrucomicrobiota > Kiritimatiellia > CAJWTS01 > CAJWTS01 > JAQBYD01. The sequence continues at coordinate 18,913 of JAQBYD010000028.1, read as the reverse complement.
AGCAGTTCTTGCAGGGCGACCGTCCGCTCAAGCGGAGGAACGCTGAAATTCGACTAAAGAACACCGAAGGTGATCTGAAGCGGGGCGCGAAGCGATACGAGGATCTCAAGGGGTTGCTCGAGGAAGGATTCATTACCGAGGATGAGGTCGAGGAGGCCCGCCTCAACATAGAGGTCCATGAAATCAACGTGGGGACGGCCAAGCTCGAGCAGGATATCCTCGAGAAGTACGATCTTCCCCTGGATCTCGCCGCCGCCGAGAATTCGGTCGAAACGGCAGAGACGGACCTGGAGAAGACGCTCAAACTCAACATGGCTAATAAGCGAGCCAAGGACAGGGCGCTTGCCGTTGCCCGGCAGCAGCTTGAACGCACGGAGAGGGAGTTCAAAGAAGCGAACGAAGAGTTGGCCGGGTTTGAGGTACGCGCTCCGGCCGAGGGAGTGGTGAGTTACGGCGACCCGAGCAGGCCCTGGCGGGGCACCGATATCCAGGTGGGAATGACCTTGAGGCGAGGCCAGGTCCTCATGCGAATCCCGGTGCTCAAAGACCTCAAGGCCGTTGTGAACGTTCAGGAAGGATCTATTCGCAAGGTGAAGCTGGAGGACGTCTGCGTGGTCGCCGTGGATGCGTTGCCGGACCGGACTTTTGAGGCGCATGTGGTACGTGTCGCGGAAGTCCCCATTGCGTCACGCTGGCTCGCGTCCGACGTCAAAGAGTTCAGTGTCGAGCTCTCACTTGTCGAGCATGATGGCCTGAAGCCCGGCTTCTCGTGCCACGCCGATATTATTACGGCAACACTCCCGGATGTCCTGACCGTGCCCGTCCAGGCGGTTTTCCGTGACGGTGACGAATATTACGTCTACGCGGTGAAGGGGAGCGCGCACGAGCGGCGCACGGTACGACTCGGGTTGTCATCCGAAACGGCGGTTGTCATCGTCGAGGGTCTCGAAGCCGGCGATAAGGTGTATCTATCGGATCCAAACCCGCGCGGGGATGAGCCGTGATTCAACTCGAAGCAGTCTCGAAAACTTACGAGATGGCGGAGCCGCTGACCGTGCTGAAGGGCGTCAGTCTGGAGATTGCTGATAACGAGTTCGTGGCCATCCTTGGGGCCTCGGGATCCGGCAAGTCGACGATGCTTCACATCATGGGCCTTTTGGATCGCCCATCCAGCGGCTCGGTTCACTTTCGCGGGACCAATACGTCAGCGCTTTCCGATGATGACCTGTCGCGCGTGCGCGGTGAATCGATCGGTTTCGTTTTCCAGTCCTTCCATCTGATACCCCATCTGACCGTGGCTGAGAACGTAGAGTTGCCGCTGTTCTACCTGCGTGCGGCCAGGCGCGCTCGCCGGGATGCTGCGATGGAGTGCCTGGGTGCCGTTCAGTTGGGCCACCGCGCAGACCATCTGCCTTCGGAGCTCTCCGGGGGGGAGCGTCAGAGGACGGCGATCGCGCGGTCGCTGGTCGCCAACGCGCCGGTGGTGATGGCCGATGAGCCGACAGGGAATCTGGACACCAAAACAGGCGACGATATTTTTGATGTATTTCGGCGGCTTCACGAGGATGGACGCACGGTGATCGTGATCACCCACGACGTGGCTGTGGCGAATCGTATTCCGAGGACGATCAAGCTGTCCGACGGTGAAGTGGTGGAGGATACCGGTCCGTGCAGTTAGACTGGATGATCGAGCTTGTGCGGGATGGTCTGCGTAACCTGGTGCGTCACCGGGTACGCTCGACGTTGACACTGCTGGGAGTGGTCTTCGGTATAGCCTCTGTGACGACGATGATTGCGGTGGGCGAGGGTGCGCAGCGAACGGTCCTTCGAGAAATCGAGGCGCTGGGCCTGAAGAACATCATCATGGATTCGGTGAAGCCGACGGAAGTTGAGACCGCTCGGGCGGGACAGCAGACAAGCCGGTCTATACTGGGTTATGGGATCACCGAGGTTGATGCGCGTCAGATCGCTGCCATTAGCCCGGAATCATCCGTCAGTGTCGCGCATCGTGTGAATCAGAAAATCTACAGTGAAGGCGCTCGGGTCGATGCGGATGTGCTCGGCGTGGCCCCACAATACTTCAATCTTTTCGGCTCAGAACTTTTGGCGGGGATGCGGCTTGCGGAAATGCATGAGATGCTCAGGCACACCGTCGCCGTGGTGACTCCCGATGTGGCGGCCAGTCTGCGCGGCATCGGCGGCGCGGTGGGCAAGGAGATCAAGATCGGCCCCAAGTACTTCCGGGTGATTGGCGTCATGTCAGTGCCCGGTCGTACAGCGGGTGGCACGGTCTTCCTGCCGTATGCGACCGCGAGGGCGATGTTTGGTACGAGCACCTACAAGTGGGAGTCGGGATCCTTCGAAGCCACGCGGACGGAGATTGGTCGCCTGGTCGTGCACACCGAGCATGAGGATGCGGTGCCCGGCCTGGCGCAGGCGGTAGCCAGAGTGCTGGAGATGAATCATCAGACCGAAGACGTGTCCGTTACGGTGCCCCTGGACGTGTTGCGCAGTAAGCAACGCACGCAGCGTGTCTTCAACATCGTGCTGATCACGATTGCCGCCATCTCGCTGTTCGTGGGCGGCATCGGCATCATGAATATCATGCTTGCGATCGTGATGGAGAGGACGCGCGAAATTGGTATCCGCAGGGCGGTCGGCGCCCGTAAGCAGGATGTGTTTATGCAGTTCCTCGTCGAGACCGTGACGCTCTCAAGTGTCGGCGGCGCGCTCGGCGTCATCCTGGGGATCGTGATGATGCCGATCGCGGCAAGTTGGACCGGATGGGAGAGCGTTCTGACTCCCTGGGCGGTCATTGCGGCGCTCGTGGTCTCGTGGACCGTCGGAGTCGTGTTCGGTACCGCACCGGCTATCCGTGCGGCGCGCCTCGATCCGGTTGACGCGCTACGATATGAGTAGGGTCGATCTTGCAGTCGGTCCAGGGTTATCGCATTGACGTACTGCCCAGCGGTTCGTAGCTTTCCATCCTGCACGTTATGACACCTCCAGGCGAAAGTTCCAGGCTCTCAGTGAAGGACATTTCCGTATCCGACCGCCTTATTTTCGCTCTCGACGTCCGGTCCGCCGACGACGCGCGGGCGTTGGTTGAATTGCTGGGCGACGCAGTCAGTTTCTACAAGATCGGGCTCGAGTTGTGCATGGCGGGGGGCTACTTCGAATTGCTGGCGTGGTTGCGGGGGCAGGGCAAGAAGGTATTCGCGGATCTCAAGTTCTACGATATCCCGCAGACGGTTGGACGCGCGGTGGCGCAACTGGCCGATCATGATGTCCAGTTCTGCACCGTGCACGGCGATCGCTCGATCATGGAAGCAGCTGTCGCCAGCCGGGCCGCGATCAACATCCTCGCCGTTACGGTCCTGACCAGCCTGGACGAGAGCGACCTGCGTGAGATGGGGTATTCCGGCACCCCGCAGGATCTCGCCTTGCAACGTGCGCGCACCGCGCTTGAATCTGGGTGTAATGGAGTGATCTCGTCGGGTCTTGAGGCTCCGACGATTCGTGAGCATCTCGGTCACGACCTCATCGTGGTCTGTCCCGGTGTGCGCCCGGCAGCTCAGGATGATGATCAGAAGCGGGTCGTCACGGTGGAGCAGGCATTTCTGAATGGCGCGGATTACATTGTTGTGGGCCGCCCGATACGGGATGCTGAGGATCCGCGCGCCGCAGCGACGCAGATGCAAGACGCGATCGCGGGGGTCTTCAGTTAGCGGATAGATTTACTATTGAACCCTCACCGCGGCCCTCTCCCAGAGGGAGAGGGCCGGGGTGAGGGTTCGATCCGGCTTGGCACGGTAGTACACCTCGCGGCCATCCCGCTCGGCCTTGAGTAACCCCCGTGCATTCAACGCGCGCAGATACAGGCTCGCGGTCGGCAGCGCGATCTCTTGATTCTCCGCAACGTGTGAAGAAGATTGTTGGAGAGGTCCACACTTTATAAAGTGTGGACCGTTAATGGAAGTCGCGGCTCTTGCGCTTGACCGGCTGCGCGCCGACTTGCGGTATCCAGAGCTTGTCGACCACGATGTGGACTGTGTTGGAGTCGGTTTGAAGCTTTCCGCTAACCCCCAGAAAAATTGCCGTCTTGGCGATGAGCCGGTGCTGCTGATACGCGCGCTCCCACATCACGAGATTGACGAAACCGGTCTCGTCCTCAAGCGTCATGAATACAACCCCCTTGGCCGTTCCAGGACGCTGCCGGCAAATCACCATGCCCGCATAACGGACACGCTCACCATTCTTCATCGCGCGCACTGTCGCTGCATCCGGACAGCCCTGGCGCGATAACTCCTCGCGCAACGGCGTCAAGGGATGCCCGCGCGGACTGTGGGAAGTCACCTCGTAATCCCAGTGAATCGTTTCGAAGGTGTCGAGCGGCTCGAAATGTGCATCCTGCTCCTTGATTTCAAGTTTGAGATCTGCCCCCTGCGGTTTCTGGATTCCAAGCACCGTCCACAAAGCGTCCCGCCGCTCTTCCTGGAACCCTTCAAAAGCTCCGGCTTGAGCAAGTCGGCTCAACGCAAAATCGTCAAGCCGTGTGGCGGCAGCAAAGGCTTCGATCGAAGCGTACCCGCCGTCGGGCCGCCGGCTCGTGATGCGCTCACCCCCCTCAGCATGTAAGCCCTTGACGTAACGCAGCCCCATGCGTACCGCAAACTCCTCGGCACCGCCTTGCGCACGCTCGAGCGTGCAGTCCCAGTGGCTGTGCTGAACATTGACCGGCGCAATCACGATGCCATGCCGCTTGCCGTCCTCCACCAGCGTGGCCGCACTGTAAAACCCCATCGGTTGGGCGTTGAGCATAGCGCATAAGTAGACGGCAGGATGATGACACTTCAGCCACGCGGTGGCATACGCGATCAGCGCGAAGCTGGCCGCGTGACTCTCGGGAAAACCGTAGTCTCCAAAGCCCCGGATCTGATCAAAGACCCGCTCGGCAAATGCTTCGGTGATGCCCTTGTCCATCATGCGCGTGATCAGGCGCTCACGATGACGCTCAATACGTCCCGTCTTACGCCATGCCGCCATGTCACGCCGCAACTGGTCGGCCTCTCCGGGCGTGTAGTCCGCCGCTACCATGGCCAGTTGCATCACCTGCTCCTGGAAGAGGGGAATTCCGAGGGTCTTCTTGAGGACCGGCTCAAGCGTGGGATGAGGGTAGTCGACCACTTCCTCACCGTTGCGCCGGCGCAAGTAGGGGTGCACCATGCCACCGGTGATCGGGCCGGGACGAACGATGCTGATCTCGATCACGAGATCGTAGTAGTTCCTTGGCTTAAGACGAGGCAGCATCGACATCTGGGCCCGGCTTTCAATCTGGAACGTGCCGACAGTATCCGCTTTTCGAATCATCTCGAACGTGGGTTCATCCTGCGGCGGGATCGTGGCCAGGGACAACGATTCGCCGCCGTGAAACTCGATCAGATCGAACGCGCGATGCACCACGTTCAAGGCGCCCAGACCGAGCAGGTCGACCTTGAAGAGTCCAAGATCCTCCAGGTCCTCCTTGTCCCATTGAATAACCGTCCGCTCGGGCATCGTGGCGTTTTCAATCGGAACCAGGTCATGCACGGGTTCATGCCCCAGTAAGAACCCGCCGGGATGAATCGATAGATGACGCGGCGTATCCTGGATTTCGATAGAAAGCTTGAGTAGATGGTCATGCCACCGGTTGCGCGGATCGAATCCGGCCTCCTGCAACGAGTCCTCGGTGAGGCTGTCGTAATGCGAGAGTACACGCGAAAAACGCTCGATTGTCGTTTCGGGAAAGCCCAACGCTTTTCCCACATCGCGTACAGCCGATCGCGCGCGGTAACGGATGAAGTTGGCCACCATCGCCGCATGCGTGCGGCCGTATTTGCGGTACACGTGCTGGATCACCTCCTCGCGGCGGTCATGCTCGATATCGAGATCAATATCAGGGGGCTCCGCACGTTCCCGCGAGATGAAGCGCTCAAAGAGCAGTCCCATCCGTATCGGATCCACGGCCGTAATTCCAAGACAGTAACAGACCGTCGAGTTCGCCGCCGACCCACGGCCCTGGCAGAGGATGTTACTCTGGCGACAGTACGTCACGATCTCGTGCATCGTGAGGAAGTATCCCCCGTAATCGAGTTCGGCAATCAGGTGCAACTCCCTGGCAATCTGATCCCGGACGCTGCCGGGAATTCCGCCGGGATAACGTTTCCTGGCGCCGGCATCGGTGAGCTGCCGAAGCCACTCGGTCGACGTCATGCCGTCGGCCAGACGCTCGGAGGGATAGCGATAGCGAATCTGGGAGAGCGAGAAGTTGCATCGCTCGGAAATCTCTCCGGTGCGAAAGATCGAGTGTGTGTCGTCACCGTATAGCTGTTCAAATCCCCGCGGAGCCATCAAGGCATGCTCCGCGTTGGAGCGAATGCGGCAACCGGCGGCGGGCAGCGTGATCCCCTGTTGAATGCAGCTTAGAATATCCTGCAGCGGGCGACGGGCACGCGTGTGATAGAGGACTTCCATGCCGGCAAGCGTGGGCATCTCGTAACGCTTTGCGCGTTCACGCAGGATGCGCTCACGGCGCGCGTCGTCATCTTCGCGTTGCCGGGTAAGCAGGGCATAGACGCGGTCTGCGAAGGCCTCCTTGAGCTGTCGTGCCTCGGCATCGGGTGCTTTCTGAGCAACCAGTAGACTCCGGTTCCCGCCCCATAGGGCCATCAACCCCCCGGCATGCTCGCATACCTCGGTGAGGCTGACGTGACAGCTTCCTTTCTCGGAGCGCAGCCGTCCCGCGGAAATCAAGCGGCAGAGATTGGCGTAGCCCTCGCGGGTCTCGGAGAGCAACAGGATCAGGGAGTCATCGCAAAGCGTGATCTGCGCTCCCACGATGAGATGGATTCCGAGCTCCTGCGCGCGCTTGTGCGCCCGGACCATACCGTACACGCCGTCGCGGTCGGTCAAGGCCAGCGAGCGGATGCCCAAGCGGTGCGCCTCTTCGACGAGCTCATCGGGATGGCTTGCGCCCTCAAGGAATGAATAGTTGCTTTTACACCAGAGCGGGGCGTAGTTGGCCGCCGAACCGTTCATTCGACTTCGCCCTGTAGAAACCACCGTCGCTCGACCTGGTCGTTGTAGATCCAGAACCAGCGACCCGTGCGGGTGCGGACGTAGTAGTAGGCGCGCGAGACCTCCTTCGACCACCATCCCCCGGCGATGATCTGCGGGCCGACCACCTCTTCGACCGGGCCATCCTGCATGCGCCCGACGATCCAGCCGTCAGGTTCATGGCGCAACCGCGAGCGGAGCTCGATAGGGCGCGAATAGATACGGCGCACCAGGGGGCGTGATGGTGCCGGGATAGGGTGGGGCGTATCGAGTCTCTTTACCGGTTCCCATGAAAAACGCGCCTCGGGAAGATGTCGCTCATGCAACTGCGCATAGACCACAGCGTCGTGTCCCATGTTGGCGCGAATCTCGGCGAACGCACGGTGAATGGCTGCCAGGTCGCGCTCCTGGGTCTGGCGGAAGAGTTCGAGTTGCCGGCGCGTAGCACGGATTCCCATACACTGCAGGGTGAGCTCGGTGATTCCAGACTGCAGGGGAAGCGATTCAATGCGCAGCCGTAGCAGGGGGATGAGTTGATCGATGTCAAGGGTAGGCGTAGCCGGTGAAAGGCGCTCCCGGCATGATGCCTTGTTGTCGAGACCAAGGCGAAAGCGCAGCAGCATCATCACCTGCCGCCGGGTGGCGAGTTCCTGCAGCATGGACTGAAGCAGGGGGGCGATAATCAACAACAGACGTTCAAGGTCGCTTTCGGGATACTCCAGTTCCGCAGTGCGCTTGATGGGTTCAAGAATTGGCTTGGGGTCCAGGCTTTCCCATCCCTGTTTCGTGGCCAATTGGTGAAGCTCGCAGGTGTCGTCGTTGAAACGGCGACGAAGGCTGTTCGCCGGGAGTTCAATAAACTCTCCAAGGGTGTCGATCCCCAGCTTTAGAAGGGTATCACGAACGCGTGGCTCAAACCGGAGGTGAGCGATAGGGACCCGGCGCACATAAGCGCGCTCCTGCGCAATGCCGGCAAAGACGATGTTCCGATGCGTCGCCTTGGTTGTGGCGTATGAGCCAAATCGTGTAAACCCAACCGCCATGACGGAATGAAACCCGGCCTGCTTGAGATCGTCATGGATCGCCGCCGCCCAGGTCGCATGACTGGCGTAAAGCCGTTCGAGGCCGCCGGGGTCGATCCAGAAAACGCCGGGTTCGCGGGATGAAGGCTCTACAATCGGACTGAAGTTCCACAGCCGACTCAGAACAACCGCCGCGCTTTTTTGGATATCACTCTCGGCTACGGCACTGCCTTGCAGGTTGCGGGACAGTGAAAGCGCCGTGGTATAGCGCATGCCGGGTGTAATTCGCAAAACACGGGCATGCTTGTTGACCCACTGAATCGTGCCGACGGATTTCTCGCTGTCCACCACGGCCACGGGGCCATCCGCCCATTCGGGATGCTGTTGTAGAAGAATCTGCAACGGCAGCGCAGGGATGTCAGCACAAGCCACCCGGTCCACGGTATACCTCCACGCATTTCCATCCGGGACCCGTTCGTTTGTCCTTCACGATGTGGAGTTGACAGGCGAAACGGTCAAAACTGTCGCGGCACTTCAGGGCCTCGCCACGTACTGAAACCAACGAACCCAGTGGGGATCGACCGTTCTCGGGACTCGTCATGCAGAGCAGTACGGAATGATGCTTGCGCGCCAAGCCGGTCAGCCGTGTCTGGCTGGCGGAACTCAGGGCTCCGTGACGTCCGAGATCGAACACCACCAGGCAGAATCCCCCGGAGCGTAGAAGTGCGTCCGCGGCCCGTGCGGCGTGAACCGTGTCCTGCGCTCGAATCACGGGCAAAGCCTTGAGGTCAATTCCGGAAGCAGCGAAATCGGGAGGATAGAAACTGGACTCACGGGTGCCCACCCATGCGGCCAGCTCGCCGCGGCGCTGCGCTTCCAGGATGAGGGTTGCGGCCGTCGTCAATAAGGCCGAGGCGTGATCGCTGGTAGCCTCAACCAGTCGTCCGGCCAGGGAGTCGAGGCACCACGCATTGCTCGCCGGAGCTTCGGTTGAATCGAAGAGTCGACTGGCTACCACGGCGCCCTTGAGTTCTGGAGTGGTGCTTAGCATCATCTTTCCTGAAAGCAAAATAAAAGCGGCCTGGGGGCAGGCCGTCTCCATGGGGTCACCTTCGAAAACGAACAATCGCCTTCCAGGTATAGGCCCTGGAGACGGCGTGCCCTCACGCCGCTTTTCGAAAACGTTGAACCCATAAGGAGGCTCACCTCTTCCCTGCCGAGATCACTCGTCGCACTTCGATAACCTTGCCGAGAATGGAGCATTCATTGGGTGGGGGAATGATCGGTTCGAAAGCGGAGTTTTCGGGGTGAAGCTCAATGCGCTTGCGACGAATGCGCAGGGTCTTGACGGTAGCTTCATCGCCTACCAGGGCGACGACGATCTGTCCGTTCTCGGCGGTAGGCTGCGAGTGTACAATCACGATGTCGTCGGGAAAGATTCCGGCACCGGTCATGCTCTCACCGCGCACGCGTAATCCGAACAGGTGCTTCGCCGCTCTGGACGTTACGGGAATGTAATCTTCGACATGCTCAATGGCTTCATTGAGTCCACCAGCCTGTACGCGACCCAAAAGGGGAATCAGGGTTGGCGGTGGTCCGCTGGAGGGCCTCGACGGAAGACCGTAGCCTCTTGCTTTTCCCGGTCGCTTGACCAGCAGCCCCTCGTGGACGAGCCGCTCAAGATGCTCGCGCGCGGTCTGAACGGCGCGGAATCCGAAGGCCGCTTGAACCTCTCGCGTGGTGGGCGGCAAACCGACCTCAAGCTGCTTACGGACATAACGGTAAATCCGCTCACGAGTGGCACCTGGTTTTGTCTTCGGGGACATGCTTGAAGTACACCAGACAAATGTCTGGTATGCAAACTCTAATTAACCCGGATATCTCACACTTTTCCTACTACGAACACGGATAGCTCCGGGTTAACCCGTTGCGTGAGAATTTTCGTGACCTGCCCCAACTCCCTTTTGGCATATGTCCCCAGGAGGTCCAGAGGGGAGAGAGAAACCGCGGATGGGCGCGGATGGGATTTGTGAAAGTTTAATTCCTGCCTTGTTGCTACGCAGGCTGTCAAATTTGCATCGATCGGTGTAGAACTGTGCAATGAAAAACGTCTTCACAATGCTGGTATGGGTCCTCACGGTGGGTGTTTGCCCGGCAGCACCGCGTGTAGCGACGATTTTTGGCGATCATATGGTTCTGCAGCGCGACCAGCCGGTACCCGTGTGGGGCTGGGCGGAGCCGGATGAGGAGGTCCGTGTCTCGTTCGCCGGACAGGAGCTTAAGGCGGTGACGGCCGCAACGGGCAAATGGACCGTGACGCTCGAGGCCATGACCGCTTCTAAAGACCCGCGCGAGATGACGATCGCCGGCGGAGGAACCGAGAAGCCCGTTGTGCTGTCCGATATCCTCGTGGGTGATGTCTGGATCTGCTCCGGTCAGTCCAACATGGAGTGGCCCCTGCAGGCGGCCACGCAGGGCAAAGAGGAGGTGGCCGCGGCGAACTATCCCCACCTGCGGCATATCAAAATCGGGGGCGGTACGAGCCCTGTGCCGCTGCCTGACATCCAGGGGACGTGGCAGGTCTGCACGCCCCAAACGGCCGGGGGCTTCACAGCGGTTGGGTATTTCTTCGCGCGCTATCTCCAGAAAGAACTGGACGTCCCGATGGGGTTGATGGGGTCGAACTGGGGAGGCACGATGATCGAGCCCTGGACGCCTCCGGTGGGGTTTCGGCAGGTGCCGGAGCTTAAGGCGATCAGCGAAGGAATCGATGCTACGGATCCGACCACCGAAGCCGGGCGGGCCCTACACCTTAAGCTGATCGCGGACATCAAAGTATGGATTCCTGAAGCCGAACAGGCGATTGAACGCGGAGAAGCCCCGAGACCTGCTCCGGCACTGCCGGTTCTGGCCTCGGGGACTGACGGTGCGACGCAGATCTTCAACACCAGGATCCATCCATTGATCCCGTTTGGAATTCGCGGGGCAATCTGGTACCAGGGCGAGTCGAATGGTGGCGAAGGTGAGATCTACTACCACAAGATGAGGGCGCTGATCTCCGGATGGCGGACGCTGTGGAATGACGAGTTCCCGTTCTATTTTGTTCAACTCGCCAACTTCGGCGGGGCGAACAATATACCCGCGGGTGGGGACGGTTACGCGAAGGTCCGCGAAGCGCAGCGGCGATCCCTGTCGATTCCGAAGACTGGTATGGCCGTGATCATCGATATCGGCGAGGCCGGGAATATTCACCCCGCCAACAAGCAGGATGTCGGTGCCCGCCTGGCCCTATGGGCGCTCGCGAATGAGTATGAACAGAAGGGGCTCGTCCACTCGGGGCCGCTCTACAAGAGACACACCGTGGAGGATGGCTCTATACGTATCGAATTCGATCATGTTGAAGGTGGGCTCATGGTGGGGAAGAAAGTGGGGCTCGAGCCGGTGGTGGAAGTGGAGGAGGGGACTCTCGAACGATTCGCCGTGGCCGGAAAAGACAAGGTCTGGCAGTGGGCGGACGCCGTGATCGAAGACGATGCTGTGCTCGTAAGCTGTCCGGCCGTCCCCGTCCCGGTCGCCGTGCGCTACGCCTTCAGCCACAATCCGCAAGGATGCAATCTCTACAACACCGAAGGTGTTCCCGCATCTCCGTTCCGCACGGATGATTGGTGAGGATGCCAGGCGTCAGCGCACAGGGCCAGCGCGAGGCTGGCTACTGAAAAAACATATCTTCGAGTTCGGGGGCGGTGCCGAAGCTCTGCAAGGCCTCCCCGTACCGATAGTAGACCTCCATGCAGAGCGCGCCAAGGGAGGTGCTGTATACCCGTCCTGCGTTGAACGAAGAGCCTTCGGGATCCCAACTGCCGGCCTGGTGCCCGCGCCGTGACTGGTTGTCGAGCAGGACATCGCGCATGCGCCGGTTCCACCAGATGCGGTATTCGCCACCCATGTTGTGCATGGCGTAGGTCGCGTAGTACCAGTAGTAAAAATCCTTCTCTTCTTCCCACGATGGCGGCGCCCCCCGGGTCAACTCGGCGCCTTTCACCAGGAGTGGGGCTCGCACGCCCATGCCGCTGAACTGACGGATCACCATCGCGGCACACGTGAGTGGACGGCTCCCCTCACCGTAGGCGAGGTCGGCGACGGCGGTATACCCGACGCCTCCCGCCGAGTCCGCTGCGCCGCCCTTGTCGGTCAACTGGTCGATGTAGGTCAGGCCACGCGCAAAAACACCATAATCAAATTTTATGTTGGCGAGCTTGGCCGACTTGAGCGCCTGCATGACCCAGCCGGTTACGGACATGTCGCCCATCGCGGGCTTCGGAGCGTATCGCCATCCATCGTCCTGGCCGACCGCCTGCACGCAGAAGTCCACCGCCTTGCGCGCGGCCGCACCCAGGCGTTCGTTGGGGGAGCGGCCGAAAGCCTCGCAGAGGGCGATCGTGCAGATGGACTGCATGTAGAGATTGTCGCTGATCCGTCCGGTCTTCTCGTCTTGCTGCGTGATGAGCCACTCCAGGGCGCGCGCGACATGCGCACGATACTCGCCGCGTCGTACCGAGTGCCCGCCCCCCATCATGGCAATAATGGAGAGTCCGGTAATGGCTGTCCTGCTCCCGCGGCCAGCGTCCCCACGTTCGCCCTCGTAACCTTCCGGGTTATCGAAAGAGATATCCTCAGGATCCCATTTGTGTGGCTCCCAATATCCCTCCGGTTCCTGGTGAATCGCGAGCCAGCGCAGGGCGGCGTTCACCGCGGTACGTTGCTCGAAGCCGCCGGAGCGGCCCATGGCACTGAGGTACTCGCCATCGCCGAGGAGGCTGATATTCATCGGACCCAACTCACCGATGGTCGGTGCGTCGAGTTCGCCGAACTGGCGAGGCATAAGCTTGAGGCCCTTGCTGGGGCGCGGCGCCGTGTTGATCATCGACAGCTGGGGGCGGTCGCGCGGGTTAGGGCGGTCGAACTTGAAGAGATCGGCCGGTGCGGCCGAGACCGCGGCGATGGGTGTGACCGCATAGGCGGTGGCCTCCGAGAGGTCTACGACCTCCTCGGGTGCATCGATGATGTCCATCTCCGTGATGTCGATGTCGACATCGGTGGTCATCTCGATACTTTCGGTATCGATCACCTCCTCCACGATCGTGCTTTCGGTGATCTCGGTAGTCATCTGGACGTTGGGGGTGTGTTCGATCTCCTGGAGATCCTCGGGCTCCTCAAGCATGCGCTCTTCGATGAGTTCCCGCTGAGGATCCTTCAGTTCAAAATCCTCGGTGTCCGGGGCATCTGGAGTGAATTCAAATTCCTTCAGGGGCTTCAGCAGGTGATCCCCGGTAGCCAGTCGCCAGACCGCTGCTCCGCCGATCAGAAGCACGAAGAGGGCCGTGCCGATGATTACCGATTTTGCGTCAAGGATCCGCTCGCGCCCATGCAGGCGCATCAGATCCTCTTCATTCGGTGGTGTGTACTTGATTTCCATGCTCGAACGTATCTCTATTCTTCCACTTCGACCGTCGCTGATACCTTCGTGATTCCGGCCTGTGCACACGATGCCATGACCCGGGCGACATGATCCCATTTCACGTTCTTGTCGCCGCGAATCACCACGGCCTGTTCGCTGTTGCGCACCTTGGCCCTGGTCAGGCTGATCGTCAGTGCGGTCACGGACATGCGCTCGTTATTGACGTGGTAGAACGCTTTGCCGCCGGGCAGAAAACGCACGTTCACGATGACCGGCGCCGGGGGCGGCTCCTTGACCTTCAGCTTCTCACTCATCGTCGGAAGATTGATCGATAGATCCTGCTCCAACTTGATGAAGGCCGTCGTGGCCAGGAAGAAGATGATCAAGAGGAAGATGCAATCGATCATCGGATCCATATTGATCCGGATCTCTTCGTACTGATCTTTTGTGAATCGCATGCGAGGACTCCTCTATGGGTTCGACGGACTCGACGTCGCGGACGCGACCGCCTGGTCCGTGCCTTTAAGGGATTTCGGCCCCAGTAGTGCATCGCGACCCAGGATAGCGATTTCGTGGATCAACTCCTCGGCCGACACGGCGCAGAGATTTGCGATCTGGGCCACACGGTAGTTGAAGATGAAGAAGATGAACAACGCCGGCAGGGCTACAATCAAGCCAAATGCGGTTGTCAGCAACGCCTGCTTGATGCCCGCGGCCATGGCCATGGCCTTGCTCTGGGTGGCCGTCTCCCCGGCGAGACTGTCGAAGCACGTGATCATGCCCAGCACCGTGCCGAGCAGACCCAGCAGAGGCGCGGCGACGGCGATGAAATTCATCAGGCGAAGCGGGAAGCTGAGGCGCCCGACCTCATGGATGGCCTCGGCTTCAACGCGTGCCTTGATCTCCTCGAGGGTGAGTCGGCGGATGTTGGCGACCATCACGCGACACGTATGTGCAAGTAGGCCCTTCTGATTGACGGACAGATCCTCGAATCGCTGGAGGTCTCCAGCCGCAACCGCCGTTGCGCACTCCGTCACGAAGGACGCGGGGCAGTGCAGGTCCACGCGATAATAGAGCAGGCTCCGGATCGTTACGATGATGAGCAGCAACAGGAGGATGGCAATCGGGTACATCACGGCGCCACCACTCATGAAGCGGTCGAGGAGCGTAAGCCGCGAGACGATTGTCAAGGGGCCTTCGCCCGATACGCGAGTCCACGTGCCGCTCGGATCCATGCGGCCGCGAAGGCGCTCCATCACAAACCGCCCGCCGTCGTTTCCGTTGGGCTTGACCTGTGCGACCTTGTAGAAGGATTGTCCGGAGCGGTAGATGTCGCCCTCGGTGAGCGTGGAGACGTCGTCGTCTGTGGCGGCCCGGAAGCGCTTGTTGTCGCCTTCCTCCTGTTCTTCCATCTGTCGTGCAACGGCGTCCGTTCCGGTGTCCATGACGTCTTCGATGGTGTCGAGCGCCAACTCGGGTGCGTCGTCTTCCTGCGCGCGGGCAGGCGCTGCGAGAAGGTTTGCGGCAAATAGGATTGCCAGTGTGGTTCGTGTCATTGCCTTCATTTTCGTCCTCCTGGGTTATGGATTGGCCTTGGCTTCGGCGACGCGGGTCATCAATTGCCGGGCGTCTTTTAAAATCGTTTCATCGCTCTGCGGAAATTCGCGCATGCACCGGTCCAAATACTCGCGCGCGTCATCCCATTGGCTCAGCTCAACCGCGCAACGACCGGCCTCGAGCAGCGGCGCGGCACGCGGGTAGTATTCGATGCTCTTCTTGAGCAGTTTGTAGGCGGCTTTACGGTCCGGCGGTGTGGACGTGAGAGTGTGCATGGCCAGGTGATAATGCGCGTCAGCCTTGAGGTCCGCATACGTCTCCGCGTTCGCCAGCGTCCGCAATTTGGGGATCCCAGTCGCGGTTTGGCCCTGGGCGATCTGGGCCAGGGCGTCGTAGAGATCGAGGTAGGGACGCCGCGCCGCGCCGGGGCGCTGACTGGTGAAGCGCTCGTAGTGAGTATTCAGCGCAGTCCAATTGTGGGTCCGGTAGCAGGCCTTGAGCAGGTCAACATAGGCTTCGTCGCCGGCGTCGAATTTCGGGTGGTCGGCAAGCATGCGCTCGAGGACGGGAATGGCGGCCGCGTCATCCTTGAGATTGATGTTGGCACGCGCGAGCATGAGTAGTGCCTCTGCCCGCGATGCATGCTCCCGTAATCCGGGGTCGGTCATGAACGGCTCGAGCGCCAAACGGCAGTTTTGCGAGTCGTGCTTCTTCCAGAAGAGATACCCCAGCGACTGGCGGATCTCGCCCGGATCCCAGTTGTCGGGCGGAGTACGACGTACGCCGTTCCAGGTTGAAGCGGGACGCAAGCGCTGATCCGCGGGAATCGGTATGGACTTTCCGTCCTCGTCGAGCGGGTTGGGTTCGCCATATTCGTCCAGTAACGCCGCGTAGGCTTCGCGCGCGTCATCGTAAAGCTCGCCTGCGGTTCCGTAGTGCCCCAGCAGGAGTAAGATCGAGGCCCGGAATCGGCGGTCGCGCAAACCATCGATCGAGGGGCGGTAGATGTCGACCATCGACTCGTAATCGCCTGCTTCGATCAGTTCGCGACCCGTGGCATACTCGGCAGTGTCGTATTGCTCATCACGCATGAAACGGGGCTTCTTGGACGATGCGTCTACCTTCTTCGGGGAATAGATCTCGAGGTACTGCTTGAATACTTCGGCGGCCTGGGCATGCCGGCCGATGCGTCCGAGCAGATCGCCGGACGTCAGGATCGCGCTCTTGACGTAAGGCACCGCGCGCGGGTCTTCGACCCAGAACATGAAGCTCTGGCCGAACGCCTTCGATCCGAAATCGGTGGAAGTATTGACGAGCTGCGCGAACAGGGACTCGGCCACCCCGCGCTTCTCCTCGATCGAGGTTTGCGGCTGTGCCATGATCGTGAAGTAAAGCGCCTCTGCCTGGTGCGGGTTTTGGTGACGCTGGTTGGCGACCACCCACTCGTAGGCCTCTTGCATCTTCTGCTTGTGGCCCTGTGCGAACCAGCAATGCGCCACGCGAATCCCCGCCTCGTAGGCGCGTTGGAGGATTGGATCCGGCGCTGTGGGAGGCGTCCAAGAGGGGATCAGTTTCCGGTTTTCATCCAGCGGAGGGCCGTATCGCGTAACGTAGAGCCTATATTCGCGTGCCGCTTCGGAGTACTGCTTCTTCACGTATAGAAGCTCCGCGAGGTGAAATTGTGCGGCGCGTACCTTCGACGACTGCAGCGGCCCGTCGAGGATGATTTTGTAGAGCATGACGATGGCGTCCTGGACCATCGTGCCCGTGTCGGCGATCGACGTCATCCCCGCCAGGTACTCCTCGGGGGGGCGCGAACTCCTGGTCTCGTCGTCAGGCGTCTGGCCGGCTGCATCCATGGCCTCGCCTGCGAGTTCGTATAGCTTCTGGTAGGCGTCGAAAGCCTTGCGACTCTCCTTGAGTGCTCCGGCGAGGACGGCAATGCCTTCGAGAATGTCGATCTGGAAGAGCGTGTCGGGGGAGTCGCGCAGCGCGGTTTCGTACGCGTCGAGCCCGACGCGCCACTTGGCCTCGAGGTCCGGGACCTCGCTGAGCGGAGTGAGTATGGAGGAGGCGTATCCGATGCGCATGCGGATGTAGGTCTGCAAGTCCTGCACGGCGAGCACCTCGGCCGGATACTTCGTGAGCAGGCCCTGGTACGACGCGATGAGGTCAATCACGGCCTTGGAGACGGGGCCGCCCCTTGTGCCGACGCCCTCAAGTTTCTTGTCCAGCAGGTGCAGCTCGGACTGCAGTGCGATGAGCGAGTTGGGATTGGCCGCGATGCGCTCTTCGAGGAAGCGGCGCTCGTCCTCGGTTTCACCGCCGAGGCTGGCCTCGCCTTGCTCATCCAACTTGGAGCGGCAATGCAGAATTCGGCCGAGCACGTTCATCTTGGAACCGGACTCGCGAAGCTGGAGATAGAGGTCCAGCGCGCCGCTCCAATGCTCGGTCTCGTAGGCGTGTTCGGCGAGGCGGTAGAGGCTGTGCTCGAGAATGAGCTGTTGCCGCTGCGTGATCGGGCGTCGTGCGGATTCGGCCGCGCTGCGATAGTATTCGAGGGCGGTCTCCATGTCCTGCTTTTGCTTTCGCGTGATCTCCGCCATCTCGAACCAGGCTTCGCTCGCGAGGACACCGTTGCGAACGCGTGACGCGGTGACGGCCAGTTCGCGCAGGGAGACCACGGCTTGATCAATGTGATCGGTGTCGCGATAGCACAGCGCGATGATAAAGGCCGCCTCTGCGGCCTCCGGGCGGTCACCGTACTGACGCTGCACCTGTGAGCACACGGACGTCGCGCTTTTGTACTGCTTTCGCTCAAAAAGGTAGCGGCCCAGCCTGAGGTAGAGTTCGACCGTGCGGGTCTGCGTGGGGTAACGCAGGGCGAACTCCTCGACAGACTTGCGCGCGAGTTCGGTCTGCTCCGCTTTCATCCAGACGATCGCCACCTTGTAGGCGGCTTCCTCGGCGAGCGGGGATTGCGGGCGGTTCTTGATCACGTTGAACATCACGGCCGCTTCGTCGGGTCTGCCGGTCATCGCGTAGAAACCGGCGCACAGGACCTGCGCCTCGTCCTCGTAAACGCCGGCGCCCTCGGAGAGCAGGCTCTTGAGGACCTTGATCCCGTCCTCATGCCGAGTGGCTTCGCCGAGTAGCTTGGCCAGTTTCATGTGAGCGTCGGCGCGATGCTTGAAGCTGCGTTCCGCACCCGCGGCGATGACTTTGGAAAAAGCCGCCGTCGCTTCCGGGATCTCGCCGACATTATCATGGCAGATCCCGATGCGATACAGGACCGTGCGCCGCTGAATATGTTCCGGGTACTGCTTGAGGAATCCTTCGTATATTGTGATCGCCTTGCGGAAGGATCCGTCCTTTTCGTGCTGCTCCGCGGCGGCCACGGCCTCTTCGGGGGACAAGGCCTGCGCCGGCAGGGCCAGCGCGAGCCCGAACCCGGTCACCGCAATTGCTATGTGAAATCTAGTCATGCCGTTCATTGTTGATTGTTCATGGGGTGCATCACTCAGGAGTCTCAGGAGTCTCAGGAGTCTCAGGAGTCTCAGGAGTGTCAGGAGTCTCAGGAGTGTCAGGAGTGTCAGGAGTGTCGGGAGTGTCGGGAGTGTCGGGAGTGTCGGGAGTGTCGGGAGTGTCGGGAGTGTCGGGAGTGTCGGGTGTCTCAGGCGTCTCAGGCGTCTCAGGCGTGTCGGGCGTGTCGGGCGTGTCGGGCGTCTCAGGCGTGTCGGGCGTCTCAGGCGTGTCGGGCGTCTCAGGCGTGTCGGGCGTC
>JAQBYD010000027.1 GCA_027623315.1 Verrucomicrobiota bacterium | reverse complement strand
CCGTAGAACTCGCCGTTGCAGATCAACACCAAGCTGCGGTCTTCGTTGAACAGGGGCTGCTGGCCTCGTTCGGAGAGATCAATGATACTCAGCCTCTGGTGCGCGAAGTGAACGCCCCGCTCAGAGTCGTGGAAGCGCCCGGAGGCGTCCGTTCCGCGATGACGAATCGCTGCGGCCATCGCGTCCAGAGGTCCTGCCGGCGCGTCCCAGGCACGGCTGATGATTCCACAGATGCCGCACACTAGTTCACGTCCTCCTGCTCAAGCGGCATGCCATAGGCGTCCAGAATTGTGCTCATATTCTTCTCGCTGTAGCGCGCGGCGCCGAAATCTCGCGCAGATTGAGCCATCGCCTTGAGTCTCTCGGGCGCGTCGTAGAGTTCGTTGATGACGGATAGAAAATTCTCAACGCTTGGATCGACCAGCACGCTGCAGGTGTCATCGACTTCCTCCGGTATCAGGCCCAGGTTGGACGCGACAAGCGGTATGCCGCAGCACAGACTTTCGAGCACGACACGTGAGAATCCCTCGTCGTATATCGACGGTACAATGCTGATGTCCGCCGCGTTGTACGTGGCCGGGAGTTCGACATTGGGGATCTGCCCCAGGAAAATCAGTTGCTCGTTGTCGCGCGCCGCCGCCACGACGGCCTCGCTCATGTCGCCGTCGCCCGCGATGACAATGCACATGTCTTTGGATGGCAGCATCCGTGCCATTTCCAGCAGGAGTTCGACACCTTTGATGCGTTTCAGTCGCCCGATCATCATGATGACGAAGCGTCCCTCGAGGCCGAGCGCAGTTTTGCAGCGCATGCGGTCCATCGGGGCAAATTTCTCCACATCTATCCAGTTGGTGTGAATCGACACTTGAGCGTCGTCCAGACCTATTGAGAGCATGTCCGCGCGTGAGCGAGGCGACATGGCCAGGACACATTTCGCCTTGGACAGGATCCAACGCGCCCATCTCTGGCCCATCGAGCCCTTCTCGAACTCGTAGAGCGCATGGACGCTGACGACATACGGGATGCGAAAAATGGGAAAGAGGAGGCGGGCGATCAGAGCCGCATTGAATCCTGCCGCGTGGATGACGGAAATTTCCCCTGACCGGCGCAGGAGCAGCAGAAAAGAGCTCACAAACAGGCCAGGACAGAGATAGGCGGCACAGAGCAAGGGATGCTCGAGCAGTTTGTGGAAGAGGTCGCCACCAGGCCAGTTCCATCGCCAGATCTCGATCTGCTTGCCCCGTCGTTCGTGGGCCGCGCCCTTAACCCCTCGCGTAACGACCGGTTGATAGGTCCTGACCCAAGTACGCAGGCCGTGTCTATCAAGGTAGTCGACAATGCAGTCAAAGCGCGTCTCTACGCCCCCTACGTTTGGAGAGAAGAAAGGTGTGATGATGAGGACCGTCTGCGGACCCGGTGGGTATGGTGTCTTCACAGCAGCGACGCCGAATTTCTGCCGAAGATCCGGCGTTTGTCCTGCTTCATGCGCATCCTGGTAATAGCGTGCAGGGACTATGGCTTGTCGCGCATCTCTTCGTTCGAGCGCGGATGAGTACCGAATGCTGAAAGCCCACTGCACAATAGCCAGCGCAGGGGTGTTCTTGAAAACAGGGCGTAAAGGATATTGATCAAGCTGCTCACCCCATAAACAAGAGGCAGGATCACCTTTGCGGCCTTCTTGTCGCGCAGGGCGATCTGCGTCTCGCGGTACAGGGCGTGAGGCTTGAAATAGCCGGTAATCTGAAACTCCAGCTCCGGGCATTTTGCCAGCTGCTTTCTAAGACTCCAATAGTGCTGCTCGTTGATGTGAATCCCCTGGTCAATGTAGCCGCCCCTGGTCCCGAGGAGTGCCTTTGCAGCAGCGCGTAGGGGTTGAACATAGATTTTATTGGGGTAGGTCGTGAGGTACAGCACGCCCAGCGGAGCCAGTAGCGAAGAGAACTCACGGATCAGTTTCTGACAGGCGTCCGGCGTGAGATGCTCCCATACGTTCACCAGAAGAATGATGTCGTAGACGTTCGTTCCAAAAAGTTCTGTTCGGACGCCCTCCTTGGTAAGATCTCCCAGCACGAAAAACAGCCTCCCCATGGATGCCTCCGCGAGCACCCGTTGACATACGCTCCTGGCAAATTCGATGCTGTCGGGCGACACTTCAAGAAGTGTTACGTGGCATCCGTGCTCTGCCAGTAAAGCGGCGAGCTGGCCGCTGCCGCCCCCCACGTCCAGCACGCGTGCACCCGCGCGCGGCCTGATTTCGTCCCAGTAGACTTGCTGCCGCTGCTGGAAGTATGCCAAGTCCCCGTGTTCTGCCTCAGCGAATTCCTGGCGAACGTAGTTTGTGTAATCGTACGGTGTCATAGGTGCATCACTATATGAACACATGTAGCGAGGTCAATTTAGATCAGCGCAGCGAGAACGGTGATTCGGCCAGCTCGAACGCAGCATGTCATGGAATCCGCTTGGGGTCGACAGCCGATCGGCTCCAGCATGTTTCTTGATTTCTTCCGGCAACTCCATGATCCTTCCTGTTTTGCGGCGCGACCTTCCACGTTTCGCGGGGAAGCCTGTTGGAGATAGCTTCGAGATGAATAATCTGTCTAGTGACCGACCCCGCGCCGCCGCGATCGCCTTGAGTCTCGTGCGCGGCGGGCTTAGTGGGGGGGATATTCGCCTGAAGGCCATGCTTGAGCGTTGGCAGAAGTGCGCTGATTGGACGATTGTGACAAGTCCGGCGGGGCGCGACAATATCTCTACCTGGGATGTGGATGCGAATTTCTGCCTGACGCATGGATTTCCCGAAGGCCTGAGGACGCGCAATGACGTGGTTGCTCAACTAAGCAATTATTGGTTCAGCCTCGATCGGGCGGCCCTCAGGCGTTTTAGGCAATCGCCTGTCGAGATTATTTACATTCAGTCTGACTTCACGTTTGAGGTCGCCACGGCCGTGAGGGTCAAAGCGCTCTGTCCAGCCGCAAGGATGGTCGCCACCTGCCACCATTCGTACGACGAAATTCTGGAGAGCTCCCAGGCACCGATTTACCGGATTATGCGTGCCTTGCAGCGGCGTTCATATCGCCTCATGGCTCGCCACGCCGATCTTGTTATGGTGCATCCCACCGTGACCGGCGACCGAATTCGCGAGGACCTGATCAAGGCAGGGGTCGCCGCATCCTGCGTCGTGAGGATGCGCAACGGCGTGGATCTGGGCGTGATCCCGAAACGCCCGAGCGCAGCGGAATTCGACGCCTGTGTGATTGGGCTGCGCAGCAATAAGGGACTGGATGACATCGTTCCCATCTGGGAGCATGTCTGTCAATTGCGGCCGCAGGCGACCTTGCGCATTATCGGTAACATGACTGTTACGGATCGGGAGCAAGTTGAGCGTTCGGCTACGCAGGCGGGCATTGCCCAGTACATTTCATTTGCGGGCCATTTTGATCACCCGGAGATTTACGCGGAAATACAGCGATCGCGTCTATGCGTGGCGCCTACGCGCCAGGAGCCCTACGGCATCGCCGTCTGTGAGGCCATGGCCTGCGGCTTGCCTGTCATCGGGTACGATCTCCCCAACTATCAGAGGCTCCACTCCGGAATCATTCAGACTGTGGCATGCCACGACACGGTTGCATTTGCAGCAACGATTGTCTCGGTACTGGAGAATGAGAAGGAACGGGAGTCCCTGTTGAAACTGGGACTTGGACACATCGCCGATTTCGACAATGATCAGATCGCGCTTGAGGATTGGCGCAGAATTGTGGACGACGGCAGCTCAGCATCGCAGGGCGTAACAAGACGTATCTAGCTGAGGATTCACTATGCGCTATCAGTTTTCTTTGAAGAAACACGTTGGAACATGGGAATGTGGCAATGGATTTCGGATTCAAGCCTGACGTAGTGGCCGAGGCGTTATTGCGCTCCTTAGGGAAGCGTCTATTTCTCCGGCCACTCATTGCTCTCGGCATTACGCCGAACCAAGTGACTGGCGTCAGCACGTTCGTCTGCGGCGGCGCGGTCATCCTTCTCCTCGCTGATGCCCGTTACTGGTCTGGCATCGCCGCAATTCTTGCTCTGCTGATAGGCACTCTCTTTGACTGCTTGGATGGGGAATTGGCCAGGGCTACGAATACTGGTTCAAGACTGGGTGAGTGGTTTGACAATATGTGTGACTACATCGGCCAATGCATGATCTTGATAGGCTTGTGCTTGGGCGTGCTTCTACATTATCCGCGCCCTCTTCCGATTGCAGCTTGCGTGATCGCATTTGCGAGCCAGGCGATCATGGTTCGTTATACCGATATGTTCGGAGGTCTATTTGGGAGGCGGGAAGAATTCTGGACACGCTGCCGTGCGCAACGCCTCACTGATGTTGAGAGGATCGAGGCCCACATCATATCCGCGGACGCCCCACTCATGATCTTGTTCTTTAGCTACCGGTACCCTCTAGTGTTCTGCTTGCTGATCGGTAAGCCCCACTGGTTCCTTCTATATATTGGCGTCGTGCAATTGGTGCGTGCGATAGTCCTTCACAATTGTCTTTTCGATGCTTGGGGAAAGGAATCCGGGTTGGCCACTATCGTCAGAAGCCTAGTCTTGGAGCAAGGGATCGGGCCCTGGCCTAAACTGCCGACCGCCCCGTTGTCTGAAAGGGACGTGGAATAGCGCCATGCCGACAATGACAAGCACCGAATGGGAGTTATGCAGCATATCCACACTGATCCAATTCTGCTGAATCCGGGGCCGGTCAATGTTAGCGAGCGCGTGCGCCGCGCCATGTGCGCTCCGGACATGTGCCATCGCGAGCCTGAGTTCAGCGATCTCCATGAAGACGTGCGCCGCAAACTGCTCAACGTGTACGGGCTGAGCCCGGACGAATTCTCGGCCGTCCTGATCTCCGGTTCCGGGACCGCCGCGGTGGAGTCGGCGGTCTGCGGCGCCGTGGGTCGCGATGAGCGCCTCCTGGTCATGTCGAATGGCGTCTACGGAGAACGCATGGCCGAGATGGCCCGCATTCACGGGATCGAGTACGAGGCGATCACATCGGAGTGGGGCGCGCTACTCGACGCGGCTGCGCTCGATGAACGGCTTGCCGCGGGAGGCGTGGCGGCGTTGGCTCTCGTGCATCACGAGACGACGACCGGCGTGCTCAACGACGTCGCAGCTCTCGCGCAGATCGCGTCGCGACACGGCGTGCGAACGATCGTCGATGCCGTCAGTTCCTTCGCAGGCGAGTTTCTGGATTTCACGCACCTCGGTTTTGTTACGGGCACATCCAACAAGTGCATTCACGGTATTCCCGGTATCTCGTTCGTGATTCTGAATCGCTCCGCGCTTTCGTCTGTCGCGGAGTACACGCCGCGCTCCCTCTATCTTGATCTGCGTAACTATGCCGAGGCCGCCGACGCCGGCGTCCCCGCCTTCACACCGGCGATCCCGGCCCTATACGTGCTCAATGAAGCCCTCGATGAGCTTCTGGAGGAGGGCCTCGCGGCGCGCATTGAACTCTATCGTAAACGATCGTCCCTGATTCGTGACGCCGCGCAACGCTCGGGCTATTCCCTTTTCTGTGACCCGATTCGAATGGGCTCGTCGCTGACCTCCATCATGTTGCCCCCCGGACTCTCCTACGAAGCGTTGCATGACCGGCTGAAGGCAGACGGATTTGTGATCTATGCCGGGCAGGGCGGACTCAGAGTGCGGCTCTTCCGCATCGCAAACATGGGCTCGATCGCCTGGGGGGACCTCGAAAGACTTGGGGCCCTGCTTGAAGACGTGATCCATATGCGGGATGACGGTCAAGGATAGTCGTGCCGATGTGATTGGCGTCTTTCTCTCGCGTGTTTATAGTAGGGCCATGCTGCAGCGCGCGAGCGGACATGCTCTTGGGCTATGTTGTCAGCGCCGCCGTTGTCCTGGTCCGCAGTGGTTGGTCGATTGATCTGCCGCCCGGGCAGACTGCAATCGAGGATAGATCTTCTCCTTGGCGATGGCGCAGTGCGAAGGATCGTCAATCTCACACCAGATCAGGTCGTCCACAACTGGGCATGCGATCGGTATGTCGGCTCCTGCCGCCACCAGCCCGTCCTCGTATGCTAGATTCGAGCTGGCTGCACGAGCGCGTGTGATCTTCGCTTGCATGCACTCGAAAAGGTCTCTGGATAGCTTCGATATACCCACGAATTCGCCCGTCGCTACGGACTGAAGCGACCGGGATTTGCTGAGATTCTTGAGTCGTCCGGCATCCGTTTCCACGTAGACTTCGTCGCCGTGGTCTGTTCGGCCCGAGAGCAGGATGGCGTTTGGCGAGTTGTGAGAGATCAGGGCCTCCAGTGCCCGCGGTTCATAGAGTAGGTCTGATTCCAGAAGGAGGAAGGCGCCGCTGACAATCTCGGTAGCGCAGTATAGTGTATGGAGGTTACCCGCCGTCGCGTATTGATGATTGAATACCGTGGAAACTCCCTCCATTCCAGATGCCAGATGGTCGTAACGCTCCGCGTCGTGTCCGGTTATGAGGTGTATGCGCCGAATACCGAAGTCCCAGAGAGTGTGGATGGACTGCACAATGATAGGTAGCGATCCCACTTCCAAAAAGCCCTTAGGCAGTTGGTGGGTGGATGCGAGGCGCATTCCACGTCCCGCTGCAAGGATGATTGCGTCCATGATGAGTCCGAAGCGTGAGTAAGAGATCGTTGACGACGGAATCTACCTTCGGTAGCATCATCGACTGTAGTAAGAACCAGTCATTCTCGTCAATTCAACACGATCATATAGGGCATCGAGTGCCGCATCAGTGAAGTAAATGAGAAGTACGCGAGAGGGGCCTCTATGCCCATGCTGTCGATCGAAAGACGGGATACGGACATACCGATCAATTCGGTTTCCGGCCGATCACGTTAAATGTGAGTATTGCGGCTCCGTCTATTCTCTAGTCTTCCAGCAGGAGACAACAGACTGGGTTGACCATGGCCTGCGGCATCTCCCCGCTAGGAAGAAGATTTGGGTACAGGAGTGGGATCAGTTATCGGCAAGTGTTCAGGGGACGCGCATTCTGGACTTAGGATTCGCTGCGGGCGATTTCCTGATGGAAGCCCGTGGACGTGGCTTCACGGAAATCATGGGGATCGATGTTGATGCTAATGCGGTTTCTTCAGCGCCTGAGCGGATCGGAACGGGATCCTATTTCTGCGGCGACTTTCTCGAGATCGAAGTCCCGGCCGATCATTTCGATCTCGTCGTCATGAAGGCGGTCATTCAATACGTGGACGATATATCGGGCTGGATGGAAAAGGCGATGCGGTCGTTGCGTCCTGGTGGGGCTGTCTATGTCACGGAGCCCAATTTGTACGATCTCGCCAAGAAGATTAGGCCCATAGTTTCGAGGAAGATGAACGTGTTCACCCTGACAGGGCTGGATAATCTGTTGCGCGGCGCGGGTTTTTCGGTAGAGCAACTGGCGACTCGCAGCATATTTCGCGGCCCCAGCTTGGGTGCGAGGATCAGCCAGAATCTCTTCAAGCAGGCCGTGGCGCGTTCCATCGGACTACTCAGGCTCGACAGGATGTTGGGGGGCGAATACGAAATGTATGCGTTAGGCCGCAAGCGTTGATCCATTGTGCAGTTACCCGAGGGCCACGCGGCTAATCGGGACGGGACGATCATGTGAATGTGAAGTTGGACTGCGCATCTTTTTTCAACGCTTTGACGTCCCAGGGCGTTGGCTACTTTACGGGTGTCCCCGACTCTTTGCTGAAAGAGTTCTGTGCATATGTTCAGGATCATGCCGCGGGGGGCCGCCACATTATTGCCGCCAATGAGGGCGCAGCGGTTGCCCTGGCGTGTGGCCACCATCTCGCGACGCGAGGCATCGGCTTGGTCTACATGCAGAACTCCGGGCTGGGCAACGCGGTGAACCCGCTCACGTCTCTGACAAGCCCCCTGGTATATGGCATTCCTCTGCTGCTTCTCGTGGGCTGGCGCGGCGAGCCCGGGGTCCCTGATGAGCCTCAACACCGGCAGATGGGTGAGATCACGGAAGCGATGCTCTCAACTCTCGGTGTAGCCCATAGCATACTCCCTGCGGATGATCTGGAAGCTGCTGAATGTCTGAATGCCGCCGTTCGGCATTGCACGGCAGAGAATAGGCCCTACGCTCTCCTCGTCAAGGCAGGCACTTTTGCTCCATACGAGAGTCGCGCACATGTCGAAGCTTCATTTTCTCTGACAAGAGAAGCGGCCGTGTGCGCGGTTGTTGATTCCCTGACGGAGCATGATGTCGTCGTCTCAACTACGGGTAAGACCTCAAGGGAGTTGTATGAGTACCGCGTCTCGAAAGGACATGACCTGTCGCGTGATTTCCTGACGGTGGGGTCGATGGGGCATGCTTCGCAGATCGCACTTGGCATCGCCGGTGCTCGACCTGAGCGCGAGGTATACTGCATCGATGGGGACGGTTCGACAATTATGCACATGGGGAGCATGGCCATAGTGGGCACCCATGGCCCAAGGAATTTCAGACACGTTATTATCAACAATGGGGCTCACGATTCCGTTGGGGCTCAGCCGACGGTGGGGTTTCAGATGGATTTACCCGCAGTGGCCGTGGCGTGCGGGTATCGATATGCGATGTGCGCTTCAACCATCGATCAGATTGGTCAACACATGCGAACGCTGACTGCCTGCGACGGCCCCGTGCTACTCGAGATCAAGGCGCGGACGGGCTCCCGCGCGGATCTCGGTCGGCCGCAGTCGACACCGGAGCAGAACAAGTTCGCATTCATGGATTTCCTGAATGCGTGACGCACGAACGGTGCCACCTCGATGAGTGGTCTCCTTGACGGCTTCAGGTTCCTGCATCGACGCGCATTGGGGCGAATGGGATCGCTGGGATGGAATAGCCTTCTTCTCTTCTTCGTATGGAGGCTTGGGGATGCGGGGAATTTTCTCTATCAGCTGATTCTGGGCCGCGAGCTCCAGCAATTGGACTTTGGCGCCGTGCAGCCGATATTTTCCGTAATCGCGTTTCTGGCGATCCCGATCTCGGTCGTCTATCAGCTTGGCACGAAATCCATGAGTCGCCTGCTGGCTGTGGGCCGCATCGAGCAGTGTGCAGGGCTTACGCGGGATCTGATCAAACTTGCGGCCGTGGGGAGCATTTTGTCTGCCCTGTCTGTGTATCTACTGGGTGATTACATCCTGCTGCGTCTTCACCTGAATGGAGGTGTCTACGAGTGGATACTCGGAGGCATGATGGTGATGGCATGGTGGAGCCCCCTGGCGATGGCCATGATTCGTGGCACGGGACGCTTCTGGCTGACTGCAATTCCTTGCACGGTAGGCCCGATCTCCATGATCGTTCTGACGTTTCTCCTCGTTGTTGTGTGGAAAATGGGGTTGCCGGGCGCACTTGTCGTACGTCCAGTCTCTGGAGGACTTGCGGCGGCACTTGTCTTCCTCTCTGTGCGCAAGGTGTTCATGGTGGCTCGGGCCGAGTATCACGAAGAGCGCACCGTCATGGTATCAGCGCTACTTCCCATGAGCGTATATATTGTCAGCACCACGCTGCTCTTCCATTTTGACCCTCTGATCGTACGCAACTTCATGGTTGCGGAGTCCGCAGGATATGGGGCCGTTCTGACTCTAGGTCGGATTCCTCTCTGGTTCGTAAGTCCCTTGATATTCGTGATATTTCCTCTGGTAGCGGCCGGACACGCTAAGGGGCAAAGCGTTGTTCGCTTCTATGGACAGAGTCTGACCATTGGGCTCACGATTGCTGTGCTGGCTTCAGCTTTGTTCTTCTTGACCGGTGACGCCATCATGTCCGCCTGGGATCCGAAATTTGCACCGTACGGGCGTTACCTCTGGCTCTATGCCATGGCGATGGGTCTTGACGCGAACGTGCAGGTCATTGCCAGTGCCGAGATGGCGCGTCACCGTTACTCTTGCGTGCTCTATATGGCGGTACCAGCCATAGTGATGTGTGGGCTTCTTTATGCGCTGAGAACTTCCCTGACACTGGATGGACTTTTCAGGACTCTTGTCGCGACGAGACTCATCGTACTCGCGGGTGTTTTCGCTTCTGCGCGCCGCTCAGCGCGGCCCTAGTGTTCCGCAAAGCCGATGTTGGCAAGTGCTTCACGTCGCCCCTTGCGCCACACGTTGACGAACGCGATCGCGATCAGCAGTGTGTGCAGTGCCGCAAATGCGATTAAGCCGATCATGTAGCATTGCAGCAAGACGACGATTGTGAGGAGGAAGAACTTAACATCATCAGAGAATGAGGCGAACTCCGGCTTGATTCCAAGTCTTTCGGCCCATCGTCTCACCATGCCTCCGCTCGCCACACTGTCGACATCTTCATCCTGATTCGCGAACGTATCATGTGTCTTGCGGGCGATATGGGCAAGCACCAGCCGCGTTGAGATCACCGCGGAAAGAGGCAGAAAGATGATAGCGTCACCCGTGTCGGCGTAGGCCGCCGCCGCGACGGCGAAATAGACGACATTGATCTTCATCATGTCGATAACGCCGTCAAGCCAGCCACCAAATCGGTTTCCGAGGTGCTTTAGGCGAACCATGTCACCATCGGCGTACCCGAGCACGAGGCACAGTTGGATGAAGGCTGCGCCGACAAGGTGTGACATCGGGAAGTTCTTGTAAAGCACGACAAGCGCTGCGACTGAAGCCAGCAGGGACCCATAGGTCAGGTGATTGGGAGCAACGGGTAGAGGTGCGAGGATACGAATGATGGATACCGACCATCGTCGTAAGTAGAGTTTGCCGAAGATGCCGCCTGGATTGTGCTCAATATCCCACTTGTAGATCTCTCTGAAGGTTTCGGCGGGATAGCTCCGATGAGGACTAGGCGTGTCTTCCGTCATGCTTTCTTTCTGCCGTCGACAGTCACCCATCGCAGCCAGATTTGAAACCCGGGCTCGTCCGCCAGTGGCGCGAGTTGTCGCCGCCCCCTAACGCTTTCCGGGGCCTCGGCGTACAGGTCCCATACGGCCTGCTTCTGGGAATCGCTGAGATGGAATGTGCTAAGATAGGCGTCGTTGGAATGGTCAATGAATCCGAAGGGATGTGTCTGGATGTCGGTGAGACCAGTTCCCTGCATCAGTGGGGCGTATTCTTCCGCCAGCATATAGGGCTTCTGCGACGGCTCCGTAATGGCTGTGACTTTCTCGAAGAAACGACAATCTTCGGCATCAAACGCGCAACTCTCTATCAGCATGACGGTTCCGTCCGGGCGGCAGACCCTCGCCATTTCCGCCACAAACTGCGGCGGATCGCTGACGTGCTTCACGACGTTACGGCAGCATACAAAATCGAAATCGTCATCGGCAAACATGGCTAGATTCTCACCATCGCCCAGGTGCAGATTCTCCGCCGGCACGACTTCTGCGGCGTGTTTCAGCATGTCGGAGGATATATCGATGCCGTAGTAATTCGCCGGGTTCACGGCGATGATGCGGGCGAAGGATCCCGCGCCAATTCCGACCTCCAGTACTCGACTGTCGGGCGAGATCTGGATGCGAGTGGCCACTGCGTTTCTGAATGATGCAACCTTGTCGTCTGCGGCTACCCATGCGCGTTTTTGAAACGCTCCGCTGACTCTGTTGAAATGATCTCGCGTGTCTTCGTTCGTGCTGCTCATCGGTTGTCCGTCCTGTTACGGTCTCCCCTCGTTCGTCGTTTGGCTGCGTGATAATTGCAGGGAGGGCTTGATATGGCAAGAGTTGACTTGAGCTACGCTTGCTACTAGAGGGGCGGTTTGATATGTTCTGCCCGTCAAAGCGTGTTTACGTGTTTCATGGGAATGAATCGCGGCGATTTATGGACAGAGCACAGCAATTTCGTCAGATGGTTGAGCAGTCTGGTGTGGTGCGGTTGATGGGTGCGCACAATGGCCTCGGCGCGCGCCTGGTCGAGCGGCACGGGTTCGAAGGGATATGGGCGAGCGGACTGGAAATTTCCGCCGCCCACGCGCTGCCCGACGCCAATATTCTGACCATGACCGAGTACCTGTCGGCCGCATCGGAAATGAGCGATGCCTGCGCGCTGCCCGTGGTCGCGGATTGTGACACGGGCTACGGGAATTCGAACAATGTCATTCACGCCGTGCGCCGATACGAAGCGGCCGGCATTGCCGCCATCTGCATCGAAGACAAGCATTTCCCGAAGGTGAACAGCTACGTGGCAGGTCGGCAGGATCTGGCGCCGATCGGCGAGTTTGTCGGCAAAATCATGGCCGGAAAGAACGCGCAACGCAGCGAAGCCTTCTCGATTATCGCGAGGGTGGAAGCGCTGATCGCCGGCCGCAGCCAGGAGGAAGCGCTCAAAAGAGCGCATGCCTACGCGGACGCAGGCGCCGACATGATCCTGATGCATAGCAAGGCCGATACCGATCGCGAAATTCGCGCGTTTCTGTCTGTCTGGAAGAAGCGCCTGCCCGTCGTGATCGTCCCCACGACCTATCCAGACATCGACCTCGTCGATCTCGAGCAGCAGGGCGTCAAGGTGGTCATTTATGCCAACCACGGCTTACGGGCATCCGTGCGCGCCATGGACGATGTGTTCAAAAAAGTCGCGCGCGAAAACGGGATTGCGAACTTGAAGGCCAGCGACATAGTTTCGATGGCGGACATCTTCGAGCTGCAGGGCATGTCGCAGATGAAGGAAGACGAGAAAAAGTTTCTGCGCTCGGATTCCGTTCCCACGCGGGTCATTGTGCTCGCCGCGGGAATGCCCAACGACGAAAGCTTGGCCACTTCGCTAGGGGATCGCCCCGTCGCCATGCTGGACATCAATGGAAAATCGCTCCTCGAGCGCAATGTCGAAACGTTGAACGCCTGCGGCCTTCAGGATATCACGGTGATCGGAGGCTACAGGCACGAGGCCATTTCCGCCCCGGGAATTGAAATTCGTCAGAATCCGAAATTCATGACCACGCGGGCCGCCGCTTCTCTCCTATGCGGCGATATCGGCAATGCGGAGCGAGTTCTGGCCATACACGGCGATATCGTCTTCGACCGCAGGCTGATCGGAACGCTGCTTGAGGCTGAAGATGACATTGTACTGGTCTGTGACGATTCGTACAAGAGATCCGGGCACAACAGGGAACTGGAACTGGCCGTTCTTCCCGTCGATGCCAGCCAGGGTCAGCGCCGCATCGACTCGGTGCAGAGCTGTGAGGTCAGCGCCATCGGCTCCCTGGTGTCGGAAGCCGAGGCCACGCATGAATATTTTGGTCTGGCCTCGTTCAGTCGCCGCGCCTGGCAAATGGCCCTCGAGGCCGCTTCCGAATGCGAAGAGGTGGACACCTGGAACGTGGCCGATCTGATCGATACCCTTCGGCGGCGCGGTGCGCGTATACAGGCCCTGGTCGTGAATGGCGGATGGAAGGAAATCCATACATTTCAGCATTACCGAGAGGCCTGCATGTTGCTGAAATAGTGACCAAATGCCCTTTTCCTTCCGCGCATGTGCGTTTTGAGTTATCGCTTCATTTCCGAAGGCCATACGACGGGGCTTTAATGTCGGCCCGCCATCTCTCAATTTTCAGAAAGAGAGAATGTCCCAATGAATAGACGCATCCTTCAACGAAGCGGCGCGCTTGCAATCTTGCTGGTGCTGGCTCTGATTGTATTCCTGAGTTGGATTACCTCCGGCGAGTCTCTCTGGGGCCCTGACAATTTTCCACATGCGATTATTGAGCGCAGTGCAGAGCTGCCGGGATCATTGACGGGGTCTTGGAGTTCCATGATGCTGGGCGGAGGGTATCCCGCGAGCCCATTGACGCCCGTGATTCTTCTGCAGACGTTTTTGCCGCCCTTGTTCTTTCATACCTTCTCGTATCTGTTCAGCGTCTTTCTGCTGGTCGCTGCAACCTATTACTTCGTCCGTGGACGCGGCATGCGCGATTTTCCGGCCGCTTGTGCCGCACTTGCGCTTGGATTTACGCCGCATACATTCTCCCTGATCGCCGCCGGCCATCTCGGCAAGTTCAACATGATGCCGATGGCGGTCTTCATGCTGGCATGCCTGGATCGCGGCATTGAGAGGAAGTCGCTGCTTCATTTTGCCTGGGCGGGGCTCGCTGCCGCCTGGGCGTTGGGCGCGCAAGCGGATATCATGCTGATCTTTGCCGGCCTGGGCGCCATCTATGGCCTGTATCGCCTGGTTATGTGTTGGCCGCGTACAGGCGTGGCGCGCTACCTGGGAATCAATGCGGCTGGGGTGGCTGTTGCGGGGGCCTGCGCGTTCGGCATGGGCTGGGCCGCGCTGAGCGGCACGCTCAACGAGACGATAAAGGCACGTGCCGACGTGATGGGGAAGACGGCAGAGGAGAAGTGGATTTTTGCGACGAACTGGAGTCTGCCACCTGAGGAGATGCTTGAATTTGTTGCGCCGTGTTTTTTTGGCGTCGGAAGTGGCGACCCGGCGGGGCCTTACTGGGGCCGTGTGGGGCGGACCGTGGGCTGGCGCGAGCATCGGCAGGGCTTGATGAGCCTGCGGCAGAACACGGAGTACCTGGGCGCGCTGCCGCTCTCGCTGAGTGTATTTGCGCTGGTCTGGGCGATCGCGGGCACGTTGGAGCGGCGGCGACGTAACCGGCGAGGGATGAGTGCGGGGGACGAGGATGGTGGGACGGCATCTCTCGAGCGTGATGAAGTTTCCGACGGGGCTGAACATCGGACATCCAATATTGAAAATCGAACAACTTGTCCGCCGAAGCAAGCGCAGCGCGAAGGCGGACAAGTTGTTCGATTTTCATCCGGAAGCGAAGCGCATCTGCGCGGCCTCCGCCTCGATGCCTACTTCTGGTGGGGCGTGCTGCTGGTCTCCTTCGTTCTCGCGCTGGGGCGGTACACGCCGTTCTACCGCCTGTTCTACATGCTGCCGTATGCATCCAGCATGCGCGCGCCGGTCAAGTTTCTGCATGTGGCTGAGATTGCATTGGGGATTCTAATGGCGATCGGGCTGACGGCAGCGCTTGACTATGCCTGCCGCAAGCCGGCGCCGGCTAAGAAGCGCGTGAAACAGACCTTTCCATTGTACCACGGCATGGCGTTGAGTTCGGGCATCATGGCGGGACTGATGATCCTGGGCATGCTGCTTGCTGGAGCGGCGCGCGCGAGACTGGCTGTGTACTGGACGGAGCTGGGGCTGGAATCGCAGGCTGCGTTGTTGCAGCGCAACATGCTGCTTGCGCTGCTGCAGGGCGCCGTGTGGTTCGGCGTCGCGGGGTTTGCCTATTGGATTATTCCGCGCTCGCCTCAGTCCGGGTTCGTGACGCGATGGCTGCCGATCATTCTCCTCATTTCACTGGCCGTGGATAGGGGATTGGTGGACCGCAGGTACGTGCGAACGGTGGACCTGAGCGCATTCCTGGATAGCAATCCCATGATCGAGCGGCTGAAACAGGAATCGACCCCTTACCGCGTGAGCTGTCCTTTCTCGCAGTCACCGTTCTCGCAGTGGCGGGAGTTTATGTTTAGGGCTCATTTGATCGACGCGCTGGAGCCCCCGCAGGCGCGTGTTATGCCGGATGACTACACGGCTTACTTCGGAGCCCTGCAGCCGGTGATGCCGCGCTTGTGGCAGCTCGCCAATGTCCGCTTTATCATCGGACCGTTGGCTCCGTTCGAGCAACTGCTGAAGAATGGGATGGTGACGCTTGACACGACATACGACATGGATCGGAAAGGACGGATACTCGCCGTAGCACCGGGCGCGCAGGGCCAAATCGGTCTGTTTCGCTTTCCCGCGGAAATGCCGCGCGCCGTCGTTGTTCATGATTGGGTCTCGATGCCGGACGAGACCGAGATTCTGAAAAGACTCGCCTCTTCCGGGTGGAATCCGGCCCAACGGCTGATCCTTACGGGGGAGGGCGACCACCACCAGAGCGTCACACCGCCGACCGCAGTGCGATCCATCCGGCACACCCGTAACCGTATCGACGTGGCCGCAGAGCTGAAGGAGGAGGGTGTGTTGCTGATCAACGACTACTTCCATTCGGGCTGGACGGCAATGGTAGACGGTAGCGCCGTGGACATTCTGAAGGCGAACTACCTGATGCGCGGGATCAAGCTCTCTGCGGGAGACCACACCGTCGTGCTCAAGTACCAGCCGTACCGCAGACACTTCCTGGCGGCGGTGATGGTGCTGGTCGTGGTGTTGCTCTGGACGGCGGGTGTCGTGATCGTCGGGCTGTCGCGACGCCGCCCTGATGGTGGGTCTGGAACAGGCTGAAACTTCCCGTTTGGCGGTCGTTTGCGAAGGTAGGGCGAGCTGTCCCAGCGAGCCGCAGCGCGATCCCGACTCGGTGGGACACCTCGCCCTACCTTGTCTCTCAAGTTTCCACACCGAATAATCTGGCGGAGGCACGTCGCCGGCCGTGCGAAGTTCGATCCGCCTTCGCGCCGCGCTTGCTTCGGAGGACGAGTTGTTCGCTTAATCTGGGGCTAGAACAAGCAGCCCACGGGCAGTTCCTGGAGTCGCGGCAGCTTCTCGTCACGAGGCGATAGGGAAGGGCGCTCGATGCCGGATGCCGCGAGATCCCAGTCGACCCCGATTTCGGGATCGTTCCATGCGATGCCGCGCTCGGAATCGGGTGCGAATTCGGAGTCGACCTTGTAGAGGAAGGTGGTGTTGTCTTCGAGCGCAAGGAAGCCGTGCGCGAAGCCGCGGGGGATCCACAGGAGCTTTGCGTTTGCGGCCGTGAGCTCGATGGAGAACCACTGCTTGAATGTTCTGGATTCACGGCGAAGATCGATCACGACGTCCAGCAGTCTTCCCGTCACGACGCGCACGAGTTTGGTCTGCGCGTGGGGCGGGGCCTGCCAGTGCATGCCTCGCAGGACGCCGCGGTGCGAGATGGACTGGCTGTCCTGAACAAAATTCGCACTCAGGCCGTGATCCCGCAACACCGATTCTTTGTACGATTCGAAGAAGGTTCCGCGCGAATCCGAAAAGACTTTCGGCTCGATGATGTAAAGCCCCTCAAACGGCGTCGCGGTGACATGCATGGACGGTGAGGATACAGCCGGTAAGATCGAAGGCAACCCCAAAGATGCCGGTAGGGGTGGGGTGGGGGGCATCTGCGATCCCGATTCCGCCGACAAGCCCTCCGGGGTCGGATAAGGACTGAGTCAGACGCCCCACCGCATTTTCTTTGTCGTGAGCTTTGTCGCGAGCTTTGTCGAGTTTATTGAACTTGTTCGACAAAGCTCACGACAAAGCTCACGACAAAGTTGGTGAGGTTGCGGCTCGCTAAAGCGTAATCGTGTAGCGCGTTCCGCCGTTGTTGTTCTCGCAGGCGACGATTCCGCCATGCGCGTCGATGATCGCCTTGGCAATCACCAGGCGCAGGCCGACACCGGCCGAGTCGTGCGTGGGGAACGGAAGAAACAGAATATCGGCCACGGCGTCCGGCAGCCCGGGCCCTGGAGGTGAAACGTTCAGCTTCCTGGTTGCCGGACATCTTCGCGGGGGGCCACCAACCCGTCGTAGCGGTGCGCCGGCCTCCACCGTGACCGCCGCGATAGATCGGTTTAACACCACCGGGGCCGATCTCATTGTTCTACTCGGTGACAATTACTATCGTGCCGTGCCCTCCCACGCCCGGGCGTTCGTGACCCAGTTTGCTGACCGCGTCGCTCTTCCGGTATTCAATGCGGTCGGGAACCACGATATTATGGGAAGCCGCGCTTTGTACGAAGATACGTTCGGCCCCACTTTTTTTGACTTCCGCTACGGCGGATACCTGTTCGTGATCCTGGATACGGAGTTGAGCGATGGTTCGATACGTGGAAGCCAGCTGCGATTCTTTCGACGTTGCGCAGAGTCCGCGGCGACGGATCCGAGGCTGCGCGGTCTCTTCGTTTTCAGTCATCGCCAGGTCTGGGCCGTCGGATCCCAGCGGTACGACGACGTGTCCAGGTATTTCAATAATCCCGCGTCTTATTCACGGCCGAACAATTTTCAAGATGTCGTTGCCCCGTTGCTGCGCCGAGTGGCTCAATCTAAGAGCGTGGTCTGGTTCTCCGGCGATTCCGGATGCCGCTGGCCGCTTCATCTGCTTTATGACCAGGATCCGGAGACCGGCGCTACCTACGTAATTTCGGGAATCGGCGATACGGCGCGGGACGCGGTCCTGCAGGTCGTCGTGAATACCGTACAGGCGTCCATTCGCATAGTTCCCGTGTCCTTAACGGGGCAGGAGGTCGGATCCATCGAGTCGTACGATCTCGAATACTGGCGGACGCGTCCTCGCGAGTATTGGAAACGGTGTTATGCTGCGCTACCGGATACCATACTGAAGCCCATGCGAGAGGTCTACCGAGCCCTCAGACATGCCTACTTCTGGGTGGGCTGCGGCTGCGCGGGACTGGCGATGGTGGTCTGGCGCCGCATGCGGCGCTCCGGGCAAACTGAGGGAGGTCCATGATGGCTCTAGCGTGCGAACATTTCTATCAACTGCTTGCTGATCGCAGATTGGACTTCTACGCGGGGGTGCCGGACTCTCTCCTCAAATCCTTCTGTGCGTATGTCACCGATCACGCCGCCCCGGATCGACACGTCATCGCCGCGAACGAAGGTGCCGCAGTCGCCCTGGCATGCGGCTATCATCTCGCTACGGGGAATGCCGGCGTGGTCTACATGCAGAATTCAGGCCTGGGCAATGCGATTAACCCGCTGACGTCTCTTGTCGACCCGGAGGTCTATAGCGTGCCGGTCCTGCTCCTGATCGGTTGGCGTGGCGAACCGGGTGTCAAAGACGAACCGCAGCATGTCAAGCAGGGCAGAATTACGCCCGCGACTCTGGACGCCCTTGAAATTCCATGGTGGATCCTTCCGCCGCAAGACGAGGCGGTCGTATCCGTGATGGACGAGGCCGTATCACGCATGCGCGACACCAGTGGTCCCGTGGCGCTGCTTGTACGAAAGGCAACGTTCAGCGATTACGCGCTTTCGTCGCCCGGGCCATGCCCGGAACTCGCCCTTCGCGAAGAGGCGCTCGAGGCGATCGTCGGCGCCCTGGGTTCGCGTGATGTCGTCGTCTCCACCACCGGCAAGGCTTCCAGGGAACTCTTTGAAATCCGCGAAAGAACAGGCCAGGGACATGGTGCGGACTTTCTGACCGTAGGCTCGATGGGGCACTGTTCCCAGGTTGCCATGGGGATCGCCTTGGGCAATGCCGATCGCCGCGTCGTGTGTATCGATGGTGACGGCGCCGTGATCATGCACATGGGGGCGCTGGCAATTATGGGGTCACGCGCTTTGGAGAACCTCAAGCACATCGTGCTGAACAATGGTGCGCATGAGTCTGTTGGCGGACAGCCGACGGTTGGTAACGAAATCGACATTCCCGGAATTGCGCGGGCTTGCGGCTATCGACGTACTCGCTGTATCGCGTCGAAAGAGGAGATCGGTGCCGCCGTCACCGCGTTGATGCGCGAGCCCGGCCCCAGCCTGTTGGAGATCAAAATTGGCATCGGCGCTCGGGAGGACCTGGGGCGTCCGACCAGGACGCCGCTTGAAAATAAGCAGGACTTCATGGAGTTTCTGGATGACTGACATCTACCTCGTCCGGCCGGTGCACCTTTGATTCGTGCCCTTCGCACTATCGCTTGGAAACTGCGGGGATCGCTTGGCCCGTTGCGCTTCCACGGGCTCGCTCTGTTTATCATCTGGCGCTTTGGGGACGTAAGCAACGTCTTGTACAAGTTCGTGCTCGGGCGTTACCTCCCCCCGTCGGACTTCGGCGCGGTTGACCCAATCTATGCCGCGATTACGATTTTGGCGATACCCGTGACCGTGATGTATCAGCTCGGTGCGAAATCGATCTCCCGTCTCCTTGCAACTCAACGAGAAGCAGCATGTCGGGCTCTGGTGCGCGATCTTACCCTCATTGCACTGGTGGGCAGCATCATCTCCGTCGGGCTCGTGGTAGTTGCCGCGGGTCCAATTCTCGAGCGCCTACATTTAGACGGGCGTGTCTACGTTGCGATCCTCGCTGCCATGGCAGTGCTGGCCTGGTGGAGTCCATTGGTTCGCGGGTTGATACAAGGGAGTGGGCGGTTCTGGATCACGGCAATTCCATCTGTCGGTACACCCGTTTTCATGCTGATGCTTACGCTTATATTCTTCATAGCGCTGGGGTGGGGATTGCCGGGGGCACTCTCGGTACGTGTTGGATCCGGGGTGCTAACCACGGTTCTTGTTTTAGTTGTAATGCGGAAGATGTACGCAGGGAAGACTGCGCCCTATCCAGATGAACGGGGCGTCATCGTGCGCGCCCTGATACCCATGATCGCCTATGTCGGGTCTATGACGCTTCTGATGCATTTTGATACCCTCTTGGTCAGGAACTTTATGTATTCTGACTCCGGCGGGTACGGTGCCGTCATGACCATGGGACGAATTCCGGTTTGGCTAGTGAGCCCAATTGTTTTCGTCGTGTTTCCGCTTGCTGCGGCTGAACATGCCGGCGGCGGAGATCTCCGGCGTTTTCGTCGCGAAGCGGTCATAATCGGGGGAGCGGTGACCGCGCTGTGTGTGGTCGCATTCAGTCTCTCGAGCGAGTGGCTCATGGGGCTCTGGAATGCGGACTTCGAGCCCTACGCCGGATACGTGCCCACGTACGCGCTCGTCATGGGAGTCGATGCCGTAATCCAAGTCCTTGCGAGTGTCGAGATTGCCCGGCACCGATACCGGTTCCTGTGGATCTTGGCGCCGCTATCGATTCTATCCTGTGGGGTTCTTTATCTCGCGCGCGACTATCTTCTATTGCACTCTCTGATTGCGATCATGGCCGCGTCACGGGTCATCATTCTGGGGCTGATGGTATCGACCACGGGAGCGGATTCGCCGATAGCGAAAACCAGCTAGGTGTCGAGGGCGTCGCGGAAGAGGGCGAAACCCGAGACAGGGAGATCGATGTGCGATGAGCAGCAATAACAAGACCAGCCGACTACGTCCGCGGATTGGCTGGGAAGCCGGAATCTTCGTCGGACTATTCGCACTGACCGTGCTGACTGTTTTCTGGAAACCCCTGTTTTCCGGAGAGACGCTCTGGGGCCCCGACAACCTTCCGCACGGTTCGATTGAGCGAAAAGACGAGCTGCCGGGGGCATTCATGGGGTCCTGGCACCCGATGATGCTCGGTTTGGCGCGCGCACCCTTACCTCTGACTCCAGTCAATCTCCTGAGATGCGTCACGTCGCCGCTTGTCTTCCACGTCGGCGCGTACTTGTTCAATATCTCCTTGCTAGGATTGGCAGGTCTCTACTTCCTGCGTGGCCGAGGACTTCGGGGCATTCCAGCATATTGCGGAGCCATGGCCCTCGCCCTGAGCCCTCATTCCTTTACGCTTATTGCAGCAGGGCACCTCGGCAAGTTTAGCTTGATGTCCATGGTCCCGCTAATGCTCGGGTTGCTAGACCGCGCCGTCGAGCGGCAATCCTTGAAGCACTACGCGTGGGCGGGTGCGGTTGCGGCATTCGGCCTGGGGGCGCAGCCGGATATCATGCTGATCTTCGCTATTCTCGCGGGCCTCTACTGGGCGTATAGACTGGCCGCCAGCTGTTTCCTCCCCGGTCTGCGCCGAGTCGCAACGAAAGGGATCATCGGCGCCGCCATCGCGACAGCATTCGCTTTAGCACTCGGCTATGCTTCGATTCGCGGTGCTCAGCAGCATTCAATGAAGACGCGATCTGAGGTGGCGGGTAAGAGCGAGAAGGAGAAGTGGATCTTTGCGACGAACTGGAGTCTTCCGCCCGAGGAGGCGATTGAGTTTGTGGCACCATGTTTCTTTGGCGTCGAAACGGGGGACCCGAAGGGCCCTTACTGGGGACGCATGGGGCGGGCCCTGGGCTGGATGAAGCATAAGCAGGGGCTGATGAACCTGCGTCAGCACACGGTTTACCTCGGCGTCTTGCCGATCACGTTCGGGTTCCTGGCGCTGGCCTGGGCCGTCACCACACGCGGGCGTGGGCGTGATGACGATGACGAGGTCGCACAGGAAGTGCGACGGCGCTTGCGACGCGATGTGATCTTCTGGTCTGTCATCGCGCTCCTGGCGTTTCTGTTCGCATTGGGGCGCAACTTTCCCCTGTACCGTCTGTTCTACGCCTTGCCCTATGCCGGGAGTATGCGCGCGCCGGTGAAATTTCTGCACGTGCTGGAGGTCGCACTTGGGTTCCTGTTCGCCGCCGGACTTAGCATTACCCTCGGGCACGTCGCGGCTTCGCGTCAGACAGATAAAGCTGGACCCGAAGCCGCATCGTTCTATCGCTGGGGGTTCTGGGGCGCGACGTGCATGGCCGCGCTGATGATGATTGGAATGCTTGGCGTCGGAGCCCTGCGATCGTCGCTCACGGCATACTGGACGGAACTGGGGCTGGCGGGAAGTCAGTCCGTGATTGTCCGCAACATGCTGCGTGGACTTCTCCAGGCGGCGATCCTATTCGGAGTTTGCGCTGCGGCCCTTCGGTTTATGGGGCGGTCGCGTGATCCTGCCCGCACCGGGCGCTGGGTGGCCGCCATGGTGCTCGTGTGTCTTGCGCTTGACCTCGCGCTGGTGAATCGAAGATACGTGAAGGTCGTTGATTTGAGCGCTTTCATGCGTTCGAATTCGCTCATCGAGCGTCTTCATCAGGAAGTCGAGCCGTATCGCGTCAGTTGTCCCTTCCCTGGGTCCCCGTTCGCGCAGTGGCGCTCAATCATGTTTCGCGCGCATTTGATCGATGCGCTGGAGCCGCCAAAGCAGAGAAACATGGAGAGCGACTACCAGGCATACTTCGGCGCGTTCCAGCAGAACCCGCTTCGCCTCTGGGAACTCACGAACACGCGATTCGTCGTCGGCCCCATGCAGGCTCTGCAGTCATTGCTGAACGCCGGTCAATGCCAACTCGTGCACGCATTCGACATCGACGCGAGGGGACGGATCATCGACATCGGGCAACGCGCGGCGGGGCGATTTGCACTGGTGCGATTCACAAGAGCTCTGCCTCGCGCCCTGGTCTACCACAAATGGCTATCGCTGGATGACGACAATGCAGTGCTGTCGAGTCTGGCCGGGAGTGAGCTGAATCCGCAGGAGTGGGCGATCCTCTCGGGTCCGCCGGGGCGACACGACACCGGGCGCGGTCCGACTGCAGTTACGTCCCTTGAGCATGACCGAACGTTAATTCGCATACGTGTGGAGATTCCGGAAGAAGGGCTACTTGTGGTCAATGATCGCTATCAGGATGGGTGGACGGCAACGGTCGATGGGCGGCCCCAAGCCATCGATCGCGTGAACTACCTCATGCGTGGTCTCAAGTTGGGCGCCGGCAAGCACGAGATCGTCATGACGTACCAGCCCTACCGCGGCCACTTCTTCCTCGCCGTGGGAGCCTTGTTGGTGCTGAGCGCCTGGTCGATCGCGGCGATCGTCATTCGCCGAGTTCGCCCCGCTACCCCTTGAAGATCACGAACTTGCGCATGCCGTAGTTGATCAGCAGAGAGGTGACAAGATTGGCGCAGAAGGCGAGCGTCGTGATCATGCCGTAGTGACTGATGAGCCAGCCCATCAGCAGCGTCCCACTCCCGATGGCGGCCGAGGATGCGACGTAGAAGAGACCGAGTTCCACCATGATGTGATGCCG
Source organism: Verrucomicrobiota bacterium (assembly GCA_027623315.1). Taxonomy (GTDB): domain Bacteria; phylum Verrucomicrobiota; class Kiritimatiellia; order CAJWTS01; family CAJWTS01; genus JAQBYD01. The sequence goes on along the minus strand of JAQBYD010000027.1, from coordinate 23,441 downwards.
TCCCGGGTTGAAGACCCACGCACGGTTGATGATCCAGCAGAAGAAGTTCGAGAAAATAAAAGCCCCAAGATTGCTGTACATCGAGTTGCGCGAGCGGACGGCGTCTTCCAGCGGTTCGATGGTCAGGCCGAGTAGTTTCGAGAAGAGATCTTCGGCCTGGAGGGCGGGGAATACTTTCCACGCAATCAGATGAAAGAGCACGATGTGAAACGCCGTGGCAGTCGCGCCGGCGATGGCGTACTTGAAGAACTGGATGTCCCGATCCGCGTCTTGCTGCAGGAACTGCTTAAGGACCTGGGGATCAGTGTATCTCGCGAGGAGTTTCTTCATGAGGCGAGGGAGTGTCGAGCGCAGAGGGTTGAGTGTCAAGGGAAGACAGGAATGGCGCTGCCGATGGGCCATGTGTGTGAGCCACCTTGGGTCTTGAGCCTTGGAAATTGAGCCTTGAGCCTTCCGGCTGGATGCGGGGCTCGACAAGGTGCGGCATGCAAACCAATCCGAGAACTTTGACGAGAACCAAATCGGGACCATAGTTACGTCGAAGTTTCACGGATTCCGATGTGGTTCTCGGCAAGGTTCTCGATGTGGTTCTCGACAAGGTGCTCGATGCGGGACGCTTCCATTGGATCTCGAGATGTGGAGCGGAGCCGGTGCCTCGCGGAAAGTCTCAAGGTCCAATTCTCAAGTTCCAAGTTTCAAGTTCGGACGTGAATCCCGGAATTTTGGCAGGACGATTACTCGACAGGACGATTTGTTTGAGGGTGCGATCGTAGACCGCGTAGTGCGAAACCGCGACACCGCGTGTGTCCACCGGCCTATTCCCAAAAATCGTCCTGTCGAGTAATCGTCCTGTCTCAATCATTTTGCCATTCTGGGCTGGCCTGCTCCTCGCTCAACTTCGGACTTGAGGTTTCACGCATCCACCATGAGACTCGTCCCATGTCACGCGGACAGCGCAGCGCCATAGGGCTCCTTGCCATTGTTTCGTGCGTCTTCGCGCTTCTGCTCTACGCCGAAGCCCTGTGGATGGGCGATTTGAACCAGGATGAAGGATGGTATCTGCACGCGTCGCGCCTGGTGCATGCCGGACAGGTTCCCTACCGCGACTTCTTTTACTCGCAGACCCCCCTTCTACCATACGTGTACGGAGCGCTCTTCCCGGTCTGGTCACCGCATGGCGTAGCCGGGGGTCGGGCTCTGACGGCCGTTTTCGGGCTGCTCGCCGCGTTTCTTGCCGCGTGGCTGACCGCGCGACTGGTGCCGCGTCACCTGTCGTTTGCGGCAGGCCTCACCTGTTTCGCGCTCCTTGCGGTGAATCCGTACTACGCCTACTTCACGACGATCGTGAAGACCTACGGGCTTGCCGCGCTGCTCGTGACCGGTGGGTTTCTGGCGCTGAGCTATTCGTCGCGCCGCGTGGCACTGGGTTCCGCGCTGCTCGCGGGCTTTCTGCTCGCTTGTGCCGCGGGGACGCGAATCTCCCTGGGTGCCATGCTCCCCGTTGCTGGACTCTACCTGTTGTGGCACCGCCGACAGGCCGGCCATCCGTGGCGATGGGTGGCATTCGGCGTCGGCGGCCTCGTAGGTTTAGCGGCGATTTTCGGGCCATCTCTCATCTTCGCAAAGGAAGGCTTTGCCTTCAGCGTCTCATACCACGTCGACCGGGAGTCCCGCGGCCTGATGGATGGATTCGTTAACCGCGCCGGTTTCATGTCGAGATTCCTGCGTGCTTACACGGTGGCGGCGATCGTGGCTTTCGCCTCGCTCTGCTGGACATTCATCAACCGACGACAAAGCCGGGCGGCGCCAGTCCCCGGGGTCGATACCTGCTTCGCGGGACTGCTCCTTACGGCGTTCCTCGCGGTCTCTCTGGTGCATGTGGCGAGTCCGTTTCCGTATGACGACTACCAAACCCCGATCGCGCCCCTGCTGGCCATTTTCGGAAGCGTTCTGCTCTGGCGCAACCTGTCACCGCAGTCGACCCCTGAATCCGGGGAACGCGGCGCGCACGAGACCGCACACCCGGTCGGGTCGCAGGCGTGCGTCGTACTGGCCACGGTCTTTGTTGCTGTGCTCGTGACGGCGGGCACTTCGGAGCTCCACCAGGATTGGGTTATCCTGAAGCGGGATCGCTTTTGGTGGATCAAGAAACCGGCACCACCGCTCCAGGTTCTTCGTGAGACGGCACGGCGGATCAACGAGCTATACCCACAGAAAGGCGTCATGCTTACGCAGGACGCTTACCTGGCCGTCGAGGCGGGGTGGGAACTTCCGGTGGAGTTCGCGATGGGGCCGTTCAGTTACTTTCCCGGGCTCTCGACGGACGAGGCGAGGCGAGTCAAGGTGGTGAATGATGAGTTGCTCAGCGAGTTGCTCGGGACCAGCACCGCGCCCGTGGCGGCTTTCAGCGGTTACGGCCTTGCGATTGCGGCGCCGCACATGCGGCCGCTATCCGATTCCGAGCGGGGTCACTTCCTGGCGCTGGTTGAAGACAGGTTCAGCAAGGTCATGACGGTGCCGCACTTCGGCCAGGCGCACACGCCTCTGACCGTCTACGCGCTGAAGGAGTTGACGAGTGGCGAGGGTGCGAGAGAGTGATGGGCCCACGAATCACACGAATCTTCACGAATAGGAGAGGCCGCGGATGACGCGGATGCTTGCGAGGTGGGGGAGAGAGACCGCGGATGGCCCACGAATCGCGCGAATCTTCACGAATGGGAGGGACCGCGGATTACGCGGATGGCACGGATCTGATGGGCTCTGCTGGGGAGAGACCGCGGATTACGCGGATCTGATGGGCTCTGCTGGCGTGTTCATGGGATCCGGACGCATGCAAGACGGTGTTGCTTGTATCGGGGCGAGCGCGGCTCGCCCCGATACAAGCAACGATGCCCAGATACGACATCATCCCCGAAGATCCGCGCCATCCGCGTCATCCGCGGTCTCTCCGCCGTTCGGCTCCATATTCAGATACGACATCATCCCCGAAGATCCGCGCCCATCCGCGAAATCCGCGGTCCCTTCTCCGTTGATCGGACACGACACTGTCAGCACGAATCCGCGCCCATCCGCGCTATCCGCGGTTCCTCTGCCGGTTGTTCACACGAGTCGATCGGATACGACTCTGTCGGCCCGAATCCGCGGTCTCTCGGATCGGGTTTCGCGCTTGTAGTCGTGCGGCTCTTTTCATACCGTCCCCGGTCTTTGCATGTCCGGGCTAGAGGTTCGCTATGAATAAAGTCATCGTCACGACCACGATTAATCCTCCGACCGAAGCGGTCCTGAAATACGATGCGATGCCCGGCTGGGATCTCGTCGTGATGGGGGATCTGAAGACTCCATCGGACTACAAGCTCGAGAACGGTGTCTACGTCACCCCGAAAGAACAGGAGACGTACGACAAGGAGCTTTCGGATGCGATCGGTTGGGGCTGCATCCAGCGGCGCAACTTCGGCTTTTTGTGGGCGCGTGAGATGAAGGCCGATGTGGTTGCAATCATCGACGACGACAATATCCCTTATGAGGGGTGGGGCGAGAATCTCATGCTGGGGCAGGAGATCGAAGTCAACTACTACGACACCGACGCGCCCGTATTTGATCCCGTCGGAGCCACAAATCACAAGAATCTCTGGCACCGGGGCTTTCCGCTTCAATTGGTCCCGACGCGAGATTACAGCCGCCGGTCGAAGAAACGCATGGTGCCGGACGTACAGGCGGACTTCTGGAACGGGGATCCGGATATTGACGCGATCTGCCGCATGACGATCAAACCGCAATGCGACTTTGATAAGTCGTGCTTTCCGATCGCCTCAAACAAGCTATCGCCCTTCAACTCTCAAAATACGTTTATGCACGCTTCACTGTTGAAGGACTATTTTCTGCACACGGGCGTCGGGCGTATGGATGACATCTGGGCGTCTTACTATCTCGAGGCCAGGGGTGCGCGGGTCGTCTACGGCGCGGCGTCCGTCTTCCAGGCCCGCAATGAGCACGATCTGGTCATCGACATGAAGAAAGAGTATCCGGGTTACGAGAACAACCTGCAGCTCGTTCAGGATCTGGCCACGGATTCCAAGACCATGTTCAAGTATATCCCCGCAGACTCGGCAAGAGCCTTCGAGCTCTACCGCAAGCACTTCTAGGATCGGTGCGGAGGTCTAGGTTTCGGAGTGTCGTTGCCCGGTGAAGTTCCAAGGCTCAAGTCCGAAGTCCCAAGGCTCAAGGCTGAAGGCTCAAGTCCGAAGACCCAAGTGCGAATCTACTTAAGAATTGGAAATTAAGAATTGGAAATTGAGACTTTCCGCAAGGCACCGGGCACGCTTGTGAAGGCTCAAGTCCCAAGGCTTTTGACGCAGTTTAAGACGCGAGGGGTCACTGTTCTTTCGCTTCTGCCGTCGAGATGCTCTTGCCGAAGATTCGGATCAACTCATCGCACTCTCTCGAAGCGTCCGTGACAGGTGATCGCGTCTGATAGAACGATTTGCGCAAGACGATCTCGAGCCAGACCTTCGTTTCTCGGAGTTCCTTAAAGGCGATCTTCAACTTGTGAATGAAATCTCTGCGTGATTCCGCGCTCTGGCTTTCTGCGTAGTTCGGCGCGGGAGACGTCCCCGAGCGGACTAGCTGACCAGCGATGTGATTGCCGGCGCGGCTCGACGGGATCTCTTCCACGACGTCGATGATCTGAACCGCAAAGTCAATCAGGCGAGACTCCAGATCATACCTCTTGTCGCTATCCTCTCCATGTTCCGGGTACATTGTCCTGCTTCCTTTCACTGTCGGTCACCTCAACGACCCCCAGTTAAAACTTGAGCCTTGGAACTTGAGCCTTGAGCCTTGTTCACACCCGGGAATCACCGCTGTTGCCCGGGAAAGTCTCAAGGCCCAAGTCTCAACGGGGAGCGGCAAGAACACCGTGGCCCCTACGACGCTACGGCCTGCGACTCGGGCTTGGCCTGCGGGCCGGGACCGGCTTCCCCATCCTGGGCCTGGTGCGCCTTGGTCAGGTTGAAGACGTGCTGACGCACGCGGCGCAGGGCGCGCCATCCGTACAGGAACAGGAACTGCCAGTCGCGTGCGCGTCCGGAGAACAGGAATAGGATCTGCCGCAGGATAAACCTGGGGTGATAGGCGACTCCGTACATTCTCTTCACGGCTTCGTAGTACCGTTCGTGCGGAATCGGCGTTTTCACGATCAACTTGCTCATGTCGAAATCGTTGTAGTCGTCCGTCTGCAGGACACCCTTCTCGATGCATTCCTTGTGGTACGGAGTGTAATCGAGGGGCGTACAGAGGGTGACCTGCAGCGTTCGTGCCAGGCCGCTGAACATGATATTGCGAACACTCTCGACCGTATTCGTCAGTTGCTCCTGGGTCTGCCAGTAGTACCCCACCATGATCGTGAGGTGCGGATGCATTCCGTACTTCGTGAACCACTCGAGGTTCTTTCGCACATCCTCGACCTTGTAGCCCTTGTTGAGCCGTTCGAGCGTCTCGTTGTCGCAGGCCTCGAGGCCAAGCAGGATGAATCGGAAGTTGGCTTTCCCCATCAGCTTGATCGTCTCCTCGTCGAGGTAGGCGAAGCGCGTGTTGAGCCCAAAGTAACAGCCTTTCTTGTGGAGGCCACGGTCGATGATACCCTGGGCAAATTGCCGGGCCTCCTGGCCGCGATACCATACGCCCGAGTCGTCGAAGATTTCTTTGACGCCGTGCTCCTCGATCAGCCGCTGATATTCGTCGAGGCTCTTCTCCACGGAGCGAACCGAGAAGGTCAAGTCCGGGCCATTATAACGGCAGAACGTGCATTTCCCGAAGGTGCAATCGCGGATTACGCTGGATGCATACGTGCCGGGGGTCTTGAGGAAGTTCCCGTTTTCGAGGGCGTAATTCTTCCAGCCCACGAGGCCCCGGTCGATGTCGGGGGAGTTGTCGAGCGGTTCGACCTGCTTGAAATTGCCGGTATCGCGGAAATTCCCGTTCTCTCCCGAGCGGATGACGAGGCCTTCAATGTCGCACGACTGTCGCCAATCGGCATTCGCCGCGATGAAGGGCACGAGCTTGCTGAGAACGAAATCGATGTGGTTACTGCGCGCCACGATGTCCGTGTTGCACTCCATCATCGTCTCTTCCGGTTTGCGCATGGAGTGGTATCCGGACATCACGGCAATGCAGTCCGGCAACTCGGCCTTGAGACGTCGCGTTACGTCCCAGTAGAACTTCATGACCGGTGTGGTGCTCTCGAAAACCACCATCTCGGGCGCCCACGCGACGAGATCGGAGAACCACTGCTCAAACGTCTTCAGCTGTGCATTGCCGTCATCCCAGTAAACGTCGTGCCCCAAATCCCTCAACCAGGTCGCGGCCTGCGCGTGAACGACCGGCAGCAGGTACGTTGGGGTCTTGAAGTACTGTACATTCCGGTTCTGTGAAACCATGGCCTTCTGCCCCAGGACATTCACAATCGGAGGATAGGAGATGGCGATTTTCACTTTAGAAAAAGACCTCGGTGAATAGATTGTCCCCCGGAACGCCCTGCTCGCGCAGCAGATCAAATGCTTCAGCCAGCATCAGGCGATTTCCGCAGAGGTAGCAGATCTGGTTCGGCGCCACCGACGTCTGGCGCAGATAGTCCGTCACTCGCCCTCTAAAATCGCCCCCGTCTTCCTTGGTGACGCATGAAATGTAGCGCCCGCTCGCGTAATCTTCAAAATCGTAGCGCTCATTAAGATACCGCACCCCGTGCAGAATCGTATAGTCAATATCCGGGAAACTGCGCACGAACGAGTGAAATGGCGCGATTCCCGTGCCGGTTCCGATAAATAGATACTTTCGTGCCGAGTCCTCAGGTTTCTCAAGCACGAATGATCCGTACGCCCCCATGAAGCTCAACGACTCTCCCGGCTTGCACCGGCGCAGGGCTGAGGAAACCAGCCCGTCCTTGACCTCGCGGATCAGGAGTTCGACGTAAGGATCCTGCTCGCCGGAATACGTGGAGTATTCACGATTGATGCCGGTGCCCCTGACTCCGACGCTCACGCATTGGCCGGCCTTGAACTTCAGGGAATGTCGATCGACGCGAAGCACATAGGTGGCCTTGTTGAGGTCTCTGACTTCCTGCACCTGGAAGTCGAGGTGCTCCAATGTCGATGCAGAATCCATGCGGTCATACTACTCCACTGCGATCGGCGATTCAAGGCGATCCCGCTTCATGCGGCCGATTCGCCCAAAATTGTTTTGCCAGAACTCCGCGCCATTGTATGGTCATCGTGCATGCAGATGATCGATACAGGGTTCGAGGGGCTCTGGCTGCTCGAGCCGAGGGTCTTCGAGGATGCCCGGGGGCACTTTCAGGAGACCTACAAACGCTCGACGCTGGCCGAATTGGGACTGGAATCCGATTTCGTTCAGGACTCGCAATCCATCTCGCATGCCGGCGTTCTGCGTGGGATGCACTGGCAGATCAAACCGCATGCGCAGGCAAAGTTCGTGCGTGTGGCGCGCGGGCGGATGATCGATGCGGTGGTGGATCTGCGGCGGTCATCCGCGACGTTCGGCAAGGCGTACTCGGTGGAACTCAGTGCAGAGAACGCCCGCATGCTCTGGATTCCCCGTGGATTCGCGCACGGCTTTCTGTCTCTCGAAGACAACACGACGTTTATCTACAAGGTTGATGCGGAATACTCGCCGGATCATGAGCGCGGTCTGCGGTGGGACGATCCGAAGGTCGCCATCGACTGGCAGTTCCGCGAACGGGGTATCGGTCAGCCCAGTCTATCGCCGCGTGACCGGGAACTTCCGCTGCTGGGCGATCACGGCCCCGCCGATCTTTTCTGATCGGGGCACGGTGCCTCTCCCAACCAATTCGAGAACCTTGACGAGAACTACTTTCGAACGACCGCGGTTCAGAAATCGGAGGTACCCCGGATTGGTTCCCGGCAAAGTTCTCGATGTGGTCTGTTCTGCGTCCGAAAGGGATGTTGTCGAGGCGCCACTCCGCACGCACTGAAGGTCCGCCCGCGACCCTACTCTGAACTGTGATCGAACGATTGAACTTGCGACGGCAGTCGCCGCGTGAACCATCCCATCAGGAAGCGGGTTCCGTAGACAATGTGCGTGCAGATCACGCCGAGCCATACGAGGATCCACGTGCGCGGGCGCCGGATACCTGAGCACAGAAACGTGACTACGAGATAGAGGCTGACGGCGCAGGTAGTTACCCATTTAAAGAACGGGTGCATGAACGACAGCGCGAGACCGGCGACCAGGCCAACGACGAACAGGGATGGCACCATGTATCCGATCCGGCGGGACGTCAGCGGGAAATGCCGCGCAAAATATCCGCGGTGTAACGCGTAGCGCCCGATCTGGCGGAGATGGGGCATAAAGAGGGGGCGCCGGTGGTGGTAGACGATCGCCCAGGGCTCATACACGATCCGGCCCTTTAACGTGTGAACCAACTCCATGCAAAGGTACGTATCCTCCCCCGGCCAGTACTCCGTTCGAAAACCGCCGAGCTCGCGCAGGGCGTCCGTGCGGACGAATAGATTACAACTCGGGTAGTCATCGACCTCGCGCACGCGCTCGGACATGTAGCGGTAGCGATAACTACCTGAGACCAGCGGGTTGGCGTAGACCAGCCCTCCCGCCTTGGCCAGGTACGAGTCGTTGCCGGGCGTGCATCCCGGGCCGCCCAGCGCGACGACGTTGGGCCGCGAAAAGTGCTCGAGCGCGCGCGTCAGCCAGTCGGCCACCGGAAAAGCGTCGTCATCAAGAAACGCGACAATCGAGCCGTTCGCGGCCGCGATGCCGATGTTGCGCTTCTCAGCCGGCCGCACCGACCCGGTTGGAATCTCGTGGATCTTCTCGTCGTTCGAGTACTGCCCGGAGGCCTCGTCCGGCAGCAGGATCACTTCATACTGTTCGTAATCCTGGGCGGCGATGCCCGCCAGGGCTTCATCCAGATTCCGCGTCGGGGCGGGATAGGCGATGACGATGGAGACCAGTCGCGACGGTTGTGGCATCGCGAGATCCGGAATGGCCTGGTAGTACTTGAGCACGCGCGCCCGGTAAAAGATGGCCAGCGTGTCGTTCATGACCGAGCGAATTGCCCTTGGCCCGACGAAGCCGGAGCCGCCTTGAAAGTTCAGGACGACTGGGGCCTCAGCGATCGCGTGGTCCCGCAGGTGGGCCATGACGAGAATCTCGAGATCGACCGCGTACCGTTTCACGAGCATGCGCGGGAAGACCCAGTCCAGCACGGCACGGCGGAAGAGCTTGATTCCCGTCTGGGTATCGTGGATCGGCAGCCCGAAGAGCGCTTTCACCAGGAGGAAATAGGTCGACGAGATCACACGTCTCGCGAACGGGTAATCCAACTGCGACTGCGGATGCATCTTGGATCCGATCACGACGTCAGCGCCCGTGTCCTGCATGCGATCAAAGAATGTCGAGAGCTGGCCGGGGGGAAGGTCCAGGTCGGCATCCAGGAAGACGATGTGCGAGCCGCTAGCCACGGAAAACGCATGGCGAAGCGCCGCTCCCTTTCCCACGTTCTCGGAGATGTGAAGGGCCTTGACCTCGCTGCGCTCGCCGGCGACGCGCTCGCATTCAGCGTACGTCGAGTCCGTGCTGCCGTCGTCGACGACGATGATCTCGAACGCGAGCTCGTTCTCCAGCAGGCGCGCGACGGTCAAAAGGTTCTCGGCGATCGAGGGGCCGAGGTTTCGCGCCGGCATGAGGACCGAGAGTTTTCCGTCCCCGACTTCACGACGGGCTTTTTCCCAGGCCGGACTTGGATGCGGGTTCGCCATACCGCAGGGTCGAGAGTCCGATTCTCGATGTCAAGTGGGGAGTGGCGCCGGGACCGAACTACCGGCTTGCCATGCAAAACAGGGTGTATAGAGTAATCACGCGTCCGGAGGCAACGGCTTCGCGGATTTCCATCACGGGTTCATAATGAAACGGAACGCTATCTCATATCGCGCGGTCCTCGCCTGGCTGGCACTGCCACTGGCTCTTTCGCTGGTTTCAGGCTGCGCAGAGAACGTCTATTCCCTCGACGACGAGGAGATGAACCGGCCGCTGATGAAGAAGGCGCTGGCCCACGAGGGCGACGGCAAGAGTGACGCGGCGATTTCAGTTTATCAGGGCGTTTTGGAAATGGATCCCAAGATGGCCCGCGCTCACCTGAACCTGGCGTTTCTGATGGACGAACAGAAGAAAGATTACATTCGCGCGATCTATCACTATCAGCGCTACGTGGAGCTCCGACCGACCACCGAGAAGCGCACGATGATCGACGACCGGATCCGAATGGCCAAGACGGCTTTCGCCGCGACGCTCTTCCAGCAGCCTCCGGACATGCGAGATGCCATACAGTCGCTGAAGCGCGAGAACGCCGCCTTGAAAGCGACCATCGTTCGTCTCCAGAAGAAGGCAGCCGACCGGGAGTCGTCCGCACGCGTTGCGCGCGCGTCGCCCGAAACACCAACTCCGTCTCGCCCTCCCGCTCCCGTCATTCCGCGCACCTACAAGGTGCGGCGTGGCGATACACTCTCCTCCATTGCGGACGATGTATATGGAGATTCGAACAAGTGGCGCGAGATCTACAATGCGAACCGAACCCGGCTGCGGAGCTCGGACGGCATCCGGATCGGGCAGATCCTCGTGATACCGCCACGAGACTGATGAGCCCAGAACCTTCACAGCCCGGCGGCGCGGAGATCGACGTGGCATACGTCGCGCACCTCGCCCGCATGCATCTCTCGGACGAGGAGATCGCACGCTTCCAACCCCAGCTTGGGCAGATCGTCGACTATGTCCGGCAGATCCAAGCCCTCGACACCTCCGACGTGGAACCCACGGCGCATGCGATTGAGATCAGGAACGTAGCTCGCGCCGATACGCGGCGCGAGGGACTCTCTGCGGATGTGGCCATGCGCAATGCCCCGCAGAGCAAGGACGACTTTTTTGTGGTCCCCAAGATCGTCGAGTGATTCGGGTGTCCGCGACATGAGCGAGCTTCTCGACAGATCGATTGGCGACATCGCCGCGCTGCTGGCGCGTGGCGAATGTTCCTCCGTCGATCTCGTGCAGGGATTGCTCCACAGAATCGACAGCCGAGATGGGGACCTTTCTGCCTACGTGAGCGTCGACCGTGACGATGCGCTTGGACAGGCGCAGCGCGCCGACAAGGCGCGATCTGAAGGCGACCACCGCGACCTGCTCGGTATCCCGATCGCCGTGAAGGATATTCTGAACGTCACCGGGCAGCCCTGTACGTGTGCATCGCGCATTCTCGACGGATACGTGGCCCCCTACGACGCCACGGCGATCGCGCGTCTGCGCGACGCGGGCCTGCTCTTTGTGGGGCGCACGAACATGGATGAGTTTGCCATGGGCTCGAGCACCGAGAACTCTACGGTCGGGGTGACGCGAAATCCGTGGAACACCGCGTGCGTGCCCGGCGGGTCGAGTGGCGGATCGGCCGCGGCCGTAGCGGCCGGAGAGGCCGTCGCGGCACTCGGAACCGATACGGGTGGCTCGATCCGGCAGCCGGCCGCTTTCTGTGGGTGTGTCGGTCTGAAGCCGTCGTACGGACGCGTCTCGCGCTATGGCTTAACGGCCTATGCCAGCTCGCTCGATCAAATCGGGCCGCTAACCCATTGCGTCGATGATGCTGCGCGAATTCTACAGGTCATCGCGGGGGCCGACCCTCTGGACTGCACCTGTCTGGACGTCGTCGTCCCCGACTATCGCGCCGCGTTGGGCGGCGACCTGTCCGGAATCCGTCTTGGACTGCCCAGGGAGTATTTTGTGCAGGGCATTGATGCCGATGTGGAGCAGGCGGTTCGCGGTGCCATCCAGCAATGTGAGGCCCTGGGCGCAGAGATCGTGGAGGTCAGTTTGCCGCATACGGAATATGCGGTCTCAACCTACTACATCATCGCGACCGCGGAGGCGTCTGCAAACCTGGCGCGCTTCGACGGCGTGCGCTACGGCTTGCGCGCGCCCGGCGGTAAAGACCCGATCGACATGTATGGCAAGACGCGCGCCGCCGGATTCGGAGACGAGGTCAAGCGCCGCATTCTCCTGGGAACCTACGTATTGAGCAGTGGATACCATGACGCTTACTACGTCACTGCTCAGAAAGTTCGCACCTTGATTCGGCGCGATTTTGAGAAGGTATTCGAGTCTTGCGACGCCCTGCTCACGCCGGTGGCACCCACGGCCGCCTATCGGCTCGGATCGGTGTCTGACGATCCGCTAAGCATGTATCTCGGAGATATCTTTACGGCCACCGCCAACCTTGCCGGGATCTGTGCAGTGGCCGTGCCGTGCGGATTCACGAGCGACAAGCTGCCCGTGGGTCTCCAGATCGTGGGCGGGCCGTACCAGGAGGATCGTATTCTGCAGATCGCCCATGCCTATGAGCAATCGACCGAATGGCACACGATGAAGCCTGAACGGTGAACCGGATCGCCATGTCTAACTACGAACCCGTCATAGGGCTTGAAACCCACGTGCAGCTCGGGACGTCTTCAAAGATGTTTTGCGGCTGCGCCACCGATTTCGCGGCAGCGCCGAATAGCCAGGTGTGCCCGGTGTGCCTGGGGTATCCCGGGTCGCTGCCGGTGCCCAACGAGGTCGCGGTCGAGTATACCGTCCGCGCGGGTTTGATGTTGGGCTGTGACATTAACCTCTACAGTAAATTTGACCGGAAGAGCTACTTCTATCCGGACATGCCCAAGAACTACCAGATCACGCAGTACGACATGCCGCTCTGCCTGGCAGGCGCGGTGGAGATCGATCTGAATGGTGACTCCCGGGTCGTGCGCCTGCGGCGAATTCATCTGGAAGAGGATACGGGCAAGAATGTGCATTTCGCGAGGACGAGCGGGGTCGATTTCAATCGTGCGGGCACGCCCCTGATGGAAATCGTGACCGAACCGGACATCTACTCGGCCGACGAGGCCATGGCCTATCTGCAGGCGCTCAAGCAGTTGATGCTCTACGCCGGTGTGAGCGAATGCAATCTCGAGGAGGGCAACTTCCGTTGCGACGTCAATTGCAGCGTCCGTCCCGTTGGAAGCGATGCGCTGGGGGTTAAGACCGAATTGAAGAATCTGAACACGTTCAAAGGCATCCACGCCGCCTTATCATTCGAGATCGATCGCCAGTTGAACCTGGCCGCGAGCGGTGCAGAGATTCATCAAGAGACGCGCCGCTGGGACGTTGATGCCGGCATCACCGCGACGATGAGGACGAAAGAGGATGCCCACGATTACCGATACTTTCCCGACCCCGATCTCGCTCCGATCGTGCTGGCCCGGGAACAGGTGGACCGCTGGCGAGACGAGTTGCCCGAGGCTCCGCGCGCGAGAAGGGTTCGCATGATCGAACAGTACGGGATCCCTGCGTACGATGCCGGTGTCCTGGTCGCGGAGAAAGCGATCGCCGACTTCTACGAGGAGGCGGCGCAATCCTCCCCCAACCCCAAGGCCGTCTCAAACTGGGTTATGACCGAGATGCTTCGACTCCTGTCGGAGCGTGACATGCAGATCGCGGAGGCACACATCACGCCTGCCGCGCTGGCCGAGTTGGTGGGCCTGGTCGACGATAAGACACTGAACTCAAACAGCGCCAGGGAAGTATTCGGCATACTCTTTCAGGACGGTGGCCGAGCGGCTGACATCGTCGAGGCTCGCGGTCTGACGCAGGTCAGTGATGAGGGTCTGCTCGATCAGTTCGTCGATCAGGCGATCGCCGACAATCCAGACTCCGCCGGCGACTACCGGGACGGCAAGACGAAGGCTTTGCAGTTTCTGATGGGGCAGGTCATGCGTCTCAGTAAGGGCAAGGCCAACCCGCAATCCGTGCAGGAGCTCCTGCGGTCGAAACTCGGCGGATAACTTACCGATCGATTATTGATTGTGCAAATCCCCCTGAGTTCGGTACTTTTCTTGCTCTACTTCGTGTTTGGCGGTATGATCTATAGCACCGCTTGCGCTGGAAAGCAACGCCTGTGACATCAAACGACGATTACGTACTCGAAATTTTGCAGGAGAACGATTTTGTCTCGGCCGAGGAGGTCGAGGAAGCCCGCGGCACCATCGTTCACGACAACATGTCGGTTGTCGATTCGCTCATTCAGCACGAGGTGCTGGAGCAGCAGCAGGTGCTCGGGATCCTCGCCGAGCACTTCGGCATGGACCTGATCGACCTTGTCGATTTCAAGTTGGAGCCGGCGCTGCGAGACATGATCCCACCCGCCGTGGCGCGCCGGTATAGCGTCGTGCCAATTCATGCGGAGGACGGCACGGTACACATTGCGATTAGCGATCCCTTCGACATGGATACGGTCGACGCGCTGCGCCACCTTCTTAAGTTCAACGTGGAGCCGGTCGTTGCGTTGCGTGAGGAGATCAAGATTGTCCTCGACCACTACTATGCCGGTGAGGAGTGGATGGAGGAGATGGTGGCGAACATGGACGACGGCGCGGTCGATGTCAGCGTCAGCGGGGCCGACGACATGATCCAGGACTCCGAGGCGGCCGACGCCGACGCGCCGATCATCCGGCTCGTCAGCCACATCATCGTCGAGGCATTCAGGCGCCGTGCTTCGGATATTCACCTCGAGCCGCTGGAGCGGCGTTTCCGCGTGCGATACCGCATCGACGGTGTGCTCCATGAAGTCGATAGTCCCCCCAAGCGACTCCAGCCCGCCATTATCAGCCGGGTGAAGATCATGGCTGCGATGAAGATCTCGGAGAAGCGTGTACCCCAGGACGGTCGCATCGAGGTTCACGTTAGCGGACGGCAGTTGGACCTGCGCGTATCGACGGTGCCGTCCAATCACGGCGAGGCCGTGGTCATGCGTATCCTCGACAAGCAGAATCTCGCGCTCGGGTTGCCGAGCCTGGGTTTCCTGTCGGATGACCAGCAAACGTTCGAGCAGTTAATGGGGCTCGCCGACGGCATCATCCTCGTGACCGGGCCGACCGGATCCGGGAAAACGACGACGCTTTACGCCTGCCTCAATCACATCAATCGACCGGATCGCAAGATCATCACCGTGGAGGATCCGGTCGAGTATCAGCTCTCCGGAATCAACCAGGTCCACGTGCGTCACGATATCGGTCTCACGTTCGCGGTGGCCCTGCGGTCTATTTTGCGGCAGGCGCCCAACATCGTCATGATCGGTGAGATTCGCGACCTGCAGACGGCGAACATCGCTACCGAGGCATCGCTGACAGGTCACCTTGTCTTCAGCACGCTTCACACGAACGATGCGCCCAGCGCCGTGACGCGCCTGCTGGACATCGGCGTGAAGCCGTTCCTGGTGGCTTCCTCGCTGCGCGCGATCATGGCACAACGCCTCGTGCGCTGTGTGTGCGAGCACTGCAAGGAGCCATACGAGGCTACGGAGCAGAATCTTCGCGTCCTGGGCTCCGCCGCAGACCAGGTTAGCGCGATGGAACTCGTCAAGGGGCACGGCTGCGACCAGTGCTCTCTGTCCGGCTATTATAGTCGAAAAGGCATCTTTGAGATCGTCGTCATCAACGATGAACTGCAGCGGATGATTTATGAACTCGCGCCGTATACGGAATTTCGAGATCGTGCTCGTGAGTTCGGGATGCGCACGCTGCGCGAAGACGGCTTACGTAAGGTGGCCAGCGGCATGACCACGCTTGAGGAAGTCCTAAGAGTTACAATGGGGTACGACGCATGAGTGATATACAAAGTCAAACGCTGGAGATGCATGAGCTGTTGCAGGTGTGCGTCGACGAGGGCGCTTCCGATTTGCATATTAACGTGGGTGCGCCGCCCATGCTTCGCATCAACGGCAGCATGCAGCCCCTGGATGCCGGCGTGCTGGTGCCAGAGGATACCGAGCGCCTGATGAAGGCGATCACCTCGGCGGACAATCAACAGAAACTGCGCGAGCACGGCGGGTCGGACTTCGGGTTCAGCTTCGGCGACGCCGCGCGATTCCGTGTCAGCATCCTCAAGGCCAAGGGGAACGTGGGCGTCGTGCTTCGGCAGATCCCCAACGACCTTCTGACGCTTGAGCAGATCGGGTTGCCTCCGCAGGTGAAGGAGCTTCTCTTCAAGCCGCGCGGTCTGATCCTGGTCACCGGGCCGACCGGCTCCGGCAAGACGACGACGCTGGCAAGCATGGTCAACGTGATCAACCAGGAGCGCGAATGCCATATTCTGACTTGCGAAGACCCGATCGAGTATTATCACGCGCACAACAAGTCCCTCGTCACCCAACGCGAGATCGGGTCCGATGTGCCCTCCTTTTCAGAGGCGCTCAAGCGCGCTCTGCGACAGGATCCAGACGTGATTCTCGTCGGTGAAATGCGAGACCTGGAAACCATGGAAGCGGCCATCACCGCGGCCGAGACCGGGCACCTCGTTTTCGCGACCCTGCATACCACGGGCGCCGCGCGTACGGTTGACCGTATCGTGGATGCCTTCCCCACCATTCAACAGGCGCAGATTCGAACGCAGCTCGCATCGGGAATTGTAGCCGTGGTCTCTCAACTGCTCCTCGCCAGGGTCGACGCGAAGGGTGGACGCGTGGCGGCGTTCGAGATCATGATCACGACGCCGTCGATCCAGGCGCTGATTAGAGATAACAAGACGTTTCGAATACCATCCGATATTCAGACGGGCGCGAAGTTCGGCATGATCTCCCTCGACACGCACCTGATGGCACTCTACCAGGCCGGGCAGATCTCGTACGAGGATCTGATCACGAAGGCGCAGGAACCTGACGGGGTTATCCAGAAGCTGCAGGAAAGCCTCGGGCGTTGACCGCAGGAGAGACCACGACCATGGCATCGATCAGCGTGAAGGATGATCCGCTTCTTCAGATCCTGGAGGAGCAGGGGTTCCTGGGTGACGAGCGCGCCCAGGAAATTATCGAAGAGCATGAACGTACCGGGAAGCCGATCCGCAATGTGGTTGTCGATTTCGAGTTGATGACCGAAGACGAGCTTCTGGATTCGATCGCGGGATATGCGGGCTCCACGGTGATTAATCTACCCGCTACCGATATTCCTCCGGACGTGCTTCACTCCATCCCGGCAAGTGTGGCGCGTATGTACAACGTGGTCCCCGTAGAGAGCCAGGGCGGGACGGTTACACTCGCCTCGGCGTCTATGATCGATCCGGCGACCCTCGATGAATTGCGTTTTGTTCTGACGAACGAAGTCAATATCGTTTTCGCCCGCGAGGAAGATATCCGGAACTGCGTGAACCAGTTTTACGGGGACGAGACGGATTCGGTAAACGACATGCTGGACGCGTTGGAGGCCGAATTCGATCAGGGGAGCGCCCTGTCCATCGGCGCAGACGGAGGCGACGACGCTGACGATCAACTGGCTGGGTCCGCGCCGGTCGTCCGATTCGTCAACCTGGTGCTCTACCAGGCCGTGCAGGACCGCGCATCCGATATTCACTTCGAGCCGTTCGAAAGTGAATTCAAGATCCGCTACCGGGTGGACGGCGCGCTCTACGAGATGACTCCGCCACCCCTGCGGCTCGCCGGGCCCGTTTGCTCAAGACTCAAGGTCATGGCTAACTTAAACATTGCCGAGCGGCGCCTGCCGCAGGATGGACGAATCAACATCATCGTCGCCGGCCGGACGATCGACCTGCGCGTGTCTACGCTTCCGACCTCTTCCGGTCTTGAGAGTATCGTCCTTCGCGTGCTCGATCAGTCGAGCGTTCAACTCGACCTTGAGAATCTCGGCATGCCGCCCGATGTCCTTGACCAGTTCGAGGTCGACATCGCAAAACCGAACGGAATTCTAATCGTCACCGGCCCGACCGGGTCCGGTAAGACGACCACGCTTTACTCGGCCCTGCGCCGGATCAATACGATCGAGAACAAGCTGCTGACCGCCGAAGAACCCGTGGAGTACGATGTCGAAGGCATCATCCAGGTGCCTGTCATCGAGCGTACCGGAAATACATTTCCCGTCGTGCTTCGCGCCTTTCTGCGCCAGGACCCCGACGTGATGATGATCGGCGAAATTCGGGACGTCGAAACGGCCCAGATCGCGGTGCAGGCTGCGCTTACCGGCCATCTCGTGTTCAGCACCTTGCACACGACCGACGCCGCGGGTTCGGTCACCCGCTTGATCGACATGGGGATCGAGGCCTACCTGATTTCGGCGACCGTTGAAGCCGTCGTCGGCCAGCGTCTTGTCCGCACGATTTGCACGAATTGCAAAGCTTCCTATCGGCCCGATTCGGCCGTGCTCGAGCAATTGGGGCTGGCCGCCGAGGACGTGGGAGATCGCGAGTTCTATTATGGAGCGGGTTGTCAGCAGTGCAGCAACACCGGGTACCGCGGACGAAACGGCATTTATGAGTACCTTTCAATATCGGATCCGATTCGAACGCAGATCAACGAGCTCAAGCCCACGCTGGCCATCCGCGAGAAGGCCCGCGAACTGGGTATGCGGACCCTGCGTGAGGATGGGATCCGCTGCATCCTGGATGGGTATACGACGGTCGATGAAGTAATCCGCTACACGTAACCCGATCTCGACAATCCCGTCTGCGCGGCGTACGTTCCCACCTTTCAACCTGACCCTGTGGGGGCCATCGGATCGCCCGTGGCTCCATTAACCACCAAGGCAAGCGAATCAATGCACAAAGTAGTCATTATCGGAAGCGGACCCGCCGGGCATACCGCGGCGCTCTACACTTCGCGGGCGAACCTTGAACCGATCGTGATCGAGGGGATCGAGCCGGGCGGGCAACTCACCACCACGACCGACGTCGAGAATTATCCCGGATTCCCCGACGGGATCATGGGACCCGACCTCGTGCTGAAGATGCGCGAGCAGGCTGAGCGTTTCGGTGCGAAATACATACAGCGCGAAGTCACGGGCGTTGCCTTTTCAGAGGCGCCATTTCGCATGACCCTTGACGATAAGTCTGAACTCGAGGCGCAGACGGTGATCATCTCCACCGGGGCCAGTGCGATGTATCTCGGGCTTGACTCCGAGCAGAAGCTGCTCGGGCACGGGGTAACGTCGTGCGCCACGTGCGACGGTGCGTTCTACCGGGATGTTCCCGTGGCCGTCATCGGTGGCGGCGACACCGCGATGGAGGAGTCCCTCTTCCTGACGCGCTTCGCGTCGAAGGTCTATGTGATCCACCGGCGCGACGAGTTTCGCGCATCCAAGATCATGGCCGATCGTGTGCTGGCACACGAGAAGATCGAAGTCCTCTGGGACACGCTGGTGGAGGACGTCCTGGACGTTGAGAAGAACGAAGTGACCGGGCTGAAGCTCAAGAACGCGAAAACCGGAGCGCAGAGCGACCTCGCGCTTGAAGGCGTGTTCATCGCGATCGGGCACAAACCGAACACCGAACCCTTTCGAGGTCAGATCGACATGGATGATCGCGGCTACCTGCTGGCTAACAATACCAGGACCAATATTCCGGGCGTATACGCCGCCGGTGATGTGCAGGACAAAGAGTATCGGCAAGCCATTACGGCTGCCGGGTCCGGCTGCATGGCGGCGCTCGAGGCCGAGCGTTACCTGGAGTCGAAAGGGCTGTAGATCGGGGCTTATGACGTTTCGTTTAGTTGTTCAACTTACATAGAAAGGCATTATGAAATATCTTCTCTACATCGCGATTCTGTTATCCGTTGTCGGCTGGCCTGATGCGGTCGCCGCGGAGGAGGCTGTGGTCTTGACGGGGCACTTCAACTGGGAGAAGGAGGGAGAGAAGACGCACGACTTGCAAGCAACCTTCACCGCCACGGGGCAGGGCAAGTGGGACGTCGTCTTCAATTTCAAGTGGAAGGATAAGCCCGAAGAATGGATCGGGACGGCCGAGGGTAGCCTGGACCGCGGAGATTTCAAAGGCACTGCGGACAGGAAGCCCGGGAAGCACACGTGGCACTACTCCGGCAAGGTAGACGATGGCGTCATCACATGTGAGCACACCCAGACGATGCGCGACGGTAAAGAGGCAATCGTGAAGACAGGCAAATTCACTCTTTCCGCGGTACTGGCCGAAAAGCCTGAATAGCGGCAGCCTCTAGCCGGTAATGACTCTCCACTCTGAACCCGAAGGGATCGGTAACGAGCATCGTGAAAACATGCTCAAGCAGGTTCGCAACCTGATCCGGAACCAGTACCGGGCTTCCGATCGGGAACGCCGTCGCTACTTCCGGCCCGACACGCGCTCGATCGAGGCCTACGAGGACTCCTTGATTCCGTATCGGCGCGACCTGGTTGAGATACTGGGCTGGCCGCTGACTCTGCCCTCCCAGGAGGAACCACCATCCGTTCGCATGGAGCGCGTGGCTCGCGACCCTCTTGGCACGATCCATCGCGTCTGGGTCGAGACGCTTCCCGGTGTCGAGACCTACGGACTCTATTTTCGTCCGAAGGGGAAGGGGCCCTTTCCACTCGTCATCTCGATGCACGGTGGCGGCGGCACCCCAGAGACCTGCTCGGGCTTCTTCAACTCCGCGAATTACAATGACATGACCCGCCGCGTGCTGCGGCGCGGCGCGGCCGTGTTCGCGCCGCAGTTTCTGCTCTGGGAGTCGCCGCGCTTCGGCCCGGACCACAAGAAAGACGACATCGATCGCGATCTGAAGCAGCTCGGCGGGTCCCTCGCGGCACTGGAGATACACCGCCTCCGCCGGTCGCTGGATTACTTTCTGAAGCGTCGCGAAATCGATGCGAATCGTGTTGGCATGGTCGGCCTGTCCTACGGCGGCTTTTACACGCTCTATGCCGCGGCGGTAGAAACGAGAATCAAAGTCGCCGTGCCCTCGTGCGGGGTAACCAATCGCAAGATCTATAACTGGCCCGATATGACTTGGACCGGCGCAGCCCAACGAGTTCTCGATATCGAGGCCGGCGCGTTAATCTGTCCGCGAGCGCTCTACATCGATGCCAGCACGACCGACGACATATTCTCGATCCACCACGGGCGTCCCATCGCCCGGCGGATCGGGAAATTCTACGAGAAACTCGGTATCGCGAAGCGCTATGTCGCCAACGAACACGGCGACTGGCATGCGCTCGACGTGAAGGACGGTTGGTTGAAGTTCATGTTCAAGCATCTGTAAGGGAACGGACACGGTATGAATACCCAGTTAATCTTTCTCAATGAGATTCAGAAATGCCGGTCGAACGTGTCACCCAAAACCCCGAGGCGAATGAGCAGTTGCTCTACTTCATCCCGGGCCGCAAAATATGCAAGACGTTGCCGGGCGGCCGACCCGTCGTGCTAACCGAGTACCCGTAACGGAGGACTCACGATAATATGCGCGATCGAACGATATGGCTTGTTCGCCACGGGATAAGGCAGGACATGGTCGACCATGCCTGGAGCGAGGGCCAGGCCCGTCCATATGATACCCCGCTCGCTGAGCAAGGCCATCAGCAGGCCACGGATGTCGGTAAACGTCTTCGCGACGAACCCGTCGATCATGTTTTCGCGTCGCCGTTTACGCGTGCCATGCAGACGGCGTCGGCGATCGCCCCAAGACTCGATCACAAGATCAAGGTCGACCCGGCGCTGTGCGAGGCGCTTTACCCGGAATGGTATCCCACCGACCCGGATCTCGACGGCCAGGTCGAACTGGCCAGCGCGTTCGAGCACGTCGATCCGGACCACGAACCACGCGCGCCGGTGTCGTATTCCGAGAGTCGCGAAGGGCTGCGCGCCCGCATGCGCGGTTTGGTGGACGACCTAAGCGCGCGCTACGAAGGCAACCTGCTAATCGTCGGGCATGGCGGCTCCATCCACGGGCTCTGCATGGAACTCGTCGGAGCGGATCAGTCTGTGCACACCTGCTGCTGTTGCCTGATCGAAATCTCCAGGAACGGCAAAGGATGGGAACTGCGCCGCGACGGTACGGACGCCTCCCACCTGAGCATTACCGAGGAGTCGTTGCACTGACCTGAAATTTCCCGGATTTTGGGCCCACGAATCACGCGAATCGACACGAATTTCCAGAAGCGTAGCGGGCAGGGCCTTGACGACGATCGAGTGTTTCGTTGGCCGCCCGGCCCAGGAGACCCCATGTCTGGTGAACCGGATCCTGCTCGAGCTCGTGCATGGAGCGCGTCACGCCGTCCACGACGAATCGGGGGCAGGCGCCCAAGCTGCCACAGTTCAGATGCGTCAGCCCCCGGCCTGAGTATGAATTCCTCGCGGATTCGCGGTCAGACGACAGATTCGCCGCCCGTGCTGATATCGCTGCGAAGCTGCTCCAGCGCGGTCGCCGCCGCCGACGTGATCTGCGGCAGAACGCCAACCGCGGCGACGCCCGCCGCGATCGATCCGATGAATTCCCGTCTTCGCATCCGTGGCCTTTCGAAGGGCCGAGTATGGCATAGCGGGCGCGGCATCGCGAGACGCTCGCGCCCCGCAATCTTCTCTCTCCCATCCTCTCGAGCTATGGGAACAGGCTGACCGGGCCAGGCGATTCACGCCTTCGAATTTTCTGCAAATCCGCGGATCCATGACTGCAGCATTCCCGCTATTCGATCCGCAAGCTGCTTCCCTTCGGCCACATCATCTGGGCCCAGACATCCACGAGCGACCAATAGATCGAGAACGATAGCTGTCTGAAGCGTGTGGAAGTAGGAAGTATTGAGGAACTTTTGCTTATCCGCAGTGCTGGACTTGCCGGATCCTTCCGCAATGTTCAGGAGGATACCGGTAGTCGTGTGATCGATCCGATTCCTTTGTCTGGTCGGGAGGTCAAACTCTACCTGAAGTCCGTGAACCCAAGTGACCAAAGCGAGGCCCAGTTTGTAGACGTCAAGGCGGTCGTGGGGGAACTGCGGGTCGCCGTATGGGGCCGTGTCTTCGTGCACTCTGTGACCCGCTTTCCGAAGGCCCAGGAGCATACCCCGAATGCGCCAGAGTAGAACACGCCCCGCCCGATGTTCGTCTTCCGGCAGAACGTCCTTCGCATTCGCAACGTCAAGGCACGCGGCACACTCGTGATCGGAGCCGATCGCTATTTCGGCATAGTTTCTCACGAGCAAAGCCGAGTCTTGAGTATTCGCTCGGGCGATGTTGGCACCCACGCTCTCAGTGGCACGCTCGAGGTGATCACAGAAGGCGTGCCATTTCTCCGCACGCTCAACGATTGGCGCGGAGCACGTGGCGAACGTCAAGTATGTCTGATAGACATCAAGTTTCTCATGGGAGAACATTCTTTTTCCTCCGTACTATCGTGTCCGCTCTACGCGTCGGAAGCAAGTCGAACATCACCCCCCCCGCGCGCCCCCCCGTTGCCAGGCCGAGGGCGAGACGAGATGTATATCCGTGTCCGCGTGTCCCCCCGTCGTGTCCCGCTGTCGTGTTCCCTCCCGATGCCAGGCAGAGGGCCAGACGACAGGGGAGCACGACAGGGCCAGACGAGAGGTATATCC
>JAQBYD010000090.1 GCA_027623315.1 Verrucomicrobiota bacterium | reverse complement strand
TCTTTTGCGACATTCCCTTCAGCGGCCGCTTGCCACCGTAGTTATTGGCGGCGTGATGACGTCAACGGTTCTCACACTTCTCGTGCTGCCGGTGCTTTACCAGTGGCTTGCGGGTCGCACGGGTGATGAATCCGCGTCAGGCGCGTCTTGCAAAAGCGTCGCGTTGCTGCAACGCTCCGCAGACTTGCCTAAAACGAACGGAGACACGACGGATGGAACCAACTGAACGGGATATCTATTTCTTTGACTTGCGCGGGTACCTCATCCTCGAGAAGGCGCTGTCATGCGCCGAGGTGCGGGAGCTCAATTCAGGCCTCGATGCGATTCCGCCCATGACGCCGGGCGAGTGGTATGGCTACATTCAGTCGCACACGTTCAGCGGAGCGAATGGGATCAACCTGCAGCAAATCTATGAAGCCGGTGAGCCCTTCGAGAAGCTCATCGACCACCCCAGCTGGTTCGAGAAAGTCAGGCATTTTGTGGGAGGGGAGGGGACCTTTGATTGCAGTCACGGTCCGCTCTTTATCGACGAGAACTTTGCCAGCCTGCGCAAAAGGGAAGAAGGCATCTTCCCGCATTCAGGCGGTTGGCATGCCGTCAAGCGATGCCAGTTCCTCACACGCAATGGCAAATTCCAGTGCGGACAGATCAACATCCTCATCGCGCTGACGGACATTGGTCCGGACGACGGGGCCACCGTCGTCGTGCCGGGCAGTCACAAGTCCAACTTCCCGCATCCCGACGTCGACATTCCCGGTCGCGTTTACGGAGAAACGTCGAGCGCATCCGTTGACGGCGCGCAAGAAGTGCACCTGAAAGCAGGCGACGCACTGCTCTTCGTCGACGCCATCTGTCATGGCGCCGTGCCCAAGAAGTCAGACGGGCAGCGGCGCATCGTCGTGTACCGCTACGGCCCGTCCTGGGGAAACTTCCGGCATGGCTATCAGCCGTCGCCCGAGCTTCTCGCGCGGCTCACGCCTCAGCGCAGAAACATTGTTCAGCCGCTGACCATCCTGCCACGCGAACCGCAAGTCCAGTCGCACAACGCCTGACGCGGCCCGTAGGATCAGAAGAACTACTTCTTCGCTGGATTGATAAGCAATCGCTTTTCGGGCGGGCTGACCATGCCGTGGTCCGACCCCGGCGAGCCTTATGACCGCGCTGTCGGACATCATCGCATGTCTTGCCCGTGAGCTGCTTGACGAAGAAGAACACCATTACCAACTGTCCGACCTGTGGATGTCGCACGCAGGTATTCGAGCAGGCACTTGTGCGCGATCCGGCACAGATCCTTGAGCAGGTCGCGATCGTAAGGGAAATAGGGGCGCAGCATCTTCGGGATGCCCAGCGTGACGTGCTGGTCAAACCCGATGTTCACGTTCCCCATGGCCTGGTACGCCCCAAAGTCATTCGGGGCTTCCTACTTCTTTCCCATCTCCTTCGCCTCCGCGCCGCCAAGTAGATCGCGGTAGGCCGGTTCCAGTCCGGCCTTCTGCCACAGGTTCACCGGATCCTCCGGATCGTCGAAGTTCCACTCGCGGACCAGTCCCTTGCCCTCCGTGGCGGGCTTCCGGGGCGGGGTCGCGGTCAGCGCCGCGGCGTCATAACTCATCGCCAGATGATGCCACTGGTTGAGTTTGAGCAGTTCCGGCCCAACCGCCGCGTTGCCGCCGATGTAGGCCATGGGCTTCTTCCCGGAGACCAACAAAGCGTAGTGGGCGGGGTTAGACTCGTTTTGGTTCTTGTTGATGATCCATTGCCGGGTGTCGCCCCCGCCGGATGGATAGTTGTTGAGCCTGATCCAGGCCTCGATCGTCAGTTGCTCGGGTTCCAACTCCGGCGCATGCGGCACCTCCACCTGGCCGCCGAAGAGGGCATTGCCGAGCAGGCCCAGGGCGCCGTCCGCCGGTCGTGCAAGGGCGCAGTTGCCGACGGCCTTGAATCCCGCGGTGCCTAAATCGAAGTACAGCCCGCCCCGCGGGATATGATTGTAGGCGATGAGCGAGTTCGGCTGCATGCTCAGCGTGTAGATCGCGTTGCCGTCAACGAGCGCCTGCATCACCTGATGGATGTGGTTGTACTCGATACGGTTGTTTTTGGCGAGAGTGGGCGTCGTGAAGTCGTAGAAACCGCCGGCGTCATTCCAGCCCCAGCCCCAGCCGATCGAGATACCCGAGTATGGCAGACGGCAAATCTCATTGTGGGCAATGACCGTCCCCTCGGTGTAACCCGCGAAAATGCCCACGCCTCCCTTGTATTCCACACAGACATCGTGGATGTAGTTGTTCAGAATCCGGTTGTTCTTGACGATCAACTCCGGGTCTTCAGGATGGTGGTCGTCCTTGAGCACGTCGCCCACCTGGATCGCCGTGCCCGACAGGTCGAAGAACCGGCAACCGGCGACCACGTTGTCCTGCGAGCCGTACTCCAGATCCACGCCGCCGCTGCCCAGCCGCGTGAAGGTGCAACGGTGGAACTGCACGCTACGCGCCGCATGGCAGACGATGCTCGATGGGCTTTTCTTGTTCTCGTTGCCGAAGTTCCGGAAACCGCTCCCACTCGTACAGTCCGGGCGCACACGGTCCAAAACTTCCGGTAGCAGGCGTTCGTTTTCCGGCACGACACAAAGGTTCCTGCCGCCCAGCGGCCAGTTGCCCCAGCCAAAGCCTCCCTTCTTCAGGTCCAAGAGTTCCGCGTCTTCCCCGAGCCGGAAGTTGGCCTGCACGTCAATGTGGCCGATGCGGTTCGGTTCCAGCCAACTGGAGTCGGCGAAGGTGAGGCCCTCGAAGCGCAGGTTGTGGACGGGCTGGCGCGGCGTGCCCCGCAGTTCGAGGAGTTTCTCCACGGCTGGGGCCGTCACCTCGACCTTGGCCATTTTTTCGCCGGGCATCGGCTTGTAATAAACCTCCTTGGCCGCGCGATCCAGATACCATTCGCCCGGCTGGTCCAGCAGCTCCAGCGCGTTTTCGATGTAGATCGGATTGTTGATAAACATCCCCGACTTGGTCCTGGCCATGGCGAATTGCGGATGGAGCATGGTGATGACGATTTGCCCGTCCTTGCGATCGATCCGCTGGACTTTGCAGCGAGTGAGGTTCCAGTCCGCACCCCCGCCGTAGCAGAACTCGATATCCCCGGGATTGCGCCATACCGTCATGTCCGCGGCGGTCGTATAGCCGTCATGGGTGACTTGCAATCCGCCTGGCGTATTACCTCTTGCCCGCGCCGCCCTCCGTCCGCCCACGTAGAGCTGGCGGAAGTCGGCGACCGTGGAGGGGGCCTTCCAGAGGCCGGCTGCATCCGGCTGCCAGCCGACAATGGCCCGGGCGCCGCTGAGCACAGGCGTCTCATTCGTCGCCGCCCGGTAGATCACGTCATGCCCGCCGGTCCCAGAGTCGGCCGGCTCGAAGAGGATCGTCTGTCGCAACGGGTACGTTCCGCCGCGCAGCACGACCACAATATCTTCGGTCATCTTCGCGTTGATCTTCCGCACGGCGTCTCGCGCCGCCTCGACCGTCGCGAATGGCTTCTCCTTGGTGCCCGGATTGCTGTCCTTGCCATCCGGCGCCACATAGAATTCGGTCGTCGCCGCCAAAGTTGCGAGTAGCATAACTGTTGTTGATGTCAGCAGTCTGTTCATTGTCACGACTAGTGTCGTGTCTCCGAAGTTCCTTGGCACGGCTCACCGCAGGTTCGCCCTCCAAAACCGTGAGAATCAAGGCGATGGAGGGCGAGGCTGCGCCGAGCCGAGGCTCCGTCGTGTGAGGTCATTTCTGGGACACGACACTAGCCCGGACATCTCACACTTTTTCGTAGCGAGAGCGCGGAGAGCCGACGCCGTGGCGGCCAAGCGATTCGAACAGGAAGCGTTCCTCGGCGCACTGCACCTCGGCGCGATACGCCGGATCGAACAGATACGCCTCGCCATACCGCAGTCCAGCGTTCTTGCGGTAGAAAGCCGGCATGAAGTTGAGACTGATTTGTGGGTTCATTTGGCTCCGTGGAGAATCCCTCCCCGCCGCAGCCACAAATTGCGGTAAAGCTTCACTTCCCGCCCGGCGCCTTCACGGTCGTCTCGACCATTCGTTGTGCCACGGTTTTAAGCCCGGCGTAATTCCAATGGTTCTGGTCAGATTCCATCCCGGCGTCGGTGGAGTCCACCACAAAGACGCCGGGTTCCTCTGTCGCGATCTCAGCTAGCGCCTTGTCCGTAGCGGCATAGCGCTTCATGGACTGGAACTGCGTCATCACAATCGGCGCGCCCGGCAGTTCCTTCTTGATGCGCTTCAGATGCGCAAGGGTGTCTTGTTTCCAGGTAGCAACGGGCGTGTTGGCGATGGCGTCGTTGATCCCCAGGCTGAACCAGACCACCCATTGCGCATGGGTCGGCACCTGCCGCTTGGCGGCGGCGAGACGCTGGTTGAACTTCTGCCAATATCCGGACTGGTGATCCGGCGCCCATTCCGCAATCAGGGAGCCACCCTGACCGGTCTTGACCAGGTATACCTGCTTGCGTCCCGCGAACGCGCCGGCTTCGACGGCATTGGCCAGTCCGAGTTCCAGGCCATGACAACTCGCATAGTACCCTTCAAGCCCGGCATGATCGCGCAAGTTGTTCTGGCCCAGCAACAGCGGCTCGAAGGTAAAGGCCCCATTGGTCAGGTTCATGATCTGAACGCTGGGCCGTGCCGCCAGCTCAGCGGGCGTAGCCCCAGCGTTCCGGCCAATCCCGCCGGAATTGCTCTCGCCGGTAAAGACAAAGACCAGCGGGCGGTCCGCGGCGGAGACAGTAAGGGCAAGTGATGTAACCAAGGTAAGTGCAAGTATGGGTTTCATTTTGATACCTTGTTTAAGAACGGGAACATTGAAGTTGATCAGCAATCCAATCATGTCATCGCCTCCTCTTTCTCCCCTCTACACCGTTGCGCGAATTCGGCGCCGCTTGCGAATCATATCACGGCGCCACCGCCAGTGTATGTTCTTGATCCCCGGCCCGCGTTGCTCGATCAGAGCGATCAACGCCTCTGATCGCTGAGCCTCCAGGAAACAGCTACCAGCGCCCCATGTTGCAGGCAGGCCACATCGCACGTTGCGAAAATGGGAATCGCCAGGCACGGTGCTGCGCCGTGCATCAGGATGCCAGATCCGTGGAGCGGATGACCTTGTAGAAGTACGCTGATTCCAAAAGGTCGCGCGACGGCTCCCCGTGCAAAATGAGCACGCGTTGAATGGTCTTAGAGGGGAAAACCGTCCGCAAGAGTTCCACCTTCCTTTCGACCTCCCGAACCACACTTTTGCCTGTTGGCGACGTGGAGCATTTCATCTCACAGAGGGTCATCACGTTGTCCGCCCGACTGAACAGCAGGTCGATCTGGATTCCCGTCTGGTCCCGCGACGGCGTCCGAAAGTGAGGGCCGCATGTAAAGTCAATGCCTGCGAAACCGAGAATTTCGGCGAGGCGCCCGGCATGCCGGATGCAGAGCTCCTCAAATGCATGACCACGCCAAGCGTAGAAGCGCCCGGTCTGGGATACGCGGGCAAAGATGTCCTGTTGCGCGCCAGATCGGATCTTCTTCAAGTTCGGGCGAATGAAGCTGAGGTAGAACTGCATGTACGCATCACGGATGCGGTACTTGATGGTCCGCGATCCGGGTCCTTTGTCGATCGGCGTTTCAGAGGCCAGAAATCCTGCGGCCTCGAGGTCTAACAGGTGCGCCGACAATGTGCCCCCCGTATCGACACCTGCGGCTCCGGCGAGGTCGGTGCGGAACATGCCGCGGGGCGAGGATGCCAACGCGGTCACGATCTTTCTGAAGTCTGGATTGCGACCGAAATGACTCGTGAAGATGCGCTCGTACTCCTCAACGAAATACCCGTTCTCGCGAAACGCGAGCTCCTCCACACCGGCACGAATAGATGGGTAGGCCTTGAGCAGGTCCAGGTACTTTGGTACGCCGCCGACGTAAAGTCCCGCTTCGACGACCTCATCCAGCCCCCTCTCGTTCAGCAGCAGATGTGTCTCGCGCAGACTGAATCCCTTGAGATGCAGTTCCAGGTCGGTTCGCCCATATAGCGCACTGGAGCGGACAACCTTCGTCGTCATGAACGACGCAATGGAGCCACACAGTATCAGTTTTACGTGCGGCAGCTTCGAGAGGCATTGATCCCATATCATCTTCAAGTCAGATACGAGCTCGCGTCGGTAGTTGGCCATCCACTGAAACTCATCCAACACAACGATGGCCGGACGCCGCTTCAGCACCGGTTCAAGGTGTATGAGCGCCTCGCGCCACCCGCGCGCTGATGCGCCGGTGGTCGGCAGCCCTTCCTGATGGGCCAGTTGGAACAGGAAGGCATTGATCTGGGCCTTCTTGGGCTGGTTCTCGAGTCCTTCAAACGTCAGGGCGCGCCGGCCATCGAGCGCTGTCGCTATGAGCAGGCTCTTGCCGATGCGGCGTCGACCGTGGACAACAGCGATGCCCGGACCGTCTGCAGCCAGGAAGTGGCGCAATAGACCGAGTTCGTGCTCGCGGCCAATGAACGCATTCATAACATATTTATCCTATATCCGGCCCAAACGTCACACATAGGCTGAATTCTGTCAAGCCGAAGAACAATACGCGTCGCGCTCAACAACCGGCAGCCAAAAAGGGTCAGGCCTGACTGGCTAACCCGAAGTTCCAGCCACTCGGCCATGCTCTGCCCATGCTCTTTTCCCTGTAGAACAAGGCTATTCGTTCTTTTTGGGGTGCCTTTTTCCGTTCCGCTTACTGGGGACGCTTTTTCGTCGTTCAGGGCAGCTTGAGGTCCAGCAGTCGAAAAGCCTCGCGCTGATGCGCGGTGGCGTCGGTCGGGCGCTGGAAACGAGCGGCGTGCTTGCCTTCGCCGACGCGGCAGGTGTTGGAGCATAGCGTGGCCAATGTGCCGAGCAGTCCGTTGAAGTGCCGTACGGGGAAGCCGTCGTCGGAGCGCTTACTCTTCTTCTTGGCTTGCGCGCCTTCTGTGGGTGCGGCCTTCGCCACGGGATCGCGTGTCGCGCGGGCCTGCGCCAGATTCTCTTCGACGAACAACAGGGGCGCGAGGGCTTCGCGCATATGCCACTCGACATAATACGCCAGCATGCAGAGGAACAAGTGAGCGCGAACGCGTGTCTCCAGGCGGTGGTGGATGGGGCGAACGCGCAAGTCCAGGCCTTTGAACGTGCGGAAGGCCTTTTCAACATCGCCAAGTTGCTTGTAAGCGCGCACGGCGTCCTCTGCGCTCAGGGTGTCGGGGGACTCGGGCGTGCGAATGATGTAGACGCCATCGAGTGTCTTCTCGCGGCGATTACGCAGCACATCCCCCGGGCATTGGGGTCAGCCCTTCACAATACACTTTACAAGGGGTGCGTAGCTGTGCCAGATTGCGGCCATGGCAAGACATCTGCGAGTTGAGTTTCCCGGAGCGATTTACCACGTCACGTGCCGGATGGTGGGCGATTGGCGCCGTGAGCAAACGCTCCTATTCAAAGACGAAGCTGACCGGACGCGGTTTCTGGAGCGGCTTTCCGAGCGGGTCGCGCAATACCACATTCGGCTATTTCTGTTTGTCTGCATGACGAACCATTTTCACCTGGTCTTCGAGACGCCGGAAGCGAAC
Organism: Verrucomicrobiota bacterium; assembly: GCA_027623315.1. GTDB lineage: Bacteria > Verrucomicrobiota > Kiritimatiellia > CAJWTS01 > CAJWTS01 > JAQBYD01. The sequence continues at coordinate 1,741 of JAQBYD010000090.1, read as the reverse complement.
TGCTCGAAGTTCATGCAGTCGTTGTCGACGGCCTACACGGTCTACCACAACCTTCGCCACGGGCGGCACGGGCATTTGTTGGACGGTCGCTACAAAGCCAAGCTGGTTGAGGGCGATGATTATCTGCTGGCTCTCTCACGCTACGTTCACCTGAACCCGGTATGCGTCGGCTCGATGAAGAACAAGCCGATCGAGGAGCGTATCAAGGCTCTGCGCACCTATCCGTGGAGCAGCTACCAGAGCTACATCGGGCTGCGGAAGGCATTCGACTTCGTCGACTATGGGCCCTTGCTTTCGGAAATGAGCGGGAAACGACGCGAGTGGGCGAAGCGTTACCGCGAGTTCGTCGAAAGTGGCCTGGCCGAGAACGACGAGGACTTCCAGATCGCGCTGAAGGAATCGCCGCGCAGCATTGGCAGCGACGGTTTCCGTGCGTGGATCGACGAACTGTATCAGAAACGGGTTGAGACCCACGCCCGGCCGGAAGACGTGTCGTTTCGACATATCACCGAACCGTTGCCGACAGACGACGTGCTTGCAATCTTGACGGAGATCTTCGGCGTGGAGGTGGACGAGTTCAAACGCCGTCGCCACGACAGCCCGCTGCGGGCCGTGGCGGCCCGCAGCCTGATGCGCTATGCCGGACTGAGTCAGCGCGGTGTCGCGGACCTGCTCAAGGTCGGTAGCGGTGCAGCGGTATGCAATCAGATCAACCGCCTGCCCGGGAAACTGGCCAAAGACCGACGGCTACGCCGCCAGGTCAAGCAGGCTGAGGAGGCGATTGCGAAGGCCTATCACCAACAAGCAGAAAAAACCGATCGGCCGAGTTTGTAAAGTGTATTGTGAAGGGCTGACCCCTACGCCCGCAATAAAAGTTTAGATTCAAAACTCACCTTGTTTGAAGCCTGCGAGGAAGAACTGAGAAAATTTTTCGGCGAGGCGGGTTTTGCCGAACTGAACGACTACCGGCTTGAATATCTGAATAAACGAATTATCCCGGAATAACCGCATACCGGGTTAGCCGAAGCCACCTTGTGGTCTGGCAAAATTACATGGGCAAATCTGCTCGGACCCGCCCGAATCACGAACGGGCCTTGGAGGACATCAAGGAAGCCGAATTACAGATGCAAACGTCCGGCCTCGAATGCTACGGCGTGCAAACGAAAGAGGAACTGACTGGGAAAAGGGTCAGTGTTTGGTTTTGTGCACTTTATAATTGCGCCGGTCCGTCGGGATGGTAGTCTGGAGCATGCTGCGGAGTCCACGGATCGAATATGAAGGTGCGCTTTATCACGTAATGTGTCGGGGATGAAATCTTCCGAGACGACCTGGATCGGGAGATGTTTGAGGAGCTTCTGGGCGAGGCGTGCGGGCGTAGCGGCTGGATTGTGCACAGCTACGTGCTTATGCCGAACCATTACCACTGGTTGCTGGAGACTCCTGAGGCGAATCTGAGCGAGGGGATGCGTTGGTTTCAAGGCACGTATGCGCGTCGATACTGCGCGCGGCACCGACTGGTGGGCCACGTTTTTCAGGGCCGTTTTAAGTCTCTTCTGATCGATCCGGAGGATCCGGATCAGTCGCAGGTGGTCAGCGACTACATTCATCTGAATCCCGTGCGCGCGCGGCTGCTTCCACGACGTGGGGAGAGCATGCGCTTACGCGATTATCGCTGGAGCAGCTATCCATGGTTTATGAAGCCGCCATCGAAACGGCCGGGCTGGCTGGAGTTCAGCCGGGT
>JAQBYD010000089.1 GCA_027623315.1 Verrucomicrobiota bacterium | reverse complement strand
AGTTGGCGTGAAACAGACGGCGCTGCTCATCCGCCTTGGCGCGATATCGGACGGCCTGCTCGGTCTCCCCCAACGCGTCCAGGATCTTGCTCATCCGATGTCGAACGCCACTTCCGGGCCGTTGCCCAGGTCGAGCGTGCAGCCGGTCAGCCGGTTCTCCCAGGCCACCGCGCACAGGCTATCGTTGACATCCAGCGTGAAAGCAAACGCCGGTGATTCGAGCGTGACCCGCCCGGCGGCAATCCGCCCGGCCGAACCCGACTGTGAGGCGCGCCGTTGCTGGAGGGCGCGGATCCCGGCCAGCGGCAGGGCGGCGCTGGCCAGGTAGCCGGGAAACCGGAGCTGCTCCCCATTGATCCATTCGCAGGTGCCATGCTGTTGGTAGAAACGCACCATGTCCACGAGGGCCTGCTCGGCCAAGTTGGCGTCCACGAGGTCGAGCGTGTACACAAACCAGCCGACCGGCGTGCCCCAGAACGCGCCGGACTGGTAGCTGCCGCCATTGGTTGCCGTCTGCCGGCCCTGCCAGTCCATGAATCCAGGCACGTGCCGGACCTGACCCGCCTGCGTAAGCTCGCCGTAGTGGTCGCGGAAGTATCGGGCAATCGCAAGCGACTGTTCCCTCGTCGCCACGTCCAGATAGACCGCGAACGCCGAACCCCAGATGTCTGGCACGTTGCAGTTGCCGGTCGTCGCGCGGAACAACCCGATGCTCGCATCCCAGAGCACCGTGCGCACGCTGCCGGCAATCCGCTCCGCCTCGGTCGTATAATGCTGGCCGCCCGCCAACTCGCCGAGCTGACGGTACGCCTGCACCGCGAGCAGCGAATCGAACAACTGGTCGCCCGACTTCGGGATGCTGTCGGTGAATCCATACGGGCACCGCTCGCCGGGCGCGGCGATATGGACGAGGCCGTTGGTCGGGTTGCGCGGGAGGTAGTCCATGGTCCGCACCAAGGCCGGGAAACATTCCTGGCGGAGCGCCTCGTCCCTGGTCTGCCGCCAGGTATGCCAGACCACGTCGACGGTGAAGGCCGGGCCATCGGTGACCGGTTCCTGACCCATCGCGCCGTAACCGGGCTTGTAGATCGCGGTGCCGTCGAACTGCACGCAATCCACACCGGCCCCGTCCGCTCGCACGTTCCTCACGAAAAGCCGACAGGCATCGGTCAGTTCCCCGGTCGAGAACGAGTCCGCGCTGCCTTCGAGGCAATACGCATAATCACGCAACCAGAACGCCTCGTAGCCGATGCCGACTTGCGGGGGAAACGCCGCCGTTCCGTCCTTCATCCGACGCAACGAGGCACGGATGACCCGGTGAGCTTCGCCTGCCAGCCAGTACCTGGCCTGTTCAAACGTGGTGACGAGAGCCGACGGCGGCGGCAACGGGTCGTTTTGATTCTTCATTTCAGTCCTCCAGAATCGTCCGCCGCTTCAAAAAAGGCGACGATGTTCTCCCACGGCGTTTCCGGTCCCAGCACATGCGCCGGCGCGAGGATCAAACCGCCGCCGCGCCCGACATCCCGAATCCGCGCCCGCACTTCCGCCTTCACTTCCGCCGGCGTGCCGAATGGCATGGTCCGCTGCACGCTCACCGTGCCCCAGAACGAGAGACGGTCGCCGTACCGCTGCTTGATCATGGCCGGTTCCATGCACTCCGGCTGCACCGGGTTGAGAATATCAATGCCGAGCTCGATCAACTCCGGGATGGCCGGTTCAATGTTGCCGTCGCAATGATAGAACACGAACGTGTCGGGGTTCGCCGCCTTCACGGCGCGCACGGTCGCGGCCAACCTCGGCTTCAGGAACTCCCGCCACGTTTCAAGGCTCATCAGCAGGCCGTTCTGCCCGGCGACATCGTCGCCGGTGATGACAATGTCCACACCCGCACGGGCAAACATCGCCGCCGCGTGCCGCTGAAACGTCGCGATCCGCTCGAAGAAGTAGTGCGCGATCTCCGGTTCAGCGGCCATGTCCATCATCAATTGCTCCATGCCCCGGACATACCAAGACTGCTCGAACACCGATCCGGCAAACGCCGCCACGGCAAAGCCCTGCCGGTGTAACTGCGCGACCTGCTCGGACACGCCGTCAAACCGGTACGGTTGATCGAGATCCGGCCACGGGTATTCCTTCAGGCGGGCGAACTCCTGCACGTCGCGCAACGGCGATTCGATGTGCGCAAAATGATGGAACCCGCTGCCGCGCCACAAGACGCCCCATTCGTCAGCCTGCATCGCGTCCGCTTCCGAGGCAAGCCACGCCGAGAACCGCGTCCGCGGCAACGATGTCGGTTGCATCGTCACGCCCGTAATGTCCATCTGGAAATAATCGCGCGGCATTTTCGGCGCGCAGTGTTCGCGCAGCAACTGCTCGATCCGCGGCGTGTAGCCGATGGCCTCCTCGTAGAGCAGTCGCGGCACACGATCGGTCGGCCGGTGCGCCAGCGCCGTGCGAACCCGTTCCCTTGAAGTCATGCGGGTTTCCCCCTCTTGCGCGGTTTCATGATTCATTCCGCTTTCCGGGTTGCGACGACGGGGTTCCGGTCCGGCCCGGCTTTGCCGCCGCACCTTCGCACCCAGATCAGCCGGCCCATCTGCATATCCGCGACCGTCACCGGCCGGGTGATATCCACGTCCTCGCCGCTCAGGATGTCGGTCGCCTTGAGCGCTCCCTTCGGAAGGCGGAGCCGGCGCCGGTCGAGGCGCAGCGACACATCGAACGTCATCTCCATCCACGCCGCCAGCGGCGGATGCCAGGTTCCGATGGCCAGCAACACGCCGTTGCGCGGGTGCCGGAAGACGGTGACGGCCGTCTCGGGCCGATCAATCGTGACCCCGTTGCCGTCCTTGCGCCACCAGCCGAGCATCTCGGCCTGCTCGATCTTGAAGCGGTCGAAGAACGACCACAGCTTGCGCGGCGAGTCGGTTTCGGTATACCAGCCATGGCGGGGCCAGATGCCGAAGAGCATTCCGCGACCGACGTATTTATCCATGCCGAGCATCTCGGACGGCACGCCGAAGGGCAGGGCCGCCGTTTCCACCAGCCAGACCCAGGGATCGTTCACGAACGCTTCGAACCCCTCCCCGTGCCACAGGCTGTCGATGAACGGGAACGTGAGCATGTGGTCGGCCACCGGCGAGGAGAGCGCGCTGTGGCCGTGGTGGACATCAATCACGGCGTCGGGATTGGTTTCCTTGAACATCACCCACAGGCGTTTGGCCATCTCGCGATGCCCCAGCGTCGGGCCGTCGGCGCCGTCCCAGTACGCGCCGTCCGTGCCGAAGAAGCGGGTCATGTACCGCATGGATTCGAGGTAGAAATTGCCGTTGCGCGTGGCGTTGGAGACAGGAATGGCATGTTCATTGCCGCGGTCTTCGTGCAGGCGCGGCCAGCCGCTGGGCAGGCCGTCGGGCAGATGGTTCTGCCGCCAGGCGTCCTGGAACCAGAGCCGCGGGTTCGGCTCGACCTCGCCGCGAAAGGCGTAGTTGGCGCCCTCGTAGATTAGCGCCCAGAACTCGGGCGCGAAGCTCGAAAGCTCCCGACCGGAATTGTAGACCTTCACAAACACGCCCCGCTTATGGGCCTCCGCGGTGAGCCGCGCCAGATTATCCGGCCCCGGCCACTGCCAGGCGTAGTTGAACGCCGGCCCCCACCAGTCGTGGAGATTGAGGCGCTTGACGCCAAGCGTTCCCGCTACGTCGTCCAGCCGTTTGCATCCGTCCTTGAGAAAACTCTGCGGGGTATCCGTGTCCGAGGGCCAGAATCCGCCGCCTTTGTGCATGTACCGGAACTGCCAGTGGCGCGCGTCCGGCGGCTTGACCGGAGTCGGCAGCAGGGCGAACGTCATGGACCAAGTCCGGTCTTGGGCGATCCGATGGTTTCCGAGGTTGACGGTGAGTTCAACCGCATCCCCCGACTCCTTCACGGTGATGGCGTCTTCGCGGGTGACGTCCTCCCACCCGTCCTGCCGGATCAATGACCCGGCGGTCGCTGGCATGCCGGCGGTCTGGGCGTCAACACCGGCGGTCCAAGTCTTCCAACCCAACCCGGCCTCGACACTGCCCATCCACACGGCGGGTTCGCCGCCGCCCGCTCCACGCTTGATGGCGCGCCACACGCGGTCGCCTTCGCGCCGGCCCCGGTAGCCGAGCCCGGACGCCAGCCAGGCGTTCTCTCTCGCCCACGGCAGCCGCAGGGTCAGGTCGCGCACCTGCACGGGCCGGCCGGTTTCCCCGGTGATCGTTGCCGTGATCACCGCGCTCGCGTCGTATTCCATCCGGCCGCACACCCGCAGCCGCAATCCCTGCGCCACGGCCGTCCCCTCCCACTCCACGAAACCCGGCTTGCGCGCCGTACTGGCGAGCTTCGCACCGGGCCATGTCACGCGCTTGCCCCCGACCGTGCAGGTGAGCGTCATCGGCCCGGCCGTGACCCGGGTGCGCCCGACGTCAACCGACTCCGGCAATCCCGTCTTCCCCAGCGCAATCGCATGCCCCCACGAACGGATCACGCGGCCGCCCCCGGTCACCCTCAGCGGCTTGTAGGGCGGGTACACCTTGTCGCTCAACCCGACATCGCTTTCGATCCAGCGCAAGCGCGCGAGCCGGTGGAGGTCATGGTCCCCCCGCTCGGGAACAACCTTATCGGACACGATCAGGCGTATCGGCGCCTGCCAGGCGGGCAATCCGACAGGCTCCACGGTGACGGACCCTGTATAGAAACCCGGCGCGGCGTCCTCGGGAATATCGATCCCGAACCACAGCGCGCGCACCTGGCCGCACGGCACGGCAAAGGGACCGCAAGGTTTGCGGATATACCGGCTCCTGATGCGCGACTCGATCGTCAGACACTGCACGCGCGCCGCCTCAAGCGTCGCGCCGCCGGGGCCGGTGAAATCGCCGGCTTTGACTTTAATATCCGTGATCGCCTTCCGGCAGGCATAGACGCCGAGTTGGAAGACACGGTATTCATGGCGGTCGGCTTCGAGCGCCGGCTCGCGGTTTGGCCCGTTCGCGGCCCAGTGCGCCGGCAGTTCGAACTGCAGCTTGATCGGCCGGTCGCGGTCCTCGGGGAACACCAGGTACGGCGCGTCCGGAAAACGGGCCAGCAGCCCCTCGACTTCATCCGGCAGGGCGACGGTTTCCATGGCGTCAAAATCGTCAATCGCGCAACGCGCCTCGATCCGCAGCGGAGTCGCGTCCGCAGCCACGCCGGCGGAAACGTCGCGCAGCCATTCCGGGCCAGGATCGAACAGGATGTCCTCATGCGCCCCGTAGTAGAGATGATAGAGTCCCGGTCCGTCCACGGGACGAAACGCCAGCGCCACGCCGCCCTGGTCATACCGCAGAACCTGCACATCGCTGACCACAGCTCCCGTGGCCGCGGAGAGCAACTTGAGCCCCTTCATGCGGATGGAAAGCCGGGAGCGCCGCCACAGCGCTTCGCCGCGCGCGACGGCGGCCGCCTGCTTGACTTCAAAGACGATGCGGCAGGGCCAGATATTCCAGTTGTACAGCAGCCGGCGATCGCCTTCGAGCGGGCCGGTGCCCCACGTCGTTTCCGCCCAGCGCTTTTCGCCGGACCTTGCCCGATCGACGGGCCACAGCTTCATCTCTTCGGCGGAAACAATGCGGTGTGCGAGTTGTCGATTCATGTGGTCATGTCCTCTGGAATTCCTGTCTTTCAGAAAACGGTGCACAAGGCGGATGAAGTTGGCCGGATACTCGCAGCCGTGCAGGAAACGGTTGCTTTGGCCGGCCCAGTTATTGCGATGCCTCTATTTGTCATTGTTCTACACGCGCTCACAAGAGCCTGAGGCCGGTTAAGCGTATCCGAGCCTTCCGCAAGAGCTGAGGAGCGAACGGCAAGCGCAGACAAACACACCCGCCCCTTCGCACATCAATTGTGTACTGCGGGGATCTCGTCTGCGAGGACATCATAGGGTGCCTGCTGCCCAGAGGCAACGGCATACAGGTTCCGATGCTGCGATTCAGACACTGGGGAGGGGCTGGCGGGGATTTGGCGGCCACGGCGGGCCCTCGGGACGACTTTCGCGCGCCGGGAGCCGCTGCTGCGTGCCGGACTAATCCGGTTATGCCGTGTTTGGGCGCAACGGGGCGCACCCCACCCATAGTCCAAGGCGGAGTCACGAGAGTCGGCAGTGGGGGGAGCGGCTTCTATGGGGGCCGTGCACCTGCGAGACCAAGGCGCATCTGCGACTGCTTGCGTCTGATCAGTTCTCGCAGTTTCTCACGGGGGGCGTCTGGAACATCGAGGACCATCGACGTGTATTCAAGGCAGCCAAAGACGGCATAGTAGTGATCGGTAAAGACGATGACGGCGTCAGATACCGGCACCAGTTCTTCCATCATCCGACTCTTGCTTGCCTTGTTAAGCGCCTTACGCGCTTGTCTAAGGATCTGCTGCTGCAACGTGTCCTTCCGGTAAGCGTGCACTTCCCCATTTTTGGTGGATTCCGGGTCGGGTCGGTAGGCCAAGCCGGCTGGCTGCGCTGTCGGCCGCGGAGGCACATGGTTGATGTCGGCAGATTTTCCGTGCGATAAGAGGGCATGGACGAGAAGCAACTGATCGAGAAGCTGCGACTGGTGGAGGCGTTGTTCGAGGGTACGAGCAGCGAGGGGGAGCGTCAGGCGGCGGCGAGTGCATTGGAGCGGATACGCGGTCGGCTTGAGCACATACAGCAACGCGACCCGCCGATCGAATATCGATTCAGGATGGAGAACATGTGGGCTCGGCGTCTGTTTGTGGCGTTGCTGCGGCGTTATGGGATCAGTCCGTATCGCTACAGTGGTCAGCGTTACACGACGGTCATGGCATGGGTGCCTAAGAGTTTTGTGGATGAGACGCTGTGGCCGGAGTTTACGCAACTCAATGAGGTGCTTCGCGGCTATCTTGAGGCGACGACGGAACGTGTGATCTGCAAGGGGGTTCACGAGGATAGTTCAGAGGCAGAAGTCAGGAAGGCATTGCCGGAGGGGTAGCGGGCGAGGATCTGCGCGTGAGGGTCATCATGGAGATGCGCATCGAACCATGGTCTTGTGATAATTCCAGGGGAGCCAGTCGGCCGGGGTCACTGCGACCTGCTGGGCGTGGCTGCCGATGATCCGGAGATATTCGAATGCATTGACGCCGTTGAGTCGGCAGGTATGAATAAGACTCATGAACATATCGCCGACCAAAGCTCCTCGTTCGGTTTTGAAAAAGAGCGAGTTGTTCCTGTAACGGATGGGAGCTTTGAGGGCACGCTCGCAGACATTGTTGTCGAGTGGGGCGCCAGGTACATGCAAGAACAGCGTCAGTTCTTTCCAATGCTTGAGCATGTAGTTGATCGCGCCGCCCATGCGGCTGTTCGGTTCGACCTCTTTTTCGTCGAGCTGGTCGTTTAGCCACGCGAAGAACTCATCCATGATCGGCTTGCTGTTCTGCTGGTGAAACGCGAGGCGATCTTCCTTCGACATGCCTTGCGCTCTGGTGCGCTCATCGTTTTTGTAAATCACGCGCAACGTTTCCAGAACATGGCGACATTTGTCGGGAAAGTCCTCGATGATTTTGACGAACTCCCGCCGTCCATGACAAAGGCAGTTGGCCAGGAGTCGTACGAATCCCTTCGGTGCGTTTCGTGAAAGCGCGTCGCACATCTGGATAGGCGTGGGCAGATCCTGCGGGCGTTGGTTGAGCAGAGCGCTCAAGTTCTCTCCGGCATGCTTGCGACCGGTGAAAAAGAGCGCGATATGGCGGCCTTCGCTCTGCGCAACGATGCCCGTGGTGAAGACTCCCGTCCGACAGTCCTTTCCCTGTGCCCGACAGACTTCGATCTCTTCGGCGATCTGCTTTTCCAGTGCCAGCACCCGTCCGGTTGTGTCGTCATTGTGGAAAATGTCGCCCGCCGCCGCGTAGCGGTTGAGCGCCCCGAAAACCGGATAGATCTGATGGCCTGCGCCGTTAAGTACATCCCATTGCGTGGAGCTTGGCAACGGGATGCCGAGGTTGCCCTGCAAACCTTCCAGACGGTTCAAGGGAAAACCGCATCCGTAGTGCAGAAGGGCCATCATGCTGCCCGCGCTTGCATCGTACTTCGGTCCCGCCGCTTCCGGCGGCGTGGAGGCTTTGAAGCATACGCCGCACACATTGCAGCGCAGCCTTTCCTGTTCGTACACCGTGGCCTGGAGTGGCGCCTGCCCTCGGATACACACGATCTCGCTCGGTTCATAGGGATAGAGTTTCCCCTTTCCGCACTTCGGGCAGCGATCCCCGGGGCAGACTTGCGCGCACTTCAGGCAGATACGTTCCGCCCCGGTATAGGCGTCGGTTCCGTTGCGACCGTGTCCTTTGGCCTTCTTCTTCGACGCCGAGGTCTGTTTGCTTGCCGGTTCCTGCTTCAAAACCTTCCGCGTCTTCTCGGTCTTCGCTCCGAAGATCAGCTTCTTCAGTTCTTGGATCGAAATCTTCGCATCCCGAACAACCCCTGATAACCACAACCAGCCCTTGACCATGGAGCCAAGCGTTTCGTAATCCTCAGGCTCAAGTTTTCCTTCCGCCAGTCGCACAAGCAATGCGTCGGCTTCAGAAGCAGATAGGTCGACTCGCTTCGGTTCGGTCATGGCCGATCCCCGCACAGGTATTTGCGAAAGTCCCTGGTCAACGGATAGCCCAGCACGTCTTTGAACGAGAGGGTGACTTTGTGAACTTTGTCCTTTATGCCGCGGCCCGTTGTCTGGCCCACATGTTGCCAGTTCGCCGCCCGGTAGCATGTGCCCGCGAAGCGTTCCTGATCCACAAAGGTCTCCAGGTAATGAACCGGATGATTATAGACCCCCTGCCAGTCCGCGCTGATTTTTCGGGCCATCTTTCCGAGAATGTGACTGGCCAGATGTGGAACGTCTACCCAGGGCAGGATCAAGAAGCGCGTGTTGCAGGCTAGTAAGTGCAGGTTGCCACGACGCACCGCCGGACTCCACCCGATGAACCGGTCCCTCGGCCCCATGTGCCATGGCGCCGAACTCCACACCAGGCACGCCACCGGCCGGTCATGCGAAAAAACCGTGTATTTGAGATGTTCTCCGACCGGCTGGGTGTAACCGAGGTAGTGATCGCGTTCGATCAAGCTGTTGAATATCGCCTCCCAACCCGTGCGCCGCACCAAGCGGATCTCCAGCGGTCTCAACGCCCGTAAGTCCTCAACGATCGGGCTTTGGTCCAGCAAGATCTCGGTTGCCGGTTTGCTGCGCCGCGCCAAGGGGTTCGGGGGAGAGAACTTCTTTGCCGGCAATTCAATATGGCCGGCACGGTGCAGCGCCAGCATCATGCTGCGGCAAACCATGTCGCGCAATGCGCCGTTGGTCTGCCGCCAGTCCCATGCCTCGCTCAGCAG
>JAQBYD010000026.1 GCA_027623315.1 Verrucomicrobiota bacterium | reverse complement strand
ACATCCTCGGCTCCTCACACAGCCAAATTCACCCCTCACCCGTTTTGCGCAGCAAAAATAATAGGAGACCGTTGAAGAACCGCGACGTTCGCGGCGGCTGGGGACATCCGCCCTCCAGTCCACGCGCGTTTCCCGCCGTTCAGTTCGCGGCGGCTGGGGACATCCGCCCTCCAGTCTACGCGCGTTTCCCGCCGTTCAGTGGCGGGCGGGCGTCTCGACCGCCGTCTCCTCGGGTTTTTCAACAGCCTCCAGGCCTTACGTTCTCAGATCGCTTGTCCCCTGCTCTCCAGCTCACCCCGCAGCTCCTCGTAAGGTAGATCCTGGGCGCTGCATCCGTTCTCGATGGCCATCGTTGCAGCCACCACCGCGGACTCGGCCAGCGCCATGAAGACCGGCTCCATGCGCACGGAGCCATAGGCGATGTGAGACGCGGAAAGGCATACGGGAACCCACAGATTCTCGCACTCCCCGCGCTTCGGGACGATCGAACGGTAACTGACCGGATACGGCGCCGGCAGCGGGGTCTGCACGTCCCCGTCGTTCATGACACCGCCATCCATCACGAAGCGGGTGCAGTTGTGTGAGTCCATGGCGTAGCTGCCCAGGCCGACGGGATCCTCAACCGACCGCTCACCAACGCAGACCTGCTCCGTGATCACATGATCTGAAACCATGCGCCGCGCTTCCCGCACATAGAGCTGGTGCGGCCAATGGCCGGTCTCGATGTACTCGTCACAAGGAAGCCCCCAGGCTGCATACGCGTCGCGGTAACGTCGTGGGATCGCGGGGTCGTTTGCCATGCACCAGTAGAACCCTTTCTGGTAGGTGACATGCTGTTGAAAGATCTGCTCCCGGGTCTCGTAGTCCGCTTCCGGCCAGCGCCAATTCATCCCGATGTAGTCACTGGAGACGGGGCCATGATTGTTCGTGTCTGTCTTCCTGTATGCGCCCGGCGTTCGGTTCGGAAAAATATCGAATTTCGCCGGAACGAGTCGTTGGCCTGCCATCTGATCATTGTACTCATCCTTATCGCTGTTGAACCAGCGTCTTGCCAACTCGTACTCCAGCGGGTCGTAGCCCCCGGGTTTCTCCCAGTCGATCTTCAGGGCCGGATCATCCGTCATGCACATGCGGAAGCAGTAAGCCTGAATGCGCTTATCTCCTTTGCCTGCATGGGCACGCTGGTCGACGTTCTCCACCTGCGGCAGCAGACCACTGTTGGCGACTCCCGGAATCACGTAAGGATCGACGGGCGGGTTGAACTGGTGCAGGGATCGGACCTGGATGCCATTGACGGTTTCGCCGTAGGTTGCGTTGCTCTCCCGGCCCACCGTGAAGCTGACCCCTGCGGCCGCCATGAGATCCCCTTCGTACGTAGCATCGACGAACTGCTTCGCTTCAACCTTCAGGCCGCCGAAGAGACCGATCCGGCGAATCTTCCGAACACTCGCGTCAAGCTCCACACCTTCGAGGTACTGGCCTCGTAGAACGCGAACATCGTGAGCCTGTAACCAGGCGTCCGTCACGGCCTGCGCGACGTGCGGCTCAAACTGCCACTCCTCCTCTTTCCCGTAGTGGGCTCCGAGGTCCGCGTAGAAGCGACGGGAAAGCCCGCCGATCGCTTCCTTGTGACCGAAGTCCGTCCATCCCAGGCCTCCTGTTGTCATGCCTCCAAGGAACTGACCGGGGTGCAGGAGTGTGACCGAATGCCCGCGCTGGAGGGCCGTCACGGCGGCAACAACACCCGCGGCGGTGCCCCCGTAGACGCATACGTCACACGTGACCGTCTCGCTGCTCGGGCTTATCCATTGCGGATCGAAATATCGCAGGGCCGCAGGGCGCGGTCGTCCTTGATCCGAGTTGCTTTCATTCATGTTCAATATCCTCCCGGAAACTCCATCGCCTCTCTATTTTTCATCCGGACAGCACGACCGGATGATGTCCGGATCCAGCGTCTTGATCCCCTGCTTGATCTCCTCCGCGGTGAATCGCGGAGTGATATGCTGCGGGCAGTTCCAGTCGTAGGCGACGACGTCGAAGACAATCATGCGTTCCACGACTGCATCGTAGTCGGGCAGGCTGAGCAGGCTCAACAATTCACGGTCGGCCTGCGGTTCCAGGACGCGCGACTCCGCCCAGATCTTGAGGCGCCGCTGCGAGGGATAATCGATCAGGAACAGCGATGCCTTCTTCGTGGCATTGATATTGCCAACGCTGATGTACTGGCGGTTGCCCCGGAAATCCACCATGCCCAGCGTCGTACCATCCAAGACCTTCAGGAACCCGATGGGTCCGCCCCTGAACTGGACGTAGGGCCAACCGTTCTCACCGACGGTGGCCAGGTAGAAACCGTCTCTCGATCCGATGAAGTCCGCCTCGTGCGCGCCCAGGATGTACTTGTCGCCCGACTGTTCCATGCGGGCATAGGTCGCGCGCGATCCATACTTCTCCTGCGCCTGTTTGACGCTGCCGGTGAACGCGTAGTTGGTGAAGTTTTGACTCATGTGGGGGTGCCTTTCTGCAGCAGGGCATTCGAAGGCGCCTCGACATCGGCTCGCGGGGACGCTCGCCCTCCAGTTGAAGCCTCAATGTACCCACTTGTACCGGAGGACAGGCGTCCCCGCGAGCCGGAAACTCCAGTTGACGCCTCGATGCACCCGCTTGTACTGGAGGGCGAGCGTCCCCGCGAGCCGGAAACGGCCAAGCGGCCGAAACCAGACAGATTCTAGTCCGTGACATCCGCCAGAAGCGCCAGCAGATTCTCGCCACGAATGCGCGCACGGTCGGCGTCGGTTTCGCACGCGCGGTGACCGCGTCCGGCGGTTCGGCGCATGCCGGCGGCAGGCCAAGATGCGACACGATCAGCCGAAGCTCGGGGTGCCGCTCGAGCACGGGCACCCACGCGTTCCATCCCTCGCCCCGTGAGTTCACGCTGAGCAACCAGCCACTGCCAACACTCCTCCGGCGTACGCACAAGAACCTGGCAATCCTCGGCCGTAAACGGGTAGAGGCTGAGCCCCACAAACCCCTCACGCCGCCATGCGTCGAGCTGCTCGAGATCAAATCCGCGATCGTTGTGCACGAACGCAACGGGATTTATCCAATCGTGGTTGCTTCGAATTGAGGCGAGATAACGATTGTTGCTTCGGCACCAATCCTCAGCCTCGTAGCCAACGACCAGCGCCGATCGGACACCACATTCAGCGGCGAGCGAATTGAAGCAGAGGGCTTCCTCGATCTCCACACCGGGCTCAAACATGATCCAGCGCCTCCTTCAGTGTGGCCAGGAACGTCTCGATGTCGGCCATCGTATTCAAGTAGATACGATTCGAGAGCGACGGGAAATCGCCGGCCCCAACGAGGCCGATGCGAACCGTGTTTCCTATGTCAGATCCAGTCATGCGTTCCGCCGTCCCCAAGCGAGAAGAGTACTTGTTGCCGGGACGGCATTCAGGAATCGTGCGGGCCTCCGCGAAACGAACGAATCAGCGCATTTGGGACTTGTAGAACAGGATACGGACTTGCGACAGTACACATGAACACGAGAGCCATTGTCACCGGCGCAAGCAAAGCCGCCGTGCTACAGTTCAGCCGCTGTATGAATCGCGCGCTGAAAGAGAAGCGAATCCGGGTCTGCGCCTTGTCGCCGACGGGGACGAATAACGTTTTTGTAGGAGGTGCACCGTGAAGAATCGAACCCTGGGCCGCACAGGACTTGAAGTCAGCGAACTCTCCTTCGGGGGCGTTTTTGTGATGTCGAATATTACGGCACTCGACGACGCCCGTGACGCCGTTCACCGCGCGGTCGAACTGGGCGTGAACTACTTCGACACCGCCCCCACCTATGGCGACAGCGAAGTGGTCTTCGGTCAATGCCTGCGGGATGTTACCGCGCCGGTGATCATCTCGACCAAGCTCGGCGGACGCCCCAAGCCCTTCGACCCGCGCGATAAGGCGATGATACGCGGCTCCGTCGAACAAAGCCTGGAGAACCTCGGGAGGGACCACATCGACATCCTCATGGTCCACGAGCCCGACAACAAGCGGATCTATGACTGGTGGGCCGACGAGGACCACTACACAGGTCCCGTCACCGAGGTTCTCGCCGAGCTGAAGGCCGAGGGCATCATCAAGCATACCGGACTGGGTGGCGTTACCGCTTACCAGCTCGCGCATGTCGTGCGCAGCGGACATTTTGATGTCGTCCTCACCGCGTTCAACTACAGCCTGCTCTGGCGTGAGGCGGAGCAAGAGATCTTGCCGGCGGCCGCGCAGGAGCATATGGGCGTCGTCATAGGCTCGCCGCTGCAACAGGGCGCACTGGCATGTCGTCACGACGATATGCTGGACAACCCGCGCGCCCTATCCAAGCCGCGCCGCGAGCAGTTCCGCGCTCTCTATGACCTGTGTGACGAACTGGACATCTCGTTGCCCGAGCTGGGCCTTCGCTTCGTGCTATCCAACCCGGCAGTGTCGACAACCTTGATGGGGCCGAAGAATCAGCAGGAAGTGGAGCAAAACGTGGCCGCCGTCGAAAAAGGCCCCCTATCGGCCGATGTACTGGCGCGCCTCGACGAAATCTACGCCATGGTGCCCTTCCACCCCTGCCAGGAACCGCAGGGCTCGCCCTTCTGGCGTTGAACCGGTCGAAAGACGCGCGGAAACGGCGGCTGGGGACATCCGCCCTCCAGAAATCGTCTCTTTCCCGCTTTGGAGGGCGGGCGATCCTCGACCGCCGGGCGGATTAACTTAGTGTCCTCCGGGTCTGTCACGGCTCGGACTCAGCGACGACGTCCTTCAGGCCGCTCGAGACCAGCACCTCGCCGCTCATCGTCACGAGCAGCGCTTCGATGCGCGGCAGCTTCTCGATCAGCGCCAGCCCCCGATCGGGCGGCAGGACGCAGACCGCGGTGGCAAGCGCGTCGGCCAATTCCGCGTTCGGGCCCACCACACTGACCGATATGCAGCCGGTTGCAGGATAGCCCGTACGCGGGTCGAGTATGTGATGGTAGCGCTTGCCGTCCTTCTCAAAGAAACGTTCGTAATCGCCCGAGGTAACGAGGCAGCTGTTGGACAACTTGAGCAGCGCAAGAACGCGCTCACGATCACGGGGATGCTTGATCGCGATCTCCCAGGGCTGATCAAACTTCCGCCCGAGAACTTTCAGGTCACCGCCGGCATTGACCATCGCGTGCTCAACGCCTTGCGCCATTAAAACAGACATCGCCCGATCGACGCCATACCCCTTGGCAATGCCGCCCAAGCCAATGCGCATCTGTGCCGGGAGTTCTATTTCACCCGCCACCGCGTCGATCTTGATACGTGAAGCGTCCACAAAGGCCAACGCTTCCTTGATCTCCGCATCCGTTGGCAGCCGCGGATGATCTCGCTTGAAGTCCCAGAGACGTCCGGCGGAGGCGAACGAGATGTCGAAAGCCCCGTCGGTCAGCTTGTGCAGTTCGATCGCCCGGCCAATGATCTGCGCCAGCTCAGCCGGAACCTTTGCGGGCCCCGTTCCGGCGCTTTTATTCAAGTCTTCCAGCGGCGAGGCGCGCCAGTCGGTCATCAGGTCTTCAACCCGCCGCATCTCCGTGATGGCCGCGGCCATGGCGCGATCCAAGAGTTCCGGATCGTCGCCCAGCACGGAAATCTTCAAGTCGGTGCCCATGATCGCCACATCGACGTGGCGCAGCACCAGTTCCTGAGCGTCGGCGATACCCACGGACAAGGCGACCAGCGAGAGGCCGGCGTAGAGCCATCCGAGCGCGCGGTGGAGCTTCAGAATTTCGTCCAATCCTTCGGGGCGCGATGCCCGCGGTAGAGCACCTGGTTCCCCTTTCCGACGATGATGATCGTCGGTGTACCCTCGACGGTCATACCTTCGGTGAGGGACAGATCACGATCGCGCACGAGGGGATAAGGAATCGAATACTTCCCAATGAACCGGTCGACGCGCGTGTCGTCAACAAATTCGTCTTTGCCGGACACGACGCCGAAAAACTGCAAGCGCTTCTTGTAGTCCTTCGCGGCCTTCACCAGCGCGGGGGCCTCGCGCGCGCAACTCGTGCACCACGGCTGCCAGAACACGAATACCATACTTCGACCGGCATCGGTCAAAGCCTTCAGTTGATGCGTCCCGCCGGTACTGTCGCGGAAGGAAAGGTCAGAGAGAACTTCGTTCGCCGCTGCTGTGCCCGTCACCAGCACGAGGGCAAGCACCAACGGACCGCTAGCAAACATGGTTCTGCCGCATTGCATTAGAAGGTCTTTCGGCGGGCAACGCGTCCCAGCATCTGGTTGATGCCGTCGCTTCTAAGAACATAGTCCACACCAAATTCCCATGCCGTGGCATCGTCGGGCGTCCATCGCAGCAACCCGCCCAGCGTATGCGCGTTGAAATCGGCCAGATCCGAGTCCTGCGTGCGCTCGGATGGGACGGTCGTCAAGAATTCCGAGTAGGCATCGGCTTCGGTCTGCACGTAGAGTCGATAACGAAGCCGTGCCAGCCACGCGTCCTGGACCAGCCATCGGTACCAGCGCGGCTCGAGCGCGATGCTCGTAATCCCCCAGCTATCCGCGTAGAGCCGACCGCCCATCTCGACCGCGTTGAGGGGGTCGAGTGACCGTCGCACGCGGCCGAACACCGCCCCGCGAACGCGCGAATCGGGCAGCACTTCGGTGACCTCGCGACCGGGCGCACTCCCCACCAGGTTGGCATTGGGCACGCCCGTATCCTCGATCACGACCGCATTGAACGCGGATTCCAGAAAGCCGTTTTGGATGGAAAGCGATGATCCGAACTCCGCATGCGTAAGCGGATCGATCATCTGGTACCACTCCAGCGTCGTGGAGAGCGTGCTGCGGTTGTCGCTACCTTCTTCCTTTCCGTCAAAGCGGATGACATCAATGGTGTCGAAGAATGCATTGGCGCTCCACTTGTAGGACGCGCTGAGATGGGGCAGCACCTTGCTGTAGTCTCCGCCCACTCCCACCGAAACGTAGTCGTACTCAACGCTGAGACTTCCGAATCCGCCTATCGTCGTGACAGGGTCCAGCTCGCGCCGCAGACCGAGGTCGATTCCAAAGTAGTAGTCCCCGGACGCACCGGATTGCTCGGGGAACTTGTTCAGGCGATCGATCGACGCGCTGGACACGTAGTCATATGTCAACTTTCCAAAGAGCTCGGTTTCGTCCGAGACGTTGTAGTCGAAAATGACGACTGGCTCGACGACCGTCAACTCCTCGTCGAGGAACGGATTGCCGTCGCCATCATCAGCGTTCACGTAAAAGCCGAGCCCGAACTCGACCGAGCCGTGACCGGTGTCCCCCTCTGCGGCGACGCCGGGGGACGGGCGCAGGGCAATCACGCCGGCGGCCAGCATCATGAGCAGCAGTCGAGTGGACTTCAGAAACATCCGCAACCCCCTCCCGCTGATGTGCCGATACCGCCCACGCTGCCTTCGCGCGAGTAATAGGTCTTCTGGTAGAAAGGCGTTTCGGTCGGCCATTCACTGAATGCCATGACCGGGTCCAGCAGGCGTCCCTTTTCGTGAAACGCAACGGTCGTACAACCGCTCGAGAGCGCGATGAATATAAGACCAAGGAATAGTCGTATGAACCGGTTCATAATGCATCCTCCTGCGTAGTATCGAAAACCGAATGGCTAGCTAACCCGATGAAGATTAAGTGCGCATGAGAATCAGGTTAAAAAAACCTTAATGTCACGTCGTTCGTGTCGCTGTAGACGGACCGTTTCATCCGCACGATCATCGTCCCATTTCGCCTCGTCGCCAAACGCCGAGTACGCCTCCGGCTTCGTCGGCGGTACAGAGCCGGAACAGCGTTCAAATTAAGAGGACTTGCATCTTCCTGCCACGTCGCCCTACTCTATATGTGCGTCGGGGCGAGAGTCCAGAAAGCGATCACAACGGGGAGCTAGTACAATGACCGATTCATCATCCGGAAAAATCCTGCAGGTAGGTAAGTGTGAGCTGGAGCTTGGCGGCCCACACCTCGGCACCTTGCGCGACAGCAATGATATTGCCGACGACCCGGCGGCCTTGCACGAGCGGATCGCGGAAGATGGATATCTTCTAATCCGCGGCCTCCAGAAACGTGAAAACGTCAAAGCCGGGCGGCGTGTGATCCTCGAGAACCTGTCCGAAAATGGGCAGATCGATCCCGGTCATGACCTCGACGACGCGGTCATCGCCGAAGGCGCGAACGGCGGATTCCTGGGCGGCTCAAAGCGCGTGACGCATACCGACGAGTTTCTGGGTGTCGTCGAATCGCCGGAGATCATAGGCTTCTTCGATCGATATTTCGGCGAGGGGACGAGAACCTTCGACTTTAAATGGTTGCGTGCGATCGGAACCGGCGGAACGACGGGATTCCATTACGACTCCGTGTACATGAGCCGTGGCAGCGCCCGCCTGCACACAGTGTGGACACCGTTCGCCGATATCTCCTACGAGGATGGGCCGCTTGCCTTAATGCTCGGGTCTCACAATCTTCCGTCGTACGAGAAGATCCGCGCGACCTACGGGAAGATGGACGTCGATCGCGACAACGTCGGCGGGTGGTTTAGTGACGATCCCCTCGATGTCATGCAACAGTATGGCGGCCAGCTCGGCACGACGGAGTTCCGAATGGGAGATGTCTTGATCTTCGGAATGTTCACGATGCACGGCAGCATTGTGAACCAGACCAACCGCTTCCGTCTCAGCGCCGACACGCGCTATCAGCCCGCCGCGGATTCGGTCGATGAGCGCTGGGTTGGCGAGAAACCCAA
The DNA here is from genome assembly GCA_027623315.1 of Verrucomicrobiota bacterium. GTDB lineage: Bacteria > Verrucomicrobiota > Kiritimatiellia > CAJWTS01 > CAJWTS01 > JAQBYD01. The sequence continues at coordinate 40,437 of JAQBYD010000026.1, read as the reverse complement.
GGCGCACTACGCCTGGGGCGGCGCCGAACAGAAGCCCATGGAAGAAGCCCGCGCCGAGTGGGGCGTGTGAGTGGCCGAGGGCCCAGAGAGTCTTCGTGCCCACGAATGACACGAATAGAACGAATGGTCTATAGTGTTGCCGGATCCTCACAATCTGAACTCAGATTGTGAAGATCCGGCAATCGGGACTGCCACGGCCTACTCTCCGAATCCGTATTCGTGTGGATTCGCGTGATTCGTGGGCCCAAATCCGACGCGCCCTGTTAGAGCGTGTGCTATCCGCGCGGAGTAGAGGCGCAGGGATTCGAACCCCGGACCCGCTGATTAAGAGTCAGCTGCTCTGCCAACTGAGCTACGCCTCCAACCGGAAAGAGGCTTAATATGGGCGGGAGCGGCCTGGAGTTCAATGCCAAAAGTAGAAGCGGCGCCGACGTCAGTCGAACATTGTCTGCGACTCAGCTGGACGCCGCTTCTACTTTCGGCTGCGCCCCAATGCCCCCAAAGTCTCGGCCGGTGGGTGACTGGAAGACGGCGAGGTCGAATTCGGGGACGGCCGCGATGATGTGGTCGAAGATATCGGCCTGGATGCTTTCGTAGTTGGCCCAAACCTGGTCGCGGCTGAAAACGTAGATCTCGATCGGCAACCCGAGTTCGGTCGGCGCGAGCTGGCGCACGAGGAACGTCATGTCATCGGTGTGAATCATCGGGTGGTTACGCAGGTAGCCGATGACATAGGCACGGAATGTACCCAGGTTGGTAATCCGCCTCCCGTTAATCACCAGGCTGGTATCCACGCCGTGCTCCTTATTGTAGGCCTCGACCTCGACGCGGCGCTCCTTGAGGTACGCGGCAACGTGCTCGAATTGCTCGAAGCGATCCAGCATCTCATCGGAGCAGAACGTAACGGTCTGCATGTCGATGAAGATCGCGCGCTTGATGCGCCGGCCGCCGGATTCCGACATCCCGCGCCAATTTTTCACCGGGTCGGCGACAAGCGCATAGGTAGGAATCGTCGAGATGGTCTTGTCCCAGTTCTGAACCTTGACCGTGTTTAACGAGATATCCATCACATCGCCGTCCGCGCCGTACTTGGGCATCTCGATCCAGTCACCAATACGGACCATGTTGTTGGCGGACACCTGGAAACTCGCGACGAGCCCAAGAATGGAGTCCTTGAAGACGAGCAGCAGCACGGCGCTGAGGGCGCCAATTCCGGTCAGGAACTTCCAGGGCGACTGGTTCATGAGTAAGGCGACGAGGGTGATCACCCCGACCGACCACATGATGATCTGGATCATCTGCACCAACCCCTTGATCGGGCGGCCCTGCGAGACGCTCGTCGCCCGGTAGATATCCACGGACGCATTCAGAGCCGAATTGATGGCGATCAGCAGGATCACGCCCATGTATGCCATCGCCACACGCTGGATCCAGCCGTTGAGCTCCAACTCCGGATAGAGGACCAGGCAGCCATAATAGATCACGAGGCCCGGAGCGAGGTGCGACAACCACCGGAAGACGTTGTTGCGCACGAAAATATTGTCCCAGTCCGTCTTGGTCCTGGCCGCGAGGCGCTGGATTAGATTGACGACAACCTTCTTGGCGATCGCATTCGCGATGATCGCGACGACGATCAGCAGGACGGTTCGAAGCATGAACTGCACAGGTGTAAACATAACGATCCTCCAACGTGATTGCCGCCATCGTATCGACCATGCTGCAAGTGTCAAACCGGCTTCGCCCCGGTCCCGTCCTGATTCCGGGTTGTCACTTCCTTGCCGGGCTCTGTCAGCACCAAAGCGTCAATTAAGACGGCGTGGGGGCACGCCGGCTCCAAGACGGATTCATGAATCCAGGATTCTCTCAGCATTTGGATCCATCGGGATCCTCAGCTGGATTCCTGGAGACGGGGTGCCCTCACCCCGCAAACGGAGAGTGAGTGACAACCTATTTCAGGACGGGACCCCCGGGTCGTCCCAACATGAAGGAGGCGCTCCAGATTTGACCGCGGATTGCGCGGATGAGCGCGGATGCTGTCGAGTCGGATAATCCCGTTGTCTCGAGAGCTCCAACACCGGGTCAACTTGAGAGTGCGGTCCGTTAAGCCATTCCTTTTCAAATGGGAGCCCAGTCGTTACCCTGCCCCGCATGTCTGATGATTCTACCGCCGGGGCAGACGCCAAGACGGAAGAGCTGCAGGGCGTGATCGACCGCATCGTCTTCCGCAACGAGGAGACCGGATATACAGTGTGCAAGGTCAAGGCCAAGGGGCACCCGGAGCCGGTCGTCGTCGTCGGCAACTGCGCGGCGGCATGGGAAGGTGAGCACCTCATGGCCACCGGCGAATGGACGCGCCACCCGCGTCACGGCTACCAGTTCGTGGCCGGATCGATCACCTGCCTGGCCCCCGCCACGCCCGGCGGCATCGAACGCTATCTCGCCAGCGGAATGATCAAGGGCATCCGCAAAGAACTGGCCCGCCGGCTGGTCGAAAAGTTCGGCGAGAACACTCTCGAGGTGATCGAAAAAGAGTCGCGCAAGCTCGAGCAGGTCGAGGGCATCGGCACGATGCGCCGCGAGATGATCAAGAGCTCGTGGGACGAACAGAAGGCGGTCCGGGATATCATGATTTTTCTGCAGGGCCACGGCATCGGAACCGGACAGGCCATGCGCATCTACAAGCAGTACGGCAACGACGCTGTCGCCGTGATCCGCAAGAACCCCTACCGGCTGGCGCAGGACGTGTGGGGCATCGGGTTCCTGACCGCCGACAAGGTCGCGCTGAGCCTCGGCATCGAGCTCGAATCCGAGATCCGCGCGCGCGCGGGACTGATCCACGTGATGCAGGTGGTCACCGATGAAGGGCACTGCTTCTGTCCCCGCGAGCTGCTCGTCGAGGAAAGTGAACGGCTCCTCGAGATCGGTTCGGAGAAACTGGAAGAGGCGATTGACTACTGTTTGACGAACCAGACGCTGGTCGCGGAGGGATCCAATATCTACAGCGCACTGACTTACGAGAGCGAACAGACTGTCGCGCAGTCGATCGCGCGGTTGATGTCCGTCGAGTCCGGGTTCAAGCCAATCGCGGTGGACAAGGCCGTGCCGTGGGCTGAGGCGCGCATGAAGATTTCCTTCTCCGACTCGCAGGCCGAAGCCCTGCGTATGGCGATGCGCGAGAAAGTCGGCATCATCACCGGCGGACCCGGCGTCGGGAAGACCACGATCGTGCGCGCGTTGGTCGATGTCTTTGAGCGCCGCAAGTTACGCATCACCCTTGCCGCTCCGACCGGCCGCGCCGCCAAGCGCATGGAGGAGGCCACCGCTCACGAAGCGAAAACCTTGCATCGCACGCTGAAGTACACGCCGGAAAGTCACGGGTTCGAACACGACCGCGGCACCCCGCTCGAGACCGACGTGATCATCCTCGACGAGGTATCCATGATGGACATCCACCTGACGGCGGCGCTGCTGGACGCGTTGCCGGATGAAGCCATGTTGATCCTGGTCGGTGACATCGACCAGTTGCCGAGCGTGGGTCCGGGGAACGTGCTGCGCGACCTGATCGGCACCGACATGATCCCCTTCGTGCGGCTGAACACAATCTTCCGCCAGAGCGAGCGCAGCTGGATCGTGCACAACGCGCACCGGGTGAATGAGGGCGAGCCGCTTGAACTTCCAGCGAAAGGCGACGATTCCGATTTCCACCTGATCACGGCCGCCGATCCGGAGGACGCAATTGCGCGAATGCTCGACCTGGTGTCCAATCGCATCCCGCGCGAGTTCGGACTGGACGCCCGGGCGGATATCCAGGTGCTCACGCCGATGCGCCGCAACCAGCTCGGTACGATCAATTTGAATGCCATTTTGCAGGAGAAGCTCAACCCGAGCGGTCAGTCCATCGAGCGATTCGGCCGCAGCTATCGCGAGGGTGACCGCCTGATCCAGATGCGCAACAACTACGGCAAGGGTGTGTTCAACGGGGATATCGGGATTATCTCGGGTGTCGATAGCGAGGGCGAGAAACTGACGGTGACGATCGATGGGCGCAAGGTGGAGTACGAGCTGTCCGAGATGGACGAGTTGGATCACGCCTACGCCTGTTCAATTCACAAGTCGCAGGGCAGTGAGTACCCGGCGGTGGTGGTGGTGATGACGACGCAGCACTACCGGATGCTTCAGAGGAATCTGCTCTACACGGCGATCACACGCGGACGCATGCTGGTTTGCCTGATCACGTCGCACAAGGCGGTGAATATCGCGATCCGCAATGATCAGATCGTGCAGCGGCGCACGGGCCTCACCGAGAAGGTGCAAGTCCTGCTGCGGATCAAGACCTGAGCAGAAAGCGGCGAGACGCCGCTTCTAACTTGGGGCCCCCGACAACGGTGCCGTGTGAAGAATCACAACCAGCCCTTATCGATCAGGAGCTTTTCGAGATGGAGCGCGATGGTGGCGTGGCCGCCGGCGTGGGGATGCATGAAATAAACTTTATCGGCCTTGTTCTTCTCGGTCGGGGGAAGATCATCGTGCAGATTGGAGACCTCGAGGCCAAGTTCCGCGAACATGGCGGTGGTCTTCGACCTCATGGGGCCCATCACCAGGATCTTGAAGTCATGGCGGGCGGACAATGCCTTGAGCTCGAGCATCGCTTTGCGCACACCCTCGGTGCCCTTGTACTGAAGTAGATCCGGATCGATCTTCTCACGATCCACCTCGCTGACTTTCATCACTGACGGCTTAAGGATGGGGTCGTCCCGGAAGAACGTCACGGCGTAGAGATAGGACCGCCTCCATCCGTCGTACTTCCTCTGTTCGAGCATGAAGAACGGCAGTTGGAAGTCCGTGTCGTTCCACCCGACAATCACAATGTCTGGAGCATACTCCAGGCCCCGGTCGCGAAGCATCTCGACTTCCTGCTGCGTATTGAACCCGGGCACACCGAAATTCAACACCTCGATGGGCGTATGGGATCGACTCGCGCGCAAGTTCTGCTCCAGCAAGGCGAGATAATCCAGGTCCTGGTCGAGGCCCCATCCGAACATTCCGGAATCTCCGATCCCGACGAGGCGCAGCGTTCCGTCGGGCTTCTCGACGTCGTACTCGCGCGAGTCTCGCATGCCACGGCTGTTGGTTGTGAGGTGGCGATGCCCGAAATCCTGGTCCAGGCCCGGAACGAGTTCATATCCGAGCCGGCGGTTCGTGCTGAGACGCACGATATCGGCCAGGGGATGGGATGCCCGCCCCTTCAGGTCTCGATCGCCCTCCTTGTATCTCTGGAGCAATCCCAGGGACCACGAGCCCTGGTTCCTTCGCAAGTGGATACGCGTTCCCCATTCGCCGAGGAAAAGGACGAGGATCAAGCTCGCGCCGAGGAGTGTCAGCTTGCCCAAGAGGACTTTCCAGTCGTGCGCGCTGCGCCGCCGGCAGGTCATAGTCACGAACGCGGCCGCCAGCGCACCGGGCGCGATGCAGGCCTTGGGCCCTACGAAGCGCGATCCGAAGCGCAACGGCTCCCCGTACCACGCCATCGTGCATAGAAATCCGCAACAGAGCCCGACGAGAGTCGCGCCCAGAACCAGCGCGGCCCTGTGCAATGTCTTACCTTGTAGAATCGATACCACTGGGTGAGAGGGTTACTGAAACTGGCGAATCGTCAAGCCTGATTCACGGATTCCGTTGTCGCGTAATCCGGAAGTGGCGAGCTTGCCCCGCGTCGCGCGGGGTGGCGGGCTTGCGCCCTGTCGCCTCCCAGCGCAAACATTGACAGTGGGCGCTCGACTCTCCTACACTCCGACTCGGTTTCACAGTGACGGCGGGATAGCTCAGTTGGTTAGAGCAGCGGAATCATAATCCGCGGGTCGGGGGTTCGAGTCCCTCTCCCGCTACCACCATCCTCCGAAAATCGTTGATCGTAACGCCCTCTCGCGCCACTCTCTTTGTCAGGCGCGCCGGGCGCACTAGAGACCGGTGCCCTCGCGGTTCTGGCGGAAATCACTAACACGAGGAACGCAGTATGAAACCACGATGGATGACACTCTTCTTATGCATGGCAGCGACGGTATCGCACGCCGCGCCGGGCCCGGTCGATACCGCGATGATTCACCCCGACGGATCGGATTATGATTTCTACCGATGTGACATCGACCTCGGCGGCGACATCTTCTGGGATGTCGCGGGCGTGTCCGGGACCGGTGCCGAACGTCTCTATCTCGTGATGCCCTTCGGGGAGGCTGTATTACCGCAAGGCAGACGCATGCGCTCCGTCATGCGCGAGCGAAACATTCAACGCGGCCAGAGCAGCGTTTCGCAACTGACGTGGTTGTGCCGGGAGTACGCGCTCAAACATGCGGGGCGAGGACCCGCATCGCTGGACAAGATCGACGACGAGCGGCTCAAGTCACGCATCGCGCAGGTCATCCGCTCGCCCTGGACCGGGCTCCAGGGCATTGACGTCGCGCCGCCCTACAGCTTCCTCCTTCCGGACGTTCAGTTTGCGTTCTCCGGACCGCGAACGAATCGCGTACAGCGCAAAGACCGCAAGCTGCTGGCGGTCGAATTGACGCCCTTTGTAGATGACGGCAAACACTGGGTGTCCTACACCGATGGCAGCTCCGAGCGCGTGGATATTGACGCGGCCGTGGTGAAGCAATACGCGCTCGAGATTCGCCCCGTGATGTCGTCTGCAGCGGCGGACTCACCGGGGACCAGCGGTAAGTCGCATACGCTGGTTGCCGTGCGCAAGACCGGCAACGGGGAGCCGCTCGTCGTCACGCTGACCAATACCCTTTCCGGCGAGATCCGCGCCGTTCCATGGGCCATCTCCGACGCACCCGTATCATCCGACGTCACAAACGATCTGCAGCGCGCCCGCGCATTTGCATGGATGCCGTATGCCGCGCGTTCATCGGGCCTCGTGATCGATTCCTGGGTAGGCCACGACAGGGCGTCGCCTGAGATGCGGGGTCGTCGAGGGAGACGCCGTGGCGGCGAGACGACATCGGCATTCGCTCTCCTGGGCGGCCGCGCCGCCGTGCGCGAGACCTTGCAGATGCAGTCCCTCCGTGGTGCCGCGGCGGAAGCCGCTGATCGCACGATCGCCATCACGAATCTGCAAGGCGTATCCGTCAAGTCGCACCCCTACGAAGACATGCTCGGCGGCCAGGCCGGAGGGCGGCTCGAGCTGGCCGACGTCGTTCCGACGGATCAGTTCCTGCTCTATGTCGCCAAGCCTGCCGCCATCCTCCCGCTGCTGGATGACGGCGCAGATTTCCTATCGCAGCTTGGCTCCGTCGTGGCGGCGAACAGCATCAAGTATGACCTGCCCAAGCGATACCTCGCGCGGTTGGGAATGAACAAGACCTGGTTGCAGAACCTGCTGAAGTCCGGCGCGGTGCAGGAAATGGCGATCCTCACGCCCGACCTGTTCTTTATCGACGGCACGGACGTCAGCGTGGTCTCGCGCCTTGCACAGCCGGCGCTGATCGAGGGTTTGCTCAAGTTGATCGGCGTCACCGGTATATCCGGTGACGAGATCGTGGAGCGCAGGACGAAAGGCGGTCCGTCCGTATTCTGGTCAATGCGCGGCGACCTGCTCTTCGTCAGCACCGACCGCCAGACGGTGGATGCGATGCTTGCGCTGCGCGCCGCGTCCGGTGCGGGCAGCATGGGTCGTAGCGCGGAGTTTCGCTACATGTTGACACAGCTCCCCGTGACCGCGGACACGCGCATTTACGCCTATCTCTCCGACGCCTTTGTGCGGCGCCTGGTCGGACCGCAGGTGAAGCTTGCGCAGTTGCGGCGCGTCACCGCCCGATCGGAGATGGAAGTCATCACGGCCGCGGCCCTGCTGGCGCGGCTGGACGGGTTGCGCGCGCCCAGCGTCGAGAAGCTGATCAGCGAGAAATACATCCCGGAGCGATTGGGAGACCGTGGTTACCGCGTCGCGGAGGATCTTGCCGTGCATTCCGCCGAGCATGGAACCCTGGCCGGAATGGCGACATTCGCCGAATTGCCGGTCAACATGGTGAGCACGCAGGAAGCGCAACTCTACAAGGCGTACGTCGAAAACTACTCACGCTTCTGGCGCCAATTCTTCGATCCGATAGCGATCCGGCTGGACGACACGGAGGATCACTCGCTGGAACTGACGACGTTCATCCTGCCGCTGATCGATAACTCGATCTACAACCAGCTGCGCGAGATCCTGCATACCCGGGAGGATAACCGGCCGCTTAAGACACCGATCATTTCTCCGCCACCGCTCCTGAAGCTGTCGCTGAATCTGAAGGAATCGGCATGGATCGAGATCAGCAAGGGGTTTTACGAGCTATTCGAACGCTACGCGCATATCAACCCGGCGGTCCTGGATGACCTGGGTCCGGGATTCCACCTGGCGATTCATGACGCCGACCCGGTCATCGCGCTCGGTAGCGGCGAGTTCTTCGGCGCGTTCGGCGGATCGATGTCCATGCGGAATAGTGAAATGTTCATGATCCCGCTGGCGCTCACCGTATTAACGCGGCCGTGCACGATGGCCATCGAGACGCAGGACCCGGCCAAGACGACACGCTACCTGCGCGAAGCCGCGTCCACGACGGCGTACAGTCGGCGGCGCAGTGGTTGGTTCGGGGTCGATCTGCACGAGATCAACGGACGCGACGAGTGGATCTTCACGCTGGATCTCGAGAACATCATCAAGTTGCGCTACGGCATGCAGGTGGATGGCTCCTATGTCCTGGTGCGCAACATCCCCTGGTCCAGCCTTGATCGAATCGAGAAGGTGGAGGAATCCACGCTCAACGCGGCGCGCGTCGACGCTCATCCGGGGGCCTGTGTGATGCAGCTGGCGGGCCTGCACGCGGCGGCAGCGGACGGCGCACGCGCCTCTGCCGCCGACAGCATGGGACAGATCTACCCGCTGCTGTTGAGCGGTGTGGCGACAGCCGGCAATGTTGAACAGGTGCACCAGGGGCTCTTCGGCTTCTATCCCGTGCATCCCGGCCCGGGTCGTTGGAATTGGGATGGATACAGCTTAAGCAGCACCGCGTTCGGCACGGTGCGGCGCCAAAGTTCACCCCCCTACGCCAAGGACAATCCCACGCTCGGCGCCCTCAAGGATATCGACAATCTTAGCGTCAGCATGCAATTCGAAGACACCGGCCTGCGGACCAAGGTGCGGTGGAAACAGAAGTGAGTTTCCCCAAAAGGACTCAAACAGGTGAACATCGAATGTCCTCTTGCCGCGACCTCGTTCGCGGCATTCGACGCCGCGGCACGGGCGGGTGAGCGGCTAACCGTGGCCTTCTTCGGCGAAGAGACTCTCAAGTCGGGTCAGTTCAAAGCCTTTATTGACGGCGAACATGTCCCTCGCCCGCAGGGCGAAGAGCAGGAGCTGCGCCTGGAGAGCATCTGCCTGGCCGGCGGCGAAGCCCGGATCATCGAAGAGAGAAGCCGATGACCGCAGAACGGTTCCTCCAGAAAGTACCTTTCACCTCGGTTACGCTGACGGGCGGTCTGTGGAAGGGGCTGATGGAGACGAACCGTGAACAGACCCTTCCCATCCAGTACGAACAGTGCCTGAAGACCGGGCGCCTGGATGCCTTCAAACAGAAAGAACGCACGGGCTGCGGCGAGATTCACATCTTCTGGGACAGCGACGTCGCCAAGTGGATTGAGGCCGCCGCCTACAGCCTCGCCACCCATCCCGACCCCAAGCTGGAGCGCAAGGTCGACGGGGTCATCCGGGACATGTCGATATGCCAGGCACCCGACGGCTATCTCAACAGCCACTATCAGAAGTACCGGATCAAGGAGCGATGGACGAACCTGCGCGACAACCATGAGCTGTACTGTGCCGGCCACCTGATGGAGGCCGCGGTCGCTTACTGGCAGGCAACGGGCAAACGCGCCTTTCTCGAGGTGATGATTCGCTACGCGGACCATATCGACAGCGTCTTCGGTCCGTGCAAGGGACAGCTCAAGGGGTACCCGGGCCACGAGGAGATCGAGCTGGGTCTCGTTAAGATGTACGAAGCCACGGGTGAGAAGCGTTACCTCAAGCTCGCGTCCTTCTTTGTTGATGAACGAGGACGAACGGGACGCGGCAAGCCGCGTTACTTCGATCTCGAGGCCGAAAAGCGTGGTGAAGCTCCTAAGGGATTCCATTTCGGCACGCATGAAGACAACCAGAGTCACTTGCCCGTTCGGGAGCAGAAGGAGATCGTCGGTCACGCCGTCCGCGCTCTCTATCTGTACAGCGGCATGGCGGATGTGGCTGCCCAAACCGGCGATAAGGATCTGCTCAGCGCCTGCAAGGTGCTTTGGAAGAACCTGGCGACCAAACGCATGGCTATCACCGGTGGTGTGGGCCCTCGCGCCCAAAACGAGGGAATGACGTCAGACTATGACTTACCGACAGAGGGAGCCTACCTTGAAACCTGCGCGGCGGTTGCCCTGGTCTTCTGGGCTCACCGCCTATTTCTCGCGACGTGCGACGGTGCGTACCTGGACGTCATGGAAAAGGCGCTCTACAACGGCACGATCAGCGGCGTCGATCGCAAGGGCACCCACTTTTACTATGGTAATCCCCTCGCCGTGCACCCCGGCTTTGACGGGAACGGGGTCTACCACCAGGGAGAGTATCACTACCGCCGCGTTCCGTGGTTCGGCTGTGCGTGCTGCCCCACCAATCTGGCGCGGATGATTGCCCAGTTCCCCGGCTATCTCTACGCCGTCAGAGGCAAGTCCCTGTTCGTGGGGTTGTACGCTGATGCCCGAGCCACTCTCAACCTTGGCGGGACGGAGATCACGTTGACCCAGAAGACGGACTATCCGTGGGACGGCATCGTGGAGATCGTTGTAGACGCCGAGGTGACACGGACCTGGACGCTTGCCTTGCGTGTCCCCGCCTGGTGTCGGGGCGCAGCCCTGCGCGTCAACGGCAAAAGGGTGGATGCGCCCCTGCGAAAAGGCTTTCTCATGCTCAAACGCGAATGGCGTCGCGCTGACAAGGTCCGGCTTGAACTTCCCATGTCTGTTGAGCAGATTGCCGTGCACCCAAAAGCGCGCCAGGTAACAGGACAGGTGGCGCTGCAGCGAGGTCCTGTCGTGTACTGCCTGGAGGAAGCGGACAATGGCGCAGATCTCGCCAACGTCTTTCTACCGAAGCATGCCGTCTTCCGTATGGTCAAAGGACCGGCCTCCCTGGGCGGCGTGCCCTGCATTTCGGCCACGGCGCACGCCGAGGACACGATCGCCTGGCGCGACACGCTGTATGCGCCGCGACAGAGCAAGATGGTGAAACGTCCGATCAAGGCCATCCCCTACTTCCTGTGGGCCAACCGGACGCCGGGCGAGATGACTGTCTTCGTGAAGGGGGCGTAGTCGGGACGCGTAGGAGGAACCCCGGAAGAACCAAAAAAAAGAGCCCGGCCGATCCTGACGGACCTGCCGGGCTCAGCCCAAGACGGCGTGGTCTTAGAATATTTTCGTCACGGACGCAAAGATCCCGTGTACTTCGTAGTCATTAACACCATCGGCATAGTGATCGTCCCGATAGAAATCGAACGAATATGCCAGCTTGCCACTCAGCGATTCGTCGATCTGATGCGAGACCGCAACCATGACGGAATGCATGTCATAATCTGAAGCCAACGGCAGGCCATCGTCGTTGTCCTGCGTGTTGTCCGTCCGGACAAAACGGTAGTTCACCTTCAATGCCGTCGCATCGTCGTACAGCACATTGGCTGACGACAGCACTGTCAAGGCGTCTCCCTCATAGCTCGATGCCACTTCGTCAACAGCGGTCAGATCCGGATTTTTGGATTCCGTATCGCGATACGACACAACCGTCGTCAGGTAGCAACGTGCGCTTGGAATCAGCGTCGAACTCAGGCTGATTGTGCTGGCCTCGAAGTCATACGAGTCCTCATGTCCGCCCGGAATGCCTGCGGCAATCGGCGCGGAATCCTGGGTACGCTCCTGATCCTGGTAGCGGTATTTCAGGGCGACGCTCGCTCCCTTTGCGAGACGCTTGCTCCCTTTGCGAGACGCTTGCTCGCCTTGACGACAAACTCGTTCCCTTCGGACTCAAGGCCGTAAATGTGACCGGAGTACCCGTCACCTTCATCGCCACGCTCCTCTTCGTCAATATTGTGCGTGTAGTCAGCGTCACGGTCTTCGTACTGATAGTATGCGCTGAGTTTCAGACCGGCGGGAGCCGCCGTCACGCCAACACGTCCGCGCGCACGGGTGATGTCAGCCTCGGTGTCACGCCGCAACTCCTGCACACCACGGTGATCCAGCGTCTGCTCGAAGAGGTCATACTGATCCTGCACGAGATCGCCACGGGCATACACCGTCATCCCGTCAATCCCGAGATAACGCGCCTCGATGTTCTCACGAAGCACGACGGCATCGATGTCCGTATCCACTTCGACGATGTGATCGGAGGGCGGATTGCCGTGCCTCAAATTGTCCTCCAGTAACGTCTCGTTCTCGGTGAATTCAGCCTGAACGCCAACCGTCAGCACGAGGTCTTCGCTCAGCAACATCAGGGAGTTCGCGCTCGCGATGTGCGAGATCTGGTCGAGATCCGAGCTGTCTACGGCATAGAACTTCGCGTGACTGCTATACGCAACGGGCTCGCCGGGAGCGTTCTCGGAGGTGTAAGCCATATCGTACTGTGCGTCACCAGATTGCTTGAGGAACATATAGCCACCCGAAACCAGCGTACGTTCCGAGATCCACTTCTCAGCCGTCAAGGTGTTCTGGAACTGGTGATAGGCCGTGTCATCCGCTGAAACCGGATGCCCCTGTGGCTCCGCTTTTCCGTTCAGACGCGTAGGCACGAAATCCGATCGGGAGCTGTCAAAATCAACGATCTGGAAACGCGCGTTGTCTTCAATCGTGAGATTATCGCAGAATGCGTACCAGTTCTTGGAATCGGCGCGAAAAACACGCGATCTTAATAATGCGGTCCCCCGCACGCGAATACTCCCAGCGGGGAGATCCACGGATCGAGAAGACGGGGCCCCGTAGGACGGTCTATTACGGGTCTGCGGGGAATATGCCCACGTTGCGGGGAATTTTCCTGAGTGGTCCGGACGCTGCAGACGCACGACTAACTTCGGACTCCGGCTATGGCCCGACCCGTCAAGGGCTACGCAGACGGGGCGCAATATCCCCCATCGCCGCGGCGATTCCCCCACCCCTTCAGCGCCGGACATAGATGATCAGCCGCAGGGATGCCTGCCGCTATGCCCCGATCGGTCACGTCCTGAGCCAGGTTGTCACCGGCGGGATTGGGTCGACGGCGTCAGGCCCCGAGGTCGCGCACCAGGCGATCTGCCAGTCGTTCCCCGAGTTCTCGCGGTTCGGCACCGGACTCGATTCCTTCCACCATCGTCGACCCCGTGGGGTCAAAGAGCTGAGCATGCAGCCGAAGCTCGTCCCCGCCGATCGAGGCCAGGGCACCGACCGGCGTATGGCATCCGGCGCCGATGCGCCTGAGCAGCGAGCGCTCCGCGGAGACCCGTCGACGAGTCGGCCGATCGTCCAGATCCAGCAATAGGCCCGCAGCCGTAGACTCGGCGCGTGCTTGTACAGCAAGGGCGCCCTGCGCCGGCGAAGGAACAAACTGGTCTACGGGCAATTCGATGAGATGAGGCGCTTTGATCCCGAGCCGCTGCACGCCGGCGCCGGCCAGGACCACGCCGTCAAGGTCCCCCGTCTCCAGCTTGGCAACGCGCGTCGGAACATTTCCACGCACGGGGACGATCTCAGCGCGACTGAGCCTTCTAAATTGCGCACTTCGTCGTGGGCTGCCCGTCCCGACTCGAAAACCATCCGGGAGACCCGCGAGATCGACCTTCTCCCGGGTCAACAGCACGTCGTGCGCGACCTCCCTTGGCGGAACCGCGGCGATCGTCAATCCCTCGGTCTCCGCCGTTTGCAGATCCTTAAAACTGTGCACCGCGAAATCGACCCGCTCCTCCAAGAGCGCGTTCTCCAAAGCGCTGACAAAGGCTCCGACCGGCCAGGCGCCGTCAAACGACGACGTGGCATCCGCATCACCGAGCGTCTTAATGACGATCGTCTCGATCTCCAATCCTGGGTGACAACGGCTCAGGCGGTCGCACACCCACCGGGTCTGCCACAGGGCCAAATCGCTGCCGCGTGTTCCTACTCGAAGTCGCATCATCCGGGCATCATCGCTATACTCGGTCGCTCTGCAAGCAAAACCGCGAGCCGTAACCCGTGCCCCGTCTGGGCGCGAACCCCGTAACAGCCGTCCCTAATCCGTCTCCGACAGTCCGAAGATCAGGTCGGCGTAGTGACACGCTGAGGGGCCGTCGCCCTGCTCGCTGATTCTCCGCAAACTGGTCAGCGGTGCATGCAAAAACTTATTCAGGAGCGCGTGGCTCAAGCGCTGCATTCGTCCGCGTTCCTCGTCACACACCTCGCCCGGAATCGCGGCCAACTCGAGCGCCACGATCTCCTCATACATCGCTCGAAGCCGACGAATCCGGGGACGTATTTCCAACCCGTCGAACCAGGCAGAGATGCCGTCGGTCTCCTCGTCGATGATCACGGCCGCCTTCGTGGCCGCCGCCGCTCTCGTCGCGGTGTTCTCGGACACGACCTGGGCGAGGTCGTCGGTGGTGAACAGGAACACGTTGGGCAAAGACGCCACGCCGGGGTCGATGTCGGCCGGGGCGGCGATGTCGATCAGGAAGAGCGGCGCCCCGGCGCGGGCCTTCATGGCCAACCGGACGTCCTGCCGCTGGAGGATTTGATCGGCAGATCCCGTCGCCGATGCAGGGCGATGTAACTGGAGGCAAGCACGACGGCCATGCAAAGGCAGACATATCCGGTCAGGCTGGCCACGATGTGGAATACGAAGTAGGAGTTTTGATTGGCCTCGGGAAGGCTGAATGCCTGATCGTACATGAACGATGCCGCGCAGACCCCCGCCGTGGCCGGCGCGATGGTAAAGAAGCCCAGCGACTGCGTGCCGGTCACCCGGGCGGCCGCAACGTGCAGCAGGCACAGTATCCATGCGGCAAAGAGGAGTCCTTCGCCCTGCGTCCCGAGGGGGCAGCGGTGATTTGCCCCGGCGATCGCGACCAGGAGCCCCATGTGAAGAAGCAAGGTGATACCCAGCGACCAACGGACCTGCCGCAGGTACCCGGCTTCCTCCTCCGCGCGGTAGAGTCGCGCATAGAGCAGAACGGTCAGGAGATAGGCGCCCGGAAGGACGATTCTGAGCGGGCCAACAAGGACATCCATGAGTCACCTCTCCCGCGCGGTTTCAGTTCCCGCCGACCTTGGCCTCGGCCGTTGGTTCGCTGCTGCCTGAAGCCGTCTCGGTCGGCAGTTCGTCTTTCTCATGGCATTCGTAACAGGCACCGAGGCCCTTCAGTTCAAGCTCCTTGTGTGATCTGATCTCGTGGCAGGTCGTGCATTTCAACTCCATATCTTCAATGTGAGCGGCATGGGGCATTTCCATGCCGTGGAAATCGGTGGTTTCGGGAGGCACCTCAATGCCGAGCTTCGAGTGGCAAAGGGTTGCGCAGAACGCTCCCGAGATAAGCGGCAGGTCCGAGAGATCTCCCGTCGCGATCTCAACCCCTGCCGCTGCCTGATTCAGGTCGTCATCGGCTTTGCGCAGAATGGCGGAAGCATAGTAGATGTTGTGGCCGGCGCGAACGGATTCCACGTAGGTGAGATTCGTAGTGGTCACAGCGATCTGGTGCCGCGCCGATTCGATGGCAGCTTCACCCACCGGGATGGCATCCACCGCCACTTTCAACACGGCCAGCTTGTCCTGTAAGCGGTGGAGCGTGTTGGTGACCAGATCGTTGCCCTCCGAGAGCGTCCCGCGATACTCCTCGCCGTGACAGGTGATGCAGCCGTCCTCGCTACCCACGAACGTGGTCGCCTTGCTCAGGTGCAGATGGCTCGGCTTCGCCTCGGTATGACACGCCACGCAGTCGACATTAGCCAGATACATCGGGCTGGGCATATCCGCAAGCCCCTGTGCTCCGACGCCCCGGTAGAAGTTCTGCTGTAAATCATGGGCGCTCGTGTGGCAGACGGAACAATCGGTCTGCAGGGGCTTGGTGCCCGCAGCCGTGACGCCATGCCGGATTTCCTTGTGGCAGTGAAAACAAGCTACGTTGTGCTTGGTGACATGATTTTCGTGGAGGAAGGGCGTGTCGTCGAACCGGTCCAGCTTCTCCTGCTGGTTGTGACAGGTCAGGCAGCGGTCCTTTTCGACGATCCCGTCGCCCTGGATCACGTCCTGGTGACAGCTGGCGCATTTGATGTGCTGATCCCTTACGATGCGCTGATGGTCGACCACGATGTTTCCTGACTGGACAGGCTCATCGGGCAGCATGTGACACGCCAGGCAACCGCCCATCGGCTCGATATTGCGTCCTTCCTTACGCCCTTTCAAGTGGCACAGGTAGCACGTGTCCCATGTGACTTCGATGTGCTTACCGACAACGATCTGTGAATGGCACGAGACACAGCGTAGTTGCCGGCCGTAGCGCACACCCTCGAGGTGAGGGCGGTGGTCGAATATAATTCCGCTTTCGGATAGCACTTTGCCCTGCAGTAATCGCGTCGAGTGACAGCCGCTGCGCAGGCACGATTCGTCATCGACCTCTGCATACGGCTTGGAGGAATAGGTTCTCGTGACGTACTTCACAACCTGGGAAAGCGCCTGGAATTTGTGCCAAAGCATGGTCTTGGCGTCCCCTGGCGGGTAGTGGCAGTCCACGCAGGCCACCTGATTGTGGACCGAGCTCTCCCATGCTTTGTAGTAGGGCTCCATGATGTGGCACGAGTTGCAAAAGGAAGGGCTGGTGGAGTACATCGAGAGCCCGATCAGGGAGATCAGCGGGAGCCCGAAGAGCACGAACATGAGGACGTAGAAACGCCGCGTGAACCAGATGTGCGTTCGAATCCCGGGATTGGCGTCGATGCCGATCCATCTCAGTAGACGACGACGCAACGTCCGTTTTGAACCGTTCGTCGGGGCCGAGGCCTGTTGGTCATCCAGGTCAGTCATGGTTTCTTCCTGGTTCGGGCCGCTCTCGGATCGGGCTGGAATCGCACTGTCATCTAGCCGGCCGGCTGAGCGGTCGCCGGCGAAAGGGTGTCGCCATCTCTCACGTTGGCGGCGTGAATATCGCCGAACAGGACACCGATCGCCACTTTGACCATAAGCGTAAAGGCCAGGAATCCGACGCTGAAGATGCCCACCGAAACCCGTACCTCGGTAATGCTCGGAACATACTCATAGATCTGGCCCAGAACATCCGGCGTATAACCGGGCACAATCAGGGCGATGCCTTTTTCGATGTAGACCGAGATGTAGATCATCACGCATCCGAGATTCATGGATACGGGATGGCGCCGCGCCGCCGGGATCAGGAAGAGGACGAACGCCACGATTCCCAGGATGACGGAGCCCCAGGCATACTTGGCGATCGGGCTGGGATGCCCGTGCAGTCCGCTGAACAGGTACTGCGTATGGACCAGGTGCTCCGTGTTGGAGTAGTACTCGCGGAACACCTCTGCACCGAAGAGAAAAAGGTTGATCGCCATGGCGTAGGCCATGAGCTCGGCGATTTTGTGCAACGCCTCCTTCTGGATCTCGAAGCGCGTGGTACGCCGCAGGACCTGAAACAGGATCAACAGGATCGCCGGTCCGGAGCAGAAGGCCGAGGCGAGGAAGCGGGGCGCCAGGATCGCGGAATTCCAGTAGGGCCGGCTCGCCATCCCGTTGTAGAGGAACGCCGTCACGGTATGAATGCTGACCGCGGCCGGGATCGACAGGATCACCAGCGCCGTCACGACGGAGTGATTGTAGTCGCGCCGGTAGAACGCACAGAAGATCAGGTAGGTGGCCACGACCAGGTTCAGGGCGAGATAAACGTTCAGGACCATCGCGTCCCAGGCCAGGATCGATGACGGCAGGTTCGGCGTCCCCAGGAACGGGATCAGGTGCCAGAAACGCTCGGGGTGACCCATATCCACCAGAACGAACAGCAGGCACATCAGGATCGCGGCGATCGCCAGAAGCTCGCCGAAGATCACGACCTCGCGCATCGGCTTCCAATGGTAGACGTACGCCGGGATCACGAGCATCACGGCCGCCGCCGCAACGCCCACCAGGAACGTGAAATTACCGATATAGAACCCCCACGAGAGCGGATCCCGCATGTCCGTCAGGACGAGCCCGGTCCGGAATTGCTCCGCATAGGCGAGCGCGCCCTGTATAATCAAGAGGACCAGAACGCCCAGCCAGGCGTAGTACATCTTTCGGCCGCGCGTGACGATCCGCACACTGCCACCGACAAATCTGAAGAACTCTTTCATGGCTAATGCTCCGCGGGCCTACCCGTAGTAGTAGAAGAACTTCGGACGGGTGTTCAGTTCCTTCTTGAAAACGAAGATCCGCTTGTTCTCGATGATGTATCGGATCTCGCTCTCGGGATCCAACAGGTTGCCGAATTTGCGGGCTCCGACAGGACAGACCTCAACGCACGCCGGATATTGACCGTTGCGCGTCCTCTGGATGCAGAACGTGCACTTCTCAACCACGCCGCGTGGTCGTGGGCGATTGCCGAGGTACTCGGTTTCCGTATTGAGCTCGTCGGCTGGGATGCTCGGTTCCCGCCAGTTAAAATGCCTGGCACCGTACGGGCATGCGGACATGCAACAGCGGCAGCCCACGCACCAGTCGTAATCGATCGTGACGATGCCGTCGGGCTCCTGCCAGGTCGCTCCGACCGGGCACGACTTGACGCAGGGCGGGTCCTCGCACTGCTGGCACTGCACTGGAAAATAGAACTTGCCCGGCTGCGGCACGGATTCCGCATCGTAGTGCGCATTCGCGTGATGCAGGTCAACGCCCTTGTCTTTATCCATCTCCAGCACCGTGATCCAATGGACCTGTGGATCGCGCGACTGATTATTCTCCTCGACGCAGGCGTAGACGCACCGTCGACACCCGATACACCTCGAGATGTCGAGCGCATAGCCGAACAGGACGTCCTTCTGCGGAGGCGTCGCCGATACCGTGACCGGCTTGCCGTACCGTTTCGTATATTTCTTCTCCCAGTGCTTGATCAGGCCCTGGCGATCCTCATCCGACAATTCGCGGAAGTTGGTCCGTATAAATGATTCCACGAATTTTGCACGCTCCGCGTTGCTCGAACAGGCAGCGACCGACGCTGCAGCCGCGGCTCCTCCAAGGCACTTCAATGCAGACCGTCGGGAAACGCTGCGGGCAGGCTTCGCTTCAGGTTCTCCGGTACTCATCGAATGTCCTCCGGGCGTACGGGTGGCGGGAGTGGCTGCAGGGAACCGAACTTCGGGGCGTGCGGGTTGTGGCAGTGCACACACAAGAGATACTGCTTCGCGCCGGACCATGAACCTGTGCGCTTGCCGTGATCGCCGGCGCGCCAGTCTCGCAACTTGGGACCGTGGCACTGGCCGCACAGCTTGTAGGACTCCTCAAAGTCCAATAACTCGCCGCTCGCCAGGTGAAGCTTGTCGCGGTTCTGGGCGTCATGACAATCCAGGCACCAGCGGTTCTTCTCGTCATGTTTCAGAATGATCTCCTCGTGAAAGTCCTCAAGCGGACGGCGCGTCCGGTTGACCTCCTCGGAGCCATCATGGCAGTCCGAGCAAGGGAAGACGTCATCTGAGAACGGAGGCGGTGGGACCGCGATAAGGTTGTCCGATTGCTCGGCCGGCCCGCCGTCGGACGGAAGATCGGCGGACGGAAGATCGGCGGACGGACGAGCGTCGGACGGCGCCTCGTCCGAGTCCGCCCCGGCGGTTAGAAAGACGGCCATACAGACGAGGCCCACAATGAGCGCCGAAAGCCTGTGTGAATTCCGCGACTCACTCCCACGGTGCGGACATGCCGGGCAGGAGCTGGATGACACTTTGCGCATGTTTTTCGGTCTTTAGCACAATCTATGCCACTCACATCGCCGCACGGCCGTAGTGTGGCTCAGGCGGTTCTATGCCCCGCCCGGGGCCCTCGCGCGACAACATCGACCGGGGCATGCGACGAACGCGAACGCGTGACCTCGGAGCGCGGTGCGGAATATTCCGCGGTTTCGCCGCTCGAGTGCGTACTATTACGCGGCGTCTCCGGCGGACGAACTCAAGGACTCACTGTGGAGAAGTCCGCGTCTCATGGGCGATTTCCCAGCACGACGCGACCAAGATCCCCGAAAGGACATGAATCGAAACAGGAGCGTTCAACATTTGAGCCCGGAAAGGGCCCGCCTAAACCGCAGTCGTCACGATAGTTGAATGCTCGGCCGCACGGCTAATGCGCTTGGTACGTCTTATGCTCCGCGATCACACGCAGCACGGTTCGCACAAGTGAGTCGTCCAATTCTGGCACAACTCTATGGAAGTCAAATTCTTGTTTTACGGGGACTGTGTGCAGTCGATGGCTTGTGACAAGATGTCACTGCCGATCGACGAACGCAGACCCTTAATAGATGTGGTGAAGTCGGCGCCGGCTCTCGCTCCGATCCTCGAACACAAGGACGCCCTGCTGGTGTCCGTTAATTTCAACCTCAGTCACTTCGATACGGTACTTGAGGACGGCGACGAAGTGGCGTTCCTGCCGCCATTCCGCGAGGGTGAACATCGGCCAGCGCCGAAATGAGAGGCTAACTCACCGCGGGATGCGGATGGCTACGCGTCCAGACCATACTTCTCGATCTTGTACCTCACCTGGTCGCGGGAGACCCCGAGAAGCTGGGCTGCACGTGTTCGGTTTCCCTGGGTTCGGGCGAGAGCCTGGGCGACCAGTTCGCGTTCGACTTGCTCCAGTTCACATCCCTCCGCGGGCAGAATGATCCGAGCGTCCGTTTTCTGCGCGGCGTTCCCCACCATGGAACGCCCCAGCAGAATGTCGTCGCCCGTTATCACGTCCGCTTCACAAAGCAGCAGGGCCCGCTCGACGGCGTTGCGAAGCTCACGAACGTTCCCGGGCCAGCGGTAGTCTTCAAGCTTGTGCATGGCCTCGCGCGAGAAGTGCATCTCTCCGCGGCGAAGCTCCGCGGACATATCGCGCAGGAAATGATTGGCCAAAAGCGGGACGTCGTCGATCCGATCACGCAACGGAGGAATGATGATCGGTAGAACATTGAACCGATAGTAGAGATCCTCTCGAAATTGGGACTCTTGGACGGCGTCTTCCAAGTCCCTGTTGGTCGCCGCTACGATTCGTACGTCGACCGAGATGTCGTCCCCGCCGCCTACCCGTTTGAAAGACTTGTACTCGAGGACATGCAGCAATTTGGATTGAAGCAATGCGGACATATCACCGATCTCGTCGAGGAACACGGTCCCGCCGTCTGCCAACTCGAAGTAGCCCTTCTTCTGTCTCTTCGCATCAGTAAATGCGCCCTTCTCATGGCCGAATAGCTCGGATTCCAGCAAGGTATCGGTGATGGCTGTACACGAAATGTCCATGAACATCCGGTTGGCCCTCTCCGACTCGTAGTGAATCACGCGCGCGACCAGATCCTTACCCGTGCCACTCTCCCCGCGAAGCAAAATCGTCGTCGTCGCACTCCGCGCCACTTTGCGGATCATGGCACCGATGTCCTGCATGACCTTGCTCTCGCCAACCAGGTTGCTCAGCCCGAAGCGCTCCTTGTCCTCGTCAATCCTCAGCGACAGGTTGCGCTGCAACGTCGACGTCTCCAGGGCACGACGCACGATGATCGCCAGTTCGTCCATATTGAACGGCTTCGCGATATAGTCGTACGCCCCCTCCTTGATCGCCTCTACCGCCGTGGCGACCGTAGAGTAGGCGGTGATGATCAGGACCGGCACGTTGGGCTGGACGCGATGAATGTTCTTCATGACGACCACACCGTCCGCATCCGGCAGCCTCAGATCCAGCAGCACCAGGTCGAGTGGCCCCTGTTCCGCAGCCCGTCGCGCAGCACCGCCCGTTGCCGCCTCCACCACCTCGTGACCGTCCTTGGTCAAACGCTCCTTCAAGGACCAGCGGATAAGATTCTCGTCGTCAACAACCAGGATGCGCTTCGCCATGCTCTACTCTCCCTTCGGGAACGACAGCTTCACCGTGGTGCCGCGACCTGCTTCTGCCTCGATTTCAATTTCGCCCCGGTGCGAGTCCATGATGCTCTTGCAGACGGCCAACCCCAGGCCGGTCCCGTGGACCTTGGTCGTGAAAAACGGGTCGAACAGCTTGCCCCTAACCTCATCGCTGCACCCACTGCCGTGGTCGAGGACCTCGATGGAAACTTTCCTGTCGTCGCCATCCAAGCGGCACGTAATTTCACCACGCCAACCCATCGCATCGGCCGCGTTTTGAAACAGGTTCATCATGACTTGCTCCAGCAGAAGCGGATCGATCCGGGCGTCGTGGCCACCGTCACCCTCACAACTGAAGCGCACGTTGTCAAACTCCGGATGGGCCCGCATGTCCGCCAGAATCTTCTCGACAACGTCCCCAAGCACGCAGGCTTGCCTCACGGGCTGCCACGGTTTCGACAGCAACAGCATGTCCCTCACGGTGTCGTCCAAGCGGCTCACATGCTCCAGCATCTCCCGGACGACATTGCGCCGCGGGTCTTCGTCATCCAGTCCGTCACGAATCACCTGGATAGCCCCGCTAATGCCTGCCAACGGGTTGCGAATTTCATGGGCCACCGTGGCTGCCATCTCGCCGATTGAGGCCAAATGACGGGTCCGCAATAACTCCTCGTGGATCTTTTTCGATTCCGTCACGTCCCGCACGATCGACGATCGCCCCACGGCCTGGCCGGAGCCATCGCGCAGCAGCGTGGATGTGATATTGACAATGAGTACGCGGCCGTCCTTCGCAACTCGTCGGGTCTCGTAATCCGCCAGAAACCCGTCGCGTTCGACACGCTCCGCGATCTCGGCGAGTTCGCCCTTCTGCTTCAGATCATCGGGAACGAAGGTATCGAATGATGTATCGACGACGTCGTCCGCGGTGGAACCGAAGATGCGCTCGGCGCCCTTGTTCCAGTGCAGAATCCTGTTCTCCCGGTCTAGAACCAGAATACCGTCGGCCGAATCATCCAAAATGCTCTTGAGTCGGGCCCGCGTGGCCCGCAACTCCCCCTTGAGTTGCTCGCCCTCATGTTGTTGTTGTAGATTCGTCATGGCGGTGTGATCCGGTGCCGTCGTCGGTCCATCAGGCGCGGGCCTGAGGGTCACATTGAAGGGTGAGTATAGCATGAAACTCGTGTGAGTCTTGAGTGAAGATCGCGAGAAAACCGGGGACGCTCTATTGCGTTGCCCGAACGGCCGCGCTATCCTCTCACGCCAATCGCATTCGCACCCCGTCTCGCACGGAAACGCAGGAAGAGAGAAACTACATGAGTGAACCCCACGTTGTTATCATCACCGGCGGTGGCCAGGGAATCGGATTTGGAATCGCCGAGGTCTTCGCGGATCATGCCGCGACGATCGTCATCGCGGACCTCGACCAAACCCGCGCCGATGAAGCTGCGCACAAGCTGAAGCAACAGGGCGCGACGGACGCGATCGGCCTGACCTGTGATGTCGCCAATCGCGCATCGGTGGACGCCATGGTGGCCGTGGTCGTCGAGCGTTTCGCCCGGGTCGACGTCTTGATCAATAACGCCGGCATCTGTCCCTTCGAGCACATTATGGAGATGTCTGCGGAGACCTTTCAGAGAACAATCGACGTCAACTTGACCGGCGGCTTTCACTGCACGCAGGCCGTGGCGAAACATATGATCGAACGGGGCCAAGGCGGCACGGTCGTATTCATCACCTCCCTGGCGGACCACCGCACCGGTCCCAGCCAGGTCGATTATTGCGCATCCAAGGCCGGCGCCTTCGGTTGCATGACCGGATTCGCCGTCGCGCTCGGCCCCCACAACATCAATTGCGTGGGCGTGGCGCCGGGGCACGTGAACACCCCGATGACGGAGCACTGGTGGGGCTCTGATGCCGGCAAGGCCAAGATTCCGGAGATAATCCCGATGAACCGCCTGGCGCAACCGCGCGACATCGGCGAAGCATGCTACTTCGCGGCGTCGACGGGCCGCTACTGTAACGGCATCACGATTCGCGTCGATGGTGGCAACGCGGCGCAGGCGTGAGGGGAAGTCAGGGGGCAGGAGTCAGGAGTGAGTATCGGGGAGTGAACAGGAGATGTGATGCTGCAGATTGATCTGACGAACAAGGTTGCGGTGGTGACCGGTGCGAGCGGAGAACTGGGGCGCGTGATTTCGCGAACACTGGCCGACTGCGGCGCGGCGGTGGCGGTGCATTACTTCCGCGGCGAGGAACGCGCCCGGGCCGTCGTGAATGACATCCATCAGGCCAGTGGACGTGCGATCGCGGTGCAAGCGGACGTCACCGATCAGGCTTCGGTGCTCGCGATGCGCGACTCCATTGGCGCGCAACTGGGAACCGCGGACATCATTGTGAACAACGCGGTCCATCAGTACGACTGGACGTCGGTGCTGGAGCAGGACCCGGCGGACTACGAAAGCCAGTTCCGCACCTGCACCCTGCACAACGTCCTGATGGCCAAGGCCTTCGTTCCGGCGATGATCGAGAAGCGCTGGGGACGCGTCATCGCAATCAACACCGAATGCACCATGCAGAGCGGCCCGTCGATGTCTGCCTACATTTCGGGCAAGGGCGGGCAGGACCGCCTGCTACGCGTCCTGGCAAAGGAAATCGGTGAACACCAGATCACGGTCAACCAGGTCGCCCCCGGCTGGATGATCAGTGACCGGTATCGCGAGACCCCGGCCGATGACGCCGGGTACCGCGCAGGCGTGCCGTTGCGCCGCCGCGGATACGATCAGGACATCGCCAACACCGTCG
Source organism: Verrucomicrobiota bacterium (assembly GCA_027623315.1). Taxonomy (GTDB): domain Bacteria; phylum Verrucomicrobiota; class Kiritimatiellia; order CAJWTS01; family CAJWTS01; genus JAQBYD01. The sequence continues at coordinate 15,522 of JAQBYD010000026.1, read as the reverse complement.
CCTTCGTCGCGTCGGATCTCGCCGAATTTATCAGCGGCGCGTACATCCCCGTTTGTGGCGGAAACGTGATGCCGACTGTGTAACGAACATTGGAGACTGAAGAGCCATGAAGATCGCGCCCGGACATACTTTCGTACTGATTGGTGACTCGATAACCGACGCGGGCAGAGACATGACCGGTGAAGACACGCCCTGGTCACCGGGAACGGGATTTGGCAGCGGATACGTTAATCTGCTCAACGCTCTCATACTCAGCGAAACGCCAGGCGCGGCGGTTCGGATGATCAACCGGGGACTGGACGGCAACACCGTGCGAGATCTGAAAGCACGATGGCGGACCGACGTCCTCGACTTGAACCCAGACTGGCTTTCGGTTGGAATAGGCGTCAACGATGTCTGGCGACAATTCGACTCGCCCCTACGCAAGGACATTCATGTCTACGCCGAGGAGTACGAGAAGACCTACGACGATCTCCTCGAGCGAACGCGCAGCCAACTCGAGGGTCTTATTCTGATCAGCCCCTTTGTCCTGGAGCCCTACCGCGAGGATCCGATGCGCGCGACGATGGATCGTTACGGCCGCATCGTGGAAGCCCTGGCAAAAAAACACGACGCGCATTTCGTCGATGCGCAGGCCGAGCTGGACAAACTGATGCTGCATATTCCCGCCGGCGCACTGGCGTGGGACCGCATCCACATCAACAGCGTGGGTCACATGGCACTCGCCAAGGCTCTCTACCAGATCATCGCCTGAGCAGAGCCGACACCGCCCTGTTCACTCGTGAAAGCGGGGGCCGCGCTCGCCGCGAAAGGCGGCCTTGAGCCTTTTGTCCGACGAGCTGTGCCGTCGGCGCGAGACGGGTGGGCCGACACGCAGCGCGACTTCCCGCCTGGCGGCACGGCTTTGCTGCCACTCCTCCCATGTCCAATGGTGTTTAATCTCCGGCGTTGAGTTCATCGGCAACCTCTCCGCGCAGCTGACTGAGTTCATCGACAATCCCAAATGCGGGTATCCCGGCCAACCGCTCGACCTCGGCCCAGTCGACAGGCGTTTTCCCGGTCAGGCAGACCGCCATCATCTTCCTGGCCACGTCCTTGGCCTCGTCATCCTGATCCGGATAGAAGCCCAGGAGCACCCTCTCGATAAGAACGAGTTCCGCAGGCACTACGACAACCTTTCCAAGCGGCGTCTCAATATCCCGGAACGGCGTCTTGGCCTCGTTCTCCAGGAGCCCCAGCAGGTCGACGTACAATCCGGCCACCTGCCAGCTTCGAGGGCCGCCTTTCGCCCCCAGGCGCCCCATGAGATCCTGCGCTTTGCGCAACGGTATCGGTGCCACATTGCGGCGACAAAGATCAATGTCACCGGACATGTAAGCGCCCTCGGTATAGAACTCGACGGCGGAACCGCCGACCACCACGAGGTCCCATCCTTCATCGCCAAAGATCCGCGTCACCAATGCGGCGAGCTTCAGCGCCCGCTCGACAAGGTCTTCGGTCTGCTCGATGTCTCGCACTTCGTCCATATACATACGGTATCACGCGATCGATGCCCCCAACAACCGTCTTCCGCCCGACCTCGTCCCGAAAGCCATTGCGGCGTCTGATCGAGGTTGCAAAGCCATGCCTCACGCCGTAGGATTTTCTCCATTATTATGGGTATCGCAACCGAACCACCCCCAACGACCGAGCACAATCCCGAGGTCCTGGATTACAGCCTGGTCGGGCCAAACGCGGCGCGGTCGGTCGAAAATGGCCTGGCCGACGCGGATTGGTACCAGTCTCCCGTGCCGCGCGACACGATGCGCGAACTGCTGGTGCGTCGCGACGGGCCCGCCATTCGCGACACCGTCATCTGGTTCGGCCTACTCATTCTCTTCGGAACGCTCGGCGTGATGTGGTGGGGAGACTGGTACGCCGTTTTCCCCTTTGCGGCCTATGGCGTCATCTATGGCTCGACGTCCGATTCGCGCTGGCACGAGGCCGGGCACGGAACCGCGTTCAAGACCGACTGGATGAACAACGCGCTCTACGAGATCGCGTCGTTCATGGTGATGCGCGAGCCCACGGTTTGGCGATGCAGTCACACCCGGCACCACAGCGATACGATCGTGGTCGGACGGGACCCGGAGATTGCCGTCCCACGTCCCGCTAGCCTGGCGAATATCGCCCTCGCTTTCCTCGGCATTGGCGGAGCGAAGCTGCATTTCAAACGACTCCTGGTTCACTGCAGGGGAAGACTCCTCACGGAAGAAGAGACCTACATCCCGAAGGCGGAGTACCCCGGGATCTTCTTGCGTGCCCGGATCCATCTACTGATCTACGCCGGCGTGATCGGGTGCTGCTTTGCGATGGGCAGCATCCTCCCCCTGCTGCTGATCGGGTTACCAAACCTCTACGGCGCCTGGTTGATGCCGATCTACGGACTGACGCAGCACGCCGGCCTTGCGGAGAACGTGCTCGATCACCGACTCAACTGCCGCACGGTGACCATGAACCTTATCAACCGCTACCTCTATTGGAACATGCACTACCACGTAGAGCATCACATGTTCCCCCTGGTGCCCTACCACAATCTGCCCCGCTTGCACGAGATTGTGAAGGGTGATATGCCGACGCCCTACCCAAGTATCCTCGCCGCCTTCCGCGAGATCATTCCGACGGTCCGGCGGCAGGTTAAGGACCCCGGCTACTTCGTCAAGCGCAAGCTCCCGACCCCGACCGTTCCGGCCTGCGCCAACGTCGCGGCCAAAACCATCGTCGCAACCAGCCAACCCGACGCGGAGGGCTGGACCGAGATCGCAGCCGACACTACGATCGACCGCGAGGACGTGCTCCGGTTTGACCATGCCGAGAAGACGTATGCCGTCTACCGCACGGCCGACAACCGCTATCATGCCACCGACGGCATCTGCACCCACGGCAACACGCATCTTGCGACGGGCTGGGTTAAGGGAGATTTAATCGAGTGCCCGAAGCACAATGGACGGTTCGATATTCGCGACGGATCGCCGCAGCGCCCGCCGGTCTGTATCGCCCTGCGCACTTACCCGGTGCGGGTTGCCGACGGCAAACTGTATCTAAATATCGACCAGGCCGGGGGCAAAGGCTTGCAGCGAACCGAGACAACCTACCACTTCCGCGTGGCCAGCAACGAAAACGTCGCAACATTCATTAAGGAACTGGTCCTGGAGCCGACGGAGGAGTCTGCGGAGCTCTCGTATCAACCCGGTCAGTATCTTCAATTCAACATCCCGGCCTACGGCGAGATCGGTTTTGAGGGGTTCGACGTGAGGGCCCCCTTCGCGGACGTCTGGAAGGTTCAGCATGTGTACGAGTTCCGCGCCGAAAGCCATACCGCCGTGCGCCGCAACTATTCACTGGCCGGCAATCCAGATCGGGATGCGACGATGCGCTTCAACGTTCGCATCGCCACGCCGCCGCGCGGACAGGATTGCCTGGCGGGCGTGGGGTCCTCTTACGTCTGGAACCTGAAGCCGGGCGACGCGGTCAACGCCGTCGGCCCGTTCGGTGATCTCCTGGTGAAACCAACCGAGCGTGAGATGGTCTATCTCGGTGGCGGTTCCGGCATGGCGCCGCTGCGATCGCACATCTCGCACCTCTTCGAGACCCGGCAGACCACGCGGCAGGTAAGCTACTGGTACGGCGCGCGCACCCGCCAGGAGCTGTTCTACGTGAAGTACCTTGAGGGGCTGGCCAAGCAACACCAAAACTTCAGCTTTCATCCCGCGCTGTCAGAGCCACTACCCGGGGATCACTGGGACTCCCATACCGGGTTGATTCACGACGTCCTGAAACGCGAGTACCTGGATGGTCACCCGGACCCCACAACGATCGAATATTACCTCTGCGGCCCGCAGCCCATGATCCAAGCCGCGCGCAAGATGCTGGATCAACTGGCGATCCCCCACGACCAGATCGCTTTTGACGAGTTCTGACCGTCACTTGCAACGCCTGGCGTCCGTTGGTAACGTCGTCACATGGCCAAGCGACCGACAAGTATCACGATCGCGGTGCTCGGGGGATGGAAGCCTCAGGCTTGAAAGGTCGCCCTTGAAGATCCTGCGCATAGAACCGACGCCCAATCCGAATAACATGAAACTCACCACCGACCGCGCGCTGGCCCGCGGCGTCCGGCACACGTTCACCGCCGCTCAATCCAGTCATGCCCCGCCTGAAGTGGGCCGCCTGCTCGAGATCGACGGTGTACGAAGCGTATTCATGACCGGGGATTTTGTCACGATTCAGCGCGACCCGCGTGCAGACTGGCAGGCTATCCTGACGCTGGCGCGCCGGGCGTTCGGCTCCGAAGAAGATCCGGACGAACAGGCCATCGCCTGCGAAGCCAATGCGGACTGGAATGAGGTCCGCGTGACCGTGCAGTATTTTCGCGGAATCCCGATGCTATGCAAGTTGACGTCCAACTCCGACGAACGACGCGTCGCACTACCAAGGCGTTTCGGCGCTGCCGTGGAAGAGGCACGCGCGTCATCGGCGAACATGCTGCTCGAGCGACGGTGGCGGGACGAGGGCGTGCGTTACGGCGATCTTGACGACGTTGCACAGTCGGTCTCTGAAGAATTCGCGCTCGTGTACGACGACAAACGGCTCGATTGCCTGGTTGGCCGCGCCATCGCCATGGGAAAAGAGTTGGACCCAGACGCGCCCGCAACGACAGCGAGCGTAGACGAACTGCGTCGCGACCTTGCGTCAGAGGACTGGAAGACGCGACTGATTGCCATGAAGCAGCTCGGCGCCAACGGAGTACCGCCCGACGCCTTGCTGGCGGCTCTGTCCGACGCCCGAATGGCCGTACGCCGCATGGCGGCGATTTATCTTGGCATGGTCAAGGACGAGTCGTTCGACGCGGTGCCGGCTCTGTGCAAAGCCCTGTCCGACGAAGCCGTCGCGGTGCGGCGCACGGCAGGCGATGCCCTGACCGACCTGGGTGACGCACGGGCCATCGGGCCCATGACACGCTGCCTGCAAGATTCGAACAAGCTTGTTCGTTGGCGCGCAGCGCGTTTCCTCTACGAGCACGGCGACACCGGCGCGCTCGAGGCGTTAGAGGATGCTTCCGGCGATTGTGAGTACGAAGTGAGTATGCAGATTCGCCAGGCCATTGAGCGCATTAAAGGCGGCCAAACCGCCCAGGGCACGGTCTGGCAACAGATGACCGAGAAGCGGGACGCTTAACGCGCGCGTGACGTGTTTTCGTTTCTCGGTCCCGTCATCCCTTAGCGCGGCGAACCCCATGGTCTCAAATTCGTCTTTGATGCCGCTCGAGACATTGAAGAGCGCGCAGGTCCCGGCGGGGCCATGCAAATGGAACTGCCGACCCCGTGCCAGTTACTCTTCATTCTCTTTCAGAATGGGATCATGAACCGACTCCGGCGACAGGCTGAAGCAGTGCGTGGTTTCACTGCAATCGGAGAGAAGTACGATCAGCTGCATGTAGTCCATGCGCAAAGGGTGCTCGGGAAAGTGCGCAACCTCATCCTCGTCAAGCACCTTCCCCATGTTGAGAAAGCCATGCTGCTCAAAGGTCGTTCTATCTTCCGCATTCATCGTACGGTTCGGAAATTGCCCGAATGCAGTCCACAATGTAAATTGAATTCGTGACAATCCGCACCGGGCCGTATAGTACGGTCCGCGTCCCGCGAAAACGCGAACCGAGGTACCCTTTTTCATGGAATTCACCAAGCTCACGGAGCAGCACGGCATCGAACAGGCTCCGCAGGCATGAACCGTCCGCCATGGCAGACGAGCCTCTAGCGCGATAAGGGACTCCAACGCGATGCCGCTGCTAGCCATTCTTTCGGATCTTCACTGCAACCGGGATAGACCTGGCGGGGATCCTCTCATGGATCACCTTCTGGCCGAAGCCGTTCAGCGCTTGAACACCCACGTCCGGCCCGACGTTGTCGTGATCCCGGGGGATCTGATCGAGAACCCCGAGGATTTGGAATTGCTGCAGTCTGTGAAGGACGTTCTGGACCGCCTGAATTGTCCGTACCTGGTGCTGCCGGGAAACCATGACCCCGTCCGCGAGGTCTTCTATTCGATATTTCCCGACCCGGGGCCGCAGCGGGATGTAGCAGGGATTCGATTCCTGTGCTTCGTGGATCCGGAGGCAGCAGGCCACTGCGCCACGCGGCCGGCGAATGGGATCGAACGTATGCACCGGTGCCGGGAGGACGGTTTCGAGGGTGTCGTTATCGCGCTGCAACATGTGGCGGTAATGCCACCAGGCGCGATTCGCTCTCCACATCGGTACACCAATACGATCGAGGTTCTCGCCGCGATGGAGCGCTCGCGCATCGACCTCGCCATCGGTGGGCACGTGCACTTTGCCAGCAAACTGATCCAGTCTGGGCGGTCACGATGCCTTTCTGCGGGAAAGTTGGGTGAGCCGCCGCACCCCTACACGCTAATCAAGCTGGATAGCGACTCTCTCAGTTCGTGTACGGAGTTCCTTGTGAACGAGTGACCCGAATCGGCTGGCTGCCCTCGCTCTCCGACACCGGCTACACGTCTCCCGGCGCGAGGTACGTTTCGCCCAGGAGGTCCTGGAGCGGGTTCAGGTCTTCCGGGCCGAATCCGAGATGCGCGTGTCGTCGCCAGCCTTCGGCGTACTCGAAGCGGCCCGACATGCTGCCGACCTCGCGGCTCATCGATTCCATTTCCTGCAGGTAGGCGTCCATGCCCTGGCTGGCGTCAAGCCACTCCTTCTGGCTGCGATGCTGTGCGAGCATCTCGCGCTTGGTCGCGAGCACGGTGCTGATGTCCACGTAGCAGTCTGGCCTAATCGGTTGTCGCAGTCCGTCGTGCAGACCGTGAGGCAAGGCGTGATAAAGCGCGACGGGCGCGTCGTAGGTGGGCCGGCCCGGATCGGTCGGAAAGTTTGACATGCCGCGGCAGAATGCGGCGGTGACGATCAGGCGACAGGTATTCTGGTGATCTTCCATGTAGTCTTGTGGTGAATGCGTCAGGACGATCGTGGGTTGGATTTCGCGCACCACGGCGGCCACACGGGCCAGAGACGGTTCATCATAGAAGATGGCGATATCGTCGAACATCGCAGGATGCGCTGTGGCGCCGGCGACGCGCGCAGCGGCCCGCGCCTCCTCGGCTCGCAGGCGGATGATCTCCTCCGCCGAATGCCGGACCGTACCGCAGCAGCCGTTGGCGAGGTTCCACATGTGAATCTCGGCACCGACCGCGCGCAGGAGCAGAAGCGTCCCCGCCATCATGAATTCAATATCGTCGGGGTGCGCCACGGCCGCGAGTACGACAGGTCTATTGCTGGACATCATTCGTGATGGTCTCCTCTCATGGACCGTGCGAATTCCTCCGTCACGGATACGGCGTACTTTAGCCTCCACGTCGATACGCGGCAAGCGGGGTCCCGGCCTCGCTAGATGCCCCGATCGGCCTGCAGATCGACCTCCGCGATCACGCTTTCCGGTCCCCACTCCTCAATCACGCGCATGCCCTGCCACTTACCGCCAAAGTAGCGCGTTGCGAAGACGGCCGCCGCGATGAATACGTGCACGACCAGGATCGCCCACAACGTCCAGAACGAAGCCCCGCCGCGAACGGCGATCCATGTCGGAAGCGCGAGCGTACCCCACGAGACCAGGATGCCCGCACAAAGCGCGTAGCGGGTATCACCGGCGCCCTTAATGGCGTGACTATAGACGAGGTACACGGCGTCAAAGAGCAGGTACGCCGTAACGAAGAAGAGACAATGCTTTGCCATTTTGAGCGTTGCCGCCTGCGCGGCATCGCCCGCACGTGCAAACACAGAAATGATCGCATCCGGTGCCAGCAGAAATGCACTTCCGATCACCAGGTCGCAGAGCACGGCCATGATGAAGCCGCTTCGAACGGCGCGTTGTGCGACCGGTATGTTCCCTGCCCCCACCGATTGCCCGACGATGACGGAGACCGCGACGCCCAATCCAAGCATCGGGAGGAATGCCATCGCGTTCAGGCTGAATGCGATATTGGCGGCCTCGAGTTCACTTGAGCCCTGGCGACCGAGCACGGCGACGAAGACCATGAAAGCGAGTAGTTCGAGTCCCAGTTGCACTCCGTTGGGAAGGCCAAAGCGGATCACGCGTCGAAACAGATCAGGGTTAAACGTCCGCAGCGGCCACGTGCCGTAGGTCGATCGATTCGATGGGCGCAGAAACAAGTATGCACCGAGCAATGCGCCGCAGGCGCTTGCGATGGACGTTGCAATCCCCGCACCGACGATTCCCATCTCGGGAATCCCGGCGTATCCGAAAATCAAGATGGCGTTCAGTGCGACATTCACCCCGGCGCAGAGCAACTCGATGGCCATCACCACGCGCGTTCTGCCGCGTCCACTCCAGAATGCATTCAGTGCCGACAGCGCAATGGTCGGGAATCCCAGGCAGCTCATCACTCGGAAGTAGGGCACTTCCTCGGCCTGGACCTCCGGCGCGTGCCCCATCAGGGCAAAGATTGCCTCGGACTGCAGCGAGATGATCGCCATCACGATACCGCCGATGGCGGCGATATAGAGCCCCTGCCACACGGCGCTGCCGGTCTCACGGCGCTGGCCCGCCCCGGAATACTGAGCGACGAACGTATTCACATAGCCGGTCGTGCCGATAAAGAACGCCATCAGTGAGAAGCAGAGCATTCCGGCCGGCATCGATGCGGCAATCGCTTCCGGCGAATAGCGGGCCAGCATGACGCGGTCGATGAACAGGCGAAACGCGTGACCGGCGGATGCCAGGACGAGGGGAGCACCGATACGCATCAGGTCACGTATCCCGCCCCCGGGGAGAGTTGCATCTGCCGGCGCATCGTCCATCCAAAGGGAATACCACCGCAGCCGAACGTGGGCAAGCGCGGGGACGGGAAGCGAGCCTGTCGGCAGAGCACGCTTGTCACCGCTGGGCCAATTCAGATACATTCAACCCAGCCACGAACACTCTCGACGAACTCCGGACTGGAATGGCAAAACGCCCTGTGGATAATCTTCGTGCGCACGTGACGCGCGTCATCCCGCTTCGGAACGCCGCATCGTCATGCGCACGATCCGGTCGACCAGGGCCGTGTACGTGATTCCATTCTTGCGGGCTGACTGCGCGACTTCATCATCCTTCGCGATGTCCGGATTAGGATTCACCTCGAGCACGACGATCCGGTCATCTGGCGTCAGTCGCAAGTCGATGCGACCGTAGTCGCGCAGCTGCAGGACGTGGTAGACCTTGCGGCATATGCGCGCCACGCGCTTTGAGACCACATCCTCGAGCTGCGCGAAGCCGAATGTCACCTCCCACTTTTTTCGATACGCCTCATCCCACTTGAGGCGATAGGTCGCCAGCACCGGACCGTCGTCCGAATCGCTCCGAAAGAAGAGTTCACGCGGCGGCAGCACCTGTAGTCGTGAATTGCCGAGGATGCCCACGTACAGCTCGCGGCCCCCGATATACTCCTCCACGATCGCGGGTTGGCTCCAGCGATCGTGCACGAACTGCACTCGCTCTCGCAGGGATTCTTCGTCCTCGACGAGGGACGAATTGGCTATTCCCTCCGACCCGTCGGCGAGCATGGGCTTCACGACCATGGGGTATTGCAGCCGTGCGGGCACGTGCACCCGCTTTCCGGACGGCAAAATCAGGAAGCCGGGAATCCGGACGCGATGGTGCGCGAGAAGTTGCTTGGACAGCCCCTTGTCCCGGCAGAGCATCAGTCCCACGGTTCCAGTCCCGGTGAACGGAATTCCTGTCATCTCCAGGAGCGCCGTAATGTTCTTGTCGTAATCGCGGTTGTCTCTAAACGACTCGGTCAAGTTGAAGACGAGGTCCGGTTTGCGATCACCGAGGTCGGATAGAAGCTGGGCCGGATCCTGGTGCGCGGCGACGACAGAGACATCGTGCTTCAGCTTGCGAAGCGCGGCGACGACGTCATATTCGGTTGTCGAGCCCTTGGGAGGCGTCCGAAAATCCGGGTCCTCGTCCGGAATCGCGGCCCAGTCCATCAGCACGGTTACGTGTAGCGGTTTCTTCACTGCTGGCCTTTCAACGCCTCCGGCGTCAGCGCGCGATCCACGATTGCACATACCAGTGCCGTCACCTCGATCACCGTCTCGGCTTCTCCGCTTCGCGTATAGAGGCCCAACGCATCACAGCGACGGACCAGGCGACGCACGAGATGGTGAATGTCGTACTTGCGGTGCCGTGTCCAGGCGGTTACTCCCTTGACGATCTGTTTTCGGAACTTACGCAGAACGCGGGCCGCCCGCGTGGCGCCCGCGGATTCCCTCGCCTCCGAGAAGACGACTTTGAGACTATCATCGTAATACCCCGGGAAGTCCTCCCCCATGTACTTGCGCTTGCGTGCGTAGTAGGCCTCGAGGGTCGACGTCATTCGTGACGCCGAGTACGGGGTCTGTCGCTGCGTGTTGGTGGGCGTCTTCTCCCCGATGCGTCGCATGAGGTTATCAACGTAGCGCAACTTGCTGATAACCGGCCAGTGGGCGTACTTATTTTCCCAGTCCGATCCGGGCGTCAACCATACCGCGAAGGTCTCCGCGAAATCCTCGTCGGGATGAGCCTGCGCATAGTTGTCTTCGAGGTGCATGACGTAATGACGCGAGTAGGGCTGAAAATGATAAATCGTGGAATAGTGCGCGGAGAATGCCCCGAACAGCTCCCTCCAGCGCGTACGCTTGTAGAGGTCATAGGCATAGTTGATGGCGTGTCCGCATTCATGGCGCAACAGGCGCATACACGACGCATCCACTCCGCCTTCGACCTCGTACATCTTGCGCTGCTCAATCTGCTTGAGGCGTGGATGGGAGAGGCAGAACGGAATCCCGATGATGGGCACCTTGTCCGGACAGAACCATTCGTCGGCCAGAAAGCAGGGCGGGCGAAAGCTGAGGCCTCTCGCGCTCAGCTCTTCGTAGAGCTGGTTCACGCAGGCCTGGAGCGGCGAATCCTCGATCTTCAAGCCGAGGTCGCGTACGCGAAGCGGAAGCAGTTCCTCGTCAGGAAGATTTTCCCAATCGGAGGGAGACAGGACGCGGGACCTGGGTTTCAATGTTCGGGCCATGGCAGATATACCAACGATGTGCCCGCACCTTAACCCACGCCGCCCGATCGTTCAATCTCAAGGCGGCAGGCGTAACCTGCCCCTGGTGATGCCCCGCATCAGGCAAGTCATGCGGAGCCCGCTACCACTACTCCGCCACCGGCGCGGCTCCCGGTTCCGGTCCCGTCGGCGGACGTGACCGCTCGCGGTGCTGCGGCGGGCGCATGGCCTTGAGAACATCGTCGCCGAGTATGTTACGCACCTTCAGACGGAAGAGTGTGTCTTGCTTGAATATCTGACCACGGGCTTCGTTCAGTACATCGACGGCCGTGATCACCGCACTTTCATCGACCTCGGGGGCTTGCATCGCGTAGCGCAACGACAATTCCGCCTTCTCGACCTGTGCACGGAGATCTGCGCGCTTCAAGGCAACCTCGTACTCAAGTTCCGTAACTTTGCCTATCTGCTCATCCGTCGCTCCCAGCTCACGGAGTCGATCTCCCTGCTGCGACAGGTCCGCGCGCGCGCCATGATGCGGAGGCGGGCCATGCCGGCCACCGCTTCGCCCGGACTCCGGACGACCACGTTGCGGTGGCGGGCCCACGGCGGCGACTTACGCGTTACCGACTGCTCGGACACAGAGATCACTCTGACGTTAACGTTGGAGACGACGTGATTCGACCAACCGGGTGATGGCGGCACCGATCAGCTAGCGGGCGAATCCCTGAGCGGATCGAGGAGACGTTCCAGCCCGTTGAGCTTAATCTCGTAGGCCGACCGCATCAGCTCCCCGAGCTTGCCCTTGGGGTAGCCTTGCCTTGAAAACCAGATGAGGTAGGCCTCCGGAAGATCGATCAGCCGACGCCCCTTGTACTTGCCAAAAGGCATCGTGTAATTCGCCAACTCGCGTAGTGCGTCGTGCGCCTTCCCGGCATCCCCCTGGGCGTTCTCGAACGTGGCTTCGTTCTCTGGCGGGCGTTTCATGTTCGAAAGTCTAGTCCTCGGACGTCAGATTCGCAATCATGCCGTGTCGGCACCGACCGCCGCGTGGCGGGGCCTCATCGTTCGTCACCGCCGCCGGATGCCAGACAAAACGTCTGGATATTTGCATGGAACTGGGCGACAAGAGCACATGACGTGTCAGACCTTTCCATCCCACGGTTCGCTCCGTCTCGCGGCACTATGCCTTGTGCTGCTCACCTCAATGGCGTCGCACGCCGATCGGATTCATCTCACGAACGGCCATGCCCTTGAGGGGATCGTAATTAAGGAGACGAAAGAGGCCGTTGTCCTGGACATCGGGCTCGGCAACACAACCGTTTCACGCAGCCGGATCCGCACCATCGAGAGATCCAATGATGCCGACCGTGACACAATTCGTAACGATTGGAGTCGGCAGTACTTCTCGCATAAGAAGTATGCTCCCGACCGCTTCAAAGAGTTGGCTACGTCGTTTCGACAGCTCGGAGACATGCGCGCGATGGCAAAGAAGTCCAAGGTAGCGCTCGATCAGCACAAGCATAGGGCGGAGGCTCTGCGCAATAAACTAATCGTCACCGAGCGGGCTTTCGTCGATATCAACCGCGCCCTGCACGATACCACCGACTTGCCTCGCAAAACTCGCGAGGAGGTCGATGCGTACAACCGTATGATTAGTTCGAACAACCTGCTCAGCGCGGAACTCAAGGCGACAGTCAACGACATGAGCGAGACCGATAACGCAATCCGCCGGTCGTTCGGATCCATGCACGACTTCAGCGATAGCCTCGCCCGTTTCCATGAACAGCACGCCGAGGCCCGCCGCCTGCGCGTCCTGAATCCCGAGGAGCAGGCGTTCCTGGCCGACATGGGGCGAAAACTGGAGGGCTACGAATCTGAGTTCGTGCGCCACGAGATCCCGCACCGGCGGAGCGGAGGCGCACTGCTGGTGGATGTCAAACTGAACCGTGTGGCCACGGGGACCTTCCTTTTGGACACTGGCGCCAGCGTCATGACCTTGAGCCCCGCCATGGCGGCACGGTTGCGCCTAAAGAGTGAAGGACCCCAGGTTGAGATGGTGATTGCGGACGGCACGCGTGTCTCCGCGAAACCCGTCATACTAAAGTCCGTCGCCGTTGGAGATGCGCACGCCAGTAACGTCGGGGCCGTGATCATGCCGGACGCGCCTGGCGAAGGTCTGGACGGGCTTCTCGGGATGACCTTCTTAAGGGAGTTCGAGATGCGAATCGATCCGGCGAGCGGCAAAGTCGCGCTTCGCGAGCTCCGGTAGAATTCCGGCGGGACGGTATACTTGACGCCGTGGGCAAAGTGGAGCGCCGGAATTCTATTATTGGGTTTCGCCCTTCAGCCGAAAACCGTGCTGGGTCCGGCGCCCTTCCGGCGTTCTTTCGCCCAGACCATCTCGTGGACTACAGGGAAGGGACGCGCGCGAGGAGGTTGCGCACGGCGTCCTCGATTCTCTCGCGATTACCCTCAAGCGAGAGGCTGCGATCGATCACGGCCTGCGCCGAACCACTCCAAATTCGGCGACGCGACTGCGTGTCGTACATCGTCACGATCAGCGTGCCCTCCTCGTAATGGCGCTCGTACGACTCCGGTTCGGCCTCCGCCCATGCCCAACCGTCGTTAGCCGCAAAACGAATACCCGAGCGTGGGCCGTGTTCCGTTCCGCGATCGTAGTCCTCGATATCTCGCGCCGTGTTGTTATCAGGATTGTGGCCCAACGGAACAACATCCTTGCGCTTCTCCAGCGCGGCACGGTAGTCGAGTAGCACCTGTGAATGCATTCGATCCGACTCCACGTAACCGGACGCCGTCATCTCGTCGGCGATACACTTACGAACCAGGGCATCGAGGGCATCACTGGCGAGAGGCGCATCCGGGGAGCGGACTTCGCCGGGCCGCAACCACGCAAAGGATTGAACATCGGAGAAATCATAGGCGGGATCGTGTTGAGACCATATCCTCAGCATGCATCCCGTGCACGCAAGGACGATCATTGAGATCGCTACACGGACACTCACGATGTCTAGCCTGCCTGCCATGGTCTTCACCTTCGGGGACAGCACGAGGTTACCATGACCGTCAAGCGACTGCGAGCAGGATCACGCCCCGCCGGAGCAGTGGAATAGCAATCTGTGCGTACGTCTCTTCCCTTGCGCAGCAAACGGGCTTCTGTTATGTGCTTTCTGCGTGCGTGGCTCCGGCGAGTCGGCAGAGAATAGACAATGCATGAGTCCAACCAGAACGACGCTCCCGCCCTTGAGAAATCGAAGCCCCTGGTCGTTTTCATGCACGTGCCCAAGGCGGCCAGATCGACGCTAGAGGCGCTGATCAAGGCCAACTACGGGGCCGAAGCCACTGTTCGCGTCGACCCGCGCGATGCGTTGGGCTCGTTTCAATCCAATGTTTCCACGGGCACGTTGGACGCCGCACACATTGTCGTACGCGACCGATTCAAGACGGAGACAAGAGCCCTCCGTGTGCAAGATCGTTTCTGCCTGGCTGCAAATCATTGGCGCGATCGAGTCGAGCGGGCCGTTTCGTTGCGTGCGCGCCGACCGCGAATTCTTATCTAGTTCCACACGAATGCGCTGCGCTCCCAGAGGAGCAATGATTCGATGACCACTTCGGACTCGCTCATCCGCGCGGCGAAAGCGCTACGCGGTCAATGTGATCGCTTGACCTTTGCTCTACCGGTCACCCATGTCTACAACCCGCTGGATTACGCGTGGAAGTCCCATGAGCAGTACCTTCGCAAGTGGGGTTCGGGACACAAGCGTGTGATCTTCATGGGCATGAACCCTGGACCGTGGGGCATGGCACAAACGGGAGTCCCGTTCGGAGAGGTCGCCCTCGCCCGTGACTGGCTCGGGATCGACGCTGCCGTCAAGAAGCCGCCTCTAGAGCACCCCAAACGGCCGATCGAGGGTTTCGCCTGCAAGCGGTCGGAGGTCAGCGGTCGACGCTTGTGGGGTTATTTCTCGGATCGTTTCGGTACGGCGGACCACTTTTTCGCCGATCATTTTGTCGTCAACTATTGCCCGCTGGTCTTCATGGAGGACTCCGGGCGCAACCGCACACCGGATAAGCTTCCCCAGCATGAGCAAGAACCATTGCTCGACATTTGCAACACCCACCTCGAGAAGATTGTTCGCGTGCTCGAGCCGGAATGGTTAATCGGCGTGGGGGCCTTCGCACGCACGCGATGCGAGTCGATCGAGGGACTCGGGGCCGTGCGGATCGGGCAGATCCTCCATCCCAGCCCGGCCAGCCCCGCGGCGAACCGGGGTTGGGCGGATGCAGCGGAGAAACAGCTTCTGGATCTCGGGGTCTGGTAGGCGCAACGACTTAGCCCGGACATCTCACACTTTTTCGTAGCGAGAGCGCGAAGAGCCCGTCAGGCTTGATCGAAACAGGGCTTTG
>JAQBYD010000088.1 GCA_027623315.1 Verrucomicrobiota bacterium | reverse complement strand
AATGCGCTGAGAATTGATTGGTCATCGAGATTGACCCAGTTCGCGCCGCGCGTCACCATCGCGATCGAGGGCGGCGAGACCAGATCGGGGCCGCAGCCAGCGCGAGGGGCGCGGACTTATCGAACAGCGGCAGCATTTCCAAACGAAGGGACCTGAGGTGAATCCGCGGCGTGTTCGCCGGCGTCGGCGACTTCGGGATATACAACGCCAGATTGAACCGCTGCGCGTCCGGCCTCACGCGAAACGTGAAATCGATGCGATCGCCGGCGGCTGGCGCGGGCTGGCACGGGCCGAGCAGTTGGAGCGATCGCTTCTCCAGCAGATCGCCGGCGCGGTCGTACATCAGGCAGAACAGCGTCGCCTCGTTGGCGTCGATGCTCGCGTCGAGCGAGCCGCGATAGTAATGCCCCGGTTGCGTGGCCCACCCCGCGACTTTCTTCAGACGATTCCAGGCGGCGCCGGCGAACAGCACGTGCGCATGCCGCTCCGGGTCGGGGACGATCTTGATCGACCCGTTGACGGCGCTGGCGCGGCACCCGACGAGCGACAGGTGCTCGGGGACCTGTCCGCCGCCGAACGACGTTTGGGTGACAAGCTGGGGCGTGGCGTTGGCGACGCCGGCGTGGAGGATGGCGGCCAGGGTCTCGTCGATGACGCCGATGCGCACTCCCGCCGTACGCGTCCCGCCGTAGCCCAGCTTTTCCAGGATCGGATCGCAGATGCCGTGATACGTTCGCACCAGGGCTTCGGCCCAGTCGTCGTAATGCGGGAAGATATCTCTTCGGCCGACGTTGATTTTCTTCTCGTGCTCCACCACGGTCAGCCGCGGGTAAACCGCGATTCCCATGTCGCGGAGTTGCTCGATCAGATATTTCAGGTCGCGCACCATGCGCTCGAAGACCAGCGTCCGATGCGCCGCATCGAGCAGCGTCTCGTTGGTCAGCCGGGCATACCAGCAGGCTTTTTCGAAGCGGGAGAGACGATCCCACCCGTCCAGCGGCAACGGAGGATGCCGGCGGTCCTCCGGCGTGTCGTACCAGTCCCGATTCAGGACCGATCGCACAACGTCCTTTGGATCGCGGACCAGATGGACGAAAATTCCTTCAGGGAAAATGTATCGCAGCGTCGGCAGAAAGCGGTCGAGGTAGACATTGGCCTCGCCCTGGTCGCCGCTCTGTGTTTCCATATACGCTCGCGTCTGTCCCAGCAGGTCCTTCACTTCCGCGGTGTCCTTGACGAGATCAGCGAAGTTCACTCCCGTGCGCTTGGCCGCGATGAGCTTTCCGTCGCGATATGCGTGGTTGAGCATGAACTCGTGGCGCGCCGTCAAGCTGGTCGCGCGATCGAGGAAATTTGCCAGCCATTGGGATCCCGATCGCGCGGTTGAGAGAAAGAAATAATACTTCTGCGGCCCGCGCCAGTAGATCGGGTGCATGAGGATCTGCGCGCGTCCACTGGTCAGCGGATGGTCGAGCGGGTCGTCGCTGCGGTTCCAGTCCCCGCCGCTGTCCGTGAAATACTGGTCGTGCGGCACGTGCCAGGCGTGGTATTCCAGGCCGAGTTGCTGCATGGAGACCGACCAAAGCGCAAGGCGCCGGCCATCGGCGTTCCGCTTGATCGCGTTGATCGCCGGATACTGGATGCGGTCCTGCTCGCCTTCAACGCGAACGCCCTCGGCGGTGCGGCCGGACTCCTCGGTCGTGGGGTCGGCAGGACGCAGCTCTCGAAAAATCCAGTAGTTGATGAACCCGCGTTCATAGCATTCCCGGTCCCCGTGCGCCGCCGTGCCGATGATCCGAACGCCCGCCTGCCGGAGCGGTTCGAGCAACTCGGCCAAACGTTGTCCGACGTCGGAAACCTGCCCCTGCACCCATTCGGTCAGCACGTTGACATGCAGCCCGACCTCGTGCCCGAATTCCTGGATCTGGAGGCATTTCTGCGCCAGCCGCGGGTCGTTCCAATACGGCGCGGTGTGCAGCAGGAAATACGTCGCGCGCACTCCGCGCTGGTGCTCCCAATGGCTCATTTCCATCGCGAAATCGAGATCGTAATCCACGTCGTGCCGCAGCGCCACCAGCCGTTTGCTCTGGCGGTCCTGGTGCAGCTCGCCGACCGTCACCGTCTGGCCAAAGTGATCGAGGTAATCGTAATAACGGGCGTTGATGGACATATGCATTTCTCCCTCTACCCAAGGGGAGAGGGGACAAATTCACCGTAACGAACGATACAGCTCCAGCAGCTTGGCCGACTCGTTTTCCCAGTTGAAGACATCGGCGGCGGCGAAGACGGATTTTCACCCAACCTGTGGTACAATCCGCGACTTGACCGGATCGTGTGACTGTATATACGGCACGAACGCGCTTTGAGAAAGGATCTGCATGGCCGGCGACGGAGCCTGCATTGACTCACGACCGATGTTGTTTCCCTGTGGGATGTCCCGATCGGGCACCACGCTGCTGGCGACGGTGCTCGACTCGCATAGCCAAGTCTCGCTGGGATACGAACTTATCCCCCCGGCGCTGCCCGGACCGGCGGAGCTGCTGGCGGCGCTGGACAGGGGCCTGAAGTTATCGGACGGCGACTTTTCGACCGCGGGAAAGGCCCTTCGCAAGTCCGGTGAAAACGACGCCGGTCTGTTCATCACCCGCTGTTGTCGCGCCGGAATCGACGCCGACGACACCCGCCGCATCCTCACCGGCCTGCGCGACGAGGGTCTGACCAGAATCGCAACGTTCCGCGAACGCCTGACAGTCGCGTGGCGCATCGCCAAGGCCGGCCAGCAGAAGACCGGCGCCCAGCTCTTCGGCTTCAAGCTCAACATCCCTTCATACGAACAGTCGTACCAGTTTTTCCCCGGCGGATATTTCATCTACATCCTGCGCGACCCGCGCGACGTCGTTGCCTCGCACCGCGAGCGCGAGTTCGATCGTACGATGGAAGAAATCTGTAGCGCGTGGATGAACTACACCGAAGCGTTCGAGAAGTTCAACAAAGCGCATCCGAAGATCAGCGTGCTGGTGCGCTACGAAGACCTTGTCTCTGACCCGCGCGCGACGATTGGCCGGATGTTCAGCATTCTGCCGATTCCGCTGGAGGAGCAGGTCTTCCGCTTCTACGACTCCAAGGCCACCAAGCGGATCGCGAACCACCCGAACGCCGAAAATCTGCAAAAAGACTTCTTCAGCACGAGCGTGGCTCGCTGGGAAAAGGATTTGTCGGATGACGATGTTGCCCAGATCACCGCCCGATGTGGGGGGAAGATGGCGCAGTACGAGTATCCAACTGTCAAGGCATCCTCTGTGGGATGAAGAGATTCGCAGCTAAAACTCGAATGACGAATGACGAATGACGAATCAAGCTCGAAACGAAGCAATCGGGAGCCTCGCCCTCCCAACTTCGCAGTTTTGAGCATTTGAACATTCGAATTTGATTCGTCATTCGTCATTCGAGTTTCGTCATTAATCAACAAGATGCTGCTCCGTCGATTGATTCACGATTACATCCTCCCGGTCAGAATCATCAGCGAAGAGCCGATGGTCTTTCCGTGCGGGATTTCGCGCTCGGGTACGACGCTGCTGGCGACGGTGCTCGACGCGCACAGCAAGATATGCCTGGGCTACGAGCTTCTCCCGCCGCCGCTGGCGGGGGTCGAGACGGTCCTGGGCAAGCTGCGCGATGGAATGACGCTCGCCCACAACGATTTCGCGCGGGCGGGGTCGCATCTGCGCAAAGGCGGCGACAAGGACATCGGCCAATGGCTCAGCCGCTGCCATCGAGCCGGCACCACTGCCGAAGATGTCGAAGAGGTCCTGAAAACGTTGATCGGCCAGGGAAGGACCGGCCTGACCACGATGGAAGAGCGCCTGCGACTCTGCACGATGGTCGTGCAAAAACCGCAAAAGCGAAACGGCTCGCTGCTCAGCGGGTTCAAGTACAGCGGGCACCGTTTCGACGACAGAATCGCGGCGTTCCCCAACGCCTCGTTCATCTACATCCTCCGCGACCCGCGCGACATCATCGTTTCCATGCGCGAGCGCGAATTTGACCGTACTCTGAGTCAGATCTGCGGCGACTGGAACCGGCACCTGCACAGCTTCGAGACGTTTCTGGCCAGGCATCCGAAGCAGGCGGCAATGATCCGATATGAAGATCTGGTCAGCCAGCCGATCGAGACGATCGGGAATTTTTTTTCCGTCCTGCCGGTCAATCCGGAACCTGCGGTGTACGAATTTCAGAACTCCACGGCGACGGTGCTCAACAGCCGGCACCCCAACACCGAGAATTTGAAGAAGGGCTTTTTCACGGACAGCATCGGCCGCTGGCGGACGCAGCTTCAGGCGCCTGACGTCGCCGCGATCGAGCGCGAGTGTCAGCGGGACATGCCTCGGCACGGATATGACCTGAGTTCGACGAATCACAAACCCATGACCACAGCAACCTAACAGACCACCGCGATGGCAAAGTACCCGACGTACAAACTGCCCTGGGCAAAAATCACCGCCCAGAAGCTCCTGTTCAGCCGCCGGCGGAAGTACAACCCCGACGACTATCAGAAGCTGCTCGAACCATACATGAAGACCCACGAGAGCCTCCGCCTGCGGGATTACGTGCGCGAAAAGAGCCTCGACGGACGCAAGATCCTGATCATCCGCCACGATGTCGATCACGATCACCTGACTGCGGTGAAGATCGCCAGGTGGGAGCGCGACCGCGGCCTTAACACGACGTACTGCCTTCTCCATACGGCGTGGTACTACGGCGAGCTGACTGACGGGCGCTATCGTCACACGCAAGATGTCCTCGACGCCGCCCAGCAGATCGTCGAGCTTGGGCATGAGGTGAACTTTCACAATAACCTCGTGGTGCTGGCGCTGACCGAAGGCATCGACCCGCGGGCGATGCTCCGCGAGGAGCTGGATTTTTTCCGCAGTTACGGCGTTCCCATCGTCGGCACCAGCACGCACGGCGATGCCCTTTGCCGCGAGCTCAACTTCCGCAACTGGGAACTGTTCAAGGAATGCTGCGATGACCGCTTCGGCGGGCCGCGAACGGTTGCGTTCAAGAAGCCGACTGGCGGCCAGTCGTCGATTGAGCTCGGCAAGCTGTCGATGTTCGATTTCGGCCTTGAATACGAGGCCTACGACATCGCCCGCGATCTCTACCACACGGACAGCGGCGGAAACCTCCGCCTCCGGGAAAACACCCGCGGTCGAAAGGACTTTGGAAGAACGGACAAGGAATCCGGCCAAGTCGTCGGCGTGCTCACGCACCCGATATGGTGGGATTTCAACGATGCCCGGTAAAGGAATGAAATGTTTTTATGATCTACTGGTCTACAGAGTCGATCGCTTCCTCGACGCGCATTTTTTGAAGCGGTTTGAACCCGCCGTGCGGCCGAAGCTGGTGCGCCTGGCGGAGCTGCGCGGGGAGACGCCGAAAGAGGTGGTGCGCAGGTTCAGGAAAAAGAAGATCCGGCGCATTCCGCCGAGCATTCTCAAGCACACGCATATCCTGCTTGCTGCCAAGTTCGTCGAAGCCGGCGAACGCGAGGGCGTGCCGTTCGTTCGTCTGGAGAACGGGCGGATTTTCTACGGGCACCCGTCGCGCAAGCAGCACGAGCGCGAATTCGCGTTTCTCGCCGACAAGCTCTCGCCTTGCCTGACGCCGTGGACGTACCTGACCGCCAAGGACGTTGCCATCCGCTATCTGCACGACAAGTGGTATCCGGAGAAATACCTCCCCGGCCCCGGCGGGACGATCGTCGAGGTCGGCGCTTACGTCGGTCACAAGACGATGCGATTCGTCGATCAGCACGTCACGACCAGCGGCAAGGTGCTGGCGATCGAGGTCATGCCGGAGAACATCCCGATCCTGAAGCGCAACATCGCCGACAACGGGATGCAGGCGTGTATCGATGTGATGCACTGCGGCGTTTGGCGCGAGCCGGGGCGGCTCGCGGTCAAAGGAATGGGCCGGCAGCGCAATTCGCTGGTCAGCATCGATCATCTCGACCGCGAAAACGAGGCGGTGGTCCCCACGGATACGCTCGACAATATCCTCGTCAAATGGGACCAGCCAAAGGTCGATTTCATGATCATCACGGTCAACGGCGCCGAGATCGAGGTGCTACAGGACCTGGACAAACAGCTTCACCGGATCAAGGTCCTGTACATCGCGGCCCATTTCAAGCGCGACGGCAAGCCAACGCGCGACATTTGCCTTGATATGCTCCGCAAGAAGGGGTGCAAAATCTTGAATGAAGGCCAGGACGCGGGCATCTATGCGCAGTGCTCTTGAGGCATGACGGAACGCCGAATGAATTCAGAAACCTCATCTGCTGTTCCGCACTCCGAGCCTTCCGCCGCGACTGCGCCGGATGCCGATGCGAATCTCCACTTCGATGCCGGGACGAAGCTGTCGCGCTACACCGCGTTCCTTCGCTGGATGGCATCTGATGCGTTCTGGCGCTTCCGCTGGCTGGTTATCGGCGTCATCGCCGCCGGCGCGGCGGCGGTGGCGCTTCAGATCAAAGCCATCGCGCTCACCATCTACTACACGCATCTGTTCGAGGACAACAAAACCTTTACGCTCTTCGGCCACAGCTATCACCCACGGGAATCGATGGCGCTGCTGCTGGGATTTGGCAGCGCGGTGTTGGTGGCGCTGGTCATCTCGGCCGTGCTACAGTATGCGTCGCGCGTATGGACGCTGTTGCTCCGGCGCCGCTACGCCGAGTTCTGCTCGATCCGAGTGCTGGCGATCCTGAAAGGCGCGCCGCACACCGTGCCCGGCAGCCCGTTGCGGTTCGACGACGCCACTGCCACGGCGTTGGTGCGCAGCGAATCGCTGTATTGCGGCAGAATGGTTTCCATCGCCGTCGGCGTCGTCACACCGGCCATCTGTTTCATCGCCTCCGTCGGCGTGCTGTTCTACGTTCATTGGACGCTGACGCTCCTGCTCGTCGGGATGATCGGCGTCTGCTCGATTTTTCTCTATCGGGTCAACGTGAAGGGCGCGCTCTATTCGCACCTGGCGGAAAAGCACGGCCGCGGCGCCGTCGCCGAATACCGCAGGATCGTCCAGGCCCACAAGTCGGCCATCATCGTTCAGCGCGACTTCGACGCTGAAACCTCGGTGCGCTCCGACCCGATCAAGAACTATTTCGACGCTTACATGGTCCGCCTGCGCGTCGTCGCCGACAGTGAATTGATCGGCAATATCTTTCTCGGCGTCGTGCTGGCCATCAGCATGGTCGCGCTGGGCCGCGGCGCGATCCTGCGCGGCAGCGGCTGGGAAGGCATGGTTGCCTATCTCGTCGCGTTGCGCTACGCGCTTGTGACATTCCGCGGTGGCGTGCGGACGATCACGTCGTTCAACCGCTTTTATCCGCAGGTGCGGCGATACTTCGATTTCGTCCGCTGGTCAGTTGAATCCGACGCCCCGCCCGCGCCGCTGCCCGCCAGCGTCGGGCTGCGATGCCCGTCGCCGAAATTGGAAGGCTCGCTTCGCAAGTTCATCATCGATTCCCATGGCCGGATCGCGCTGTGCGCCCCGATTGATTTGAATCGTTACACCTTGCCGTTCATCATCCGCTGCATGATCGGAAACGACCCTTCGCTGGTTCGCTCGATCGTTGCCAGCGCCGCGTGGGCGACGTCGTCGTTCCGATTTCCGCCCGGCCCGATCAGCCGGTCCCCCGGATTCGACGACCCGTCTTTCCAAAGAGATTTCGACGCTCTGGCCGCCGGCAGCGGGCTGGAGCAGAAAATCGCCGATCAGTTGTCCCAAGGCCTCGCGACTCCCATGCCCGAAGTCGACCGCGACGGGATCAATCCTGCCATCAAGTTTCTTTTCAGCCTCGTCCCCGTGTTTCGCTCACGGGCCAGTTGGGTTTTTCTCGACGGAAACGATCTGGCGGCGCTTGAAGTCGATGCGCGGAAGCAAGTCCTGGACCGCCTGGCGGGACGGGTCACGGTCATTCTTTACAACGAAAGCCTGGCCGGCGTCGGCCAATCCGGCGAGCAGGTCGTCGCGGTCCACGACGCCGCCGAACAGATCGCCCTCGGGCCGATCTCCTGGTTCAACGAGCATCGCGGGCAAATCCAGCAGATCGTGCTGACCGCCATTCCCTCGCGCAAGGCCCGTATCGACGATGACGACGACGACGATACGGACGACGACACGTAAGAAAAAAGATTGAAGTCTCCTCCGGCTCACGTCCAATAATCCCAAACAGGTCGTACATTCAACGTACGGAACCACCGCTTCACAGTGGACTTGTCGGGCGCTCGCCCGCGACACTGAAAAAGCGAATTCCTATCAATAGAACCTTCGTCTGGAGGATGATTCCAGGATCGGCCACGGCCCCTTGAGCGGGAGCGGAAAACAGAAGATCGTCTCCATTCAACCGCCCAGCGGATTCGGGCGGGAAACGTGGGAGGAACTGGCCGACAAGGGCTTCCTCAAGCGCGACGGCGGCGGGTTTTACGAGCTGATCGAAAGCAAACAGTTGTGATTTTACGGATAGGGCCTCGTGGCGAATACGCGACTCCGGAATCGCAGTGGGTCATCGGCACGATCGCGTCCATTACCGTTTCCGCGAAGCAACTCTTACGCCCTCTCCCGGCGTACCGGACGAGGGGGAGAATCAGCCCGCGCTGTCCGCGGCGTATCCCGAATGTTTCAGCCACATCACGGCATCGGCATCCGCCATGAATTCCTTCATGCGGGCCGCGTGTTCCGGGGTGTTCCAGCGGTCGATCCACGAGGTTTGAATCGGCTCGCGCAGCTTCGGCTGGGTGACTTTGGTCAGATCGCGCGATGAAGTCGGGTGGTTGAAATCCCGGATCATCGCAGGCTCGTAGGGGAGGTCGACGAAGCTCATCATCCGCCTGAGCGTTTGTTCCGGCTCGGCGACGAGGTCTTCGTAGCGGATGATGAGATGCCGCGGGTGCTTGAAGGAATAAATCGCCCGCATGCAGTCGCGATACCGCTGGATGGAAACCCAGTATTCGCCAGCCTTGCGTTCGGAGGAGTCAACGATGGAGGTGACGACATCAAGGCCGTGGCGAATGGTGCTGATGAAATTCGTTTCCGGATTCTCCGCAGCGAGGAACGGATAGGCGAAACAGTTTCGCGGGGTCTTTTCGGCCCAGGCGGTTTTGTTCACGCCGATGGATTGGGCGTACGCCGACATGATCGCATCGAATGCTTGGAAGAGCGACTGACTCGAGTGAATCGCCTCGTTGATGACAGGCTCCGGCAATTCCAGTTTTTCAGCGACGCGTCCCGCCACGCGGTCGGCGCGGGCTTGTAGCTGAGACAGAGGCTCCTGAAAAAATCCGGTTTCCGGCCCGGACAAAATCGTGGACGAGCTGTCGAGCATGAACCGAAACAACGTCGATCCCGATCGCGGCAATCCCCCAATGATAATTCTGCGGTTGAACATGAGGCTCCGGCTCGATTGATAGGAATTCGCTTTTCCAGCGTCGCGAACGCGCGCCCGACAAGTCCACTGTGAAGCGTGTTTC
>JAQBYD010000025.1 GCA_027623315.1 Verrucomicrobiota bacterium | reverse complement strand
TTGGAGAGGCCACGGCAATGGGGCGCGTGCTGGCTGGCCTGCGAGCTGTGGGATCAGTTGGAGTTGGGTGAGTTTTGGCAGCGTCGGTTGCCGGCCAGCCGGAAGGGCACCGAGTGGCTTCATGTGCTGCAGACACTGGTGTGCTATCGATTGATTGATCCCGGCAGCGAATGGCGGTTACATCGCTATTGGTTCGAGCACAGCGCCATGGCGGATCTGCTGGGCGAAGACTTCAAGATCGCGCAAAAAGACACGCTGTATCGATGCCATGACCGGCTCCTGGAGCATAAGGAAGATCTCTTCAAGCATCTCAAGGGGCGTTGGGAAACGCTGTTTGATGCTCGCTGCGAGATCCTGCTCTATGACCTAACCAGTACGTATTTCGAGAGCGATCCGCCCTTTGATGATAAGCGCCAGTTCGGATACAGCCGGGATAAGCGTTCGGACTGCGTGCAAGTGGTGATTGCACTGGTGGTTACGCCCGAGGGCTTTCCGCTGGGTTACGAAGTCATGGCTGGCAACACGGCCGACAACAGTACGCTTCGCGGATTCCTTGAGAAAATTGAGAGGCTGCATGGAAAGGCCGAACGTGTCTGGGTCATGGACAGAGGGATCCCGACCGAAGCGGTGCTGGCGGAAATGCGGGCAGCCACAACACCGGTAGGCTATCTGGTTGGAACGCCCAAGGGGCGCCTGAGTCGCTACGAACAGGACCTGGCCACACAGCCATGGGAAAAGGTCCGCGATGACGTCGCCGTCAAACTCCTACAGGATGGCGATGAGGTCTATGTCTATGCCCAAAGCCACAAGCGCATCAAGAAGGAGCGTTCGATGCGCCTGCGTCGACTCAAGAATCTGGTCAAGCGGCTACATGCCTTGCGCGATCAGAAGCGAATCACGCGCGATGCCTTACTCATGAAACTGGGAGCGGCCAAAACGGCCGCCGGCCGGGCCTTTAAGCTCATGGAGATTACGCTGCCCGAGCCGGGCCAACCGATTAACGCGCAAACCTTTCATTGGCAGATCAACCGCACGCAGTATCGACGAGCCTATCGCCGTGAAGGTCGCTATCTGCTGCGCAGCAACTTGCCTGCGGACAACCCGGCTAAGCTCTGGGAATACTACATCCAACTTACTGAAGTTGAAGAGGCCTTCCGAAACCTCAAGGGCGACCTGGCGATCCGACCGGTCCATCATCAACTCGAATCGCGCATCGAAGCACACATCTTCATCGCCTTCCTTTCCTACTGCCTGCATGTGACGCTCAAACAACGATGCAAGCAACATGCCGCCGGACTCACTCCTCGAAGCGTGCTTGAGCAGCTTAAGGCGATGCAGATGATCGACGTCAAGATCCCCACCGTGGACGGCCGGTGGTTGAAGATGGCGCGCTATACTCAGCCCGACAAAGCTCAGCAACTGCTCCTGGCTCAGCTACATCTTCCCCTGCCGCCCCAGCCGCCTCCGGAGATCACGCGCGACCAATCCGATAGCGCGTGTGGTGAAGACCTATGATCTCAAAAGACGAGTTTACTAATGTTCTTCGCCCTCGAACCCGCGAACAGCGAAAGCCGGGCTAGCGGCGTGACAGGGCGTCGGTCAGGGCATCGAACACCTGGTCTACCGGGATCCGCTTCATGCACTGGTTATCGGTGCAGGGGGAGAATCGATGGTTAAGCATGTTGACACAGGGGCTACATGCCAGGTTGGCGCTAAGCGATGTCTTGCCTTCACCGAGCGGTCCATAGAGTTGGGGCGTTTCGGGCCCGAAGAGAGAAATTACCGGGATGGGTGTAAGTGACGCGAAGTGGCATGGCCCACTATCGTTTGAGATAAGTACGTCCGCTACATGGTAGAGCGCAAGAAGCTCCCGCAGGGAGGTATGCCCCGCGACGCAGATCGTGCGGCCGTCCGCCGAAATCTGCCGCGCGATAAGCTCGGCAGCGGGCTGTTCCGAGCGCGCACCCGTGATGGCCACCGTGGAACCGGATATCTCGCTGAGGATACGCTGCCCGAGCTCGATCATCTTCTCCTCCGGCCAGCGCCTTAACGGCATCAGATCACTGCAATTGGGGTTGAGGAGAACCAGCGGTCCTGACCGCCGGCCGCCCGTCAGGCCATCGAGCATCTCCCGGACTTTGCGCGTGTCTTCATCGCTCGACTCAAACGTCGGTAGTGGGCGCTGTTCGATCGGCTCCTTCAAAAGGGGGACATCGCCCGGTTCGCAAAAAGAGGACTGCACGAGGGCGAGGAACATCGCGCTGACGTGGTGCTGGAAATTGTAGCTCAGTTCGTGCGTAAACAGCCGGCCACGATAGGGACCTTCCGAGTGGAAGTTGTAGTATCCCACGCGGTTTCGGGCTCCGGTCAGGTAGGTGATCACGGCCGACGAGCGTGTCAGTCCCTCCATGTCGATCGCCGTGTCAATATTTTCGAGGCGAACGCGGCGCAGCGTACGCAACAGGCCCGGAATAAAGGTGACCAGGCTGCTATCGTCGATCGCCAGTACATTTTCCGGTGGGAAAAACGGCAGAAGATCGATGATCGGCCGGTTGGGGGCGAAGAGGATGATGAAGATGTTCTCGCGGCCAACACGCGCGACGGCCTCTTCGAAAGCCGGGCAGGCCAGTACCGAGGATCCCATTTCGATGAGTTTGACGAAGAGGATCCGCTTCGGTCGCTCGTAGCGCACGGGCATAATGCAGCGGCTTACCCGGTTCCAGAGAGAAAGGATCGTGCACGCCAGGCGGCCCAGTGTGCGGTCCATAAGAAGAATCTTTTTTGGAGTCATCGCGAGATCCTGAATTTCTCTTTGCCGGCCCGCGCCCCGGCCCCCTCCCGGGAGGAGAGAGAAGAGTGAAAGCCCTGGCCGTTGGAATGGAACGATACCGTTTCGCTACGGCGTGGACAAGCGGTAAGCGGCTCAGCGTCAAAAGACGGAGGGGGTGATTCGCCATGCATCGGCCGGAAGTCTTGCGACTTCTGTTCCTTTGGGCGAATGTACGGGTTGATCGAAGGATCGAACGTCTGTGAAGTACCTGGTTCTAGCATTTGCATATATCATCGGGGTCGTCGCCGAGCGTCGCCTCGACCGCGCTTGGGTATCGCGCGCCGCCGGCGCGGTCTTTTATGCGCTGACCGGGGCCGCGCTGATTGCCCTCGGCGTTCGCGAGTATACAATGCTCGGATTCCAGGGCGACGGAGTCCACTATTATTCGGCGCTGCGCAACCTGTTGGCCGGAAATGGACTCTACGAGGGGCCCACTTTCGAGCACCTCCTGGGAAACCATTCCTATGTAACGCTATTGGCCGTTGCGCCCCTCGTGGCGGTCTTTCAGAGTCCGGTTGTATTGCTTGTCCTGACCATCCTGAGCCACCTTGTCTCCGCCGTGCTTGTGCACCGCCTGGCGATCAGGCTGGTCGTGCCGGGCGATCAGAATCGGCTGCTTCCGTTGGTCATGGGAGTCCTCTACCTGCTGTACCCAACGGTTTTCGGCCTCTTGTTCGGTCGCCAGCTCTTTCAGCCGGATTACTTGCTTGCTCCGCTGTTATTGCTGCTCGTGCACGCGCTTGCCGACGGGCGGACGCATCGCGCTTCGGCGTGCATTGCCCTGATCGTTCTGACGAAGGAGGAGTACATCGTCACCCTTCCCGTGATGCTGGTGTGGGCCCTCGCCGGGTTGGGCTGGGTCCTCGGGCATCGCGACCTTCTGTCCCGCCGCCGGCTGCTCGAGTGGGTGGCGGTCTATGTGGTCTCAACCGTCGCCGCCGTCGTCATCCTCGTTGAAGCCCGGTCGATGAACGGTCTGAATTACGCGGTGCGGGATGTCTTTCGTATTGAGCGATTGCTGGAGCCTGCTTCGTGGGAATTCATGTTCCAGGAGTTGATCGTCTGGATTGCCCCGCTCGTGCCGTTGCTGGTCCTGATTGCCGCGCGCCGTCCAGCGCGCAAGGCGGTGGTCTTTACGTCCCTGGCGATCATCGCGTTCTTACCCGGGCGCTCGTTCGGGAATCTGTTGATTTATGGTGGACACTGGTGGTTCCAGTATGCCACCTGGAGCGACACCGTCGTAGCGCCGGTGGCGTTCGTCACGTTGATTATCGCATGGAGTTCAGCGCGCATCGCGCAGGCCGATCGGAGATTTCAGCACAGCGCCCTGCTGGCGGCGCTGCTGATATCCTTCGCGCTCACGTTTCATCCCGATCTCAACACGCCCTGGCGCCTGGTCAAGCGCGCAAGTGAAGGCACCGGCCGCGGGCCGGCTGAACACCGCGATGAATTGCGGGCCAATTGCGCGCGCCTGGACGCCGCCGTGACAACCGGGCAGTACGACTTCGTCATCATTCCGGATTATACGGAGGCCCTCTTCGTCGACCGCTACTCTCACGTCCGGTTGGCCTGGTGGAACAAAACCGATCCGGAGATCCGGGCCGTTCTGGCGGCAAGCGCGACTTGCATACTGATCCCAAAAGGGCACGACTGGTTTACGCGAGTCCCGGAGCGACTCCAGTCGCATATGGAGTTGATGATCGATTCGGAGCACTACTGGGTGTATGTTCAGAAGGATGAGGGATGAAGGATGAGGGATGAAGGGGTCAGGAGTGAGGAGTGAAATGGCTCATGATCTAAAACGGTTGTCACCAGCGGGAGATGATCCGCAGACGCCATAGGCACCCGCACGATGCAGACTACTGGACAGGACGATTACTCGACCGGGTGAGGCGCGATGGGACTTCTTGAGGTATTGGGAATCGTGAAACCGGGATGCACTGCGCCGACTCCGGGCAACGAGGTCATCCAGGGATTGTGGATCGGGGAGAGACTTCGGCTGAATGAGCAGCTCTCGATCAAGTCGTTCCTGGACCATGGGCACGAGTACCATTTGTACGCCTATGATCCGATCGAAGGTGTGCCCCATCGAGTGGTGGTCAGAGACGCGGCCGAGATCATGCCGCGTGACGCCATCTTCCAGTTTCACACGGGAAGTTACGCCATGTTTGCCGATAATTTCCGGATTCACCTTCTGCTCAAGAGGGGCGGATGGTGGTGCGATCTGGACATGATCTGTCTTCGTCCCTTTGATCTCGGCGAGGAGATCGTGTTGATCTCCGAACCGGAGGACGGGTACAAGGCGGCGGGGCTGACAAACGGGATTATGAAGTTCCCCACCGGATCCCCGTTCGGGGAAGCCTGTCTAGAGTTCCTGGGAAAGGTCGACAATGAGACCAACCAGGAGTGGACATTGACCAACCGCGGCATGCTGGAGCAGGTCGTTAGCGATTTAAAGTGCGAAGCCTGCGTGAAGCCACCGGTCAACTTCTCTCCATTGTTCTGGGGCGAAGCGACGCCGACGTTCACGGATCCCAAACTCGCGTACAAGGGGCGTAAGCTGATGAAGAACCGTCAAACGTACACGCTTCACCTCTTCAACGAGTTCTGGCGAAAGAACGGCCTGGATCAAAATGCACGCTTCGAGCCCGGCTCACTGATTGAAGATCTGCGTGCGCTGCACGGCGTCTAGATCTCGGCGTGAGACACTTCTACTGAAATGACAACTGCCGAACATGGCGTACTTTACCTGGCGCAGGGCGAGGGTTATCTGCAGCAGGCGATTGTGTCCGTTCGTTCCCTCCGTCAGCAGATGCCGGGCATTGCGGTCACGCTGCACACCAACGACGTTGCTCGCGCGCGGCGCGAGTGCCCTCCGGATGTCGACATTCGTCAGAGCAAGGAGTTCTGGACGCGCGAGGAGAAGATCGACGTCTTTTTGGATTCTCCTTTTGAAAAGACCGTCTTTCTCGATACGGATACCTACGTGTGCGCCGACTTGAGTGATCTCTTCGTGCTGCTTGATCGTTTCGAGATGGCCGTCGCGCATGCTCCGGGTCGTGACCGCTACGGCGAGACGACGTGCCCGCCGTGTTTTCCGGAGATGAATTCGGGCGTGGTCGCGTATCGCAAGACGCCGGGCGTCTGCGCCGTGCTGGAGCGGTGGCGCGAGTTGTATGGCGAGTGGATGCAGCGTGACCACAAGCCGCCTGGGGATCAGCCACCACTGCGCCAGGCCGTGTATGAATCAGGCATTCAGTTTTGCGTACTTCCCCCCGAGTATAACTTTCGGGCGATCGTGCCGGCATTTGCAGGCGAGGGGATGCAGGTCAAGATCGTCCACAGTCATCATAGTGATCTGGAACAGCTTGCCCAATGGCTCAACGCGAGTCGTGAGGCGCGCGTATTTCTGCCCGGGCTTCCCTTCTTCGCTCCGAAGTCCTTCGCGTTCCTGTCGGGATCCGCGCGGCGACTTACCCGCATTCTGTTCCGCCTGCAGTCGATCGCGATCAAGCTCACCGGCTCAAAGACGTCACGCTGAGGGGTTCGATGGGCATTCTCCAATTCGCGAGGGCTCTCGTTCCGTCGCCGTTTCATCGTTACCATTACGCGCACAGTCTGCTCCAAAAATGGGAATCCGAGAGGCGTATTCTCGGGGGCCGTTATGCCGGGATGCGATATACCTCGCGCGCCGTCGGGAGCGTCTCCATCGCTAAAATCCTCGGCACGTACGAAAGGGAACTAAATCGAGTGTGGAAGGATCTCGAGCGGCAATCACTGTCACTGATCGTCGATGTAGGGGCCGCGGAGGGATATCACGCGATCGGCTTGGCGCGAGAGTTTGCGGACATTCCCGTAATCGCTTTTGAGGAGACGGAGCAGGGCCGCCGGCTCCTCCACAAGAACGTGGCTCTCAATGAACTGCAGGCTCGCATCCGCATTGACGGACGTTGTGAGCCCGAAGATCTGGCGCGTGCGCTGCAGTCACTGCCGGCACTCGTTCTTGTCGACGTGGAAGGTTACGAGGGCGTGTTGCTCGATCCGCAACGGGTGCCGGGACTGATGCAGTGCCACATGGTCGTGGAAATCCATGATCACATTGAGCCGGGTGTTGGCCGGCGGATCGTGGAGAGATTTGCGCCGAGTCACAACGTCGTCGCCATACCGTGCGAGTCACGGCATCTCGGCGACATCCAGAACCTGGGTGTGATGCAGAAGCTCTACCTGAAGAGCATTTTGAAGCGATGGATGCGCGAACGTATTGGGGATTCCGGCTGGCTATACATGACGCCGATGTACCGGCCACATGGGTGAACGGCGTGACCGGGAGAGGGGTCGATGCGTCAGCGGCGATCGTGGCCTGCTGGACCGTACACGTAAAAGGGCTCGCGCAGCCATTTCGCGCCAGCGATGACCCGTGGAAATACGTTCGTGAACGCAATGAGCGTCCGCCCTTCGATCCACTCGGGTCTGTCCCTCGAAATCACGGAGTGATACCCGCGGCTGATCACGAGGGAACTGTCGTCAGGCATCGAGAGCGAACGGATCGACGCGTACCAGGGAAGTGGCTCGTACTCGATGCCGGCGTTGTTTAGCAGCAGGAAGTACTTCGGGTCGGCAACCACGCGTGTTTCGCGGGGCAGCGCACGGGCAAGGAACTCGCGAGTCGGCTCGTCATCGAGCCTGGAGTAGAAGGTCAGGTTCTCCCTGAGTTTGAGGCCGTTCCAGACGAGCGACGGCAACCATGCGGCACCAAGGATGGCGCACATGAGCCCCGCGGCGATGCGCTGCTTGACGCCGGTTCCAACGGCCTGGCCGGCCAGAACCGCCATTCCGAGTACGGGCCAGGGGGTGAAGAAGGTGAGATAGTAGCGATACATGCTCGACAGGGAGAACAGGGCGAGCGCTGCCGCGGTGAAAAGCGTCGCCGAGACCACGATTGTAGACGCCGGATCACACCGTGCATGCTTGTGGATCTGCCGCAGTTTCACCGCCGCTGCAGGCACCAGTACGGCGAGCCAGCCCGCTATCAGTGCCAGGATCCAGTACTTGCCACGCCCCAGTTTTCCGACGATGCCGATCCAGTTTTCGCGAATAGATGAAAAATCCTTCTCGTGGAATTCGACGAACCACCTGAATTGCTCCCCTGCGGCCAGTGGACGGGGTAGCCAGAAGCTCACGAAAACAAGCGCCATCGCGGCCAGTCCGATCCCGAACCCGATCAGCAGTCGAAGCGAGACGCGAAGCGGACAAATCGCGAGCAGTGCGAGCGCCGCCGCCGGCACGAAATAGATCGTCGCGATGTTCATTCCCACCGCGAGTCCGAGTCCGATCCCGCACGCGACGGACCATCGCACGCTCCCGGTTGTTACGGCTCCAACGAGTGCGTAGAATCCGGCGGCGACACCGAGAAGCGCCACGCCGTCGGGACGTCCGAGCAGCATTTCCTGGGTGGAGCTGTCTCCAATCCACAGGCACGCGATCATGATCGCCGCGAGGCGCATGCGATGCCGGATCAGCAGGCCGCACAGCATGCCGATGGCGAGATGGCATCCCATCCAGCTTGGAATCCGGCACGAGAAGTGATTCAGTCCAAAGATCTTGAACGTTAGAACCTGCATGCGGAAGAAGAGCGGACTGTGATAAGCCCAGAGGTCGCCGGCGTGCGGCGCGTCGGGGTGTACCACGTAGGCGAAGCTCTTCCCGGTCAGAAAGCGAACCGCGGACAGATTGAAGAAGGGTTCGTCATCGAAGTAGATCGGGTAGCGGGCGAGCGTGAAGCCGAACATGCTGAAGGAGACGGCGATGATCAGCACGCAGAGAACGGCCGCGGCGCGGTTCGAGTTTAGTGTGCGGGCGATGGGGTTCATGCGCTGGGTAACCACATCGAGAACTTTGCCGAGAACCGGATCGAAGGCACTGATCGAGGGCAGTTCTCGTCAAGGTTCTCGAGTTGGTTTCTATGGGTGCGATTCACAACGCATCCTGTCGTTCGAAGACGGCGAGAAGGTAGTAGAGGCCCGGATGGCCGTGTTCGAAGATGCGGGTCGCCCCGAATTGCGATGCCGCGGACGCAACCGCAGATTCCACGGCGGGTTGCGGGCTCAGGTAATGCTCCTGGAAATCGGGATGATCATATATCCGCTTCTCGATTTCCGTCCAAAACGCGAACTCCGTGCCGGCCGGCGGCGGCGAATAGGAGGTCCCGCGCGCGGAGAGGATAAGCACGATGAAGCGTGGTGCCTGGTCCAGGACGTACTCCGGATCGTACTGCTTGTCGAGAAAGCCGCCCGCGCTCCTGGCGATGAATCGATCGGTCAGACCGGTCAGGTCCAGGATGCTTTGATCGAAGCACTTGTAGCCGACGAGGCCGATATCCATCAGGGCTATCGTATCGCCTTCGTGCGCTGCTTCGTCGCGAAGCCATTCGGCGAGAGCGATGTGTCCCGTTGTGTACCCGCGGGCGCGCAGTGTGGTGTGGTCATGGAAGACCTTTCGTTCGCCGGCCTGTCGCTGCCACAGCACCGGGAGTACGCCGATGGCGACCAGTAGACCGATCCGCGCATACCGCCGCAGCACGAATTCCGAGAGCAGAGCCCATCCGCCCACGACGCAGATGGCGAGCACGGGCAGGTAAGGGATGACGAGTCTGGCTCCAAGCATCCAGTCTGTGCCGGAGAGAAAGGGCATGACGCAACCCATTGCGGTTAGCGCCGCAATGGGTATCCAGGGCAGGATGCGGGTGAACCGGCTGAGATACCCAGCGCATCCCACCAGGACCCCGCCGATACCGAGCACGGCAGGCAGCATGCCCCGTTCGACATACTTGCGAGCCTGCCAGAACGTGACGCTCCGTTCTTTGGCATAGTAGGTGTTGGGCAGCCACTCGCCGTCATAGAGCAGGTGTCGCAGTCCAAAGAGCGCCGCGAACAGTCCGGTCACGATGGCGCCGTTCGCGATCAGGGCGCGCGTGCCGCGATGTCGCAGGAGGGCGCCGACGGAGCGGTCGTCCGACTGCTCGGCGCAGAAACAGTGTTCGATCATACGAACCGCCGCTTGCCCGCACCAGAAAGCCGTGAACAGAACAATTCCCTCCGGCCGAGTCCAGGCGGCCGCCCCGAAGGCGATGCCGGAACCGTACCATTGGCCACGGACGGATTCCCGCGTTCCCAGGAACGCGCCCGTCGTCACCAGCGCCGAGAACAATGCGGTCTCGAGTCCGCTCGTCGTGTTGACTACGAATGCCGGGCTGACGGCGACGATCGCCGCAGCGACGATGCCCCACAGCGGCGCGCGGCGGACGTTGCACCGGGTTGCGGCCAGGAGGTACGCCGTCATGGCATGGGCGAGGACGACACAGCCAGCGCCGCTGAGAACACCGATCATCTTGGTTGCCGCGGGCGCGAGCTCTGGCCCGAGCGTGCCGATGAAGCCGGCGGTGATCAGCATCGCGAGCACATTGGTATAGCCCTCGACATGCTCACCCACGTTGAAATACGGTCCGCGCCCCAGCGCGAGAAAGCGGCTGTAACGGAAGGTGATGAAGGCGTCATCGTTGATGTAGTGCCAGAATTCGAAGGAGTGCCAGAGATACGTCATCGTGATGACGACGAGGCATAGCAACACCGTGCGCGCGACCGCCGAATTGCTCGTTGTGCTCGCCATGGGGCCGGAAACTACACTGACTGCCGTCGTTCATTCAATGATAGAGTCCGCGTGGTAGTCGTCGCACGATGTGGTGTGCGGTTGACGGGACGGCAGACAAAGCTGATGCTGCTCGAGGCCTACGCCTCTGCCGAGCACGGACCGGATGTCATGAGTACCGAATCGATCACAGAACCCGTCGGGCCGAGGCGCCGAGTTCCATGGGCGGCGGCGACTCTCCTCCTCGTCGTAATCGGCGGTGCGTTTCTGCGGCTTCATCGACTCGGCGCCAAGAGTCTTTGGATGGACGAGTTGATGGCGGTGCAGGCGTACTACGAAGCCACGACGCTGCGTGGCATTACCTATCTTGCAGCACGCCAGGCGCAGCCGCCCCTGGACTACCTGATCGGATTCGTGATCTCGCGCGTATATGACTTCGGTCCGTGGGGCGAAGCCGTGTTTCGTTTTCCCGCAGCGCTTTTCTCGATCGGCATGATCCCGCTCGTGTACCTTCTGGGCGTGAGCGTGGGAGGTCGAATCACGGGGTTGCTGGCCGCGCTTGTGGTGGCCGTGTCCCCGGAGCTCATCACGTATGGCCAGGAAGCCCGCCCGTACTCCATTTCCTACTTCCTGTACGTCTGCACGCTGGGCTGTGCGTACCGCTCGTTTCGCTGGGGTCATGTGTTGGACTGGTGCGCCCTTGGAATCGCAACGTTCCTCATGTTGATGTCTCGCGGTATGGCGCCGGTTGCTATTGTTGTGTCGATGTCCGGATGCATTGCCCTGGCCGCGCTGCCTTTGTCCCGCATGCGCGAGGGGCCTGTCAGCAGGCGCGGCGCGCTGGCACTCGTTGCGAAAAGCGGAGTCGCACTTGGGTTGGCGACTCTCGCGGTGCTGCCGTTTCTACGACTGACGTTGATCATGGCGAGTGAGTACGTCTCGGAGTCCGCCGGTTCCCGGCATCTATTTTCGCGCATGATCAGCATCGAGCCGCTGCGCGCGGTTGCGATGACGGTCTTCCCCGGCGTGCTCGGTCGTGCCTGGCCCGTCCTCTTGCCGCTCGCTGTGCACGGCGGGGTCTGTGCGTGGCGCCTCAGGCGCACGCACCCCTGGGCTCTATTCATTCTGCTGTTGGGCGTGATCGAACCTATCGCGCACGCGACGATTTATCACGCCGCAGTAGCGGGAGTCGCTCTTAAGGTTCGATACGTACTGCACTCACTGCCAGTGATCGCGGTTCTAGCCGCATACGGTCTCGTGGAAGGGTGCCGGAGATTTACGCGTGTCTTGCGACCGATTCGCATCGCATGCGGAGCTGCTGTCATAGCGGCCGTTCTTGTTGCGGGAGTCCATGGGGTGCGCATCCACTACGCCAGTCCCCGGCCGGACCAACGCGCGGTGGGGCAATACCTCAGGAGTGAAGCCCGTCGCTACGATGATGTCATACTCTTCTATTTTGTCCCCTACGAGCAGGGAGCGTGGTTGCCCCATCTATTCGGCGAAGGGGTCTACTTTCACCAGGTCCGGCAGTGGTACTTCTCGGACTATGTGGGCGAGGTGCGGCGGAACCCCGACTTGCCCAACACGATGCACTTCGTGTTGTACACGTATACGTGGCGCGACACGCCGCGGCCAGAGTTGGGTCTCGATCCTTCCGTATTCGACGTGCGTCAGATGCATGAGTTCAGCATCATTCGTGTGCGCGATTCGTTAATGACGCGGCACAATGCCCTCATCGCTTTGATGGACGAGATGGAGCGATTCTATCCGCGGAACAGTTCGCGGGCGAGGCTCTATCGGAATCGGGCCAACCTGATCTGCATGGACGATCCTCGCGAAGCCGCTCGGTATCTCGCGATGGCGCGCGAGTGGGTGCCGGAACTCGCGCTCGCCCCTGAGTGCTCCGGTGATTAAGGGAGGTGGCCCGCCAATGAGTCCTGCTCCGCGATTTCCCCTGAGAAGCGGTACTCGAGAATCTCGATGAGGCTGAGCCGGCGGATGAGCGGAAGTCGACCGATCGCGTTGACGAGTGCTGACACGACGGGGATGTAGGCTGGGAAGAGCAGTTCGTGGTCGCGTCGCTCCAACGCGAATCCAAGATCCGCCAGTGTCCGCGTCAGCGTGCCGACCGAGATTCTGTGGTGCGGCCCCTCCGGCATCTTCTTGCCTAGCTTCTCCAGAACCAGCAGGAGCGGTTCCCATGCCGGATTGGCCATGTTGATCAGCAGGCGCGTGCCGGGCCGGCAGACGGAACGCAGGTCGCGGAACGTTGCGGGCACGTCCTCAATGTGTTCGATCACGTCGGAGAGGAACACCACATCGAAGGGCTCGCCTACGATCGTTCCCAGCCCGGCCGTCGTCGCCGCGTGCCATTCCAGTTGAGGGTGCTTCGCCGCCGCGATCCGGATCATCTCGGGACTGATATCGATTCCCATCGCCCGGCCGGTCTGGATGCCGGCCAGGATCTCGCCAGTCCCGCAGCCGACCTCCAGCACGGCGTCATCTTTGGCGATACGCTCCCGGTAAATCCTTTTGATCGTGTCGTAGTAATACCAGTTGCGTTGCTTCCAGTGGTCGTAGCGATCGGCTTCGCCGTCGAAATGCGACTGAACATCCGACATGGCGTCCTACCTGAACTTGAGCTTCCGGGCGGCGAAGGCACACATCTTGAGGAGCAGCCAACCATGGCTCCAGCGGCTGATGTTTGTGGATCCATAGCTGCGATCGCGATAGCGAACGGGCACGTCGATGATTTTCAAGTTCTGCTTGGCCGCCCCGAAGAGCAGATCGAAGTCACCGAACGGGTCGAAGTCACCGAAATAGGATCGATTCGCGGCGATGCGATCATAGTCTGAGCGGCGCAGAACCTTCGTGCCGCACAAGGTATCCTTCAGGGGTTGGCCGAGCAGCCATGTGAAGAGGATGCCAAAGCATTTGTTGGCCAGCATGTTGAGCATCTGCATCGCTTCTTTTTCCATGGGATAGACCAGCCGCGAGCCGTTGATGAACTCCGCCTTTCCGGTCGCGAGCGCTTCGTAAAACTTGGGCAGATCCGATGGGTCCACCGTGAGGTCCCCGTCAAGAATCATGAGGACCTCCTTGGTGGCGGCGGCAAAACCCGTTCGCACGGCATCCCCCTTGCCCTTGCCCGGCTGTTGCATCACCTGGATCTCGCATCGCTCCTTGTATTGCTCTGCCATCGTCTGGATGACATCCCACGTGTCATCCGTCGAGTTGCCCTCCACAAAGAGGATTTCCTGGCTGGAGCCGAATCGAGGAATGGTCTGAAGTGCGCGTTCGACGTTGCCGGCCTCGTTGCGCGCGGGAATCAAGATGCTGACCGAGTACTCCCTGCGCGTCTGCGGGCCCGGCCGCGCGATGACATAGTGCACGAGGCATAGACGACGCAGGAGTGGGAGTTTTGCCAGGACGGCGTTCAACAGCCATGAAAGTCCCGGGACGAATCGAGGCCACAAGAGGCGTTCCCCGGACGTAACGATCTCGAAACCCGACAATTCAAGGAGCGTGGCCACGTCCGAGCGTGACAGCCAGCTCAGATTCGGAGTCTGCATGCGCAACTTCAGTAAATCGGCGAGGCGAATCACCGGCTCCCAGAGCGCATTGTAGTACGTGATCACCAGCCTGGAGTGGTCTGCACACAACTTGTGACGGATATCGGTAAGTGTGTTCTGGACATCACGAAGTGAGTTGACGAGGTCCAGCATCAGGACGTAGTCGTACGTTGCTTCGTGTTGTAAATCCTCGATGTCGCCCGACATGTAGTCGACCTCCTCGCCGCTTTCGCTCCGTGCGATATCGAGCATCGTCTCGGAAAAATCAATTCCGGCTTTCGTGGAATTCGGAAGCGCTCCGACGAGGTGGCCGATCCCGCATCCCAACTCGATGACGGAGGCGTCAGGAGCTACGACATGCCGTAGGAGTCGGAGGAGGTCGTCGTAGTAGTAGCGGTTCTTCCGGATATACGTCTTGCGCATCGCGGCGACCGAGTCGTAATGGGTTTGGGATTCGGGCATGACGATCTTCCCTATCTCGGATCCGTGCCGGGGGGAATGGCCAGGACGTCGATTCCGCCTCCGGATGGCACGACATCGTGTACGTTTGATGACGTGACGGATCGCCCGGACTGACTCTCGACAAGCCGATAGTCGAAGGGCGCGAGTAGTGCCTCGTATTCCGAGAAGTCAATCCCCTGGCTGGCGAGCAGGTAGGTGGTCAGCTCGAAGATGAGCAGGGGTCGCATGCTCTCGAGCGTTCGAGTCGCTCCTTTCAAGACATCGAGTTCGTGGCCGTCGGTATCGATCTTGATCAGGTCAAGTTTCGTCACGTTGCGATCTCGCATGAAATCGTCGATCGACGTCTGCGTCGTCGTTGCCTCTTTCGAGATACCCATGTGAATAGGATGCCGGGCATCATCGACCCTGTCGAGTCGCCAACTCGAGTAGGCGGACAGGGCTGACTCTGAACTGCTGACTGCCGACACGAAGGATTGGATCGGGGTGATTCTCGATTCGAAGCCGTTCAGTTCGACGTTGCGCAATAACTTGTTGTAGGCGTGGCCGGTGGGCTCGAACGCATAGATGGTGGAGTCCGGTTTCTGCGCAGAAAGGGCGAGGGAGATGGCCCCGATGTTGGCCCCGACATCTATGATCACCGGGTCCTGTGCAAGTCGTCCGCAGACGGTCCTTACGACGTGGGATTGGTAGCTCCCAAAGAGAAAGAGGTTCATGTCGATTCCCTCGCGCAAGTCGACGGCGTAGGTAATTCCCTTGCGTACGATCGTGCGCAAGGGTCGAACGCCGACAAGCCGCAGCAACGCCAGCACCACGCTGGCGCTTGCCATCTTGAAGCGTGTGGACTGCAGGGCGGCGTTCATGCTTTGAGGTCCGGGACCGAGGACAGGTAGCACATCATGACACGTCGGTTCGATCACAGGAGTTTCGCATGGTCACCCCGCGACGGCGTGTGGACCACCCCACTCCGTTGAGCGCGTACCGATAAACAGGCGCAGTCCGTAGAGTACGGCGTACAGCGACAGTAACTCCTCGGTCAGTTCGCCGCGCCACAGTCCCGCGGAGTTGACGCCGATCATGATGGCCAGCATGGTCAGCGTGGGATGCGGGAGCGCCACGGACCATGCGGTCGGATCCTTGCGTCGCCGGGGCAAGCGCATGGCGGCGAGCTGAAACGGGATGAGCAACGCGAAACCATAGTAGATCTGGACGAAGTACTCGTTGTACAGGTTGTGCAGGTTCGTCTCCTGTTGAAGGTTGACCTCTGCCACGGTTTGCGGTGTCTCCCATCCAAACACACGCTGGCCCCAGCTAATTTCTTCTCCCGCGACGACGACGAAGCCGGCGATCAACAAGAGGTGAAACGCGCAGACGAGGCGCCACGCGGGCCAGGTCGTCGTCGTCTTGAATCGGCGCCATCGTTGCACCGGTTGGATCAGCAGGAGCGCGGCGAGGAAGAACCCCGCGGTCGAGATGTTCTCGAAGATCTGGTCTTCCAGGTAGAGGTCGGCGATGCCAAGGCCTTCGCAAAAGGCGTAGAGGGCCGCGAGTATCAGGCCGCCGAGCGTCGCCACCCAGAAGAAGAGATAGCTGCGCCGGTTCGACGAGAGCCTGGCAAATGCCGGGTCCGAGAAGGTGGCCGCAAGCATACCGCGCCGCACTCGGTGGTTCGGGAGTAGAACGCCGAACACAATAAGAGAGGCGGCTACGGCTGTAATCGTGATGTGGATCTTGCTTTCGCCAACCTCCGAAATCTCGTGATCGAGGCTGGCATGCTCGATCGCGAATGGCAACAGCAGGTCGAATAATCGGCTGCGGCTAAGCAGGATGCCGAGACCCGCGAGGACACAAAGGCCAGCGACGGCATACAGCACAGTTCTCGATTTACGCGATTGAGCCGACACAGTCATGACGCCCCCTGTAGGCGAGTCCTGGGTGAAAAAAAGGAACACAAAATGATAGCGCCCCTGCCCGCACGAGTCAATTTCTTGATCGAAGGCCCTGCTTCAGCCTGGAGCCCCACGCTTAGCGTTTACGCGTTGCGATGAAGTCGCGCATGGGTATGCCCTCGTAAGTCTCCGCCCATGCGGCCTGCAGAATGCCCGTGATCTGGACATAGCGCGGGCTCTGCTTGCGCACCGCCATGCCGAAGTTCAACATTTCGGCATAAACTTCATACTCGTCCCAGAATCGTTGGCTCTCAAGTAGAGATTGCAGCATTGAGATGTAGTGTGGATGCGGCATCCAGATCAGGTCGGGCTTGCGGTTCAGGAACTCATCGGCGGTGAATCCGTGGTGCGCGAAATGCGAGTCGTGCAGACCCGTGGGATCGATGATCGTGACGTCGGGGGCCGACGCGCCGACCAGCCCCAGTTCGGTTAACGCGAACGACGACTCGGCCGGAAGTTTCCCGGCAATTTCGGCGGCTTCCACGATGGAGTCCCACCACTCCAGTGTCCGGAGCGGCGCCTGCGCCTGGGCCGTGAAGTAGCGCGTCGTGTCCACGGGCGGGATGGGTTTGAGAAACCGTTCGGCGTAGCGTGTCGTAAACGTGTATGCGCCGAGAGGCATGCCCGCCACCAGGAGAAGCGTCAGCGTGACGCGCGCCAGCGTTGGGTACACCGGGAACGTGTATTCACCGTTGGATGTCTGGTCGTCCAGGAGCAGGGCCACGGCCATCACGACGAACGGCAGGGATGGGAAGAAAAAGCGGGCCCTGAAGCCCATGACCTGTACCGTCGTGAAGCAGTAGGCCATCGTCAGCGCGAACGGAATAACGAACGGAACAAGGAGACGTGAGTTCCGCGCGTTGCCCAGGATGATTCCGGCACCGATGAACGGCAGTAAGTTTCCCATGAAGCGCATGAAGTAACTGGCCGTATTCCAGTCGGGTAGACCGGCGTACCCCTGCTTGAACGCGTGTGTCTTCATGTAGAACGAAAGAGGGAACGGGTCGCCGAAGATCACCCATTTCGCGAGGGCATCGGCGATCAGCACGCCTCCCATCGCGACCCAGAAGGTGATGATCCGGCGCGCCCTGCCCTCGGGCGGTCCAATCGACAAGATGCTGAGGGCCGGGAAAAGGGCTACGTAGATTCCGCTGTCGGGTCTCGCGAGGTAGGCGATGTAACCGACGATAACCGTCGGAGCGATCCACCTCACGCCGCCCGACTGCGCCATGCGCAGCGCCGTGCCGATCAGGAGCGCGTTACAGGCCATGCTCAGGGTGGTGTCCATGCCGGTGGCGCAGTGATAGCGGAACATTCCGTTAAACAGTAGCAGCGGGCACAGGATTCCGCCCCAGACCAGGTAGGCGCCACGGAGCAACTCCGAACGCGCAGCGCGCGCGCAGCCGACGATGATAAGGAAGACCGTCAGGAGTCCGGCCACGGCGGAGAAGAGCTTCAGGACCTCGGCGTCCGCTAACTCGGGAAGGGCCGTGCGTGCGGCGCTAAGGGCTCCGAAATGAAGCACACTTGTCGTGCCCAGAACCTGGGGGCCGCCCGGGTTCCACGCCAGTCCGTGTCCGGCCAGGGCGTTGTGCACATAGCGCATGACCATGTACGCGTCGTCGAAGCGGGTATCGGGGGTCTGCTGAAGATCACGCCAGAATAGAGCGACGGATGCCGCGATGGATACGACGGCAACAAGTTGCGCGAGCCGCCGGAACGGAGCGCGACGGATGCTGGAAGGTTCGTCGATCATGCAGGTGGCGAATTTGTTGAAGCAGGCGTGCCCCTATGCGGTCGCCGCGTGAATCGTGAGTTGGGTATCATTCTCCTGTCGGCGGCGCAAGTTTGATCTCCCTGCGTGGCTCGACAAGCCATGCCAAGCTATGGTTGGACCAGTACCGGACGTAGAGACTCGGTTCGAAGTCATAGGCCTTGACCGTTGAGAGTAGAAGGCGCGAGGTGTAGGACGAATTCTCCGTGAGCGTGTAGATCGATCGGAAAATCTCCGGGTTCTGACCAAGGAGGATAAAGCGCTCCGCCGGGAACTCCCGTTGATGGGTAACCGACATCAATCGCAGGCGTCCTTCGTCGATGTCGCCTTTGAGGAAGCAGTAAGCCTTATTGTAGTCCCAGTGTCCCGCGACAACCAGATCGGTCCCGCTTTGCGCGGCCAGGCGACGAACATCACCCGCGTCGAACGTCTCGCGGCTTCGATCCAGCAGCTTTGGGTAGTCGGCGAGGAAGGCACCGGCTAGCGCGACGGTGCAGGCGATGTAACCAGCGCGCAGAATCGTCGCTGCGGCGGTGCCTGAAAGACGGGTTTCGAGTTCGCGCAGGACGTGGTAGAT
Source organism: Verrucomicrobiota bacterium (assembly GCA_027623315.1). Lineage (GTDB taxonomy): Bacteria > Verrucomicrobiota > Kiritimatiellia > CAJWTS01 > CAJWTS01 > JAQBYD01. The sequence goes on along the minus strand of JAQBYD010000025.1, from coordinate 30,628 downwards.
CGAGAGCAGGACGAGGGGTGTCAGGATCAGCGAATGTCGTGATGGCGAGAGGGGGATGCGACCGCATAGATACGCCGTGGTGAATACAGCAAGTACGGCCAACGTGCTTAGAAAGTGGAACGCTCCGCCATCGGAGGATCGGTGCTTCTTCGTCACGAATAGACCGCATCCCGCGAGCAGCCCAAGGCAGACGATCAGTGCGGTGACGTTGCCGAGCGCGCGCGTGGGAGACGTGAGAGTCAACGCGTGGAAAATATCGAAGAAGAGTCGCGGTAGCTTGAGCATGGATTGGATTGCGCCGTCGCCAACGCCGAAGGGCGCGACCCACCAGGCGATCGAGAGATCTGATTTCAGCCGGGCCAGCACGACCATGGTGGACAGTGTCATGACGGCGAGCGGCACGAACGCGAGGGCGCTGTGGATGAGTTCACGGGCCCTGCGCTCTGCATGCCACCAATGCGTGATGTGGAATCCCGCGACGATCGCGCCGATCCCTACATTCGCGAAGAGAACCTGGTAATTTGCCAGTGGCAGGAGTCCCGGGATCGTGAGGTAGAGCGTGCGCCGTGGCCATCCCCGGGCCAGGCGCGCGCGATCGAAGCAGAACAGGGCAACGAGGACGCTCGTGACCCCGGCGATATAGGAATGATTCTGCCGCGCGTTGAGGATGTTCATGTGCGACAGGCTGAGCAAGACGATGGGGGTCAGGATGGCCCAGCCCAGACGTCCTTGCGTTGCCCGCCATGCGCAGAGCAAAAGGAGCGGGAGGCTGAGGCATCCGATTACGGCGGATACGAGTCGCGAACGATGAAGCCCGCCCGGAGTCAGGGGATCATCGCCGACGGCAAAGTAAGTAAAGAGAAACTGCAGAGGTGCGTAACTCGATTCCGAATTCAGTGCGATCTTGCGTGCAAACTCCAGTGGCCCGTGGCTACCGAGTTCCTTTTCCCGGCCGGCCACGTTCCAGTTCCCCTCCGCCAGCACGATCATCTCGTCCACGTAAGTAACGTGGGCCCCCAATTGAAAGAGGCGTGCGGCGCACCCGAGCAGGATGATCACGGCGATCAGGACGCCCAGCGTGCGTCCACACGCTTTGCTCTCCATCGGCTTCACGGCGTATCCCCGGCGAGCAGGGGCTTAATCTGGTCGAGGGTGATGAGTTGCTCGAGGAGAGCGCGTGTGAACGTGGCGGCGCTGTGCGGCGTCAGGTGCGAATAGTCGCGCAGGCGCAACCCGGACTCCGCTCCGCGCAGAAACGGCACGCCCAGCGCCTCTGCGAGGATCTCGGCGCGGTGCTGCGACCCGCCGGGGTAGGGGACCCAGGTCAGGACCAGGGCGGTGCCGTGCGCGGCGAGATCGTTCTGGAAACGCTCTGCGTATCGAATCTCTTCAGGCGACGGTTGTGCGTCGTCAAGTGCCGGACGCTGAAGTGGGCGGTCGTCATGTGGCCCCTTCACGACCAGCCATGCACCGTCTGTCGCGGAGCGGTACACGAGGCCGTCGCCGGTCACGCGCGCCGCCCAGTCGAAGTAAGGCAGCCAGCGGTGCAGGCGGCGGCTGACCGCGTGTCCCGCGATCTTTTCCGCCCAGTTCATCACCGCTCGCCACTGCCCCTCTCGCGTAATCTTAACGGCGGCGGCACTCATGCCCTCCGAGAAGAAGTAGTCTGCGTTCACCAACGCCACTTCGGGGCGCAGGGCGTGCCGTTGCATCACGACGCGCGCAAATTCCGCTCGTTCGTTCAGATTGAAACACAGGTTATAGATCCGCAGGCCCGTATCGGTTCGAAAGCGGCGCAGCTCCGCGGCGTCGAGGCCGAGCCCGGCGTGCGAGTTTCCCAGGATGAGGATATCAGCGCTTCGCGCGGAGGAGACCGCACCTCCGATATCCGCGTAGTAGACGTAATGATCCACGGTGCCGCCTCGGTAAGCGAGGAAGGTCGGTTCCTCTGTGGGTGGGGCGAGTTCGCCTGGTTCGATGCGCCAGGCATGCTTCGCGGGCACGCATGATTGCAGGAAGCGGGAGAATGCGCACGCCAGCGCGAAGGTGCCCAGAAAGATGAGCAGGCACGCCCTCTGTCTTCGCGCGCGCGCGCCGCTAGACTTAGAATTGGAAGTAGATGAATGCATTGTCTTTTCCGTAGGTGGTCAGGATGCCCGCGAGCATGAGCCCGGCCCAGACCGCCTTTTCGCAGGCGCCGGGAGGCGGCAGATGGGATCGATCGGCCAGCCAGGCACGCGCATGCATCGCCACAATCGGCACCACGAAGATCAGGGCGACGAGCGGCATGCTGTCGTTGAGGGGAGCAAAGTCGAACGACAGAATGCGCCGGATCAGAGTCATGCCCTCGCCCGTCCATTGCGCGCGGAAAAACGCCCACGTGGCGAGCACGGTGCACTGCACCACCAGGGCCCACGCGAACTTAATCAGGCCCCGCCCGGGCCGTTGATGCAGGCGCTCCAGGCCGAGCATGCGCTCAACAACCAGGGCCGCTCCGTGCATCGCGCCCCAGATGACAAACGTCGTCGCGGCCCCATGCCACAGCCCTCCAAGCAGCATCACGATCATCAAGTTGACGTAGGTGCGCAGGCGCGACTTGCGATTGCCACCCAGGGAGAAGTAGAGATAGTCGCGCAGCCAGGTGGATAGGCTGATGTGCCAGCGCGTCCAGAACTCCTTGAATGTCGAAGCGATATACGGACAGTTGAAATTCACGGGTACGCGAAAGCCCATCGTGTAGGCCGCTCCGCGCGCGATGCTCGAGTATCCTGCAAAATCCGCGAAGATCTGACAGGAGAAAAGACATAGAACAATCATGGACAACAACGAACTCGCGTCGGGTGAGCATGCCGCTACCCAGGTCTCATCGACGGCAATGGCCACGTTATCGGCTACGACCATCTTCAGGAAGAAGCCGCGGATGACCAGGAAACTCCCCTCCAGCATGACGCCGGCGCGAATCTTTCTGCGCCGGTCGATCTGGTACAAAAAATCGCGCGCCCTGACGATCGGTCCGGCGACGAGTTGAGGGAAGAAACTGACGTAGAGGAAGAAGCGCCAAAAGCTTCGTATGGGGTCCAGTTTGCCGCGGTACACGTCGATCGTATAGCTCATCGATTGAAACGTGTAGAAAGAGATGCCCATGGGCAGGATCAGGTCGAGACGCGGAAGATCGACGGAACTGAGTCCTGCGACCTGCAGCAGTCGGTCGATGGAGCCAAGCGCGAAGTTCGCATATTTGAAGAAGCCAAGGACACCCATGTTGCCAAGAATCGAAAGGCAAAGAATCAGCTTGGCCCTGCTCGATCCCGGCCGCTGCCGCGGTAGCGCGAGCGCTACGACGTAGTCCAGCAGGCAGCTCAAAATCAGGATGCAAAGATATGGAGGGATGTGCCAGGCGTAGAAAACGACGCTGACGCCGAGGATGAACGCGAGGTAACTGCGGGCTCGTTTGTCGCGGCCAAACGTCAGCCGGCAGCCGAGCACGCTCAAAAACAAGAGAGCGAAGGCGAATGAAGTGAAGCTCATAAGAACGAAAAGAAGTCCCTCGGTAGTTAAAACCGACGCAAACGGGGGGTCGAGTAGAATCTCATGGTTCGATGGGGCGGCATAAACTTTAGGATTGTGGAAACAGCAAGGATTGTGGAAACATCGAGAGTCTCGGCCAGTGCCGGCGTGGGGTCGGCGGCTTGGCCGGAGACGTGGGATCTGAGACGGTTCCGGGGATGGTCAGGTGTCGTTATGTGCCGTTTAAACCGCAAGATGCTTAGAGCAGCCTTGGTTCTGGCGTGCGCCCTCGTTTGCGCCGTTCCAGCGGGCGCGCAATCGATTCGGATCACAAATCGCCGCGATATCGATATTCCGGACTACGCGACCTTCAGACTTGGCCCGTTCTATTCCACCGCGACATTCTCGCAATCCGTCGGAGCACGCTGGACCAGGGGGCGCGGCCGTGGAACCGACTTTCTGACAGGGACCTCGCGCGGTGTTATCCTTGATGACGGCTGGGATGTTCCCCTGGTATCGCGGCTTCAATTGCAGAACTACCTGATCCTGTCGCGCAACATGGACATGGATATCTCGGTTTCGGCCCAGTACGAGTATTTCCCCCTCGACACTCAGAGAGACCAGTGGGTCTTCGGACTCGCCGAGGAAGGGATATCTGCGTTTCTCAGCTCGGAATTTCGTCTGTCGCGAAATGTAGAGGGACAAATCTATTGGAGTCCTTCCTATCGCACGGATTTCGTGGATTTTCGGGGGAACAGCGACGTTTTAGCCGGGCGTGAGTTCGAGTATTTCCGGAACGAGGTCGGCGCGGAGCTCAACTGGTTGCTCGCCGAGAACAAGACGCTAACCGTGGATGGGTCGCGCGTCGATCTGATCCCTGACGAGACCGAGTTCGCGGACCAGGAATTCGTATCGCACCGAATTGGCACCGGCTATGGGGTCGAGGTCCTGCCCGGCGTGGAGGTGGGCGGCCGTCTGGGCTACTCGGAGACGGATTACAAGCTTGAAAGCCGCCAGGATAATGAGATCACGGATGCGTCATTGTACGTCAACTTTGATGTCAGTGAGGACCGGCACCTCCAGCTTTCGCGCAACGCGTCGGTGTATGGATCGGTAGGTTACGCTCGCGGCGAGACCAAGTCAGCCGGCGACGCCGAAGGGAGCAGCAGCGAAGGTGTCATCTGGAGTGCGGGAATCGATTGGGGAGAGCAGGGGCGTCTGTCACGAAACATGACGCATGGACTCGGGTACACGCGGGCGTTTTCCGGCACCTTCGACTCCGATCTCGCGATCATTGACACCTGGACGTACGACTGGGCCTGGATAGTGGGGCTATGGGATCTCGGGTTCGCGAGTGTATACAGCGATACGGACCCACAGGATCGCGCAAACGGCTATACGGACTGGCTGAACCGTTTTACTGCAGACTATCATCTCACCAGGGAACTTGCGCTGCAGGCTTATACCTCGTACCGGATCCGGGAGAACGAGACGACCGGCGATGAAGATCCATTGGCCGACGACTTTATCGACCGAACATCGGATTATGAGGAGTGGATCAGCCAGATCGGGACGTCTTATCAACTCACCCGCCAGATCGATTTTTCCACTTATTTTCAGCACGCTGAACGTTACCAAGATGCTGACGCGTTCGACTTTACTCGTGACACTTTTCAAGCGCTGATGACCTATAGCCACAAATTCTAGATCCGCATGCACAGGGCGTCCTGTGTTTGGCCGCCGGGCATGCTGGCGATGACCCGCGGGGCGCGCGAATTCTGGAGATGGGCGCGTATTAGGGACTTCTCTGAGTGGATATAGCACGTAAAACTGTCGTTGCCGGAGCGGCCGCGCTCTTTTCGATCTGGCTGCTTGCCAACTGGCAGTGGCTGCAGTCGGATGAAGACAGCCTGATCCGCTTCGTGCTCGGGTTGCTGCTTTCCACGCTGATCCTGCTGCGCCCCAAGACCGGCGGGCCGTTCGAAGCGTCCCCGCCGTGGGTATTGTGGGCAACATCGCTGGCCGGCGCCCTGGCGGCGGTGACCGGCATTGTCTTTAACGTGAACCAGTTCGAATGGCTGGGTATCATTCTCGTGATCTTCTCCTGCCTGCGCTGGGCGCTGCCGCCCCGCTTCGGGCGAGACCTCGTCCTGGCCCTGATTCTATTCTACTGGATCCATCCCTTACCGGGGCAGGTTTTCGGCGCATTGCAGATTCGCATGCAGGTTCTGTCGGTCTGGGCGTCCGAGTGGATGTTGCACATTTTGAACCACCAGGCGTGGGCCGACGGGATCGTGCTGCGCACGGGCGGTCATACGTTTGCGGTCCCCGAGGCCTGCAGCGGAATGACGACAGGCGTGACGGTTTTTCTGTGCAGCCTCGGCACGGCGATCCTGGTTAGGTTCCGTTGGTTTGAGGTCGTGATCCTGGTGACACTGGGTCTTGTCCAGGTCGTGGTGCTCAATATCGTCCGTATCACGCACATGGTCATCGCCGCGCCGGAAATGCCACGTGCCTGGTCAGAGAACTTCCTGCACGACACGCTGGGGACCTACCTGATCATCTCGGTCATCCTCGTGCAGGTTGAGGCCTCGATCTGGCGCGCCAGGCGAATGAAGCAGATCCGCAAGGAAGAAGGGATCGCCGCCGGGGATGTGGAGCGCGCCGAGAAGGCGACCATACTGCCGCATTTCTGGCGAGTCCTGGTTCGTTCAGCAGCGATCATTCTACCCTGTGTGATCCTGGCCGCCGCGCTGGGACTGGCCGTCTACAAGCGCCGCGATACGCATCGTGCCGCGATGATCGCCAGGTCGGTGCCGGGGATGGTGTCGAACAGCACCGAGCGCGGCCTCGTCGCGGCTCGCAAGGTCCTCGAGCTCGATCCCTCAAAACATGAGATCCGCGCCGAACTGGCGAAAGGTCTGATCCTCGAGAAGCGCTATAGGGACGCGTTAGAGGAGTTGGCCTTGATTTCGGACGTGCATTGGGAGCCGACGTACGACCTGATGCAGGCTTGGTGCCTCTACGGTGTGGAGGATTACGAGAATGCGCTTGCGCGACTTGATCTCCTGCCGGCCAACTTGGTCAACGCGCCCGGTGTCGCCATGTTGCGCGCTGAGATTGCGGCCACGCGCGGCGACGCTGTGATGGTCGCGGAGAATATCATCAGTGCATCGCAGACCTCACACTACATAGATCGAGTCAGAGCGATCTATGCATTCCTCGCAGCCAACGAGCAGTGGGAAGCCATCTCCCGATCAGACCAGGATCGCCCTTACGCGACGATCGAAGAGGCCGACTTCGCTGTGCGTGCTCATCTGCGGGTTAACGAGCCCGAACGGGCGGCGACGGCGCTAAAGCTTGCCATCTCGAAGTGGCCGGATGAACTTCGTTTCCTTGACGGCCTTGTTGCTCTGACGCGTCTGCGTCCGGAGGGGGAGTGGCGGACGCGTTTCCTCGAGATACTCGATCTTAATGTGGCAACGCTCCCGGCGGGACGCCTCGCGGGGCATCTGCTGGACTGTTTCGCACTCGAGCGCCCGGATGTTGGGTGGAAGGTTTTTAGGCGACTTCGAGCCCTGGCCCCGTCGGCGCCGGTGCTCGACTTCGCGATTGCGCGTTATGGCGACGAGTGGTTTCGATTTCGGAGGACGGAGGTGGGGATGAGTAGCGCCGGTCTTCTGGCGTGGATCGATATGCGGCCTGTCGTCAGGCTGACGCAGGGAATGCCGCTCAGCAGCGCGCTATGGAAGCAAGTACCAGAGTTGGACACACTTCTAACGGCGGAGCTTCGATCTCGTCGCGCGGTGGCTCTTGGGGACTGCATTGCCAAACTCGTCCAACGTCGTGAGGAAGGGCAACTGTCCGGGCGACAATACCGGCTCTTCGCCGACGCCCAGGCACTTGCGGGCCGATTCGAGATGGCTCAAGAGGTGTTGGACGAGATGGCGGAAAAGCTTCCCGCCCTGCAGGGCGAGGCCACTATTCGCCACGCGGAGTTGTACGCGAAGGACGACGATTGGCAGAGCGTCTACGAGGTCCTGCGCGCCTATCGAGAGGGTTTGGACGCGGTGCCGATGGCAGTCAACCTGCTGATGGCAAATGCGCTGCTACGCATGGGGTTTGGAGCGTATGCACTCAAGGTCCTGGATGAGACTGCTCAAGACTATCCCGATACGGCGCAGGTGAAATCGACGCAGGTCGCGTTTTGGGACCATTTTGGAGAGGACGAGGAGGCCCTCGCGCTCCTGCGTACCCACGAGTCCGACTATAGCCCCGACTTGCTCGCGCGCCTGCTTCATGACACGGGGCGCTTCCGGGAGGCCGACAAGGTCGCCGCGACCTACGGTGTCACCGGCCTTGCGGCTCCGACAGAGAAGGGGCAGCGGCTTTACGCGGTTCCCGCGGAGTGGGCTGCAGCCCGGCGCTGGCTGGAGCCGCCGACGGCGGGTCAGATGCTTGCCGCGGTTTCTGATTTGGAACCGATCGCGACGGCCGGCGCGAGTCCGTTCACACGCGGTATGGCGGAGCGGAACATCGCATGGCTCAAGAGCGCAGGCGAAGGTCCTGGTTCAGAGCTGGATGACTGGCTGGCGGTCGCCAGAGATGACGATGAACGCGGGGCTGCGCTGTACAGGCTGTTATCGTTACTTGCACAATATCGGCGCTATGACGAAGCCGAGGTCATTGCCGCTTCGTCAGTCGAGTACTGGCCGCGTTCACGCGCCGTCTGGCGGGCATGGATCGCGTTGAGCGAAGGACGCCGGGACGTGGTCGATCGGGCCCTGCAGGCGGTCCCGCGGGATCCGGACGTATGGTTGGCGAACATCATCACGGGTGCGAGCGAGAAGCGCTCTGAGGATTGGATGCAGGCGCGAATCGAGGAGGGCCTGAAACTGGGCATGTCTCCACACGCCATGATCCGCGCCGGAGATTTCCTTTTGCGCAAAGGGTTGCTGGGACCCGCGATCGCCGCGGCGCATACGGTTGAAGAGGCGGATCCGACGTCGTTGAGTTCCGCCATGCTGTCCCTCCGCTGCGCGATCGCCGTGAAGGATATGAAATGGGCTGAGCACGCATCGGGTCGAGGCGCGCAGAACGCGTTTGAACCGTGGCCGTTCTACGAGGCCATGGTGCAGATTAAGTGGGGTGCGGATCTCCATGATCCGCAAGTTGTCAAGGCGCTGGAGTACTTGAGAACGAAGTTCACGGACAACTTGAGATGGTCCCGGATGCTGGGTGATATCTACTTCAAGCAGGGAGACATGGCGCGTGCGCTAAGCGTCCTGAAGCCGACCCTGTCCCGGGACACGGAGGCCCTTTCGCCGTATTGGTTTCTCGTGACTGCGGAAGCGGCGCGACAGGCAGGCAAGCCGGGTGATGCGATCACGGTTCTGCGCCGTGCGCGAGCTGTATATCCTGCTGACCGCAATGTCCTGAATAATCTTGTCCACAGCCTCGCGGAGCAACCGAGGCTTCTTGTTGAGGCGCGTGCGCTTCTGGAGGATGATCTCCTCAAGGGTGGCGAACTTGACTTCGGAATGCTCGACACAGCAGCGTTCGTTTATCTGAGGGCGGGAGAGATGGATCAGGCCCTGGGGTTTAGCGACCGGGCCCTGGCGGAGGCAGATCAAAGCGACCCCGCATGGCCCTATGTGGCTCTGAACGCCGCTGAAATTCGATTTCATCTCGGCAATCTCGAGGATGCCCGGGAGCGAGTCGAGGCCGTACGTCAGCAAAAAATCGGAGCGCAGGACCCTCTCGCGAATCAACGCGCCCTGAAGATTCTGCGTCAGATTGCCCGCGAGGAGGAGAGGCGTCGACTGGAGAATGCCGCGGCAACGCCCCCGGAGTGATGATTGTTTTACAGTTTCCGCGTTGCGCCTCGCTGCATTAGGACAGTAATATCGCCTGAACTGTGTGTGAAGCGGGAGTCCCAAGGGCTGGCAGACATTCTGGCGGGGGCTGTAATGATTGCGGTTGATCCGTGTCGTATAAGATACTACAAAGCGTGTTTCATGCTTCGGGGATGGACTCGGGCTTGAGCCGGGGCCGGACAGTCAATATGAGACGAGGGGCAACTTTATTCGCGCAGATCACAGGTGTGTTGTCTGCCGTTCTGATTCTAACGGGTTGCGGGACGAGCAGCGACGAGGAACTCGTCTCACAGATTCTGCGGGAGTACTCCAGCGTTGAGCCGGCCGGCTACGCGGATTCCGGATCTCCGGGAGGTCTCTACTCCGACCTCGGACTGACCATGCCGACCGCGCCTTCGCTGGCCGTGGCTACGGCAGCCTTGACGACCGGCGGCGAGTTGCCGATCCAGGCAGCCGATGTGGCTGATCTGGGAGGGCTCGGGGAGCAACTCCGCGCGGGCGCCGTGACGATTCAGCCCGACACGGTGCTGCGTATCACCGTCAAGGAAGATCCCTCGCTGAACGGAACCTACAAGGTGACCGACCAGGGGAGTATCCAGTTCAAGTACGTGGGGCTGACCTTTCTTGATAATCTGACCGTCGAGGAAGCCGAGGCGAGAATCCGTGAGCGGCTCGAGGGCGTTTACGTTCGGCAGGCGACGGTTGATATTCAGATTCTGCAGGCATCGTACGACCGCATTCGGGTTGAAGGACTCGTCAAGGACCCCGGTCCCCAGAAGATCGGTGCCGGCAGCCGGATCTCATTGCACGCGGCATTGCTGCGCGCGGGCGGAGTGGTGCCCAGTGCGCAGAACGCGGTGGTTAAGATTATCCGTAATGGAGTGATCGATCCGATCGCGCATTCAAGGCCAAGCGAGGTTGTGTCCCTGATTGGTGCGGACGGGAGACCGCAGGTCCCCGAGATCTTCGTCTCGAACAACGATCTCGTGCAGGTCGGGCAGCGCGAACAGACCACGCGAGGTGGTAAGCGCCAGCTCGGCGGCGGGGTTCGTATCCTTTTGCTCGGCGAGGTCGGGAAGCCCGGGTATGTAGAGTTTGGGGCCGGGGAGGAAGCCACTTTGCTGAACCTGGTATTCAGAATCGGGGGATTCAGCCGCTGGGCGAATGATAAGAAGATCGAAGTTGTGCGCCGCAATGGTTACGGCTTGAAGGAGGTCTTCGTCGTCAACGCCCGTGAGATTCAGGAGTACGGCGACCCCGAGGACGACTTCGCGTTTGAACATGGCGATGTCGTTCGCGTTCCCCCGCGTCGTTGGCCCTTGTTCTAGGGCGCCCGATCAGCTACAATTATTGGTATGCCGCCCAAGAAATCTATTGATCCGCCCAAGTTCGACTACCGGGTCTACCTCGGCCTGATCATATTTCATTGGAAATTGATCGTCGTGTGCTTTCTGTGGGCGCTCCTCCTGGGAGTGATTTACATCCGCGTTACCGACGAAGCCTATTCCACCACGGGCCAAATCCGAATTGTGCGCGATGATCTGAAGTCCTTGCCATCGCCGAAAGGGGCGGTGAGTTGGGGATGGCATAAACACGTGATCAGCGGACGCTGCAGAGATGTCGCTGCTGCGCGCGTGGGTCCGGATTGGGTTGACGTGATCGGTCCGGAGAACCTCAAGCCAGCGGTTAAGCCGAGCTACATCATGGGCTTGGGCGGCGTGATTAGATTCGAAGTTACGTCGGCATACCCGGAGTACGCAAAAGTTTTTCTGCAAGCCGTTATGGAGGAGCACCGGAATGCTTGGGAAGACGACAAAAGAGGCACACTTCGCCTTGTTACGAGTATGCTGGGAGACGAATTGACTCGGCTCGGTGAGTTTATCAGCCAGGCCGAGGACGACGTGATCGAGTTTCAACGCGTTCACCGCTTGCCGGTGATCGAAGCGCAAGCCAAGCTGGAGGAAGGCTTTCTTTCGTCCATTCTCGCACGCAAGAACCAACTCAAGATGGAGCAGTTTCTCCATGAAACACAACATCCGTTCCTCAAGGACTTGAATGCCGGCACACTTCGCCATATCAGCGACTTGACGCAACAGTCCGGCCTGATGACACCCGGAGAGTTGGACGAGTCCGTGCGCGACGGATTACGGAATTTCGCCAAGGAGGCCGGGGATGTCGCGAGTGTCGGGAAGGAAAGCCGGACAGGCGACCCCCTGCTGACTGAACCCGGGGGGTACAGCAGCTTGAAAGTTGCACTTTACCTGGCCCAAGCCCAAGAGGAGCGACTCACGGCCCGTTTCGAGGCCGGGCATCCGGAACTGAAGTCAATTCGCGAGAATATCACCAATATCGAACGCGAACTGGAAGTCCAACGCAAGGTACAGCTTGAATCGATACTGGACCGCAACCGCGCCATTGCGTTTCAGCTGTCTGCCCTGGAAGACGCCGAATATACTTGGGAGGGGCGCTACTACGCGACGAGTCGCCAGAAAGCCGAGTTTCGCCGCGTACGGGCGAACCTGGGTCGCTACGAGGGTGCTTACAGCACCATTTATTCGCGAATCTTTGACGTCAAGGTATCCGAGGAGATGAAGGCCGAGCGCTATACAATTATGTCTAGCGCAGCGTCTTCATCGCGCCCGTCGTGGCCGAACCCGAGGAAGGTGCTCTCGGTTGCGCTCGCCATCGGCCTGGGAACGGGCTTCGGTCTCGCCTTCGTGGTGTACTTTCTCGACAACAAGGTGCAGACAATACGCGACATTGAAGTCGAGCTGGGTCTTCCCTTTCTGGGCGGTGTCCCGTACTGGGTACATAGTGACCTGGAGCGTACCGTACGTCCGATCGTGACCGAGGAATTCTCCGCCGGGGCTGTTGAAGCCTATCGTGCATTGCGCACGAGCGTCCTGACCGCCGTCGATAAGGCCGGCGAGAAGACGATTATTATGACCAGTGCCGACTCCAAGGAGGGCAAGACCCTGACCTCCCTAAACCTCGCGATCATGATCGCACAGGCCGGTCGTAAGGTGCTCCTCATGGACATGGACTTGCGTCGCGGGCGGCTGCATCGTTCTTTGGAGTGCGAGCGCTCGCCGGGCATTACTGAGGCGTTGCACGAGCACTGGCCGCTCGTCGATGTGATCGTTCCGACCCGCTACGAGAACCTCTCGTTCGCCCCGTCGGGCGAGAACAAGGAACAGGTGGCCGAGAACCTGCATGGCGCCGACCTGAAGAAGTTCTTCGCCGCCGCGGAGAGGGACTACGATTACATTGTCGTGGACACGGCACCCGTGCTGCGTGTTACGGACACCGTCATCCTTGCCTCTCAGCAATTGGGCGTGGTGGTCTACGTGGCGCATGTTAACCGCACCCCGAAGCCCCTCATCAAGTATTCACTGGATCTACTCACGAACGCACGGGTCCTCGGCGTTATTATGAACAGTATCGAGATGCACACCATCAGCGGCATTTACTACTCGTATCAATACCCGAACTACGCCTATTACAGTAACGCATACGCGTATGGCTACACCTACGGCTACTATCACGATGATGGCGCCCCGGATTCGAAGCGAAAGTGGAGTCGCCATCGGCGTCCGCCCTCCGCGAACGGACATCGAGGCGTGAAAGCGTGGGTGCGTAAGTACCTGCTCCCGACCAAGTAGCGAGACTGGGGCTCCACCGATGCCTTGCCGTCACAACCGTCTGCGCCCGTGGCGGATCGAAGGTCCGCCCTACAGGTAGTCAGATGAAAAAAGCGACCAGGTGAAGTTGCCCCAGGCCGATAGCCGTCCTGGCGGTGGCGTAGACCCGATAACCGTGATCCGGGAACGCAACGCTGCATGAGATCCCCGAGTAGTCATCTTCGAGTGCAGGCCGTATGGATTGCCTTGATGGATATCCTTTGCCTGCTCCTGGGCATGATCATCGCCGTTCTCGTTCGCATCGGCACCGAAGGCTTTACCCCGTACGTCATCAACTTTTTCGATGGCTGGATGGCGTTCTTCGCCAGCGTACTGCTCGCCAACTACATGACCGGCAACTACGGTATTCAGAATACCTTCTCGCGCTTTAACCTGCTGGTGTCGTGGATGTTCTCGATCACGTTTGCGCTCTTCGTTCTCAGCTTGATGTCGTACACCGGGCTACGCATACCGCTCGGCCGCGGAATTCTCGTGCTGGCTGTAATCGCGTACAGCGCCCTGTCGCTGCTGCTTAAGCTCGTCACCTATCAGCATCTGTTCAGGAGCGACATGTTCCTCTGCCGCGTTCTTGTGATCGGGACGGGAGCACGCGCGCGCGACATACGCCCGATCCTCGAGGGGCGTCTGATCCTGCCTGCTCACAAGGTATTGGCGTACTTGCGCATGACCGACGCCGGGGATGAGGATTCATCCCGACGTCCGTCCCTGATCGACGGTGTGGCGACGATTGATGCAGACCAGCACGCCCTCGTAGACGTCGTGGGCAGTCTTGAGGCCGACCTGATCGTCATTGCGCTCGAGCCCGGCGAGGGCGCCTCGAAATACTATGCGCAGTTGCGCCGGCTTCGCTTCGAGGGCGTCGAGGTCCTGGATGCGCGCCACGTGGTGGAGATCTACAATTCCCGTGTTTCGTTAGAGTTCATCGATGAAGCCATGATGATGGAGATCGGAATGGAGTCTGCCCTGCCCGTGGTGCGGCGAATTAAGCGCATATTCGATGTTTGCGCAGCACTGGTGGCCTGCGTCATCAGCTTCCCGTTGGCCATTTTCGTCGCTCTCGTGATCAAGGCGCACGACCCGTCGAGCCCGGTGCTGTACTCTCAGCAGCGCGTCGGTCAGTTCGGCGTCCTTTTCCGGATGTTCAAATTCCGCACGATGTTCGTCGGGGCCGAGGATGAGACGGGCGCCGTGTGGGCCACCGAAAGCGATTCACGAATCACCCCGGTTGGAAGCATCTTGCGCCGCATGCGCCTCGACGAGATTCCGCAGTTGATCAATATTCTTCGCGGCGAGATGAGCATTGTTGGGCCACGCCCCGAACGCCCCGAGTTCATTGACGAGTTGGAGAAACGGATTCCCTTTTACAACGAGCGCGCCAACGTCATGCCCGGCCTGACCGGCTGGGCGCAGATCCGCTATCCGTATGGCAGCTCGATTGAAGACACCGCGCGTAAGTTGGAGTATGACCTCTATTACATTAAGTATCTCTCCCTGATGCTGGACATTCAAATCATCCTCAGCACGATTCGCATTGTGCTGCTGGGCAAAGAACGGGACGTCTAGCCATGGCCTTCGCCTGCGCCATGATCTTCATGCTCTGCGTCTTCTGGCGTCCACAGGTGTGGCTCGTGCCGCAGCTCATGCACACCGGCTACCTGGATGTCGTTGTCGGCGGCATGATCCTGGCACTGCTTATCGAGCTCGACGAAGGGCGCATCAGGCGCCCCAAGCGGTACCAGGTTCTGATGATTCTTGGGCTCTTCTTCGCCACGCTGATGTCTCACGTTGCGCACACCTATTTCGGTGGCCTGATGAAGACCTGGCCGAGCATGATCAAGTATACAACCTACACCATGGTTCTGTTATGCGTCACCGAGCGTGTCACCCGCGTGCGCACAGTGATCCGGATTTTTGTGTTTATGGGGTTATTCATGACCTATCACTGCTATCTGCAGGTGACAAAGGGATATGCATTCGCCAATCAAGGTCCCGTGTGGATTCACGGCGGCACGGAGATGCGCACCCGCTTCTTCGGCATCTTCGGTGATCCGAACGACCTGGCCCAGATGCTGGTGGTTTGCATGCCGCTTGTTTTCGGCGTCTTCCGGCGTATGAACTTCCTGAAGCTCGTCCTGTGTAGCGCTGCCGCGTACGTCATGTTTTGGGCGATGGAGAGTACGGGATCACGTGGCGGATACATGGGTACCGCAGCGGTTGTGGGAACGGGTATAATCTTTCTGCTGCCGCGCCGATGGACGCCTTTCCTGCTGTTCATGGCGATTATGTCGGCCCTGACCCTGATGCCGGCCGCCGGCCTGGTGCTCGACTCGTCGGCTCGAAACCGCGTGATCTACTGGGGCCTGGCGAACTGGTTCTTTAAGGAAAGTCCGGTATTCGGTCTTGGCTACGGCATGTTTTGGATGGTGACCAAGGAGGCGATGGCGGCGCATAACGCGTTCGTGCACTGCTATACCGAGATCGGATATTTCGGGTACTGGTTCTGGTTCGGTCTGATGTTGCTTGGAGTCGTCAGTTGCTGGCGCACACGTGTTCTGATCGTTGATGTGGACGACCCGGAAGCAAGATACATCTCGCGCGCATCGGCCTGCTGTATCACGGCCATGATCGGCTACGCCGCATCGAGCTACTTTCTAAGTCGTGCCTTTATCTACCCCTACTTCTTTCTATGCATCCTCTTGACCGCGTTCTCTAATGTGGCCGAGGATTACATTGACGAGGAGGATCGTGGGGAGCCGATCATCAAGCCGTGGCGGGACATACTCGTCCTCAACACCGTGGCCAGTGCATTCAGCATCATGTATATTTACTGGTCGATTATCCTGCTGAACAAGGCTCTGTAACGGCCGGCGCAGGACTTCGGCGCATGCGGACATCACCACGGATTTCGAGCATTGACGCGTTCAGAGCGTGGGCCGTGATCGGGATTATCGTTCTGCACATCTTTGATCCGCCGCCAGATCTTTATGGGCTACGGGTCATGGTCGCGTTGCCGTTGCGAACGGCGGTTCCGTTCTTTTTCGCTGTCAGCGGGTTCCTTTACGCGAGAGGGCTGCGCGGCGGCCGGAGCCCCGCCGTGCAGTTCAAGCGGACGATGACCCGCCTCGTTCCGCTGTATCTCGTCTGGTGCGTCGTCTATTTTATCAATCCGCCCTTCGGCGCAATTCTCGAACAGGGCGTTCTCGCCGTGTACCATGCTCGCTTCGTGGAAGCTCTGCAGAATTGGGAGCGGATTCTGCTTGTGGGGCCTGCGTTCCACCTCTGGTTCTTCAACGCGCTGATCAGCGCAGTCGTGCTGTTTCACCTGCTGGGCGCTTACCGGAGATTACGTTTTGCCTTGGTCGTGGCCATCGGGCTTTACACGGTTGGCGTGCTGGGCGGCCCCTATGCACAGCTTCCGATCGGCCTGCATCTTCCCGTACACACCCGTCATTTTGTGTTCTTTTCCTTTCTGCCATTCGTACTGGGTTTCGCTCTGCACGAGTACGAAACCAGGAGTGTCGCGGTCGGAACCGGATTAGCCATCTGGTCGGCAGGCATGATCGGCATGGCTGGCGAAACGTGGCTTCTGGACAAACTCGGCGCGGCCGCTCCGCACGCCGTTGAGTACACGTTCTCGACGGTCCTGATGGGAGTCGGCGTGCTCTGGATGGCACGGAGTCGTTCCCGCGCATTGACGTCCGCACCGCTGGCAAGCCTGGGGAGGCTGGCCCCCGGGCTTTACGCATCGCATATCCTGATCGCCCTGCGGCTTCACTGGATAGAAGATTTCTTCGACCCGCGTGTCTGGATGGTCGTGGCTCCGGTGCTCACCTTCGTCGGTGCCCTGGCTGTGACGTGGGTTCTTTCGAAGTGGTCATTCACGAGGCGATGGGTGACGTGATAAAAACGGTAGCTGGGCCAGCAGGGAAACTACGCCGAGAATCCCGCGTCCGCGGGATCGAGAACTGGATCGGGGGGCACGGCGATCGGCGCCCGGCCGCGCGGTCGAGCGCTTGCCCGAAGTAGTTCTCGTCAAGGTTCTCGGGATAGTTGAAGATCGGTCTAGCTCGCGACAGAGAGCTCGATATGAATGACACCGAAGAAGACCCGGCATCGAATGCGACGCATTCGAATGCAGAGTCCCCCGTCGCGCCCGATGAGCGTCGGCGTGGCTCCTGGCTGCCCGTTTGCCTGATCGCGTGCGTCTTCGTCGTCGGCTTCTGGGAGTTCATGTCGCACCGCAGCCTGCAGGCGGGAGGCCCCTCCCGAATCACGGGCAAGAGCCTCGCCGGGTTTGCGTTTGATAGCGACCGCTGGAAGGTAACGGACATCACCGTGGGGAGCGATGATCCCAGTGCGCCGACCCTGGTATCCTACGCCGTGGAGAGTCGCGAGTGGCCCCCGGCAATTATTCGCCTGACGCTGGGTTACAACATGCCCGAATGCATGGAGATCAAGCACTACGACATTACGATGATTGCCGATCATCTGCAGCGTGACGGCTGCCAGTACTGGCAGCTTTACTCAGACTCAGGAGCCACGTCCGCGTGGACGACCGTCATGTTGCGATCCGCGGACTTCGCCGTGACCGGCACCAGCACGTCCGACATGGATTTTCCGCGCGTGATCTCGGGTGATAACGCGCGCTGGGTACCCCAGGGCCTCACCTTGGCCAGCCTGCGCCATCCCATTCGGAACTTTCACGCGTTTATGATCAATCGATGGAATGCGTCCCGATCGGACCTCGCCACTTTTCTCAAGTTACGGCGCCCCGCCATGCCGAGTGACGAGGAACTGACCGTGGTGATCAACATGAACCTGCCCGCCGTCGCTGGCCCGGACACGATGTCGGCGGCAACCGCTCACCTCCAGTTGATCAATCGTGCCTTTCTGTCGGCACTCCAGCAGTGGCGAAGCGTGAATCCGATGCTCAATCCATCCAGCAGCACCCATGGTGAGGGATAGCGAGGAACCCCGACAGACAACGTAAGTCGTCTAACTATATAGACTTACGAGTTGCACTCCGACGGATACGACAGGCACGAGCATTTTTCTTTGCAACAGGGGTTGACTCCGTGCAAGGCGTTTGGTACGTTTAATTTGTATTGAACGTACGGTTTGTTGTGTTCGGTATGCATAATTGACGGGGGCGGAGCGTGCCTACATCTGAAGGATGAAGGCGGAAACCTGAAGGATGGAGGAGAAGGCGGAAGAGAAGGATGAAGGCGGAAGAGAAGGATGAAGGCGGAAGAGAAGGATGAAGGCGGAAGAGAAGGATGAAGGCGGAAGAGAAGGATGAAGGCGGAAGAGAAGGATGAAGGCGGAAACCTGAAGGATGAAGGAGAAGGCGGAAGGCGGAAACCTGAAGGATGGGGGAGAAGGCGGAAGGCGTGACGGCTTCAGTTGGCCTGCGGATTTCAGTACTCAGAGCGTGAGTGACGGACCGGAAGATCTTAGGGCGAGGACGAAGACATATGCGTCGGCTGTTGTTCGATTCTACACTGGGTTGCCGAAGGGGCGGCACGAGGTACGGGTACTTGGCGATCAGTTTCTCAGGTCCGGCACTTCCGTAGCGGGTCAGTACCGCGAGGCATCTCGCGCACGAAGTGATGCCGAGTTCATCTCCAAGATCGAGTGCTGCACCCAGGAAGCCGACGAATCCGACCTCTGGCTCCAGCTCCTCCGCGATGACTGCAATATTTCAGGCGACGACCTGATCTGGCTCCTCAAAGAAACCGACGAACTCATCGCCATCTTCGTCACGATGGTGCGCAAAGTGAAGGCAAAGCGAAACAAGTCCTAACCTATTGTCCTTCATCCCTTCTTCACACTTCAAGTTTCCGCCCTCATCCTTTCCTCTCCTCCTTTCTGCTCATCCTTCCCGTTTCCGCCTTCATCCTTTCCTCTCCTCCTTTCTGCTCATCCTTCCCGTTTCCGCCTTCATCCTTTCCTCTCCTCCTTTCCCCTCCTCTCATCCTTCAGGTTTCATCCTTCATCCTTTCCTCTCCTCCTTTCTGCTCATCCTTCCCGTTTCCGCCTTCATCCTTTCCTCTCCTCCTTTCTGCTCATCCTTCCCGTTTCCGCCTTCATCCTTTCCTCTCCTCCTTTCTGCTCATCCTTCCCGTTTCCGCCTTCATCCTTTCCTCTCCTCCTTTCTGCTCATCCTTCCCGTTTCATCCTTCATCCTTTCCTCTCCTCCTTTCCTCTCCTCCTTTCCGCTCCTCCTTCAAGTTTCCGCCTTCCGCCCTTCCGTTCACCCTTCGGGGCCGGGATTTCCGCTTCGCTCCAACATCCCTCAAATTTCCTCCTTCATCCTTTCCGGTCATGCCTTCCTCCCCCATCCATCCCGTCGTGCGCCGCTTCATTGAAGATGCGGGCAGCGCCACGCAGTCGTTCGGCCTCGGCCGTGTGATCGGTCAGCTCTATGCCTATCTCTATTTCAATCAGGAGCCGCGCAGCTTGGACGACATGCGCACAGCGCTGGCGATCAGCAAAGGCAGTGCAAGCATGGCTGTGCGCCAGCTCGAACAGTGGAATGCGGTGCAGAAGATCTGGGTGCGGGGCGATCGCAAAGACTACTACCAGGCTAAGGACGCTTTCGGAAAAATCATCAAGGCGGCCGTATTGGATACGGTGGGCAAGAAAATGGGCGACTACGGCGCGTTGCTCGATGAAGCAGACGAACACTTGAACCGTGGCGTCGAGGAGGACAGAAATGGCCACGACGCGTATCTTCAGGGCCGAGTCCAGCATTTGCGCAAGTTCCAACGCTGGGCCCAACAGGTCTGGAATAGTCGTCCCCTCAAGCAGATGTTGAAGTTGTAACTGGGCATCTTCCCTTACTCTGTCCGATCTTTTGGAAGAAGCCTTCCGCGAAGCCGGCATCGCATGCGCGCCGATTCAACGATCCGACCGCCGCCCACAGCAGACATTCCCCTGAGAATTGCCTCGGACGCATTTTTTGATACACTGCAGTCGTTCGGCAACCGGCGTGGCGTAGAAGCGACATATTCATGCAAGCGATGAACGACATAGGCGGCAGGCTCGGCGAAGTCATTCGGCGGATTGTAGACGTGGCCCAGCCAGAAGGGATTCTACTGTTTGGATCGGCCGCGCGGAGCGAAGCCCATGCTTGGAATGATGCTGTACATTATGAATTGCATCGATAAACACAGAAGCGAAATCGCTGCCCTTTGTCGGCAATACAACGTAAGGGAGCTGTACGTGTTTGGCTCTATTCTAAGGCGTGATGATTTTGGACCTGGTAGCGATATTGATCTTGCCGTCATTTTCGATCGTGTGGAAATCAGTGGCAGTTTCGACCAATATATGGATTTCAAGACCGCCATGGAGAAGCTCTTGGGTCGTCCGATAGACTTGGTGAGTCTCCGGAATGCGCGCAATCGCGTTTTCCTTCAAAGTGTGAATGCCACGAAGGAATTGGTCTATGCCGCATACGACGTTCTTGATTACGAGGTACTCTGGGATGTCGTATCAAACAAACTACCCAATCTGGAGCGGGTGATCGCCGAGTTACAGAGCCAGGGCTCCTGAAGCCTTCGTTTGCATCAATTTCGAACTATCGGAAGCATTTTTGCCGGCCCGCAGGCTACCGGCTATTGCAACACCTTAAGGTACTCAACATCAAGCGCTTGGAGGTTCTCAAGATTGACAAACACTTCAGAGACAAGAGATTGCATCTGTGAAAGGGAGCGATAAGCACTGTCTACGGCTCTTTCAGGTGTTGCGTTAGCTAATGGCTGCCGCGGTTATGCTTCTGCGGGTGTTGACGCCGGCGCTGAGCTCAATCCTGGCCCCGGTCGCATTTGAGAAAATCGCGCAAGGGAAGATCGCCGAACTCGTCAAGCTCACGACACGGGCCATACGACTCATGGGGCTGGCGCTGGCGATACCGATTGGCGTAATTGCCGGGCTCTCGCAACCCCTACTGCGAGTATGGCTGGGGGAGGAGTTCGAGAGCCTGTCCGCTCTGCTCATGCTCATGATTCTGTCGCAGGCCTTCTTTCTCCCGCTCAACCCGATCTACAACATCACACGCGGTCTGAACAAGGTGCGGTTTCCGGCACTTGTCACGGCCGCCGGCGGTGTGCTCAACATCGTGCTCTCGATCCTGCTGGTGCGGTTTGCCGGTCTTGGGATCCTCGGCGTTGGCCTCGCGACGGTGATCTGCTTCGGGGTCCGCACCACACTCGTGATCTCGAGATACGCGGCGGCGCAACTCGACCTGCCCCAATTTGCGCTCGTACGCCATTTGGGTCCGGGCGTGTTGCTTGCCGCGCTGCTTAGCATCGGCGGAGTGATGACCGCTGGCGCGATCGGGATCCACGACTATCCTGGACTATTACTCGCCGCGAGTATCATGGGGGCCATCGGGGGGGCGCTCGCTTTTACGCTCTTTATGACGTCCGGCGAGCGCAGACTCCTGCTTGAGCTGTCGCGCCTGTCCTCGCTATTGAGGAAGTCGTCATGACCGGAATCTCATTCTCCGTCGTGATCCCGGCATACAATGCGCGGCGAACTATTGAGAGGGCGATCCGGTCCATCCTGAAGCAGACGGTATCCGACCTTGAGGTGATTGTCATTGAGAACGGATCAACCGACGGTACGCACGAGATCGTCGAGACGATCGATGATCCGAGGGTGATCCTTGTACGCAAAGAGGAAAAGGGCCTCGCGGCGGCACGCAACACGGGGATTCAAAGGGCTCGCAACGACTGGATTGCGTTCCTGGATGCTGATGATGAATGGTTGCCTCATCATCTCAGAAACGCAGAGTTGATCCTGGCCAGGCACGCGGATGTTCGATGGTATTGCGCGGCGTTCGACCGAAGGCGTCCGGATGGTGCACTTATCCGCACGGTGATCGATGAGGACGCGGTTCGCGGCGATGGGCGCGTTCCTGACTACTTCATTCCGAACGCACGGCGTACGTTCACACTGCCGAGTTTGACCATCGTTCATAAGGATGTCTTTGCAGCCGTTGGCGACTTCAGCGAGACCATTTCGCAACACGGTGAAGATCTCGACCTGTGGTTCAGGATCGGGCTTAAGTATCCGGCCATGGGATACGGCTCAATCGTAGCAGGCACCTACTACATACACGCAGATTCCGTTACCGGATCAGACGTATCCCTGCGTGCCCCGAAAGTACTCGGGAGAATCATGCATACGATCGAGGCGATATCGCCGGAGGACGAGCATCGGCTGCCGGCGGCAAGACTCGTCGTCAGTCGCTGGCTGGACCGATGGATACGGCTTTGTGTCAAGGAGGGGAATCGAGCGATCTTGCCGGAGATGGCGAAGGTCGACCGCCGGCTGATTACGTTTCGCGTTCGGGTCCTCTATCTGATCGCGCGATGGGTACCGGCACCTGTCATCACGTTCCTTCGCAAGGGGACAGCCGAGGGGCGCTAGCCCGACTTTCGCTGTTCGCGGCTTGAATCACTTTTTTTCGGGTTGTCGCGAGCGGAATGTTTAGGGTTTTGCGATGAGAGATCTCAAAAGGGGCTGTGGTGAAGACCTACCCCCTTGTGCGAATGCTATGAATGGTCGATTCTATAGGCATCATGTTTCTGAGAGTGAGCAATCGTCACAAGGACGGGAAGGATCATCGCTACTACAGCGTGGTGGAGAACCGTCGGGTGCGAGGTGGCAAACACGTACAGAAGACGGTGCTGTACCTCGGCGAGATCAATGACACCCAGAAAGCGGCCTGGACCAAGACGATCGATACAATCGACGAGCGCGAACATCGCCAGGTAGCGCTGTTCCCTGAGGACCGCGCTATACCCGATGGAGTTGATCTGGGCGTTCAAGTCCGGCTCAAAGAGCTGCGCTTGGAGAGGCCACGGCAATGGGGCGCGTGCTGGCTGGCCTGCGAGCTGTGGGATCAGTTGGAGTTGGGTAAGTTTTGGCAGCAGCGGTTGCCGGCCAGCCGGAAGGGCGCCGAGTGGCTGCATGTGCTGCAGACACTGGTGTGCTATCGGTTGATTGATCCCGGCAGCGAATGGCGGTTACATCGCTATGGAATTGTCGGAGGTCGCCGCCTTCTGTGAGCGTGGTAACCGCGTCTTATTGACGCTGGGGCCGTGTAGCCAGTGTGACCGCCCGAAAACCGACGTGCTTGAAATTCTGTTGAACTTGGAGAAGCCGCTCTTTACGGACCTTGCGGTCGATAGCCGAAGCGCTCGAGAATGCCTCGAGTCCGTCGCGAAGCCGACGTGATGGAGCCCTCTGAGCTCGACAAGCGCGAGCTCGGGGATCCCGGTCGAAGCCTGCCGGGGGTGGTTGGACGGCCGATGCGCTATTGCGGGGTCGGATCGGTTGGGCGGGCTTCGAGTGGACGCCAGTTGACCGTGGTTCGGTTGACGTGCTCGAGTCTCCACCAATACGTGGTGCCCTGAATTTCGACGTCGATCGTGTCCCCTTCACTGAAAATATCACTTCCCATCAGGACGAGGTAGCGGTCGCCTCCTCCGGACATGATGCCGGAGACCCGGAGTTCATCGTGTGCGGCGCTCCACGCACTGTCCAGGGCGATCGCAGGGTCGTCGTCTTCAGTGTCGTCGGCCTCGTCCCCGCCGGTGGCTACGGATGTGAATACATCTCCCGAGGTGAGCTTGGTCGATGCTGAATCCGGGTCGATGTCCGCCGACGTGCCCGCGCCTCCTTGAACGGAGATCTCCGGAATTTGCTCGAGCGCGACGGTGCCAACCTTGGCTGCCAGATCCGTCACCGCCCCTGGATCCCCGGGATTCTGCGCGGCCATGCCGACGAGCGCGACGCTGGATTGCAGGAGCATAGTGAGTGATTCGGCGGAGTTGGTGTCGGACAGGTTCTCCGCAATCTTGCGGAGTGACACCATGATCTCCTGCGGCGGGGCCGAGGTCTCGGTCATGCTGGACGCTTCCATCTCCTCGAGAATGGCCCGCAGTTGGACCGAGATCTGGTCTACGTCGCTGGTGGCGGTGAGCCCCGTCATCATCTGCAGGACTTCCTCATGGGTCATGGCCTCGAAATCGGCAGCTGCCATCGCAGCCTTGCGTGCCCGGTAGACCTCAACGCCCCTGGCCAGATCGCGCGACATATTGTCGAGTTCCTGGTCACGGCTGAAGAACTCGACGCCTTCAAGTCCCCGCGCAATGACGGTCTGTAGATCGCTCACGAGTGATGAGCTGTTCGTCGCCGCGGCCGATAGCGCGGCGGCCTCGTCATGGATCGCGGCGAGCCGCGTCCGGTCCGGCGCAAGCCGATCGGCAAGAAGATCCACGCCGAAATTAATTCCCATCGCGATGGCCGTGAAGGGTATCGTGATCCTCAGGGACGCAAACATAGTGGCGTCACATGCCGCCATCAGGAGGAAAAATGTTAACACGACCGCCGGTGCGATCTCCAAGACGCCGAGGTAATCACCGAATTTGTGGCTCGTGAAGCTATGCGTGGCCGAGACGAGCGTTGCCACGATCAGCACTCTCCACGCGCGCCGTTCCGTGCTGCGGCGGGCCAGGACCACCATCAGCACCAGGAGCACGGCAAACTTGAGGAGGATCCCGAACGCGGCAAACCCGAAATCGCTGAAGATCGTGAAATCCATCGTGTTGCGCGATTATATGAACTTGGGCGAGAAACGCACGTTCAAGACACGCCCGCCGGGCGCTTTTCCCGGTTTGACTCCGACGCCCGTGCGAGGCAACATGTTGGAGAAATTCGGGAGGGGAACGACAAGCATGACCACAGCGCACACGAATCGGTTGACGGAAGAGGACGTCCAGTTCTTCAATGCGCAGGGGTACTTGATCTATCATCATCAACTCTTGCCGCCGGACAAATTCAGCCGATTGCAGCGGTTTTTTGACCAGATGCTTGCCGATCTTCCGGATGGAGTGAGGCCCGAGAGTATGGACACCCCTCACTTCTGCTTTCCCGAGCTCTTCGAGTGGCTTTTGGCCGAAGAGGTCCTTGATTTCGTCGAAAAGTTCATCGGCCCGGACATCATCCTCTGGTCGAGTCATTTCCTGTGCAAGCCACCGGGACGCGGACTCGTCGTGCCGTGGCACGAGGATTCCGCGTACTGGGGCGAAGCGCTCAGCGAGCATAAGGTGATTACGGTCTGGCTGGGGATTGATGATTCCGCCCCCGAGAACGGCTGTATGCGAGTGATTCCGGGCTCGCATTCGAACGGGTTCTCGAACTACGAAGACGTGGATCCATCTCAGAACGTGTTCGCGACGAGGATCAATCCCCGCGAGATGGACGAGAGCGCGGCGGTTGACCTCGCGATCATGGCCGGCGAGTGTCACGTGCACCATGCCAAGATGATTCACGGGTCCAACGCGAATACGAGCGAGAAGCGTCGATGCGGATACACGATGCGCTTCATGCCGAGCGATGTGAAGCACAACGCCGGGGAATGGGGCGGGCAGCACGCCATTTACCTCGCGCGCGGCAAGGACCATGCCGGCAATACGTTCGCCGATCCGACGAAAGTCTTCGAACCGGGCAAGAACCGGTGGCGCGGCGGTCACAGCCACTAAAGGTGAAAAGAGTCAACCACGCTTGCGAATCGTTCGGAGCAGCCGAATGAATCCCGAGGTCTGTACCGGCGATGTCTGAATCTCCCATCACGGTCCTGCTGATCGAGGACGAAGAGAGCCACTATCGTCTCATCACCGAGCAGATCAGCGCGATCGGATGTGATTCGATCGATATCGTGTGGGCCGCTGAGCTGCAGGAGGGGATCGACCGCCTGACCCAGGAGTCGTTTAGCGGAGTGCTGCTTGATCTCTCCCTGCCCGGTTCGCGCGGCATGGAGACTTTCGAGGCGGTTCACGACGCCGCTTCCGACGTTCCGATCATTATCTTGACCTCACTGCAGGATGACGAGCTCGGGGGCGAGATCGTGGCGCGTGGCGCACAAGACTACCTGATCAAGGGCAAGACCGACGGCTACTGGATCGTGAGGGCGATCCGCCACGCGATCGAGCGCAAGCGGATCGAGGAGCAACTGGAGTCGTACTCGCGGGAGTTGCGTGAACGAAATATGCAGCTTGAGACCGATCTGGCCATGGCCCGTGAAATCCAGCAATGGTTCATGCCGGAGACGATGCCTCACTTTCCCGCGGGGGCATCCGACGAGGAGACCCGCATCCGGTTCGGCTACCGCTACCTGCCCAGCGCCAAGGTCGGTGGGGATTTCTTCGATATCCGCCGGTTGTCCGATACCTGTGCCGGTGTTTTCGTGTGTGACGTGGTGGGGCACGGCATGCGAGCAGCCCTCATCACGGCGATGGTGCGCGGATTATTGGAGGAGCTTGCGAATACGTATACCACGCCGGGCGAGTGCATGACCTCGATCAATCATTCGCTGTGTGACATTCTGCGGCAACCCGACGAACTGATTTTTGTCACGGCAATCTACGCGATCATCGATGCCGAAGCCGGGACGCTCTGCTATGCGAATGCGGGACACCCCCAGCCGTTGTTCCGGACGCCCATCGACAAGGCCGGTGTATCGGACGGGATCGGTGATGGGCCGCGCGGCCCGGCGCTCGTGGTTCGGCGCAGCCATGCGTACGAGTCCAGTCAGATGATCGACATCTGCGGCGATGGCGTACTGCTCTATACCGATGGAATTACCGAGGTGACCGGATCTGACGGTAGGGAGTTCGGGGCTGGCGGGATGCTCACCGTCCTACGAGCCGAGCCAGCCGTGTCGCTCGACGCTGTGGCGGATGGCGTGCTTCAGGGTGCGCGCGAGTTTTCCGGAATCGAGGTCTTTGACGATGACGTGTGCCTGGTCTGGGTGGAAATACCCGGTGAGCGTGACTGATCCGCGAGCCCGGCAATCCGGGCGCTAACTCAATCCAGGGAAGGGAGACTCCCCATGCGCTTCTATATCGGAACCTACACCAAACACGAAGGTAACGTCTCCAAGGGAATCTACATGGCTGACCTATGCCCGGAGACCGGCGAGATCTCCTTGCCGCAGTTGGTGGCAGAGCTTGAGAATCCGTCTTTCCTTGCCCTGCATCCCCACCGGCCGCTCCTATACTCTGTATCGGAACTCGGCCAAGGGGCTGATGGGCCGCTGGGATCGGTGTCCGCGTTCGACATCGATCTCGAGTCGGGGCATCTAGCCCTGATCAATACCCGGCGCGTGAACGGGTCGGCTCCCTGCCACCTGGTGGTGGACGCCACGGGGCGGCATCTACTCTCCGCCAGTTACGGCAGCGGCACCGTCTGTACGATGCCGATCACTCAAAGCGGTGGTCTCGCCGCGATGACCACGCACGTGCAGCACGACGGATCCAGTGTGAACCCGGCCCGGCAGGAGGCCGCGCACGCCCATTCCATCAATCTCGACGCGGCGAACCGTTTTGCGCTGGTGTGCGATCTCGGTACAGACAAGACCTATGTCTATCGTTTCGATTCCGAATCCGGAACCCTGACCGCCAACTCGCCGGATGGCATCTCGTCCGCTCCCGGTGCGGGGCCGCGCCATCTCGCCTATCATCCGCGGGGCCGCTTCGCATACGTGATCAACGAGTTGGACGGCACGATGAACGCCTACGCGTATGCCCCTGAGGAGGGGCGACTCACCGAGATCCAGGCCCTGTCGACGCTTCCAGAAGGATGGGAAGGCGAGAAGAGCTGCGCGGATGTGCATGTGGACGCGGCGGGCAGGTTTCTTTATGGTTCGAATCGTGGCCACGACAGCATTGTGATCTACGAGATCGATGCGTCCACGGCGCGCCTCACACTGGTCGGGCACGAATCCACACGGGGCAAGACGCCGCGAAATTTCGCGATCGATCCCACGGGGGAGTTTCTGCTGGCGGCAAACCAGGACAGCGATTCGATCGTTGTGTTCAAACGCGATCCCGCTACCGGAACGCTCGCCGCTACGGGTTCCGTATGTGATGTTCCCGCCCCGATCTGCATTCAGTTCGTAGACCGCTAGTCTGAAGTTCGCATGCTTCATGCGATCAAACTCGGCGAGAAGAGCGGAACCGGACTGATCTTTCTGCATGGTTTCATGGGGTCGGGTGAGGAGTGGCGCGGCATTGCGGAGTCGGTGTCTCGTCGATGGCAGGCTGTGCTCGTGGATCTGCCGGGGCATGGCGCCTCGATCGGCCTCGCGGAAGCCGCGACCACCTGGGAGGGGGCGTGCGGCCTCGTGCATGAGATCCTGGACTCCTCGGAGTGCGAGCGGCACGTTCTGATCGGATATTCGATGGGCGCTCGCATCGCCATTCAGATCGCGATCGACGCCCCGGCGCGGCTGGCTGGTCTCGTGATTGAATCCGGGACGGCCGGTTTGGAGGACCCAACGGAGCGTGATATACGGCGCCAAATCGATCGCGAGCGGGCTGCCGAATTAGAGCGTGTGCCGATTGAGATCTTTGTGCGCCACTGGTACCAGCAGGACCTGTTCAAGACCCTCGCGCGTCGACGCGACTTGCTCGAGGAGATCGTGGGGATGCGCGCCCGTAATGACCCCTCAGAACTCGCGCGGGCCGTCAGCGGGCTTAGCGTCGCGACTCAACCGAACTTATGGACCCGGTTGGGGGAATTAAGCGTCCCTACGCTCATCGTGACCGGAGCGCTTGACGAGAACTACGAATCCATCGCGGATCGGATCAGCGCTGCCACGTTGCATTCACGGCGTGTATCGATCGCTGCGTGCGGCCACAGCGTTCATTGCGAAGCGCCGTCGGCGTTCGCTGAGGAGCTCGTGTCTTTCGTCGAATCGTTGTCGTGTGTCTTGTGATTTTTCAAGGCGACGAACCCGCCGATCAGGACGACAAGAAGAATCACCGCGGCAAGAAACTTGAGAAGAGCAGTCGCCGGAAGAATTTGAATTTTGCCGCCACAATGGGGGCAGTTATCGAAATGAACCGATACGTTCTGCCCGCACTGCTTGCACCTCGTAAGTTTCATTGTTTAAGACCTGAATCGACTCCGTGTACCCGATTTGCGGCACGCGGGTTCGTGAGAAGGACCCTTTCGATCTAACGCGCGCGCCTAGTATGACCGATTGCAATCTGTTAGACAATGGGACTGGTGGCGTAGCGCGTCAATTCAGAAAATGTCTCTGATTGGAATAGAGATACCCACCCGGGCCCGCATAGGGTCGTGCCATGGCGCGTACGTCGGTGCCTTCTGGGAAGCTGACTCCTATATAGCCCTCTATAGTGATCACATTGACGGTCGGCGATCGCGGCAGCTTGCAGCCGCTGCAAATTCGGAAGGCCTGCTTACGGTGTGGCGCGTGCCTGCCGAAGCAGCAGTTCCGTGATAGCGGGGTCTGATCCGAGGGGATCCGTCATGGACCAGGTTACATCCGGGTGATGCGAGGCGGCGTCTGAGACCAGGCGGGGGATATCCTGTTGCGAGTGGCGTCCCGGAGACAGAAAGAACAGGGACACGATAACCTTGCGGGCCCCGGCAGCGACGCAGCGGTCGAATGCGATCTTGACGGACGGTTCCGCGAGCTCCATGTGCGCCGGTTCCACCGCCACATAGATCCCATCGGCGTGGTTTCGAACCGATCTTGCCGTCTGTTCCAGCAAAATGTTGGCCTCCGGCAGGAGGCTACCGTGGTCGACCAGCAGCAAAGCGGTTGGTGGATTCTCCATATACAGGTGTGTAACGGTCGTAGAGTAACCCCGCAAGCCATTTGAGATTGATCGGCGGAATCATTGGGATATCTACTACGCCGGGCAATGCCCGAGGACGCCCGTGATCACAGTTTCATGACCGGATCAGCGTCCCGCCGTATCATCACAGTGACAATCTCTCTACAACTTTGAGCTTCGCTCCGAGACGCATTCATTGCACTATTTTCTCGTAGTGGGTTCGGGGAAACTGAGCGACACCACGAGAGGGCTTAAAGGGATGACTGGCTGGGGAATTAGGGCTGCGTTTGTTTGCGTTCTGTCTTCAATCGTTGGTCTGGCCTGGGGGTACGAGAACGGTCTGGGCAGTTCGCGAAACCGCTGTGAGCGCGAACACGGGATTCAGCTTCCTGCATCAGCCCACGATTTTCAGTGTAAGGGTGATGCCTGGGGCGGATTCATGGACGTGGGCGCGCGCGCTCTCTTCTTGATCGACGTTTCAGATCTTCCGTCTCTCCTCAAAGAACTCGATATCAGCGAGAAGAATCTGCTTCTGGCTGACACGTCTAACGAAGGGCTTAACACTGATTTCGCGTCCGACACGCCAACCCGTGGCGGGTTCCGCCAGATCTGGGAAGGCGATGCAGAACCGATGGGGACTGCCCGATGCGGATCTAAACGCGGCGACTCGCTGAATGTTGGGCTGTGGCAGGTTCGTGACGGCCTCGTCGCGGTCAATCTGCACACCGACTGGAACTAGGAGTCTGTCGGACTTAGCCGCCCTCCGATTATTGACGCTCAAGGGGTCCGCCAGCCTCCTAGCTACGATTTTCCCTCAGGAAGGGAAAACCGTGGGCAAAGAGCTTTCAGCGGATGGAGTGGAGCGATAAACGGCGTTGCATGAGCG
>JAQBYD010000087.1 GCA_027623315.1 Verrucomicrobiota bacterium | reverse complement strand
CTGCCCGACGCGGCGCGGACAAGCGCTTGCGGCGGCGACTTGAAGATCTGGAAATTTAACAAAAACAAACACTGACCCCTTTTGCCAGGGCGATCTGGAGGACTACCTCGTCCAGAAGGGCAGCATTCCCTGGAGCATCCGCAATCCTAATCACAAGGCGGTGCTCGCGATCATGCTGGACGAGTTCGAGTACACCGACGACCTGCTTCACGATTACTGGAGGTACTTGCTCGGACAGAAGAAGAAGTTCGACCCTTGGCTGGAGGATCGGGACGATATCGCCGCCGCCAATGCGCTGATCGTGCTGATCCAACGTGCCACGGGTCTGCTGGCACGGCAGTTGACACAACTGGAGGGCGCGTTCATGGAGACCGGCGGAATTCGCGAGAAGATGACAGCCGCCCGCCTCGACGCCCGCGCCGATGCCAGCGCGCCGGTTTGTCCGGACTGCGGCGCGAGTATGAAACAGCGCACATCGAATCGCGGCCCGTTTTGGGGCTGCAGCGCTTTCCCGAAGTGCAAGGGATTGCGGAAGATCGGCGAAGAGGAAAAGGTGACCTCGTGACTTCCGGACGCCCGGCGTCACGGAGTCATGAAGTCACGGAGTCAAAGAAAGGAATGAAGGCCATGCGAATCGTACGTTTCCAGAACCAGACGAACAAGGCACAGTATGGCATCGTGGAAGGCGACACCCTCGCGGTGGCCGCGGGCGATCCGATCAAGGGGTTGAAGCGGACGGGAGCCACCGTGCCGCTGGCGGGCGTGAAGCTGCTCGCGCCGGTCGAGCCGGTGAACGTGCTGTGCATCGGGCAGAACTACAAGGCGCATGTCGAGGAAGGCGGCGACAAGCTGCCCAAGGCGCCGATCCTGTTCATGAAGACCACGACCTCGGTGATCGGGCCGGAAGCCCCGGTCCTGATCCCGAAGGTCGCGCCGACCGAGGTGGACTACGAGGCCGAGCTGGCGCTGGTGATCGGCAAGACGGCCCGGCACGTGCCGGAGAGCGAAGCGCTGAAGTATGTGCTTGGTTACGCCTGCGCCAACGATGTGAGCGCCCGGGATTGCCAGCGCGGCGACGGCCAGTGGGTCCGGGGCAAGTCGTTCGAGACCTTCTGCCCGATCGGGCCGTGGCTGGAGACGGATCTCAATCCGCTCAACGTGCGGGTGCAGGGACGCCTGAACGGCCAGACCATGCAGGACGCGCCGACCTCGTTGATGATCTTCAGCATCCCGTTCCTCATCAGCTACCTCTCGCGCGGCATGACGCTGTTGCCGGGCACGCTGCTGCTGACCGGCACGCCGGCCGGGGTGGGCTTCGCCCGCAAGCCGCCCGTGTACCTCAAGCGCGGCGATGTGTTCGAGGTGGAGGTGGAAGGCGTCGGCGTTCTGAAGAACCCGGTCGAGCCGGAGGCATGAAGGCGGGACACGCGACCCCTCAGCCCGCACGTTGCAGTTGGAAGGCTGCAGTTCCGGGTGGGCCGGGCGCTCCGCGCGCGGCCAGGGGCATCTTTAGCGCTAACCATACGCTTTGGTCTGTATCAAGAGGTCATTTCGCGAAAGTGAGACAGGGTTGAGTACCCACGGCGCGAAGCGCCTTTGGAGTGCCCTGGCTTCCATGAGCGCTTTCCTTCGCGCGCAAACACGTGCTGTCTGCCCCGCTCAGGCCTCGCGCATTCAAAGCGGCGTCGAGCCGCCGCACTCCAAATGTCATCGCCTTCCCTCGCGCGCAGGGCTGACGATCGGCCACCGGGAACAGAGAAGGCATAAGAACGTCGTGGTGCTGTTCGGGGCAGCCATCCGCCGCGACGACTACGACTACGCGCTGGCGGCCAAAATGATCGGCATCTGGCGGAAGGTCGCGGACCTGATCCTGACGGGCGACTATTATCCGCTCACGCCCTACCATCGGTTGGCGGACCAATGGGTGGCCCGGCAGTTCGACCGGCCGGAGGAAGGACGCGAGTTCATCCAGGCCGTCCGCCTGCCGGCGGCGACCCAGTGCGAGTATGCCGACATTTTCGGCACACACTAAGGCTCCACGTACGGCATCGTGATGCAGCAGGACGGCCCGGCACACAATCAATACTCATTTCACTACGCTGGCTATGCCGCCGTGGCCGCCGGTCCGGTGCAATTCACGGCAGACGAATGGCAGCACGTAGCCGTGGTCTTCGCCTTCGAGGAGTCCGCCCGATACGGGCGGCCGGTGGCACTGGAGTGGGCATGAAAGCATTGCACCTCGCGATTGCTTCGACGACGAGCAAACCCGGCGCGGTTGCGGATAACCTCCGGCAGATTGCCGGGTTCGCCGAGCGGGCGGGTCACGACGGCGTGGATCTGCTGTTGACGCCGGAGCTGAGCGCCTCCGGCTACGGACCTTATCCCGAGGTCCTGGCGACGGCGGAGCCGGCCGGTAACGGTCCGATCTTCCAGGCGCTGGCGCGGATGTCGGCATCCAGAACGTGAACGATCTGCTGGCGGCGCTGGGCGTGCAGGTGCTGCTGCTGCCCACGGGTGCCGGCGGTAAAAAGGAGGATCGTGTGACCACGGCCGACCTGCAAATCGAAGACGGGCGCCAGAAGTACCTGAAGGTGCTGGAGTCCGTCTTTTTCCCTGGCGCAGCCGTTGCGGATTGCCTTCGCTATCGGCGCGCCCTGGTGGCCGTGAACCTGTGCGGGTGGGACGGCCAGCAGCACTATCACGTGGGCCACGGCATGATTATCAACCCCATGGGGGAGATGCCGGCCCTCATTCACGGATTACCCAACCTCGATCGCCAGAGGCCGATGTACGCGCATGCGGTCGTGGACGTGGATGAGCGGCTATGACTGGTCTGCGCGCTCTCAAAAACCGAGAAAGATCAGCCCTTATGGATAAGAGCTCGATTCTCGGCTGGCGCCGGCCCGCACAGGCCGGAAGCATGCCAGAACCGGTTTGGATGAGCGATAAAACGTCGGGGATTTTGGCAGAGGCGGGAAAGAACGTCAAGATCAACCGAACAAGAAAAGGCGGCGCTTCACGAGAATCTGTGGGAAACTGCTCTTTCATTCTGATGAAAGGCTGGACGACCATGGCATGCGACACCTACTACATTGATCCCGCGCACGGTGACGACGCTCACGACGGGCTATCGCCGGCGCGGCCGGTACGAAACTGCGCCGGGCGCGATATCCGCCCCGGCGACACGGTGCTGTTCAAGCGCGGCAGTGTGATCCGCTCACCGCTGCAAACGCGGGACGGCGCCGAGGGCGCGCCGATCACCTACGGCGCGTATGGCGATGGCGAGAAACCCATGTTCCTGGGTTCGATCCCCGTTGGCGACCCGAACCTCTGGATACAGGAACGGCCATCCATCTGGCGCTATCGCGACGCACTTCCTTCGGAAGTCTGCAACCTGGTCTTCAACGACGCCGAATCGTGCGGCCTGCCTGCCGCGACGAGTGCGGCGCAGGCAGGAATCCTGCGCTGGGAACTTGCCGATCTGGAACATTCCGGCGACTGGCACTATACCCGCATCGGCGCGACATCGGCGGGGGAAAGCTGGGGTGGTGCGGCAGGGTGCGACGACGGATCGCTCTATCTCTGCTCCGTCGAGAACCCCGGCCACGCCTGGCGCAATATCGAGTGCGTGCTCTGGGGGGCTCGCAAGCTGGTTGGCGGACAACGGCATATCGTCCTGGAAAATCTCAGTTTCCGCAACAGCGGCGTGCATGGGTTCCAGGACCGCGATGTCCGCAATGTAACCATCCGCCACTGCGACTTTCGCTTCATCGGCGGGGCGGTGTGGCACCGCGAGCGCCGCATCCGCTTCGGCAACGCGGTCGAGCTGTGGGACGGTGCATGGGATATCACCGTCGAGCATTGCCGGTTTGATGTCATCTACGATTCGGGGATTACGCACCAGGGCGGCGAGACCCGCAACATCCCGGCGCGGCTGTATTTCCGGGAAAACCGCTTCACCGATTGCGGAATGGGGGCCTACGAATGCCGGGAACCGTCGGCGGAGGTCTATTTCGAGCGCAATGCCTGCATCATCACGGGCGGCGGATTCGGCCTTCAAGGCGAGGCGCCGCCGCGCCAATCGGAAATCTACCCGCAACCGATGGGCCATCACGTCTTCATCTGGCGCATCGAACCCGGCACCCAGCCGGGGCATGTCTACATTCGAGATAACGAATTCAGCGAGGCGCCATACGGCGCCGCGATCTACTCGATCATCGAGCCGCTTGACGAACGCCTCTTCGTTCTCGACCTTAACGTCTATGAGGGAAGCCCCGACGCGCTGCTGGTGCGCTGGAGCGGTCGCGACTATCGCGTCAAGGACTTCGATCGCTACCGGGCGGAGACGGGGCAGGACACCCGGAGCCGGGTTTTCCCAAAAACCGTCAACGCCGTCGGCGCGTGACCGTGCCGGCCGCCATCGCCGGCGGCAGGGTCAGGGGCGGGCGGATCATCGCCTGTGGCGACGCCGCCTGGCATTCCCGGCAATTGGAGGAGCCCTGCATCCCTGATCCATGTCGCCACGCCCGCCTTCGTCCCAGTCAACGACCGCTGGTTTTTTCTATGTCCCAGCCTGTCCGCTACCCACCAGCCGGAATTGCATGGATGGCCTGGCTTCCATGCCAGGCCAAATCCGGCGTGTCAGACGCCATCGTCTTCCGATCCGTTGCCTTCTCCTTTCCGTCTCACCATCATCGCTACGTCAACCGCACCAGGTTCTCCGGATGGATGTAGGCTGGTGCGGGCTTCAGCGGCGCCTTCTCTGCCCGCATTGCCTCCCGCTGGAAAGTACGATAGCCGCTGCCCGCATCGCCCTTCACGCTGATCGCCGTATGGCCCCGGAACTCGCATGCGTAGGTATCGGGAACGCTCGGCCGCATGTGCAGATAGGCAACCGTATACGACGCCTTCTCCGTCTTCACCGGAACCTCCAGGACGATCTCTTCGTTGCCCTTGAGTTCCGCAAATACCGCCCGGTTCCCGATCCACTCCGGCGATGCCGCCCGACCGTTGACTCTGGCCGCGACCGACCGGCGCGACGTCCATCCCGGCAGCCGTACCGTGATGCGCTTCATGCCTTTGTTCCGCACCATCACCCGGCCTTCGTACGGCAGCCAGCTCCACACGTCCGCCCACGGCGAGCGCCGGTTGAGCCACATGTTCACGTTGGCTGCGTCACCCTCCCGGCGAACGATGCCTTCCCAGGCGTGGTAGATCCCGATCGGCATGTTTGCCGAGTCGCAGGGACCAATTACCGGATTCACATGGCAGGGGCCCAGGGAGCCGAATCCGCCAATCGAACGCTCGATCACACGATCGGTGCTCACCTGCCCCGGCAGCGGTTTGCCATCGGGACCATCCCCCCAGCCGGGACCCAAGGGGGCGTTTGCCGGCCGTTCCGGTCCGGCCAGAGACAACCGCTCCATCTCTTCCCTGTTCAACAACTGCGCTTCCACCAGCAGGTTGCGAGCCACCTGCTCCACATCATCCCAGTAGTCGCCCATGCCGGCATCCGTCATCCCGATCGCCAAATGGACCATGTCGGAGATCGTGCAGCCTTCGGCCTCTTTCCCCTTGGACATCGGATGCGCCGCCGGGTAGAAGCCCAGACGATGGATGCCATACTGCCGCATAAAGTCGTACCCGTCCCGCACGAACTGCTTGACCGTGGAATCGCCGGCCGCCACGGCGTAGCCCAGAAGGCTGTAGAGCACGGAGCAGTGGCTATGCGAGTGATGTGCGAAGTGCCCGCGCTCCCTTCCCGCCTGCGGCTCGATATCGTTGGGGTGCCCCCACCACTTCGGCTGCATCCCGAACCTGGCGAACTTGCGCGAGAGATCCAGAAAGCGCTCGTCGCCCGTCAGCGCGTACCAGCGGGTCCAACCGCGCAGGGGGATCAGTTGATAAAAGATCGTGGACTCTTCGACGCCCTCCTTCGCCGACTGCGGCTCGTTGGTGTGGGGCCAGCCGGAGGCCGGATAGCTGAAGTCGTTTCCTATTCCCGGGTTCGGATAGTAGGCGTAGTCGCCTTTGACCACGGCAAGCTCCAGCATGCGCTCAGCCAAACGCCGGGCATACTTCTTCCAGCTCTCGTCACCTGTTGCCATGTACTGGAGGATGAAACCGCTTAGCAGCCGACCGTTGCTGCCCATGTTAGCGTAGTCCTCCTTCTTCCCTCCTATTCCATAGATGACCCCGGTGTTCCAGGGACGCTTCGGCGTCTCGCGATCGTAGAGCATGCCATCGCCCGCGCAATTCGCGATGATGCGTTCGAACAGACCCTTCTCGATATCCATCTGTTCGGTGCTGCCGGTCATCTGCCGAAGCAGCGCCAGCGCTTCCACGAATTTGGGATGGATGCCGCTGACCATGCCGGAGCAATGGAACATGTACGCGGGATGGACGTTGAACCACCCCAGACAATACCGCTCCCATTCGCTGTCATCCAGGTCCAGCCCTCCCAGGATCCCGTTGATGGCCTGGCTTCCATGCCAGGCCAAATCGAGAGTGTCGGGCACCATCGTCTTCTGATCCATCGTCTTCTGATCCATCGTCTTCTCCCTTTCCGTTAGCTCATCGACTACGCTTCTTCCCAAAGGTTTCGGCCCGCTCCTGTCTACGTGGTCCGCTTGTAGGCGATCAGGGCTGAATCCGGCTGTTTCCCCAGTGCCACGAGAAGACCGTCCGCCATCATGTCTTGCCCCATCATGACAGTCTTGCCGGAAGTATCCATATCGCTGACCTCGTAACAGGCCACTGGATCCAGGCCATGCAACCTGAAGCGCATGGATTCGACGGCGCTCTTCGGACGGCGGAATGCCTGAACCATCCCTGCCCCGGCTTCGGGCCTGTTGAACTGCCACGCCATCCAGACGTCATCCTCGGTGCGATAGGCCGTCAAAGGATAGTAGTCCCCATAGTAGTTGTCCGCGACATCCCGCCACTGATTCACCATCTTGCGCAGGAAATCAAAGTCCAGGTCTGCACGCCGAACGTCCCAAATGGCCCCAAGAGCAGGCGCCATCTGACTGCGGAATGAGTAGGGATCAAGCGCGTTGACTCCAGTTCCAAAGTAAGGAATCCAGAGAGACATGCCATACGTGTGATTCTGCATGCCTGTGGTTTCATAGGCATAGTCGCTACGCCAGAGAGGCACAGCGCGGCGCAGAAACTCCAGCGCGTTCCGGCTGCCGCCACCCGCGCATATGTCGGTGAGCATGTCCGGGTGGCGGCGACGCAGTTCATCCCAGTACCCCAGGACTCCCGCCAGATGGTGGTTCTCTGTAACTCCCTGGCGATCCAGGGCAGGCTGGTCAGTATCCTTGTGAACGGCCTTCACTCCACGACGGTCCTGAGCATCGTTGGCGCGCCAGTATTGGAGATAACAGCCGCCGTCATGGCGGTACACATCAACCCCCTGCTCCTCGATCAGCTTGTCAACGCGTTCGACCATCCATCTCCAGGCATCCGGATGCCCGAAGTCGACCAGATTACTTTCACCGTTGACACCGATCAGCCAGTCAGGGTGGTTCTCATACAACCACGTACCAGGCGCGGCGCGCTCCGGCGTAAACCAGAGAATCAGTCCGGCGCCTTGCGAATGCAGGGCATCAGAGATGGGGCGCAACCCGCGAGGGAAACGTTGTGGGTCTGGCTGCCAGGTGCCCGTATCCCACCAGCCCTCAGGAAATGGGTACCACCCTGCATCACACCACCAATAGTCCAGCTGGATGCCCACTTCTGCGTAGCGCCTGATGAATGCCAGCTGATTCTCCTCATCGGCCTCGCTCATTTCAATGTGCTGGGCGGCAGAGCCGGCGGCCAGCTGCGGCGGAGGCAGTTTCCCGCCCGGCCGCGGCAGGTTATGGACAACCATCCATCGCCGCCAGAGATTCTGTGAGCGGATCCACTCCCCGTTCCAGAAAAGAACCGCAATGCGGGCTGCGCAAAGACGCTCGCCGGGAAGCAACTGCAAACGGGTCAGCTCCTGCCCGGCTTGGATGTGCAGCTCCCGCCCGTCATTGCGCATGAACGTGGCGGCCCATTGTCCCGGCCAGCCCACGGCGATGATCACCCCATGATCCGGCCACTCCACGTTAAAGTACGGAAGGTCCCCGCCCGCAGGCATGCCGTTCCTCGCTGCAAAACAGAGTTCCTTGCTTCGCTCAAGCCGGGTTTCCATCGGCGCATATTCCGTGGGACTGAGCGGGGGGCCACATGGACTGCCTTTGCCGTGGTGCAACAGAAACTCGTCGTCACCCTCGCGTTCCAGCCGCGTGTCAAGTGCCCGGATTTGTTCGAGGATGGGGGTTGGCTGATCGCCCGTGTTCCGGAATTCCAAGGTCCACTCGACGACAGGGAAGTCCCGGTATTGGACGGCCACACATCGCACCTCCAATCCTGTCCTCGGATCGGAGTAGGTCTGCGTCAACTCCCTGCGACTCTCGTCCAGCTCGCGCTGGCCGCGTGCCCGTTCCCAGGTTTCCAGAAGCTCGCCGGAGGGCAGCCCATCGTAACGGAATGAGAATGGCGCCTCGGTTCCATAGGGCGCGCGCAGCGGTCCAATCGGAAGCTGGTCCAGCCACACCTTCCCGCCATCGGCCAGTGTCACACAAGCCTCAGCCCAATCAAGCTGGCAGAAATTGTTCCGATAGATCGTCCCGCCCCCTGCGTCACCCAGCACGAGCGTGAGCTGGGTTGCTCCGCCCAGGTTCACCTCTACCGGCACGCCGGGCATGCCCTCCTGCATCACCGGCGACCGGAAAGCCTCCTGATCGCCCACTTCGACCGAGGCAATGGCCGAACCTCGCCCTGCGTTGGAAGGGAAGCCGCTCACTTGGTTGCTGTCCACGCCCACAACCGCCTCAAAGCGCACCGCCGGTGCGGGCAGGTGCACCACGATCCTGCCTTCCGATGGACAGTGCAAACCGCGGTGGAACTCGCTCTCTGCGATGCGCAGCGAGCAGTTCGCTACCTCGTAAGCTCCTCCGTACGCCATCACCGCGGCCTGGTTCTTCCGCAATCGGCCCGACTTCAGATGCGGCATCAGAAAGCCCTGTGCCGGCTTGCACTCCGGCCTACCCTGTAGCTTGGCTGCCACCCAGCGATCCACCTCATCGAGCTCCTCGGTCGTAACCTTGACCTCCCCAGGTATGAGTTTCTCGGCACGTAACGGTGTCATCTTGCTCCTCCCTTTCGCGTGATCGTGTGTCGGGCTGTAACTGCTCGGGTAGCCACCCCTTGACCTTGAAGCCGGGCATCGGAGGGAATGGGTCCCAGCCAACCCCATGTCAGTGGAGTCCATCATGCGTAACTTCTCAATAACCCCCTGAGCGAGCGTTCACAGGGCTCTTTGTTTGGAGTGGCCCTTGCGCAGCGGTGCCCTGAGTCGACGAGGATCATGACGAGGATCATGACAAAGATCAAGCCCGACGAAGACGGAGACGAGGATCGTGACAAGGATGGCCTTGAGTCGCCATTCAAGCAGATCGTGCACGGACGCGAATAAGGTCCGGCAAGGGCGGGATTTCAGCCGCATTTGAGACACGGTCATTGAGGTAATCCCAGAAGGATACCCCCAGTTTTCGGCATGTCTTCTTCAGGCTGGTGAACGTGTCGCGGCATTGTCTGCCGTTATCGGAGCGTGTGCTGCCGCTGATCTTGCGTTTCTTGACGTATTCGCGGATATCGCGTTCGCTGAGATTGTTATGCAGCGGAATATCCGGCCGATCCAATACGAGGAGCAGTTCCTCT
>JAQBYD010000024.1 GCA_027623315.1 Verrucomicrobiota bacterium | reverse complement strand
GATTGCGAGTCCGGTACACGGTCGCATGGACATTTGTTCTACTAATCGTGTCCCGCCGTCGTGCCCCCCCATCGTGTCCCGATT
Organism: Verrucomicrobiota bacterium; assembly: GCA_027623315.1. Taxonomy (GTDB): domain Bacteria; phylum Verrucomicrobiota; class Kiritimatiellia; order CAJWTS01; family CAJWTS01; genus JAQBYD01. The sequence continues at coordinate 50,829 of JAQBYD010000024.1, read as the reverse complement.
TGCTTGCGTCGACCGTTACGACGACCCCGGTCGGAGCCGGTGCAGAAAGCCGCTGAGCAGGCGGCTCTTCAACAGGTGCAGAAACTCGGTGGCGCGACCGTGGGGTGGTGGCGGCGCGAAGGGGAGTCGTAGATGCCGGATGTCGATCGGATCAAGTCATTAGATTTCCGGGAGTAAGGCCTCCGGCGGGATTGGGGATCCGGAGAGTGCGATTGGGTTTCTGGTCGCACTTTCTTTATCGCGAATCCCCGCGGAGCGAATCGAACGGGAACGCCGGTAGCGCTCCGCGCCTGGATTGGAGATCCGCAGTGTGCGGTCAGCTCGCGTTGGTCGGTTCCCATTGCCCGGCTGCTTCGCGCCAGTTGTCCAGGTGAAGGGAGAGGCGTTCGACACCGTCGACGCTCTTGAGTTCGTCGACCATCACGCTGACGTGCGATGAGTCGAGGTTGTTGTTCGGCTGTTGAATCTGGTCCAGCACGCCGCGCAGATAGACCGCGCCCGAGACCGTGCGAATCGAGATCTTTCCGAGATCGACCCAGTGGTTTGCGAGCACGGCGCGTACTCGACGGGTGATCTCAAGGTCGTGCGGCGGCGTCACGGCGCCTTCTCGGCCGGGGCGTCGGGCAATCCAATCAAGTTCTCCACCTTCTCGCGGAGCGACTCGATCTGAAACGGTTTGTACAGAATGTCCGTGCAGCCATCCTGGGCGTGCTTTTCCCAGAGCTGCCGGACCCGGCTGGACTTCGAAGAAAAGGCGTCGGGGTAGGCGGTGACAAATAGTACGGGAATTTTTGATATCTTGCGGACCTCCTCGTAGATGTCGAACCCGCTGGTTCCCGGCATCTTCACGTCGAGCAGAAGGAGGTCGATGGCTTCGGATTGAAGGATCTGGAGTCCCTCCGCGGGATCGCTGGTCGTGGTGAGCACGTAGCCGTAACGGACGAGGACATCCCTGATCACGCGGAGCATCGCCGGCTCGTCATCTATGGAGAGGATCTGTTTCATGATGGCCTGTAGCACGACGGTAGCTGTATAGACATCAGCGGTCAATCGCGAGACCAGTGCGAATTGCAGATTTCTTGGATTTTCATCCTGTGATACAACCGCGATCAGCATGGACCCCGAGACGATCTATCCACTGTTGTTCGAGCCGGTCTACAAGGACTATATCTGGGGCGGAGACCGCATCGGACAGCGTTATCCCGACTCGCACGCCTCAGCCCGCTATGCCGAGTCGTGGGAGGTCTCCGACCGCGTGGATGGCATGAGCGTGGTTCGCAACGGCCCGTTGAGCGGAAAGTCCCTGCGCGAGGTGCTCGCACGCATGGGAGAGGCATTGGTCGGTTGCAGAGGCGAGGCGTCTGTATTCCCGTTACTGGTAAAGATCCTCGATGCCAACGCCACGCTCAGCATACAGGTTCATCCCGATGATGGTTCGGCCCTGCAGTATGGGGGAGAGGCCAAAACGGAGGCCTGGACCATTCTCGAAGCACCTGCCGGGGCTCGACTCTACGCCGGACTGACCCCCGGCACGGACGCGAATGCCCTGCAGGCCGCGATTAGCGAGGGGCGGGTTGAGGACGTGGTGAGATCGCACGCCGTGGAAGCAGGCGATGCGATGTTCGTCGCCGGCGGCACGGTGCACGCCGTCGGTGAAGGGCTGATCCTGCTGGAGGTCCAACAGAACTCGAACACGACGTACCGCATCCACGACTGGGGGCGTAGCGGGGCGGACGGAAAGCCCCGCGATCTTCACCAGGAGCAAGCCAACCAGGTGATTCGGTGGGATGCCAATCCGCAGGTCACGAAGGGCGCTGCGGAATCACCCGAAGCGGACATGCAGAATCTGTGTGTGCTTGTGGAGTGCCCCTACTTCTGTATTCACTCCGGGACCGTTTCCGGCCCATTGACCCGGCTGCACGATGGGTCGACATACACTATCCTTTTCATCGCCGGTGGTAATGCCGACCTCTCATGGGACGATGAACACCTGGCGCTAGCGGCGGGCTCCACGGTTCTGATTCCGGCGGCCCTGCCGGAGTGGGCGGTGCAACCGCAGGACGGGCCGCTGCGCGTGATTGTGGTTACCGAACCGACATGAGGCGTTGGTGCGGGCCGCGGATTAGCGGCCCCGGACTACTGCATCGCCACGGCCAGGGCGCCGAGGTTGCCGATCTGATCGCCCAGTCCGCTGGCCACGACGTCACACGCCTCGCGGTTCCAGGACCAGGTGTAGCGCGGCAACTTCTCGCGAACGGGGCCGACGTAGAAGTCGCCCTGCTGGATCGCGATGGTTCCCATGATCACGACTCGCGGGTTGATGATCATGATCAGGTTACCGATTCCCACCGCGACGTACTCGGTGAGCAGGTCCCATTGTTCAACCGCGAATGCGTCGCCTTCCCGCGCGGCGGCGGCGAGCGCTTCGAGGTTGATCGCATCAATGTTGCCACCGGCCTTCTCGATGACGGTCGTCTCGATATGCTGCTCTCGAATCATTGCCTTAAGGCGGTTGGCCAGTGCATATCCGCCCACGTATAACTCGAGACACCCGCGCCGGCCGCAGTCGCAGGGAGGGCCGTTGGGGTCGACGCAATGGTGGCCAAACTCTCCTCCCATGTCGGTCTCCCCCTGGATGAGGCTGCCGTTCACGACGATGCCTGCACCCATGCCGGTGCTACACGTCGTATAGATCAGACTGTTCGCACCCTTGTATGCGCCGAAACGGTACTCCGCCAGGGCGTTGGCATTCGCGTCGTTATTCAGAAATATGGGGAGATGAAACGATTCATGGAACAGTCTGACAATGGGGACCTGCTCCCATCCCGGGTTGTTCGGCGGAGCGAGGAGCACGCCCTGTTCCACGAGAAGCGGGCCCGGTGCCGAGATTCCAATACGATCGACATCGCCGAGTCCGATTGAACACTCGGCGGAGACCTCGTCGACGAGCTTCCGTACACGCGACATGTAGGTGTCCATGCCGTCACGGGGATTCGTGGACATGCGGCCAGCGGCTAAGATCTCGCCGGTCTCGTTGCCCATGCACACCGCGGTTTTCGTTCCGCCGATATCAATTCCAAGGATTAGCATTTCCGGAACCTGCTGATCTTCGTTAATCGCTGCTTAGCCCGATTTCATGCAGCACACTGTGGATCGCGCCGCCCGGAGATAGCTCGCTCTTGTACAGTGTAACGCGGTCGACGGTCAACTCTCCGAGCGGGCGATCACGGTGGCGGTCGACCGTAGCCGCCAGCGCCGCGGCACCTCGTGCGGATCGCGAACGCCCCAGAGTGATATGCGGCGTATAGGGCTTCGACTCGAGTGGAATCCCGACCCGTGTGGCCGTCTCGGTGATCTGCCGCTGCAAGGAGTTCAGCCGCCCGGCGGGATCCTCGACGCCGGCCCATACGACACTTGGCCGTCGCCCGCCGAAGAAGCCTATTCCCCACGAGTTTTTCCTTTCTACGCCTCTGCTTTTGCTATTTCCTTAGGGGAGATGACGACACAAATCAAGATCTGTGGGCTGACCAACACCGAAGATGCACTTGCGGCGCTCGATTCGGGGGCGGACTACCTCGGCTTTGTGATGTACACGGGGTCTCCACGCGCCAACACCGCGCAAAGCCTGCAGCAGATTCGTGCCACGCTGCCGTCCGACGCGCGTGTCGTCGCCGTATTTGTAAACGAGACGCCCGAGGAGGTGGCCCGCATCGCGAGCGCATGTGATCTTGCGGCCGTCCAGATCCACGGCGATGAAGCGTCTGCCGGATTTCAGTCGATGCCCGTGCCGGTTTGGCGTGCCGTTCACCGGCGGCAGGAGGCCTGGCAGCCGGCTCCAGCGGATTGGCCCGCCGAGCGATATGTCGTTGACGCCGCGCCGGCCGGTCAGTATGGAGGGTCAGGGATCGAGAGCGATTTTGAGGCCGCTGCGAGCCTGGCGCGGCAGAACCCGCTAATGCTGGCGGGAGGCCTGCGCCCCGATAATGTAACGGAGGCGGTGAAGCTCGTTCGTCCGCTCGGGGTTGACGTCACTAGCGGCGTCGAATCTGAGCCCGGACGTAAAGATCACGGCCGGATCCGCGACTTCATCCGTAACGTGAAAACCGCGGATATGGAGATTTTGCCATGAGCGCAGAGATAAACATTCCATACGAGCCGGACGAGAACGGACACTTCGGGCAATTCGGCGGCCGCTACGTGGCCGAGACGTTGATGCCGATTCTGATCGAGGTCGCGCGATCCTACGAGGAGATGCATGGCGATGATGCATTTCAGCAGGAGTTCCGGCGTTTGCTGGAGGTCTATGTCGGCCGGCCGTCGCCGCTCTACCTGGCCGAGCGTTTCAGCGCCGCGCATGGAGGCGGCAGGATTTACTTCAAGCGCGAGGACCTGAACCACACCGGGGCGCACAAGATCAACAATACGATTGGCCAGGCGCTGCTGGCACGCCGCATGGGTAAGCAACGCCTTATGGCGGAGACCGGTGCGGGGCAGCACGGCGTCGCGACGGCCACGGCGGCGGCGCTTTTTGGAATGGAATGCGATGTCTACATGGGGACCGAGGACATGCGTCGCCAAGCTCCGAACGTGCAGCGCATGGAAATGCTCGGTGCACGCCTTGTTCCGGTCAATTCCGGCACGTGTACGCTCAAGGATGCCATGAGCGAGGCGCTGCGCGCATGGGTATCCACTTGCGTCGACACCTTCTACGTGATCGGGTCGGTCGCAGGGCCGCATCCCTATCCCGTCATGGTGCGTGATTTTCAGCGTGTGATCGGAGACGAGACGCGTGAGCAGATCCTGGCGAGTGAAGGACGACTGCCGGACCAGATCATCGCGTGTGTTGGCGGCGGAAGTAATGCGGCCGGCATTTTTGCGGCTTTTCTCGAGGATTCGGTCGCGCTAATCGGCGTCGAAGCGGCCGGGCATGGCATCGCGAGCGGCGAGCACGCGGCCAGTATCGGGGCCGGGCGGGTCGGTATTCTGCATGGCACGAAATCCTACGTTCTACAGGACGACCAGGGTCAGATCCTGAACGCCCACTCGGTCAGCGCCGGACTGGATTACCCCGGCGTCGGGCCTCAACACGCTCTCTGGGCGGAGCGCGGCCGTGCCGAGTATTGCGGCATTACCGACGAGGAAGCCGTGGCGGCGTTTCACGAGGTGACACTGCTCGAAGGCATTATTCCGGCGCTCGAATCGGCGCATGCTGTGGCCGAAGCGGGCAAACGGGGAGAGCAACTCGGCCCCGAGGGTCTGATCGTGGTCAATATGTCCGGCCGCGGAGACAAGGACCTCGACAACGTTCGAGACTACGAAGCCGGACGCGACAAGGGGCACGCATGAACCGTCTCGACTCCACGTTTCAGAGGTTAAAGGCCGAAGACCGCAAGGGACTGATCGCGTTTCTCATGGCCGGCGATCCCGACCTGGGCGCATCCGAGGATCACTTCCGTACGGTCGTCGAAAATGGTGCAGACGTCCTGGAGCTTGGAATTCCATTCTCGGACCCAACCGCCGACGGGCCGACGATCCAGGCCGCCGGAAAACGCGCGCTGGATGCGGGGATGACGATCGAGAAGGGGCTTGAGCTGGTTCGACGCCTGCGCCGGGATATCGAGACGCCGATCGTGCTCTTTGGGTATTCGAACCCCTATTTCGCGTACGGCTACGATAATTTCTGCAAGCATGCTGTTGAAGCCGGCGCGGATGGCGTCCTGGTTGTGGATATACCGGCCGAGGAGGCCGATGAATTTACGCCGTCGTGTCATGCCCACGGTCTGCACTTCGTTCCGTTGATCGCCCCGACCACTCCACCGGATCGGGCGGCCCGAATTCTCGGGCACTCGAATGGCTTCGTCTACTACATCATGGTTACCGGGGTGACCGGCGCGCGCGCGCGCGTGTCGCACAACGTTCGTGAACATGTCGACCGGCTTCGGGAGTGCACGCCGTTGCCCATCGGTGTCGGGTTCGGTGTCAGCAGTGGCGAGCAGGCCAGAGAAGTCGCCGAAGGCGCCGACGCCGTCGTGGTCGGCAGCGCACTCGTGGAAGCCGCCACACAGGGCACGCTCGCGGAGTTAACGCGCGAGCTGCGCGCCGGCCTGGACGCCGGTCGGTCGGTAGGAGGTGGCTAGTCGGGAGTGGGAAGTTCAGGTCCCGTCCTGAAATAGGTTGTCACGCACAAGGCTTGGGCTGCACCAGGCGGCGCACTTGCTCATTCTCCGCGTACGGGGTGAGGGCACCCCGTCTCCATGGCTTCAGCCGGGGACACTGATCGGCCTGTATGCTCAGAGGGCTATTATCCATCATCAAGCATTGGAGACGGCGTGCCCCCACGCCGCTCAGGTTGACGCTCCGGGCGTAGGGGCGGCCAGTCAAAGTGTGACAACCAGAAACCAGAACGGGACCAGATAGAGGCTGGAAGTCCCACCGCAACTCACGTCTCACTTCTCACTAACCACTTCTTACTTCTTACTGCCCGCGCCGGCCGCGCGCGCCGCGCGCGCCGCGCGCGCTTGCGTGATTTCGGTGGTCAGCGCCAGGAGTCGTTTCCCCACGACGTCGAATCGCCATCCACTGAGTTCGCGGGGCAGTGTCGGCTCACCTGTCTTCACGGCTCCGGCCAGAAGATCTTCGAGGGCCCTGCGCGGCGCGATGAGATCCGTAGGAATATCGAGTGCTTCGGCCTGGAGATTGACCTCGTCGCGGAGCCGCCGAAGATTCGCCGTGAACGCCGGCGTGGACCGCCGGTGCCGCATCGACTCCGGCAACTCCCGGACCGGCAACGCCTGGCAGTCGGAGATGATATCCAGAATGCACTTGCTGTTGCGCCGCACTTCGACAGGGTGCAGCCCCGATATTCGTGAGAGCTGGGCTTTGCTGCTCGGTTGAAGTCTACACATCGACACCAACACCGCATCGGATACGACAAAGTTGCGCGGCCAGTCACGCTGCATGGCTTCGTTTTCACGCCATGCGCAGAGACGTTGCAGCATGGCAAGCTCCCGGATGGGTAGAGAGGGAGACTGCTTAAGGCGCTTGTAGAACTGTGACGGGTCTGGGGTCAATCGTGCCGGGTCGGTCAGCTCGCCGCACAGGTCTTCGACCCACTTGAGCCGGTGTTTTTTGCGTAGCCTTTCTTTGATCATGTTGTAGAGGGGGATCAGGTACTCCACATCCTCAACGGCGTATTCCAACTGCTCTTCGCTGAGTGGTCGCTTGGTCCAGTCCGTTCGCGTGGAGTGCTTTGAGAGCTGAACATCCATCATCGCCGAGACGAGTCCCTGGTATCCCCCGGCAAACTGGTGCCCCACAAAGGCGGCGGCTATCTGGCAGTCGAAGATTGGTGTCGGAATCACATGGCAGCGCTGGTACAGGACCTCGAGATCCTCCGAGCAGGAATAGAATATCTTCAGGATGTCCCGGTTTTCGAATATTCGGGCGAGCGGACTCAGGTCTTCGATCGCGATCGGATCGATCAGGAAGAAAGTGTCGGCCGCCGAGACCTGGATCAGTCCCAGAATTGAATAGTAGGTTCGCGTACGAACGAATTCAGTATCGAACCCAAGGGTGTCGCAGGCGCGCATCTCGCGACACGCCTGTTTCAGGGCGCGGTCAGAGTCGACGAAACGACCCTGGCTCATATGCTACTTTTCATGGTCAAGCAGATTCCCCGCGATGATCGTTGCGCCCCCATCGGCGTGAATCGTCTCGCCGGTGATGACACGAGAATAGGGTCCAAGCAGAAATGCGGCGACGTTGGCGACGTCCTGTTTGCTGGAGCTCGTGTCCCACGGAATTGGGCTCATGCGGTCCCATGTGCTGCTCAGGTCTGAAAATCCAGGAATACTGGTGGCCGCCTTGGTCGCCAGCGGGCCAGCAGACAGCGCGTTGATGCGAATGTGTTGATGGCCATGGCGCCGGGCCAGGCCGCGCATGATCGCTTCCAGCGCCGCCTTGCAGACGCCCATCCAGTTGTAACCGGGATAGATGTTGCGGGTGTCGAACGTGAGCGTCACGATCGACCCGCCGCTGGGCATGGCCTTCTCGGCGTGGCGCACCACCGTGGCCAGGGAGATGCTGCTGATCTCCAGCGCCTGCTTGATGTCGTCGATGGCGTCGGTGTGAAACTCCTCACCAAGGCACGTCTTGGGATTCGCGAACCCGATGGAGTGCACGACTCCCGCCACCTCGCCGAGCTTGGTGAACAACCGCGCGACTTCGTCATCGACGGTTACATCGCAATATTCGATCTGTAGCGCGGCCTTCTGTTCGTCGGTGAGTTTCTTGCTGCGATCAATGAAGATTCTCTTCATGCGCTCGTTCTGCACCGTGTATATGACATTGCCGCCCATCTCTCGTACCGTCTCGCCGATGGCGTAGGCGATGGAGTCGCTGTCGAGCAGCCCCATGACGACGTATGTCTTGCCGGATTCAATCATCGCTTCGGATTCTCCCGATGGTTTGTCGCTGGTTCACGTTAAAGTCCCGACACTGTAGGTGCTGCTACAGGTGATGACAAGCGCCGAACCGCAACGCATGAAGACGCGGGCGAGCGATGTCGCCGCCGTGGAACTAGGGGGTCTCGACGGCGACCCGCATGAAGCATGACCGAGCGCTGCCGACCGAGACGGTACACACGTTCAGTGGCGGCGTCGCGGCGATGCCGCTGGAGTGAATCTCGAACGTGGCGAGATTGTTGGTCGAATGGGTCAACGCATACGTCTTGCCGGGTTGGCTTTGCCACGTCACGACGCACTGACCAGGGATTACGAATGCGATATCGGCAAGCTCAAGCACCGAGGTGTCGTCACCGGGGTCGGTGCCGGCGGCGTACTCCTTCCAGGCCTCTGCGCCGTCCCCGTCATCATCGGAGAGGGAGGCACTTTCGTAGTCGTTGCTGTAGCCATGCGAGGCCAGCCACCACTCGGGAGTCCCGTTGGTGGTCTGGTTCTCTGCCGTCGCGAGGTCGATCTGTCCGGCGGCGGACACGCCCTGCCAGACAAAATTAGTGGAATCCTGCCCGGACACACCGGGCACGCCGACGCCGTTGGTCGTAAGCGACGCGATGTGATAGTACGGATCGGACTGGACAGAAAATTCGGCGTCGCCGCCGGTCGCGACATTCACCACGCCGCCTGGCGTCAATGAACCGTTGGAATCGGCGGTGGCCAGGATTTCCACGGTCGCCGCGCTTCCACTAATCTGGATGTCATCAATGGCGATCCCGTCGGACCCGATGGCGTAGTTGTCGTATTGGTTGAAGCGAATCAAGAATACCGAATTGTACGTCAGCCCGTTGGTCGCGAGGATGGAGTCCAGGTTGACCTGCAACTGCGCGTACGTGGCGGAAATCGCACCACTTCTCAGCGGCTGGACTTCAACCCAGTTATCGCCATCCGTGCTGATGGCGACGCCGTCGAAGTCGGCCCCGCCCGTGAACGTCGTTGCCGGGGGCGCCTGCGCCTCGTCGCCGTAGTCACGGGCATAGAACGACAGGACCACGTTGGAGTATCCGGTCAGGTTGACCGCGAGCGTGGCCTCGTTGCGTGAGTACGTCGCGTTGCCCGCCGTATCGTCCATGGTCATGTGAAAAGAGCCCGCATACGGGCCATCATCACCGGTTACCTCGGTACGATACTCGGCCGTACCGGAGACGGACCAGTAGCCGTCGAGCGCGCCGCTTTCAAAGTCCTCGGTGAACGGCATGCCGGCGCTGCCGGTGATGGTCAGTGCGACATCGCGGTTTTGGGTGACGTTCTGGCTCTCATTCGAGAAGATCAGCACATCGTTGAAAGTCCCTACGGCGAGTGCGGCGGCGGCACTATTCACGCAGACCGTGACCGTGACGGATGCCCCGACGGAGACGCTTCCAGACGTCGCGGACGCTGTGAGCCAGCTCTCGTCGTGCGTGACCGACCATGTCACGCTTGCGGATCCGACATTGCTCAGCGTGTAGACTTGGCAGAGGTTCGCCGGATCCTCACCCTCCGCACCGATGGGGGTCCACGGTGCCTCGGGGGTGACGTCGAGCGTCACGGCGGTGCTACGCCACGCGGCCGCTGTGGGAGTGGCGTTGTTGAGACTCTGTGCGTTGTGGGCCTCGTTCGGGTCGCCGACCGACACGCCGGTAGCGACGCCGTCATAGTTCACGTTCGGATTGGAAAAGTAGGGAATGCGGACGCCGGGCGCGTAGGCCATGATCGTGCGATACTCCGGCCCTCCGTCGCCGTTGAATCGCCAGCCGTAGCTGTACGTATAGAGTATGTCGCCGCCGCGTGCCAGGCCACCGTCTCCTACCGCGTGATGGCTGCCGAGGAGGTGCCCGGTCTCGTGGGCGAACGACAGATTGGCGGATGCGCAATCCCAGTGCACCACGCTGAAGGCGTATTCTTCGAACCACGCTGCGAGGGTGGTCATGCGGAAGGCCCGGCCACAGGTGGCGGGCATGTCGAAGAAGAGCGATACGATGTCTGCGCCATACGTATCGCGCAGCGTGTGTAACTCGTCCATGTAACCGTCCGAGGTGGCGCGCAGCCGATCGAGGTCCACGGCGGAGTCGCCGCTTTCGGTATAGGTCGTTTCGACGGAGTGCACGAGCCGGTACTCCGTGCTGATCGCGCTGTTCTGAAATGCCGCGTTCGCCTCGTCGATGGAGGACAGGATCAGCGCCTCCATGGCGTCGACGCCTCCCGCGGCTGCACGCGCTGCGGGCGTGTAGGCCACGAGGACATCGATCAGCGTATTGCCGCCGTCGGATTCCATGGGCGGCGAATCATCTTGCGCGGCTTTGCCGCCCGCATCCCCGGCTGCGCCGACCTGGACGTCGTCGCCGTGATCGGCGTCGCATCCGGCAAAGGCGGCAGGATCGAGTTTCTGAATCTCCACGTCGCCACCGGCGACGCCTTTGAACTGGTAGGTGCTACCGTCTGCCGATCGCACGAGACCGTGGGTCGTGCCCTTGTAGACCGTGATGGAAAAGCAACCACTCTCGCCCGCGAGCGTGCCGTGCCAGGTGTAGTTCTTGGCGTTGCGGCGTCGTAGTTTTCCCAGTTCGGCGGTGACCGAGGTTCCATCGAAGAGATTGATCCGGACGCGGTCTCCGCGTTTGGCGGCGGCGGTCGGGAGGGCGTCGGCACGGAGCCTGGCGACTCGCGTCCGCGTCACGTGCGCGGGTGACGATGCGCGTGGCTGGCGTCCCCTTGCCTCCGTGTCTTCGAAGAGAGCTTCAGAAGCCGCCTGGGACGGTGAGGTGATGAATAAAGCGCACGCCGCAGCCGCGGATGCAGTCGCAACCGCGGACCCACTCTTGAAACCACGCTTGTTATTACGAGATATCATTGAACCCTCAACCACTCAACTGCCGTGTTATATGAGCAGCTTCCAGACCACTCCCTCGCGATTGCGGTCTGATGAGGGTCGGTTTTGCGGGCGTTTCGGCCTGACTCCACGGCCTGAGCGTGGCGTGCCGTCAAGTTTGGAGGGATTTCTGATATTGCCCTCGATACGGAGGGCCACTCCTGATTCTCAGGCTTGAGAGCGAGAAAGGACGACTTTGGGGTGCTGCGCGTGCGGGGGTGGCCGGGTGGAGGCCGCATCCGGAATACGGAAAGCCCTGTGCGTGCCCGAATCGTGGTGCTAGAGTTTCCGTCAGCGGTCACTCATGAGCGACACTCTGCAGAACATCCTGATGCTCATCTTGAGCCTTCTGGTGCTGGGCACCCAGGCAGGCGTGTTGATCTGGTTCTTCCGCAAGATCAAGACGCTGACCGAGCACCATAGCTAGCAGGCTCGAGGAGGCGGCGGTCGAGACGCCCGCCCTCCACAGAATGGCGGGGAACACGCGTAGACTGGAGGGCGGATGTCCCCAGCCGCCGCGAACGTTGGGTTCTTCAACGGCCTGCTAGGAGCCCGTTGCCGGTTGACCGCGACGTGGCCACTGCAAGGCATGCGTCGCGGCGAAGATGGCCACGCCGACGGCATACCACGCTGGTTTGGGCAGACCAAACCAACCCACGAGGAGATCGGGGCGAAGCAGGACCAGGGCTGCGGCCATGAGCAGAAGCGATTCGTGGAACCGATTGCGCGTAACCAGGTAGCCCTGCGTCAGCGCCGCGAACGAGAACATCGCGACGACACCCGTCACGAATATCATGATGACCTGCGTCGCTCCGTGCACATTGTGGAGCAGCAGGTCGGTGTTGAAGACGAACATAAACGGAAGAATCGCGGTGCGGATGTCATACTTGAATCCCTGGATGCCGGTCTGGATCGGATCGGCGCGCGAGATCGCCGCGGCAGCGTAGGCCGCCAGTCCGACCGGGGGCGTGTCGTCCGCGAGGATCCCGAAGAAGAAGCAGAAGAGATGCGCGGCGATGAGCGGGATGACCAGGCCCATGTCCTCTCCGAGCGTGACGATCACGGGAACCGTGAGCGTAGCCATCACGATGTAGTTCGCGGTGGTCGGTAACCCCATTCCAAGAATCAAGCTGGCCACGGCCGTGATCACCAACAGCAGCACCAGGTTGCCCATGGCGAGGACTTCGATTACATCGACAATCGCGTTGCCCAGTCCGAGGGTTACGATTCCGACGATGATACCGGCGGCGGCAACCGCGACGCCAATCGACATCATGTTGCGCCCGCCGGCGACGAGGCTGTTCCAGAGCTCGCGCGCCGTCAGGGCGATCGCCGAGAACATAGACTCCCCCGAGCGCGCGCCGACAACGAGATTGCGCACGGTGACGAGGGCCGCGAGAGACAGGATCGCGTAGTACGCAGAGAGCTGCGCCGAACGCCGCTCGATGATCAGTTGGTAAAGCAGGAACCCGAGCGGAATCAGAAAATGAATGCCGCCCCGGAATGTCTCCCAGAATCGTGGGATCTCCGCCGGGTCCATCCCTTTGAGCCCAAGCTTTGACGCTTCGAGGTGCGTGATATAGATCAGGGCGATGTAGGAGATGACGGCGGGAATGAACGCCGCGCGCACGACTTCGAAGTAGGTCAGGCCACAATACTCAGCGATGATGAAGGCGGCGGCGCCCATGATCGGCGGCATCAACTGCCCGTTCGTACTGGCGGCGACTTCAATCGCCCCGGCTTTGACCGCAGGGTACCCGGCGCGCTTCATCAACGGGATCGTAAACGTGCCCGTCGTGACCGTGTTGGCGATGCTGGATCCCGAGACCATTCCCGTGAGGCCACTGGCAAGCACCGCGGCCTTGGCCGGTCCCCCCTTGAAGCGTCCCAGCAGTGAGAAGGCCAGCTGTATGAAGTATTGCCCGCCGCCCGCCTTTTCGAGCATCGCGCCGAAGAGCACAAACAGGAAGACCGTCTGCGCGGACACGTCGAGTGGAACGCCGTAGACGCCTTCGGTCGAAAGGGTCAGCTTGCTGATGACCTTGCGCAGCGATGCGTTCTTGAATGCGAGCAGCTCAGGCATGTACTCGCTGAAGAAGCTGTACAGAATGAAGATGGCCGCGATGATCGGGAGCGGTTTTCCCAGCGCGCGCCGCGCCGCTTCCAATAGTGCGACAATGAGGATGACCCCGAAAACGAGGTCGCGCGTCATTGGGAGCCCCTGCCGCTGCGCGATCCCCTCGTAATCAAGGGCGAGGTAGAGCGCCGCGACCGCGGCGATCACGGCGAAGAGATAATCGATCCAGTAAATGCGCTCAACGTTGTGCAGGCATTGCATTCGCGTGCCGCTGCTTCCCCCGAGCCACCGAATCAGGCGCGAGCCCTTGATCATCGGGAAGCTCAGGTACACCAGGGTCACGGCGAACGCGAGATGGATGCAGCGTACAATCTCGGAGTTCAGGAGCAGAAGCTGCGGGAGCGAGAGCTGAAACAGGGACCATCCCGCTGCTATGACGGGAATCAACGCGGCGGAGGGACCGGTCAGACGCCGCGAGCCGAACTCCGCCTCGGCGAATTTAGATGCATCGGAGTCAGTGTGCTCTTCCTTGGACACCGTCAGCCCCTTTCACACGTCTCGTCCGCCAGGGTTAACCGCGGATTACGCTGATGGGCGCGGATGCCTTCGGTCTCGCTGACGCGCGTTACGAAGTTTGGAGGCTCCCGGTTTTTCCACATGCGGGAGAGTTCGGTTGAGTTGGTCTGCATATCGGGTTCGTCGGAAGTCCCAGCAGCGGGGTGCGGGTTAGTGCGCGTGACAGGTCATTGCAAATCGGAAGGTATCCGCGCCCATCCGCGAGATCCGCGGTCCCTCTCAATCCTCGCCCGGTCACGGATTCGATATCAGACCCGATTCGATGTAGTAGCGTTTGGCGCCGTCGTGAAGGGGGGCCGTGAGGCCATTACGCATGTTCTCTTTGGTCAGGTGCGCGAGGGCGGGGTGCAGCTTCCGGAACTCCTCGATCTGGCTGAAGACCTCTTTGACAATGGTGTACACCACGTCGGCGTCGACGTCCTCGGACGTGACAAATGTAGTCACGACACCAACCGACTCCACGTTTTTCTTGTTGGTCGCCATGGGGTAGAGACCGTCTTCCACGGGGATGACTGCCTTGGCATAGTAAGGATATTTCTCGATGAGCGCGTCGACGCCCGTAATCGGCACGAAGCGAACCTTGCGCTTCCCCGATGTCGCCTCCTGGATCGCTCCATTCGGGTGTCCCACGGTGTAGAAGAAGGCGTCGATGCGTCCGTCCTGGACCATCTTGGGAGCTTCGGCGGCCTTGAGTGCCTCGGCGTGGACGTCCTTTTCGGGATCCAACCCGATGGTCGTAAAGATATCCAGCGCGTTGCCGCGGTGCCCCGAGCCGGGATTGCCGATGTTGACCCGTTTGCCCTTCAGGTCGGAGAGGGCCTGGATGCCGCTCTCTTCCGTCGCGACGAGTGTCACGATCTCCGGGTGCAGACTGAATACGGAGCGCAATTTCTTCTGTGGCTCGCCTTCCCAGTCCGCCTTGCCGTGCCACGCCTGGTATTGACGGTCCGATTGCGCGATGCCGAATTCCAGGTCGCCCGTCACCACGGCGTTGATGTTGTACACAGATCCGCCCGTGGACTCCACCGACGAGCGAATTCCATACTCTTTGCGCTTCGCGTTGATCATCTTGGAGATCGCGCCACCCACGGGGTAGTACACCCCGGTGACACCACCGGTTCCAATCGTCACGAAGATCTTCTTTGCCTTCGCGAAAGCCGGCACCGCGAGGGCGGCAATGATGACCATTGCAAGAATCCAGGGTGTTGCTTTTCTCATCGTGTGGTTCTCCTATTCGTAGGCGCTACTTGTGCGGTTTACGAGTTTCCACCATAGCGCACCCCTCACGATCTGCCAAACGTCTAAATGGATAGCTCGGCGGGGCGTTAGACGGCCTGAAGTGTTGCGTTGATCGCTTCCATGCGGCGCAGCGCAGCGCGAACTTCGGGTGTCAGGAAGAGAAAGCGCGCGGCCATCGCGGTGAGCCGGCAGCGTAGTACCGGATATGCCCGGTAGGCTAACCTGAAGAGTCGTGATGATCGGATGCCCAGTTTTGCGGCCAATTCCGCCGGAATCATCTCGGCCATGCAGAACCTGAGCACCATGTATTTGAAGCGGCCGATATTTTCGCGGTATGACGCAAAGAAGGCGTCGGTGAGATCGTTGCGGACGAGTACGTCGCGAAGCTGCGTGGCGCGCTCCTCGGTGAACGCCGCATAGGTTGGGGCCAGATTCTCTATTCCCATCATCGTGAGGAACTCCAGTTCGTCGGAATAATAGAGTTCCTTCTCGTCGGATGTCATGGCACGCCCGTGCAGGTACTCGAATCCCCGGATGCCGTAATCGATCAGCATCGCGCCGACCTGCTTGAACGCGGCATTCGACATGCGGTGCGGCGACCCCTCTTCGGCACTTCGCTGAACTTCGAGATTCGTATGGATCTTCCGGATCTGCGTTGCCATGCGCCGTACCTCGTCGGTCGTGCTCGTAAAGACACGGTGGTTGAATCCGACCGTGTCGATGAACCGCTCCATCGGCGCCTTGGGTAGCTTGCCCGTGTAGAAGAGCCAGTCGTTCTCCGGCACGAGTGGAAACTCCGCCGCGGAGCCGACGTAGACGAGGATCAGGTTATCGACATCCATCCAGATGCGACGTGTGATCGGATGCCCGAATAGAGGAACGCCTCCGGTCATAACATCAACCATCCCAGCCAGGAGCCACCAATCATCAGCACCGCGTTATCGATTCCATGCGGAGAACGAGCCTCCGCGAGCGTGCAGAGCATCGCGATCACGGGTATGCGCCACAGAAGCGCGAGCGTCCAGCACGACCCGGGATCCGCCGCGACGGCGACCACGAGCATGACCACGCACGCCACGAGGACGGCGGCAGACCCCTCCAGCGTGCGCGTTGGACCGACCGGGCGCAGTGACGGGACCCGGTAGGAATGCCTCCCGTAGCGCGTGCCGACGGGTTCGCCGATCGCGTCGCCGACGCCGGTCACCAGGTATCCGACCAGTGCGTACGGACCGAACAACATGTTGCTCACGACGCCGCCAAGCAGCGTCGCGACGTACGGGACCACCACGTAGAACGTCCGGTGCGGCGCATCCTTTTCACGCGCAATCGCCTCGTACAGAAGATTGCCAGAACCGAGGGCGACGGCGCCGAAGATGGCGAGCGTCGTCATTCCGCCGAACAGGCAGACCGCCGGCAGGCCAAACCATACGTGAATCGCGGACACCGTCAGGAAGATCAGAAAATGAAAAACTTTGCGTGTAAAACCGGTTCGTACGCCGTGCGCGCGCTTGAGGTAACCGGCGAGCCACAGACATGCCACGGCCCACGCGAGTCCCGCAGGCCCCGCCGTGAGCAGCATCGCGATCTCAGGCGTGTTGTCGGAAAAGAATTTCAGGATGGAACTCATGGACCTTTCAGCAGCTGCGTGGCGGCGAGCCATACATGTTCATAGAAATTACCTTCAAAGTACATTCTCGCGAAAATATGAGGAGCGCATGCCGCCTTCGATCGGGGCGTACATGTCGGCGAACTCCTGCTCGGCGACTCGCCGGCGCTCGTAGCGCGGTATTGGCGGCGTCAGCTTGGAATAGGTTCGCGCGGACGCACTACTATCACTCGTTTCAGACGAGGTGCTGTCTGTGGGCTCTGTCGTCGGGTTCTCCTTGCGGGGGTTTCAGGTCTCTTGGGAATAATTGCTTTGCGCTGCAAAGCGGCTAGGGTTAAGGGTGACGTGATTCGATTAATTATGGTGCAATCAGGCCGTTGCTTTGTTTCCGAGCGGCGGCGAGGCGGTGGGTGCTGAGTGTGCGACAGCCTGCTCAGCAGCGCGCAGAACCTGCTCCAGTGCGTCCAGGTACGTCGTGAACTGGGCTCGGCCGCCGGCGGTCATCGATATCGTCGTACGCGGCTTCACGCCCACGAATGACTTCTCGATCCGTACGGCACCGGTATCCTCCAGTGCTTTCAGGTGCCGGCTGAGATTGCCGTCGGTGAGGTTGCAGGTCGCCTTCAGGTCGGTGAAGGCGATGCCCTTATCCTCGGCGGCGAGCGCCGACATGATGGCCAGCCGGTTGGGCTCGTGAAAGACGCGTGCGAGCGCATCGTATGGGCTTCCTGGTTCGGTCATTCTATCCTCCTTCGGGCATTCGGGTTAGCAACACGACGCCTCCCGCCCATTCTCCAACAAAGAACACGATTCCCATCGGCCAGGGATTCACGAAGTTGGTCCCCGGCAGGGCGAGGTAGATGGCGCCGCATGCGAGGTAGAACAATCCGATCCAGTAGATCGGACGCGGCAGTGACTGTCGGTAAGCCACCTGCGACAGTCCGTAGAGCATCATCCACACGCCGAACAGAAGGTTGAACTGGCCGTCGCGAATGACCGCATAAGAGATCACCGCTCCCACGACCAGCGCCGGCACGGCATCTGCAGCCGGACGCAACCGGTGCCAGTCGCGACGGACGTGCGGATCAAACAGGAACCAATGAAAGAGCGTACCGTAGTTGACGAGTAGGGCGACGCTGAGGATCGTGACCCATCCGGCCAGATGAGTCATCGGCAGAGCCGCTACCAGCGATGTCGACAGGACGGTCGCACCGATCAGAACCACGGCGCCACAGACGATTCGTGCGCGACCGGAGTAGCCGCGGAAGAGACCGCGCTCAAGGATCAGTTCCTTGAGTGACTTAACCTGTGCAAGTGCGTCGTGAATGTGATTGGCGATCATGGGGTGTAGCGATCTCTCGGGAGCATAATGCTGCATCGGAAAGGACTTTGCAATAAAAAGTTTATAGGTGAAAACTGATTGTTTCGGCGGAAAACGTGGACTTTGACGCTCGATCCCTGACTTTCGGGCGAGTGGATTGGGGTGGATCAGCTGTCGGAGCCCGAGGCTTCTTTCTTCTTCGCCGCCGCCCGCTCCGCAAGTTTCTTCTTGAGGCTGCCTTTCGGCATGATGGGCGCGCCCTTGGCGTCCTTCTTCTTATTGCCGGTGCGCAATTTGGCCAGGTTGGGCTGACGTCGCTTCCCGGCGGTGGCGCCCGGCGGCGTAGCGCCGGGCTTCTCCTCAGCCACGGGCGCAGCTTCTTCGGACGCTGACGAGTCGACGATCGTGTCATCGGCTGACGCGGTGGGTGGCGCGGGCGTCTTGTCCGCTGCGGGTGCCGCGACTTCCGATGCCGGCTTGTCCTCCGCTGCCGGCGCTGCGGCCTCGGGGGCGGACGCTTCGACCGCGGCTTCGGCGACCGCTTGCGCGGGCGCCGGATCGGGTTTCGATTCCTCTTTTGCCGGCCTGGGGATTCGCACGGCGCCGGGCTTTGTTTTCGTCCTGAATGAGAAGCGGGACTTCTTCTTTACGGGCGCTTCGGCTGCAGACTCCGGTTCCGGCGGTGCGGCGGATTCGGATGCCGCTGACTCTACACCGCTGTCGGTCGGTGGCGGCGCGGGTTCAGGCTCCGGCGCTCTTTTGACTTTGCTGGGGATCCGCATGGCGCCGGGCGTAGCCTTTGCCTTGAGTCCGAATCGAAGCTTCTTCTTAACCGGCGCGTCCTCTACTGGCTCAGGCTCAGGCTCAGGCGCGGGTTCAGGCTCAGGTTGGGGCTCAGGTTGGGGCTCGGGCTCCGGTCCAGGGATCGTTGCCTGGTCCTCAACCGGCTCAACATACGGTTCGTCTGCAGGCTCAACTTCTTGTTCGGATTCTTGCTCTGGATCCGGCGCGGCTGCTTCGGCGGCGGCCGCTATGGTGCGCCTGGTTTTGATTCGAAACTTTGGGCGGCCTTGCTTGCCGCGCGTTGTAGCGGCGGCTTCGCTTGGCTCGGCGGCTTCGCTCTGCGCGGCCCCGGGCTGCGGGGTTTCGACGGGAGGAGGCTCGTCGGCGTGAGGAACGGGTTTCGAGCTGCGCTTGATGACGATCGTCGGGGGGCGCATGGCTGCCTTGTGAAGCGTCGGGGCCCTGGGCACCATGACAGGCTGCATGTTGACCGGCATGGCAACCGGCGCGCGGCGCGCGGGTGGCGCGGTGGGCGGACGAATTTCGGTATCCCCGTCATGGGTTTCGGCCGGGATCGCCGCCGGGACGTCGAGTCCGTCGAGTGAGATCTGGATGGTAGAGGTGCTGTCCGCTCTCAGCGGGGCCGCAACCGACCTGCGCTCATCGTACATGAATTCAATCGCGCCGATCTTGAGCATGTCACCGTGCACAAGCTGCTGTTCGGTGATTTTCTCACCGTTAATGCGCGTACCGTTCGTCGACAGCAGGTCGCGTACCACGCACCGCCCCTCCTCCAGCAGAATGATGCAATGCACGGCGCTGACCGATTTGTGGTCGAGAAGGATATTGTTGTCGGCCTTGCGCCCGACGGTGATTCGACCGACCGGTATTTCGATTGAGCGAGTTTTGTCGCCGCCCCAGGTGCCCACTAACTTTGCCATTAGACCCCGATCCTGCCGCATTGAACGCGCCAAATCAATCAGAACCGTAGTGCAGCGGATGAGAGGCGGCGTCCAAGTTCGGACAACACGCGTTCGTCATCATCGGCTCCGGCAGATTCGAATGTGGCCGAGAATCGGACGTAGGCGCCTGCATCGTCCCACGGAACCGTCGCAATCGAGAGTTGCCGAATGAGAAACTGCGTGGCCTCCTCCGCATTGGCAAAGTCTGTGCTTCCCGCCCCGGTGGGCGCTTTCGTGTAGAGGAAGAAGGTTCCGCCCGGCATCGCGGCATCGAATCCCGCTTCGCAGAGCACCTCACTCATGCGGCGCAGGCGCCTGGCATAGTGATCGCGAATCGAATCCGCAAGCTCGCGGTTGGCGATTCCCTGGCAGGCCGCGATCTGGATGGCCTTGAACTGCCCGGAGTCGACGTTGTCCTTGACGCTCGCAAAGGCGCTGACCACGGGTGCCGGGCCCGCCACGAAACCCAGACGCCACCCGGTCATGTTGTAGCTCTTGCTCATGGAGTGCAGTTCGATGGCCACGTCCGAGCCGCCCGGGCGGCCGAGAATCGAGAGCGGTGGGGCGTCGTAGACGAGTGTGGCGTAGGCCGCGTCCTGCACGACGAGGATGTTGTGCTTGTCGGCAAAGGCAATCAGTTGGTCGTAGAAGTTCGCTGTCGGTGCTGCGCCGGTGGGGTTATTCGGGTAGTTCACGTAGAACAGTTTCGCGCGACGTGCCTGGTCCGGATCGATGGAATCGAGATCCGGAAAGAATCCGTTAGCCTGCGTCAGGGGTAATTTCACGACATCGGCACCGAGGTACTCCGCATGCGTGGCGAGAACGGGATAACCCGGAACCGTGGTGAGGACGACATCGCCTGGATCTACAAAGGCGAGCGGCAACATTGCGAGGGCCGGCTTCGAGCCGATGCTGTGATTGATCTGCGTGGCGGCGTCCAGCCCCTGGACGTCGAAGAAAGTGCTCATGTAATCCGCGGCGGCCGCTATAAAGGAGGAGATCCCGTTGTCGGAGTACCCGCGGTTAGCGGGATCATCGACCGCCTGTTTCAGCGCTTCACGGATTGCCGCGGGGGCCATCTGGTCTGGTTCTCCGACGCCGAAGTTCAGGAGTTCGATATCGGGCCGCTCCGCCAGCGCTGCATCCTTGGCCATCTTGATCTTCGCGAACTTGTAGATGGCTGTCGACTTGCCGAAGTTCACACCGCCGATTCGCTCGGCGAATAGTTGCTGAATGTCCATGCGTATCCCTTGAATCGTTAATGCTTCGCGAAAATCTCCACGCCCAGCCAGGCGGCGGTGGTGACCCCGGACTATGGCGAAAGCTTCGCGGCGGTTCAAACCCGAAATGGGCGAGGCTCCTCCTCGCTATCCGAACCTGGTTCGAGGGCCACTATCCGCGGTCCTGACCGGCTGTGCAAGGCGTCTGTCCCGGCTTCCAAGCCTTGGAAGCCGGGCCGGTAGGTTCTTCCAATCGTTGGAACCCTGGGCGGCGTAGTCGTCCAAGCATTGGAAGAACCGACCCCCGCGCTTCGCGCGGTGGTACTACTACCCCGGCAGACCGTCTTCCGCGATTGTGTGCCCGGATAGCCAGATAGAAGAGGTCCATGTATCGCGTTCCGCGATTCGGCAGAGAAAACGTGTTGGTTGTCCAACGCCGCCGAAGCTCCAGTGCTATGTCGACATCGATTTGCGGATGCTGATCCCGATCCATCACGTCTCGGATCTCGTAGTCCTCCATCGGTTCTGATTTGAAGTTGTGCCTTCGATAGTATCGCCGGTCACTTGCTTGATGGGCTGTCGCCCCTTGTGGCACTTCGACGACATAGGCAACATGATCCGGGCCGATGCTGAGAGGAACGGGATGGATGATAACACCCGGGATCTTCGGCTGAATGCATAGGACGCCAATGTCAACGTCACTGTCCTTGCGGACATTCGTGTTATTTCGATAGGACCCTTGCGCGAAAATCGACACGCTGCGCGAACGGAGCGTGTCGCTCGCCTTGATCGCGTTGCGGATGGCGGACGCGGCATTGTCACAGCGATCCTGCTCCGTCTTCCCCGGCGGCCTCGCCCATTCCCTGAACTGTGCCTCCCAGTCACGCGCCATAGATCATCGTTTTCATTCCAAGATGCGAGTGTCGCCCGCTGCCTTCAAAGGTTCCCCCGTCGTCATGATGTCTTGCCCTTCTTTCTAGACGTTGGTTTCTTGCGAGGTGATGGCACCTTTCGGCTCGCCTCCAGCATGTAGTATTCCAGGTCGCGAGAAACGCTCCGTCCACCCTCCTCCTGAACTGTTGCATATTTTGCAACAGTTGCCTCGCGCTGAAGCTCGCCGGTTTCGTAAACGTTTCTCAAATGGCGACTTATACCTGATTTGTCGACCTGAAACAGCTCCGCCATCTGGTTGATCGTCAGCCAGACGGTCTCATATTCCAGCCGCACTTCGATCCGGTTGCGGCCGTCCTCGGTTTGGTAGAGCACAATCTCCGAGTCTGGCGCATGTGCTTCCTGTTTCCTATCCGCCATACGACCACTCCCGCTTCCGCTTTCCCGCCAGAACGTAATGAGCTCCGCGTTTGGCCCCGGCAAGCGCAAACGCGCCACAATCAACCAGTTCGCTCAGGTCGCGCATCGCGGTCTTGCGAGTAATCCCCGTGAGCTTCGAGTTCGCGCGCAATTCGTCCGCCGAATCCCACAGTTGGGCTTCTAAATTCGCAAGTTTTTCGTTGTCCCAGGTGCTCATGGCGCTTCATTCACAGTTAGGTCAGGCGGGAACCTGACCTTGCTACCAAACTAAATAAAATTGATAGCAAGATCATAGAGGTGCCGGGAGCTGCCGACCTACGGCCGTGGGATCGCGCCCCTTCAGGGCTCTGTCCATTCAATCCAAGGGATCTAGGATCCAGCGCTTGTTGAACCAGAACCACTGATCGGGGTGTTGCTGGATTGCCTCGTCCATGATCGACAAGACCTCGCGCGTCATGCGTTCAATGTCGCGATCCTTGTCCAGTGCCGGGTCCGGGCGTACGGTGTCATGCACCGTAAACACGTGACGAGTCCAGCCGACGCGCATGCAGATGCAGGGAAATATGGGCACGTTCGCGTTACGCGCGAAGCGCGCCATGCCGGATCCGATATTCGCGGTGCCGCCCAGGAAAGGGACGCTGATTCCGGCGTGACTAGAGCGCACGTCAGGCAGGATCGTCAGATTGCATCCCTGCTGCATCAGTCCGGTCACCTTGCGCATTCCGGATGTGGTGCGCAGGACCGTCTCGTTTCGTCCTTCGGACCAGCGCAGGTCGTGCCAGAACTTGTCGATCAATCGGTTCTTCTGACGGGCGGCGAGATAGACCATGCGCATCCCGAGTTCCTCGCACGACACGGCGGCCATCTCCCATGACCCCATGTGTGCCGATGCGACGATACCGCCTTCCCCGCGACGGACATGCTCCTGCATGCGGTCCCACGCGGTGTCGCAGTCCGCGATGGACCGGATCCACTCGAGCGTCATGCCCCGGCGTTTGAGCAGCTCGACACTGCTGAATATGAAGTTTCGCCAGGCGCGCCACGCGATTCCGCGGATCTCAGCATCGGAGTACCGCGCACCGAAAACCTGGCGCAGACGTGCCCGCGCCGCGGTCACGCGATATCGGAATACGAAGTGCGCGATCGCAGCGACGAGACAACCCAGGGCCAGTGCCGCCCGGTACGGCAACGCCGATATGGCGCCGGCAAAGGCACGGAGCAGCGCATACTCGGCGAGATGTTGGGGGCGGTACTTCACGGCAAGAGGGATACTGTCTGGGGTTGAGCATGGCGAAACCTGCCGCGAAAGTCCCGGCAATTCGGCTCAGTGGCGGTGGTGTGACCGGTTATTGCATCCGCACGCCTGGCGGTTTGAATGATACGGTACCCAGACCTTGACCGTCTGGTGCTCGTAGTGACTGTTCAGGTAGTGGCGCGATGTGCGGCCGCACGCGTCGGTGCTGTAGTGCCAGCCGCCGGGCACCCAGACCTTCTGCGTGCGGTACTCGTAGCGACCGCTCGGGGTATGGTGCCCGTAGCTTTCATGGGACCTATGACTTCCCGAGCTGTACGAGATGCCGTATGAGTTGCCGCGGTGCCCGCTGGAGACGTACCAGCTCCCGCCGGCATCCGAACATTCCGGCGTCGCCAGTCCGATGGCGCTCATGATCACTGCTGCTATCAGCGTTTTCCTCATGACTAACCTCCTTATGGTTGTGCTTAAGGGATTAGACGCATGCGGCGGGGTGCAAATTCACTTCAGGATCGAGAAAAACGAAATCCGGAGATCGGCCGCAAGACGCAGGCGCTCAGCCGGTCCCCGGATTTCTACTTTACGGTCAGGCTCACGATGAGCGTTGCATCGTCCTGCTTGGGCCCGCCGAGGATGATCGGGTCACCACGGCGGCGAACCATGGTCGTGTCGATCATGGCTTTCTTGCCCTCGGTCCAGCGTATGTGAACCCGCAGTTTCTTGTCGCCGGCATCCTCGATTTTTGCTGTCAGCTTGAACTTGCCGCCGAGTGAGAGTGTGGTTTCGCCTGGAACGCTGCAGCGTCCCGAACCGCTTCCGCTCTGCTGGTAGGTCTTGAAGCCGAATATCTTGCGGAGTTTCGGCTCGATTTTTTTGAGTCGGTTGTCGGAGGGCTTGTCCTCGTTCGACGCCCGGATCATGGTTGCCGAAACGCTCGCGTCGTCGGCGAATACGGATGACACGTTCGCGAGCAGGAGGATTGCGATGATCCAGATCGCGAACCGCTGGGCCCGCGGCCCGTCATCCAGTCGGGGCTTACGAGTGATCGTTAAGGGACGCGCTTCCATTGTCTCCGGATACCCACACGACGACGGCGCCGGTGGCTTCATCCTTGTACACGATCAGGGTGGCCTCACTCAAGTCCGTTTCAACGCTCTCCACGCCCGCCATGCCGCTGCCTGCGCCGTTCTCCATGTCTCCGGCCGGGGGTGCGAACCAGAGCACACCGGCGCAAATCAGGGCCAGGCACGCCGTAACGATCACCGTTCGTGGGAACAGCCCCGGCCAGACCCAGGCCGGGGCGGTCTCGACGCGGCCGGCGCCGACCCGGATGTCTCGCTGGACCGCCTGCCACATTGCTTCGGCCGTCATGTCGCTCTCGCCAGCACCGTCACGCAGCACCTCACCGAATTGCGACCAGGCCTGGTTCTGTGCGCGACATGCCGGGCAGTCGGCGAGGTGCGAACCCAGGTCGCTCCGCCGCGAGGGATCCAACTCGTTATCCATCGCGAGGCTCATCCACTTCTTTGCCTTGCTGCAATTCATGACAGCTCCTTCATGTGCTCCTGCAGTTTTCGGCGTGCGTGGAATAGCCGCGACATGACCGTGCCCTTGCGACACTTCATGGCCGTGGCGATTTCCTCGTATGAAAGTCCTTCCACTTCGCGCAGCACGAGCGCCATGCGATGCTCGGGCGAGAGATGCTCCAGCGCCTTGTCAAAGCGCACACGGATCTCGGACAGCCCGGCGCGGACGTCCGGCCGATCGGTACGCGCCGCCCTCATGGATTCAACCCATTCCATCTCTCGTGCATCCTCCTCCCGCCCGGTCGAGGCCGGTTGGGACTTCCGTTTGCGTAGAAAATCGATGCAGGTAAGGGTCGCAATTCGGTAGATCCAGGTGTAGAACTTGGACTGCGCCTTGAATGTATCGAGCTTGTTCCATGCTTTGACCCACGTCTGCTGCGCCAGATCGCACCCGTCTTCGTGGTTTCCGACTATACTTCGTGTCACGGCGACTACGCGCTCGTGGTACATGCAGACCAGTTCGCCAAATGCGTCCTGGTCACCGTTCCTGGCGAGCTTCACCAGCCGAGGTACCTCGTGTTCCGACATCTTATGGTTCCGGCTATTAGAATTAGACGGTCAGCACGGATCTTTATTCAATCCCTGTGCCCCGCGATCAGTGGCGGCAGGGGGATGATAGCGTATCACGCCGCGCTGTCGAGACGGGGAGGTCTCGAGGCCGGGTTGAGTTTCCTGTATAGTGGTGCTAAGGTAACCTTCCGAAATTCGCACGGGAATGAAACGAGATGGCACGAATCTTAATGGTCGATGACAACGTGGCGTTCCTGAAGCCGATGGGGCAGCTGCTGGCCGCCAAAGGGCACGAAGCGACAACGGTTGGGACCGGCGTTGAGGCCCAGGAGTTGTTGCGCAGCGAAGGCTGCGATGTTCTGATTACCGATGTCTCGATGGAGCCGGTCGGCGGGATGGAGCTGCTCGACATGGTCCAGAAGGAATGTCCGGATGTGCCGGTGATCATGCTCACCGGGTTTGCTACGTTCGATCTCGCACTGCAGGCCGTGAAGGCCGGGGCTTTTGATTTGCTGACCAAGCCGTTTCGAGTGGACCAGTTGCTGGAGACGATCGATCGCGTGTCGGCGTGGCAGACCGCGATTGCCGAGGGGCAGACCTCCCCCCCGCCGGACTCCTATAAGGCCCGGGCACTTAAGGAGTTTCTGCGCACCCAGGTTCCATCCATTCCCGGGCATACGACCACGAAGAGCAAGAACCCCTGACCGGGCCTTGAGCCGTCAGGGCAACTCGCGACCACCGCCAATGCGGGCCGGATACGGCCAGTGGGCCGCCGACAACCGCCCGTCTCGGTGAATCTGTACGAGCGCCGATGGGAGTTTTCCAAACAATTTCGGCGAATCGCGCCTCTCACACGCCCGTGCAGCGCCTTGGCACATGTCATGCTGAATCAATATCGCGAAGAGAAGAGGACGTGTGAAACGACTAACCGATGGTTTTGATATAAAGGTGCTTATCGTAGATGACGATCAATCGATCTTGAGTGCGCTGTCCAGGGTGCTCAAGCGCTGGGGTGCCAAAGTCGAGTGCGTGGATAACGCCGCCGCCGCCGCAGCCAGGGTTGAAGACGAACGCTATGACGTGATTCTGCTCGACCTTCGCATGCCCGGTAAGGACGGCGTATGGTTCGTCGGGAACGCGGAACTCCCGGACGAGACGAAAGTCGTTCTAATGACCGCGTATATCCCAGACGATATTCTCACGAATCTCTTCGAAGCAGGCGTTGACGAATATCTAGAGAAGCCCTTCAGTTGCAGTGATCTGACACACCTCCTCGATCGCTACGCTGCAGCTTAAGAAGGTGCTCCCGCCCCAGGCCCCGACGCTCGCGTCGGGGCCTTTTTCTTGCCGTACCATACACGCCCCAGCTATGCTCGGCGTGGTCGGAAGGCATGCCTTCGCCGGCCCTCGACGAGTCGTTGCGGATCTCCAGGCCAGGGCCTGGACTCAAGCTTGATGGTGAATTTTGACGCTCTGGGCGACCATGACAACCTGGTTGGCGATCATCCTGATCGTTGATGGTGCGATCGCATTTATCCTGCGGCGATCCCTGGCGCAATTCATCCCTGGCCTCGACATCCAGGTCATCGCGATCACGGAAGTCGCGACCGGCGTCGCAATTCTCGTGCTTAAGGTCGGACTCAGCTACCTGGCGTGAGGCGCTTTCATCCGTCAACCCGCAACTAGCCCGGACATCTCACACTTTTTCGTAGCGAGAGCGCGAAGAGCCCGTCAGGCTTGATCGAAACAGGGCTTTGCCGATGAAACGGTATGGAGATACTGTGAATTGGCGAAGCCCTGTTTCGATCAAGCCTGACGGAGCTATCCGTGTTCGTAGTAGGAAAAGTGTGAGATATCCGGGCTAACGTCCGGCTTGGATCCGGGCCGCGAGGCGCTTGCGGTGGCGCTTGGCGACAATGAATCCGATACACGCGGGGGCTCCGCAGCGGCACCGATGATCTTCGTGGTCTTCGGTATCGAACCCGTAGTCGTAGGTGATCTCGTCGCCGGGCCGGATGCGGCGCAGGGCGCAGATGACGATCCGGTTCTCGTCGATCATCGCTTCCGCATTCGGGCCACATCCGTGATTGATCAGGTGGGCGCCGTTCCCCCCGGTCGCGCCGTCTACATCCACGCGCGTATTCAGGATGAAAATGTAGACGCCGTGCGTCTGCTGACGCCGCGTCGCTTCCGCTTTACTGATCTTCTCCCCGATGTACTCAATGATTTCAGCGCCCCGCGGTATCGGCGTGATCGCGAAAACGCCGTGGCCATGGATCCCGGACGCGCGGGCCTCAACGCTATCGTTGAGCGCGCAGCGCCCCGACTTGCGCAGTTCGCGTTCGATGGCTCGCTGTCGCGCTAAAAGGCGCCGCGTTCGCTGGCTCTTGCGCTTCGACACTATGCGGACGCGGCCTCGTCGTTCGGCGTGTCCGGGATACGCGGCTGCAGTTCGATGGGTTCGGGCGCCGTTACCTCTGCGGTCGTGGCGCCGAGATCACGCAACCGCCGTGCCGAAGGCATCAGGCGCGTCTCCGCCGAACCGATGGCGTCATTGTACGCCAGCACCGCTTTCTCGAGGCCTTTTCCCGTGCCCTGCAGGTGGCCCATGAACTTGGCCAGCCGGTCACACAGCGCGCGCCCCTCCTCCGCGATGAGCCTGGCGTTGTCGGTTGTCTCCTGCTGCTGCCAGCCGTACGCCACCGCCCTGAGCAGGCCGAAGAGTGTCACAGGCGTTGCCAGCAGGACCTTGTGTTCAAGTCCGAATTCGATCAACCCGGGATCCTCTTCAAACGCCGCGCCGAGGCAGGCTTCATTGGGTACAAACATCACGACGACTTCCGGGGTTCTCTCGAACTGCTTCCAGTACTCCTTGTTTCCCAGCGCGCGGACGTGTCCGCGCATGGCAAGCGCATGAGCTTTCAACGATCGCTTGCGATCATTCTCGTTGTCGGCGTCGTGAGCCCGCAGGTAGTCCTGCAGCGAGGTCTTGGCATCGACCGGCAGAATGCCGTGGCCCGGTAAGCGAAGAATCAGGTCCGGCCGCGCCCCACCGCTCTGTTGCTGTTCGTCGAAATCGATATGGTTCGCCATGCCGGCCAACTCCACAATGCGGCGAAGCTGCACCTCGCCCCATTGCCCGCGCGCGCTGGAACTGGTGGTCAAGGCCGAGCGAAGATGTCCTGTCTCGTCGCGAAGTTGATGATGCGCATCCTTCAGGTCGCCGAGGTGTTGCTCGAGGGCCTTGTACGCCCCTTCGCGCCGTTGCTCGAGATGGCGAACTTGATCGTCCAGTGCCTTGAGGCCCTTCTCGACGGGTTGCACCAGGTTCGTGAACTGTTCTTTCTGCGTGGACCAATCGCCGCGGAACTGCTTCAGGATCGATTCGAGTTGCTCCCGTGTCTGCGTGATAAAGGCTTCGTTGTTGGTCTGCAGCGTTCGTGCCGCCAGCGCCTGAAACGTCTCGCGAAGTTGTTCCTGCGCACGCTCGGCCCACTCCGCTTTCTCGAGATTGGCGGCGCCCCGGGCCTTCTCCTCGGCCAGCGTTTCCCGATAGCGGCCGGAAGCCAGCAGCCATCCCAGGGCGATGCCGACGAGCAGCCCGACCGCGCCAATGATTATCACCTGCGTCATGGGTCGAAGATAGGGAATGCCCGCGGTGACGTCAATTCTGGTGCGCGCCGCGCGCGAGGCGGTCCAAAGACCTTTCCGATCTCGCCGATGTCCTCTATGATCCGCATCCCAACGTATGAGAGAGCCCAAACGAGTTTTCGCAATCCTGTTCGTCAACGCGGTTATCTTCCTGGTCGGCCTCGTGCTCCTTGAGCTCATCTTCGGTGGATGGCTGGATGCGAGAAAGCTCAACCGTCTGAACCTTGTACGGGACAGCGTTCGCAGGCATGACGTCTCCGGTCTCTACGAGGCTTCCGATCCGATCGTCAACTATTCGCGAGATAAGTACGGCCTGCGCGGGTCATCGTCCAGTCCCGGCAGCATCGATATCCTGACCGTCGGCGGAAGCACCACCGACCAACGCTTCATTCGTGACGGCGAGACATGGCAAGACGTGCTTCAGAATCGATTTGAGCAGGCCGGGCGGAACATCGTGGTCGCCAATGCGGGGGTCGACGGGCAATCGACCGTCGGCCACATTATGAATTTCAAGTGGTGGTTTCCGGAGATTCCCGGCCTGGCCCCGGAATACATCCTTTTTTATGCCGGGCTTAACGAGTTCCACGTGGAACTCAATGATCGCTACGACCGCCTCTTCATCGTCGATCAAGGTTTCAGTCTGAACCGGACGATCCGTGAGAACAGTGCGCTCGTGACCTGGATTCGAATACTCCGCGGGGCTCGTAAAGCCAGGCGCACGAAAATGACGCACCGCGCCGTCGCATTCGGCGACCTCGAGTGGAGCCGGGAGCCCTTTCAGTCTGATTACGACTTCATGGACCCCGTCCTCCAGGCCTATGCGGATCGTTTGATCACGCTGATTGAGCTGAGCGAAGCCTTGGGCGCCAAGCCGGTTTTCGTGTCGCAGCCGTCGCGCCGCTATCGTGTCACACCGCATGGTGTTGAGGGCTGCGACGAGGGGGCCGTCTTCGCTGGGCGCGCGGTCAACGGGGTGGATTTCTACCACATCAAGAATCGACTCGACCGGATCACCGAGGCTACGTCCCGGCAGAGCGGTGCTCTATTTGTTGATCTTGCCATGCATGGCGATTGGACGGACGCGGACTTCTACGATTGCTCTCACATGACGCCGCGCGGAGCGATGAAAGTGGGTGACCACCTGTATGAAGCGCTTCGCCATCTCGTCATAGGCGACGAACCTGGCGAGTCTTCCGGACATTGAGGTATGCATCGCGACGCCCGATTCCGCCTTGAACGCAGCCCTACCAACTCCTAATCTTCTCGTCGCCACCAGTTCTCCCGCCGCCTGACCCACGCTGAACCGATGCCTTACGACATCTCAGAAAAGCTCGTCGTCGCCGTATCTTCGCGGGCGCTCTTCGATCTCGAGGACGAGAACCGAATCTTCGAGACCGAGGGCGTGGAGCGATATCGACGGTATCAGATCGAGCATGCCGAGACGGCGCTCAAGCCAGGTCTTGGATTCCCGTTCATCAAACGGTTGCTGTCTCTGAATGCCCTGATCCCCGAGTATCAACCCGTGGAGGTCATCCTGCTCTCACGTAATGACCCTGATACGGGGATGCGAGTCATCAATTCGATTGATGCCTGCGGGCTGGGTATCGAAAGGTCCGCATTTCTCGGTGGCGGGGACCGCATGAAGTACCTCGATCCGTTCAACGTTTCGCTCTTCCTCTCAGCGAACTACGAAGATGTGAAGAAGGCTGTCGACGATGGCTATCCCGCGGGGCAGATTCTGCCGCGCCGCCCCATGGCCGACGACGAATCGGATCCCGAGTTTCGGCTCGCATTCGATTTTGACGGCGTCGTCGCCAGCGATGAAGCGGAGCAGGTCTTCGCCGCCGACGGCCTGCAGGGCTTCGAGGCCCACGAGAGAGAGCGAGCCGCGCAGACGCTCGGCCCCGGCCCATTGCATCGCTTCATTCGCGGAATGTCGGCGGTGCAGCGACATGAGCAGGACCACTTCTCCGATGATCTCGATTACGTGCCCGTGGTGCGCACCGCCGTGATCACGGCACGCGCCGCGCCGGCTCATAAGCGAGCCATGAACACGCTGCGCGAGTGGGGGATTCGAGCGGACGAGGCGCTGTTCCTGGGGGGTGTCAGTAAGCGCTCGTTTCTCGAGGAGTTTCGCCCGCACATATTTTTCGATGATCAATTGAGCCATTTGGACCCGGAACTGCTCGGAACCGCTGCTGTGCATATCCCTTACGGCATCAGAAACCCCTAACCCGGACATCTCACACTTTTCCTACTACGAACACGGATAGCTCCGTCAGGCTTGATCGAAACAGGGCTTCGCCAATTCACAGTATGTCCATACGGTTTCATCGGCAAAGCCCTGTTTCGATCAAGCCTGACGGGCTCTTCGCGCTCTCGCTACGAAAAAGTGTGAGATGTCCGGGCTAGATTGAACCAAACAGGCCCGTTTTGAGGCCCTTGAGCTTTGTGTTGCAAAGGACTTGGGGCAATGCTAGTCTCATAGGCGTCTTGTTCATGAACCTCCCGCAAAATCCGAGTTGGGTGCTGATTACCCATCTACTTTGCGGAGCAAAGAAAAAGGAGATAAACGTGATCCATCAGATTATGAACCCCACACAGCAACAACGGCAGTGGACCCATTACGAGGTGCTTCACCTGCGCACCGTGCAGTCCACGGAGTTCCGTGACATTACGCCCGAAGTCCAGGAGGTGGTTGACCATGCCGGTATCCGCACAGGATTCGTGAACATTCAGTCGATGCACACCACGGCTGGTATCCTACTCAACGAGCATGAGCCGATGTTGCTCAACGATATGAAGCGAATGATGGAACGGATCAGTCCGGCGGAGGCGTACTATGCGCATGATGATCTCGACGTACGCACCGTGAATCTGACTCCCGAGGAGCGTGAGAATGGACATTCTCACTGCCGCGCCATGTTTCTGCGCTCTACCGAAATGCTCAATGTGATCGGCGGGCGATTGCAACTCGGACGCTGGCAGAGGCTATTCTTCGTAGACTTTGACGGGGGCCGCACCCGCGCCGTCACGGTTGTCGCCTTCGGCCTCACGATCCAACGTCCGTACGGCCCGCGGCCCGAGCCGCTTTAACGCGCATAATCCCAATCTATTCGACAACTGGTCTGTTTCGCGGTACGTTATATGAACGAAAACAGCGCCGGATCGAGGATCCGGCGAGCCGACGACGATTATGTGCCCTGCCGTGAATGGAGTACGACACCTGCTTCACTTGTGGCTTGCCGCACCCCGCCGTGTTCATACAGGAACCGCAGAATGGACAAAGATAAATTCGATTTCTGGTATGCCGTTAACAATACCCAGGTGGTCGTCAAGCCCAGCCAGGCGCTTGAGACCTTCGGTACGACGGTGCTGAAGTACCATCTCGTCAGCGAGTTAATGGATACCATTAATCAGGTCCGGATTCGTGAGGGGACCATTAAGGCGGCGCGGCCGCAGATCATCACGCCGTCGCAATCCGAGGAAATGCTGGAAGGCTTTGGCGACGAGGCCCGCGAATACGTCGACTGGCTTCGACACCATGAGCAGGAATTGCGAATTCTACAGTACGGATTCGTGATTACGAAGCAGGAGATCAGCGAAGAGATCGTGTCCGATCGGATCGCGGCCGTGGTGGAGAACGTCGAGAAAATCGTTCGTGAGCGTAACGAACCCCACAGTGCTGTGCTCGTCGGTGTGGACAAGCCGTGGGAGGTCTGCCTGTTGAAACTGCTGCGTGACGTCGTGAGCAATTCGGCGCCCGGCAACCTGCAGAACCTGATGCGCAACCAGGCAGCCGCTGACCAGCACGGGCAAAAACGCATTCGCGAGGAGATTGAGGAGGAGTTTAACGCCGCACGGCGCAACCCGGCCCTCATTCAGCGCCTGGGTGCGACGTTGCAGAGACACAATGTCTTCAAGGAATACGAAGATCGCTTTTTCGAGTTGGTTCGCCGCCACGAGAATTGAGCGCGGAACGGCGTATGAGGTACCGGCCGGAGCGCCCGATCCAATCAGAGGAGATCACGCCCAGAGAGATATTCCTCAATCGCCGGCAGTTTATTCGCGCGACGGCGGCGGCCGGCATCGCCGCCACGACCGGTGCATGCACCCCGGCGCGTGCGGGGGGCGAACCCCTGGCGGCGCAGCGCAACGCGCGCTATTCCGTGCGCGAGGGCCCCTCGAATAAACGGCTGGCCACGTCGTATAACAACTTCTACGAGTTCGGCGCCGATAAACGCAGTCCGGCGTTCCGGGCGCGTGGCCTCAAGACGCGGCCATGGCAGATCGAAATCTCCGGGGCGGTCGAGGCTCCGCAGACCCTTGAGATCGACGAGATCCTTAAGCGGTATCCGCTCGAAGAGCGCGTCTATCGGCTTCGCTGTGTGGAAGCATGGTCCATGGTGGTCCCGTGGATTGGGTTTCCCCTCGCGTCCCTGCTGCAGGATATGGGGCCAACCAGTGAGGCCCGCTACGTCGAGTTCACCACGCTCTTGGACCCCGAGCAGATGCCGCGCCAGAAGGGCGAGAGCGCGATCGAATGGCCGTACGTCGAAGCGCTTCGCCTCGACGAGGCGCTCCACCCACTGACCATGCTCGTCGTCGGGTATTACGGACAAGCGCTCGAGAATCAGAGCGGCGCGCCGATTCGCCTGATCGTGCCTTGGAAGTATGGATTCAAAAGCATCAAGTCGATCGTCAAGATTCGCGTTACCCCAAAGCTCCCGAGGACGAGCTGGAATGACGCCGCTCCGCACGAGTATGGGTTCTATGCCAACGTGAATCCGGAGGTCGATCACCCTCGCTGGAGCCAGGCTACGGAGCGGCGCCTGGGCAAGGCGGGCCGCATTCCCACGCTGCCCTTCAACGGTTATGCCGATGACGTCGCAGCACTCTACGACGGCATGAATCTGAAACAACTATACTGACGGTCATCCTCCCCCGACATGCGCATTCTCAATTTCGGCTCTTTGAATATTGATCACGTCTACCGCGTCGATCACCTGGTTCGGCTGGGTGAGACGATGCAGACGCAACAGAGATCACTGCAGGAACTGGCGGAACTTTTCGCGCGGTTCGATATTTCTGGACGCCTGATTGACGGGGGGCCTCATGGCACGGGGCACATCCACGACACGTACCGGGTTGAGGTTGATGCCGACGGTGCGTCACCGTCGTATGTCCTGCAGCGCGTCAACCGAAACATATTCAAGAATATCGACCACTTGATGGACAACATATGCCGGGTCACCGATCACATCCGCGGTCATCTGCTGCGGATGAACGGGCATGATCCGCTGCGCGAGTGCCTCACGGTAATTCGATCGAACGACGACGCACCGTATATCGAGGTGAATGATGAGATCTGGCGCCTGTACGTGGAAATCTCAGGCTCGCGGACGTTCGACCGCGTTCGCAACGTCAACCACGCCTACGAGGCGGCATCGATGTTCGCGAGTTTCGCCACCTTGTTGGCGGATCTTCCGGATCCACCCCTGCATGAAACGATCCCGAATTTTCACGACACGCCTCAGCGCGTAGCGCAGCTCAAGGGCGCCATAGAAAGCGACAGCTGCGGTCGCGCAGAGTCGTGTCGTGAGGAGATCGACTTTGCGCTCGGACTCGAAAGCATGACCGATACCATCACCAGCGGACTGAGGAACGGATCTATTCCGATGCGCGTGACGCACAACGACACGAAGTTCAACAACGTGATGATCGATGATCAAACCGGAAAGGGAATCTGTGTCCTCGACCTGGATACGGTGATGCACGGATCAGCGTTATATGATTTCGGCGATATGGTTCGGAGTATGAGCGGAGAGTTTGAGGAAAATGAAGAGGATCAGTCCGGTGTCGCGCTGGATCTCGACCGCTACGAGCAGATCGTGAAGGGATATCTTGATATCGCCCACGACGTCCTCGTCGATCGCGAGGTCGAGTTGCTCCCCTTCTCGGCGAAATTGATCACGTATGAGATTGGCATCCGGTTCCTCAAGGACTACCTGGATGGCGACGTCTACTTCAAGATCGGCCGCCCGCACGAAAACCTCGACCGCGCCCGCACCCAGTTCGCGCTCGTCCGCTCCATTATCGAGAAAGAAGACGCTATGGCTGCGGTCACCGCACGGCACATGGGGTAATACGCATCCGCCGCGCTTCTGCTCGCCGCAGGACAGGCTACGTCTTCGAGCCCTTCGACAAGCTCAGTCCAGTAGTTCGAGGGGAGAAACTGACCTCTGAGAGAGAAGCGCCCGCGAATCTTCGCGGGCTCAAAGACATGCGAAGTCTCAGGGCTGGAACTCGAAGTAGCGCGCTGCGTTGTCGTGGCAGATATCGCGCACCATACCGGCGAGCAGGTCGAATGCGTCCGGGATTTCTCCGCGCTCGACATCGTCACCGAGCAGATCGCACAGCAGCCGGCGAAAGTATTCGTGGCGCGGGTATGACATGAAGGAGCGCGAGTCGGTCAGCATGCCAACGAAGCGAGACAGCAGTCCCGTATTCGAGAGCGCGTTCAGCTGCATGGTCATGCCGTCGCGTTGATCAAGAAACCACCATCCGGAACCGAACTGCACTTTGCCGGCGACGCTTCCATCCTGGAAGTTCCCGATCATCGTCGCGAACGGGTAATTGTCGACCGGGTTGTTGTTGTAGATGATCGTCTTGGGCAGCAGGTTATCCTGGTCGAGTCGGTCGAGATAACGCGACAATCGCTCGGCCTGCGGCCAGTCGCCCATGGAATCGAGGCCGGTATCCGGGCCGAGCAAGTTGAATAGCCTCGCGCTGTTGTTGCGCATCGCACCGAGGTGCAGTTGCTTTACCCACCCCTTCTCGGCATCGAGTCGTCCGCTCAGAAGCATGATCGATGTGCTGTAGGCATCCTGCTCTTCGGCCGTCAGCGGCGTGCCGGCGCGCGCCTTGTCGTAAATGCCCGCGACGTCGCGCGCGGTGGCGAACGTGGCCGGGGTGACGTTGAGGCCGTGATCGGAAAGGCGGCATCCGTTGTCGTGAAAGTAAGCATGGCGTTTGCGGATGGCGTCCTCGAGTCCGGCGTACGTGCTGACATCCGTGTCGGCCGCTGCGGCAAAGGCGTCGAGATAAGCGTTAAACGCTGCCTTGTCTTCCGTCTTCAGGAGTTTGTCGGGGCGGAATGCCGGGCTGACGCGGGTCGCCAGATCTCCGGCCGCGATTGCGCGATGCGAAGCGAGGTCATCGATCGGGTCGTCGGTCGTACACACGTACTCCACGTGGAAATCGGCGAGAATCCCGTGTACGTACCGGTCCGGCTCCGCCAGGCGCCGATTGACGCTTTCCCAGATCGCCGGCGCCGTGTCCTCGTTGAGCAGTTCGTCGATGCCGAAGTAGCGTTTCAGTTCGAGATGGGTCCAGTGGTAGAGCGGATTACGAAGCGTATGCGGCACCGTGCGCGCCCACGCCAGGAACTTGTCGTAGGGATCCGCTTCGCCGGTGCAGTACAACTCGTCCACACCATTGGCGCGCATGGCACGCCATTTGTAGTGGTCGCCCTCCAGCCAGATTTCGAAGAGATTGTTAAACTGCCGGTTGGCGGCGATGTCGGAGGGAGGCAAATGGCAATGGTAATCGATGATCGGCTGTACAACCGCCACCTCGTGGTAGAGCCGGCACGCCAACTCCGTCTTCAGCAGAAAGTCGTCGTGGATAAAGGTCATGGATATTGCAAGGCGTACTCTGCTTTGAAACGCTTGTCAATTCGTACGCAAGTCACGAAGGGCCCCTTGAATTGCTGGTCAGAAGCGAAAAACGGGCGATTTATGGAGGGTCCCGGCCGCGCTGCGTGGGCGGGATTGAATGTTGTGACCGGTGTCGATTCTGCTAATGTCGATTCTGCTAATAATTCCTTAGCGATTCGCATGCTGCGACCGCGGGATCGAAACAGGAGATCTTCCGATGAGTATGATGGCACACGCGCAGACCATATCTGTTCTCCATGCTGAACCCAGTGCCCGCGCCATGTTCATCCGGCGCACCTACGCACACCTTGCCGCGGCGATCGCGGCGCTGGTGGTTATCGAGTACGTCCTGTTGCAGTCACCGCTCAGTGAGGCGTTTCTGAACCTCCTGCGCGGCTCGAGATATGGATGGCTCGGAATTCTTGGCGCCTTCATGCTGTGCGGTTGGCTTGCGCGCGGACTGGCCGCGAATGTGGCCTCCGTGCCGCTTCAATATCTCGGCCTGTCGCTCTACGTCGTGGCCTGGGCCGTGATGTTCGTCCCGATTCTTCACTTGGCGATCAACTACTCCAGCCCCAACGTCCTGCCCATGGCGGCGATCTTGACCGGCGTGATGTTCGCGGGGCTCACCGCGATCGTCTTTACGACGCGCAAGGACTTCTCCTTCCTGGGCAGCGCGCTGATGATCGGCGGGTTCGTTGCGCTCGGCGTGATTGTCTGTTCGGTCATTTTCGGTTTCAACACGGGCCTGCTCTTCTCCGGATTCATGGTCGTGCTGGCCAGTGGTGCGATTCTCTACGACACCTCGCGAATCATGCATCACTACTCGACGGAGCAGCATGTCGCCGCGTCGCTGGAGCTCTTCGCCTCCGTCGCGCTTCTGTTCTGGTACATCCTGCGCATCGTGATGAGTCTGTCGCGCCGATGAACCACGGCTTGCGCTTGAGAACCACCGGCCGTATGGCCGGCGGGCTGCTCGCGCTGCTCGTTGTGGCCTGCAGCGGCTGTGGCCGGAGTGAACCTGAGGCCGAGACGCCGGCCGAACCGGCGCCGTTACTCACGAAATCGCGAGAGTGGGCTGAGCGTTCGCGTGAGTGGGGCGAGCAGTGGGCCTCCGACACCAACCAAACCTGGCAAACGGTGAAGGAGATGTACGAGCGTGCCCGGGAGTCCGGCGACGACGTTCCTCCCAAGGTGAAGGACTGGGTCGCGGACGACATCAAGAAGATCGGTTCGTGGGAGTACCGCGTCCTGACACTGACCAATGCAGCGCCCGACGATGCGGCGCACCACTTAAACGAACTGGGGTCCGAGCGCTGGGAGTGTTTCTGGGTCCAGCCGGATCAAGAGCGTACGCACTTTTATCTCAAGAAGGCCGGGCGCAGTTATCTCAAGCTGGTGCCCAAAGGGGACCTCCTGAGACTCCTGACCCCCGGTGGCGGCGGCGAATAGTGCGCTGCGTGGCGACAACGCTCTGTCTGCTTGGCTT
Organism: Verrucomicrobiota bacterium; assembly: GCA_027623315.1. Lineage (GTDB taxonomy): Bacteria > Verrucomicrobiota > Kiritimatiellia > CAJWTS01 > CAJWTS01 > JAQBYD01. The sequence goes on along the minus strand of JAQBYD010000024.1, from coordinate 12,167 downwards.
GGCCCTCGCGCTCGTGCCCGCAGCTCCCGCCGGCGAACTCGACGAGTTCGAGAAGGACGCAACCCGGGACCGGCGGGAGGAATCAGCACCGTCGCGAACCAAGGACCACGATCACCATAGCTACCTCGACGATGACCTCGGCTCATTGACCGTGGACGGGAACGATCGCGACAGCGGATTCTCGTTTGCTCTCCCTGTTTCCGTCTATGCACACGAATATATCGGTGTCGAATTTCATCCCGCCTGGGCATCCATTAATGGTACGACAGTACGGCGGTACGAGCTCGGCGTGTATCTGGCGCACGAGTATGTGGCATTGAAAGGCGGATATCGCTGGATGCAGAGCCCGAACGAATCCCTCGATGGGCCATTCGTCGGAATATCGCTTCGTTACTGAGAGGTGAATTGATGGCCGAACTTAAGAATACTTTTTCGTGGTCTTTCAGCGCACACGAGGACTTCGATGAATGCCGGCGACGCCGCTACTGGAGCAAGTATGGGAAGTGGGGCGGATGGGACGCCCGGGCGTCGGAGATTCAGCGCAAAGCATACATGCTCGACAAGATGGACAATCGTTACTCGATCCAGGGCAATGCGGTTGAGTCCTCCGTCATGTGGGTGCTGCGCGAGAAGCAGGCCGGCCGGGACGTGTCGGTCGAGGATGCCTATGAGCAGGTCGCGCGGCCCTTTCTCAACAAGTGCTGGAAGGAATCGAAGGGCAAGGCGTGGCAGCGCGATGCCAAGCACCATTGCAATCTTCGTGAGCACTATTACCCGGAGCAATACAGCCAGGACGAGCGCGAATGGACGCCTGTGGTGATCGAGAACACACGGCGCTGCATCGCCAACTTCATCGAGCGCGTCCTGCCGGGCCTTTCGCATATCACGGCGGACCATGAAGTCGAGATCGCCCAACCCGGCGGCGGCGGAGATCCGGAGCATTTCATCATCGAAGATGTGAAGATCTATGCGATCCCGGACTACGTCTATCGTGACCAGGGCGTCTTTCACATCATCGATTGGAAATCGGGCCGGCCGAGACCGTCGCACCGCAACCAGGTGGGGCTCTACGGATTGTGGGCGCATCTGAAACACGAGGTTCCGGCCGAGGAGATCATCGTGACGCTTCACTATCTTTCCGAAGGCACGGCGGTGATCGAGCCGCTTTCCGATGATCGCTTGCTCGACGTCCAGTCGTTGGTCGGCGAGTCCGTGGGCGATATGTCGGGGTACCTCGTCGCAGAGGATCGCGGGGCGAACAAGCCGTTGCCGCGAGAGGAGTGGGATCTCGCGCCGTCGCGGCAGCCATGCCGCGTATGCAACTTCTATGAACTTTGTGAGCCGGAGTTTGGCGCCGATACGGATTAGAGCTTCGTGCTTGTTCCACCCACGCCGCACGTGCATGATCTAGCAGCCGAGGCCGACGTACGAGATGACGGATTTAGACGAATCGAGCGCAACGCTTCCACGAGTGGTATGGATACCGGTGGTCATCGCGTTCATGGTCTTCCTTCCCGCCCTGAGTAACCGGTTCGTCTGGGATGACCATCTCCTGGTGCTCGGGGCGCCGTTCTTCCACACGCCATCGATGTGGGCGCAGTCTCTCGGCGAACCGTTAATCTTTTCTCCCAATCATTTTCAGCCGGTCGCCCTGCTGTCCCTGATCCTGGATGTTCGAATCGCCGGCACGAGCCCGACCCCGTATCACTTTACCAACCTGATCCTTCATCTCGTGAACACGTTGTTGGTCACGATCCTGGCCGCGCATGTGTACCGCGAAAGCGTGAAGGATCCATCCTCTGGCACGAGACTCCACGACGACGCGATGCTTGTCCCGGTGGGGGCGGGAGTGTTGTACGGGCTTCATCCGGCGGTGGTGGAGGCTGTTTCGTTCGTCTCGTGCCGATCGGATCTACTCATGACGACTTTCCTGTTGCTTGCCTTGTTGGCCGACGAGACGCTGCAACGCAGAAGCATCCTGCGCCCACTAGGTGTCGCGCTGGCGTTTCTGCTGGCGATGCTGGCGAGCGAGATGGCGGCTGGATTCATCCTGGTCTATGCGGCATGGCAGTTCGTTCGGGGCCGCGCGCGCCTGTGGCCGGTCGGCGAGTGTTGGTCCAAGGCTCGAGAACACGGCAGCCTGGCCGTTACGGCGGCCCTGCTCGTGGCCGGCGGCCTGTATCTCTATCTTCGCCACAAGGTGCTCGGGCAGCTCTATCTCTCGGATCCGGGTCTTGAAAGCATTGCCGGCAGCTCGATGCAGCATGTACTGCTGGTGGCGCGATCCCTGGCCGAGTATCTCCTGGTGCTCGCCTGGCCGTTTGGAACCCTGGGCCCCATCCATCACAATACGCTGCCGATCCCCCTGGGCGACGCGACGGCGCGCGCGGCGCTGCTTCTGGCGATTCTGGCGGTGGTCGGTTCGGTGCTCGTCGTCCGGCGCGCGCCTCTGCGGGGCGGTCTGCTGGTGGCGGGACTGTTGTCGCTGCTGCCGGCGCTCCACGTCTTCCCGATGCACTTACGCGGCGGTGGTTATATCGCCGAACGCTTTCTCATGTTCCCGCTGGCGTTTTTTGCGCTCTTCGCCATAGGGTTCGTGCGGACCAACTCGGCGCAGGCGTCGCGACGCTTGCGCCTTGCGCTTGCGGCAACCTGGGCACTGGCGTGCGTCGTGAGTGTTGGCCGTACGGTGCCGCATTGGCGCGACGACACGGCGCTCTGGGCGTGGGCGATCCAGCGCGCGCCGCTTTCGGAAGTACCGTCGACGCACCTGGCGGAGGTCTACAACAACAATGGTGACCCGCGTCGCGGATTGAAGGCCGCCTACAAAGCTCTGGACCTGAACGCGATGAACCCACGGGCCTGGAATCATGCGGGCGTTGCCTTGCACGCGCTTGCGCTCCACGAGCAGGCTGCGCAGGCCTTCGAGCAGGCTGCCACGATGGATGCCACGAACCCGACCTATTGGAGTAACCTTGCGACGGCACTGGTTCCGTTAGGGCGCCTGGACGAGGCCGAGCGGATCGTCACGCGTCAGACCCTCAAGATGAATCCGGAATTTGCCGAGGGATATGTCGTCCTCGGAGCAATCTCCCTGGAGCGCGGACGACCGGATCTGGCCGTGCGGCATTTTCGCCAGGGCCTCAATTTTCTGCCGCCGGGCGAGGCGTTTCTGACGCGTCGCGGGATGGCGCAGGTCCAGGAGCCGCATCGGTGGGTCGAACTCGCACTGCGCTTCGTCGCCGAGGCCAATCTCGAAGGCGCGCAGAGCGCCCTCTCACAGGCACGTCGCCTTGGTGCCGGAGCGGAGGATCTTGCCCGCATTGAATCGGCCTTTTCGGGCGCGATCCCGAGATAGGCTGGATTCATGTGGTTGGGTGGTCTCGATCTTGCCGCACGTTCCAAGGTGTCGTGAACCCATGCGTTAAGACGCTTATGTTCCACCTACGCATGTATGGCAATTTCCTTCCGGGCCAACGCTCGCACTGAGGCTATTCAGGCGCCAGCCTGAAATAGCCTCCAGTGCCGGGTTCCAATTGGGCTCGATGGCGCGTGATGCTCAGATGGAAGGACGGGAGTAAGTGTTGGAGTAAGTGGACGAGTAAGTGACCGGATGGATCTCACACTTACTTCAGCACGTACTCTTACACTCTGAGCTGTGCTCGTTGGCACGCGCGGTAAGCATCGAACCCGCGTTCACCCGGTCGCGTGCGTAAGGTTTGATTCTCTCGGGATTCGAACGCCGTGAATCACGCTTCGGCGCGAAGCGACGTCGCATGCGGGCCCTGGTTCGGCGATTCTTCTCCCACTGTCTGTGGGCGAACGAAATAGGACTGCCCCGCCTCGGCGTGGAACGTCAGCCTGGCTGCGGCAGGTTTGTCGTACCATAGCTTGTCGTTCGTCAGCCCCGCTCCGTAGTGCGGCAGATCGGTCCTACTCATATGGTCATCCTCCGATGTTGGTCTGGTTGCGCCGGACGCCCACACGAACGCTTCGGCGCGCCTGCGACGATAGCGTTCAGTTTGATGTTCGACGGTCCTACAGATTGAGAACCAACCGAAGGCCGTCATCAACTTTGCGCATCGAGTTTGCGTCAAGCGCCTTGATGCGCTCCTTCAGAAACGTTCTGTCGATGGTCGCGACTTGCGACACGTTCACGATCGATGGTTTGGGTAAGCCGGATGCACGGGCCGCAACCCGAACATTCCCCGGAGCTGCACCGAGACGCAGATTGGACGTGATCGCCGCGCAGACAACCGTTTTGATCGCGCTCTGGGTGAACGCGTCAGACTGCACGACAAGGACAGGACGGCGATAGCCGGGCTCGGAACCGGCTGGATCTGGAAGCGTGGCCCACCAGATTTCCCCCCGTCGCACTACCATTCCTCCTTTGGGAGCGAGAGTGACTGTAGTCGGGCGAAGACGGGATCGAGCGCGGAGTCCTCCTTGGCGTAGACCTCGTTCAGTCTCCGCGTCACGTCCTCTTCCCGGTGGTGGTCGATGTACTCATCGACCGCCGCTGTGAACAGGGCGCTGCGCGTAATCTTCTTCCGATGGGCAAATTCCGTCGCCCGCGAGAATATGCCGTCCGGTATGGATATGGCTGTTTTCATGATGAAATAGTATAACCGCGGTCATACCCTGGTCAAGCCTCTTTTCTTCCCGTCGAACGTGTGCTTCAGGTGCGGCCCAGCCGTCGCCTGGAAGCAGTGGTTGGGGTCAGATTATGTCGAGGCCGATGTGCTTCGCCATCAAGTCAAAGTCCGAATCGTGATGGATGAGCTGCAGCCCGTGCTCGGCGCAGAAGGTACCGATGAGCACGTCAATGGTCTTCCTGACAGTCACGCCCTTGGACCGGAGCAGTCGGTAGTTGGCTGCCGACTTCTCCGCCATGTTGAAACCGACCATGTCGAACCGGGGAAGGGAAAGAAGGAGGGTCGATACCTCGCGTCGCTGGCGAGGTGAGCGGATGCCCTGCATCACCTCGCAGTACACCAAATCGCCAATGCCAACAAGGTCTTGCTCAAGACAGAGATCTACTTTGTTCACGATGCGGGGTAGCCCGTCCCGGAGATATTCGATCCACGCCGATGTATCGACAACGACCATTTTAGTCCCTTCTCATCTCTTCAAGATCACCCTCCCAACGGATCTTCCCTTTGAGGGAACGAAGCGCTTTCTGGCTGTGAACCTGAACCAGAAGCCTCAGACCTGTCTCGATCGCTGAGCGTTTCGTCCGGCATCCGCTCGAGCGCAGGGCTCGGGCCATCAACTCGTCATCTATGACGACGTTCGTTCGCATCGTACACCTCCTGTGTGTGTATATACCGTACACATTACGCTGTTTGTCGTCAAGACCCCAACGTTCTCGGCTGAGCTTCTCAGGGAGCCGCGCTTGGCGCGGGTTCCTGAGTAATTGCTCCAGCCGGTTGTGTGCGCCCAGCATGGGCGCGTTGTAAATGGGGTGCAAATCCCCTGTAGGAGAACCGACATGGAAACATGAGAGGACTACTACCTGAAGCCAGCCCGGTAAGGGAAACTGACCGGGGGGAGGCAGGCTCCCGGAAATCGGCGGGCCGATGGACAAGAACCGCATGACCGGTGGTGCCGCGTGAGTCGCGTACCGCGCCAACGCGGTCACGCGATGGGACCTGTGGCTGGCTGAGTTAGCTCAGTCAGTCACGGGCACCCGATTGGCACCTTCGCTTCTCAGTGAGCAAGTTTCGCTGATGCCAAGCGGTTTAGGCTAACGCCCGCTTCTGCTGCCTCGACCGCGAGTTCGCGATGAACATCTGGGGGGACGCGGACCATGAACTTTCCGCTAAACTTTCGGATTGCAAGCGGAGTAGGGACGGATTCACGACTCTTCTTCATGTCCGCGATCACGTCGGCAACGACGCGACGGATTCCTCGAAGCGCAGCTTCGGGAGATGATGCCAGCCAGCTCAGGCTGGGGAATTCTGCGCACAGGCCGACATGCTCTTTGTCATCCTCCGACCAGGTGACCCGGTACGTGTAGTGATCATTGTGAATGGTCTTCATACGCCAACCTTGGGCATAAGTATATAGTATCACTAATGATATTATTGTCAAGTGCCAACATAGTCTTATACATCACGGCCCGGTGGCCTCTAATCGCGTATTGCGTCAACGAATCTGTTAGAATGCTCGGAAACTTGTGGTGTGGGTGACGCATATGATGCTGTTGTATAGCATCCATATACCATCATTAGGCCTACCACCCGTGCTCGCCGACGATGCCGTGCTTCTCCTTCGCGGAGGACTCTCGACCGGTATCGATCACGCGCCGTAGTTCCCGGGCTGCCTTCTCGTCGAGTGCCTCAAGCGTCTTGTAGTCGGCTTCGGCTTTCGTCTTATCACCCATCAACACGAAGAGCGCACCGCGATACGCGTAGGCGGGCGCCAGCTTACGGTTGAGCTTGATCGCTTTATTGTAATGCTCCAGCGCCTTGTCGTGATGTTCGGCGCCCTGCTTGCGGAGCACGTAGCCCAGGTTGCTATGGGCTTCGGCGAATTTTGCGTTGGTCGCGAGGGCTTCCTCGAATTTCTTCTGCGCCTGCGGGTACCGGCGTTTCTTCAGCAGGTCCACGCCATCGTTGTAGGCCACGACATCGGGCGTGGCGTCTTTCTTCTTTTCGGTAGGCTTGGCGTGAGCATGGTGTGCACAGAGCGCCACGACGGTGAGTAGTATGAGTGTCTTCCTGCGTTGCATGCTTTGCTCCTCCTCGTGTTTCGATGGCCACAGGTTCCCCCACGCCCGCCACGGATGTCAAACGGGGTCTACGTTTGGACGGTGGTGTCGGACGACGGCGGGCGCTGCGGCGGGGCATAGAATTCGCGTTCGGGGAAGAGTTCCGCGACGTAATTGGCCAATGTGACGATCGTCGGGCCGTACCCCGCAGAGTACATGTTGTACTCCAGGGCATACCCGAGTTCGCCGGCGTTCGCATAACGGGCCGCGGGATTTCGCGCCAGGCACTTCACCAGAATCGCCTCGATATCCTCCGGAAGGTCAGGGCGCAGCTGGGTTGGGTGAATCTCGATCTCGCCGCATCGCGCGCGCCGAAGCGTTTCGTTTTCGTCCGTGGCCGGGTACGCCGTCGCCCCGGTCAGCAACTCGTAGTAGACCAGACCCAATGAGTAGATGTCGCTCCGGGCATCGACCGGTCCACACGATGCCTGCTCGGGAGACATGTACTGGGGACTCCCAACGAGGTAGGCGCCGTCCTCTTCCTCCATGAAGATGGTCGCTTTGGCGACGCCAAAATCGGCCAGTTTCACTTCGCCTTCGTTCGTAATCATAATGTTGTTGGGCGACACGTCGCGGTGTACGAGTTCAAGCGGGGTCCCGTCTTCACCGCGCTTGGTGTGCGCGTACTCCAGGCCACGACAGACGCGGCTGACGATATAGGTCGCGATATTCAGCGGCACCTCCTGGCTCATCATGCCCTGCCGAAATAGAAAATGGCTGATATCGATGCCGTCGATATATTCCATCGCAATGTAGTAGCCACCCTCGAAGCGTCCCAGTTGATAGATCTGGACGATGTTCTGGTGGACCAGGCCGCCCACCAGCTTGGCCTCGCCGATGAATGATGAAACGAATGATTTGCTGCGCGCATATTCCGCGCGAATGGTCTTGAGCGCCATGCGTTTGATGAAGCCCTCGGCACCGAGTTGTTCAGCTTCGTAAATGGCACCCATGCCGCCTTCGGCGATCTTTCGTTTCAAGTAGTATGACACGTCGCCCACGATGCTCGTGATCGCGTCGAGGGGATCGCCGCCGGCCGACTGGGCGTCCGCTGCGGTGTCGTCGTCGGGAGCGGCCTTGACCGTGCCGCGAGGACGCGTTCCAGCCGCTTCGCGTTCGAGCGAGATCTTCATCCTGGTGTCCCCGATCGTAATCACGTCGCCATGATTGATCTCGCAGTGCACGATTCGCTTGCCGTTGAGGAGGGTGCCGTTCGTCGACCCCAAGTCTTTGAGGAACGTGCGCGATTCACCGAAGAAGAATGCGCAATGCACCAGGGAGACCGCGAAGTCGTCCACGACGATTCGGTTGGACGGGTCACGCCCAAGAGTGGAGTCCACCCGAAACTCGTAGATCTCCTCCGCGTTCGGTCCGCTTGTGATCTCAATTTTCATGGTGGGGCCTCACTTAGGTTCGAGCAGTTCGAAGGATAGTGTAACCTGTCCGTGACCCTCTGTCTGGGGCGAAGCACGCATTGTGCAACTCGTCAAACGCCATGGCGGCCGTCCGGCTTCTGCAGCCTCGATCAGGTCGGCCACGCGGAGCATGGGGACCTCGGATAGGCTGACATCCGCCTGTCGCAGTACCCACCCGTTCATCGCCGGGGTGGATTTGCGTTCACGGACCTCGGCGTTCGCCTCCGGAATGATCTCGCGGGCAAGTGCAGGCAGACTGGGGCCAGGCCGACCGCGGAAGCCCTCGACGATCGCCTGCTGTGCCTTTCGGCTGCGAGATGTCTCTTCGTAATCGCGAAGTGTCCTAATATGATCGGCTTTGCGTTGCATGCGCTGGATGTGCTCAGAAGCATCCGCGATTGACGTGGTCGTCATGAGGAGGCCAACCACCGCGGCCACGGTTGCGGTCGCGATCAACACGGCGAGGTTACGATTCGCTTTCATGAGTCGGGATGGATGGCAAAAACAAAGCGCACCACGCCGCCGGCGTCGTCGCGCTGTGACGGGGTCGCGTGCAGTCCTACGCGTGCGAGGCTGGAGATGAAGGCTTCGCAGTTCGCCCAGTCCGGCGCTTCGCCGGTCAAGCCCGTGTTGTCGGGGCGGAAGGATGCGGTCGTCACACCCAGGCCGTTGCTCGCGGCTGCCTGCAGAATCGTTTGCATCGATTGACTCAGCGAGGGGGCGAACAGCCTCGCGAGAGATTCGGCGCGTGCATCACTGGATTCCCGGGCGCGCTTCACGATCTGAAGCGCTTCCTCGCCCTTGGCGGCGACTGGAAAGCCGGCAGCCGATGTGGCTACGTCACGGAGAGTGCGGTCCATCATGGACTCCCGCGTGGTTGCCGCGCTGCGCCAACCGAGGTTCACCGCGCAGACGAGCAATGCGCAGACGAGGTAGAGCGCCGCGGCCTTCATGCTTCGCCGGTTGCTGCGTCGTGCGAGCAGTGGATGGGCCAGGCGGCCGCGTCGCAAGTTGCATCGATACGGTCCGGGCAGCAGGACGCGCGTGGCGATGCCCCGCGCCATGAAAGACGCGCTGTCGCTGTGGATGTGATGGTGCCCCGGCCAATCCGTCTCGAGTTCGGTCTGAATGGCCCGCAGGCGCGCGGGATCGGCTGCGCCGCAGCCCGCCCAGCGCCAGTCGATCTCGCCGGGCGACTGCTCGAACTGGATGCGCAAGAGCCGCGTCATGTCCCGCGCGGGATCGTCGCCAAGACTGTGCGCGCTGCGGTACTCGCTGCCCTGCCCGATGATGAGCGAGGAACGCGACGCTCCGAGATGAACCACCAGGCGTACCACCGCGGGATCGTCGCGCGCGGTGCCGGGGTGCTCGCGCAGGCTCTGAGTCCACGCTGCGACGCCCTCCACGTCGATAATCACCGGGTCGCCGCCCGCCGCCTTGCTCAATTCGATCGTGCGGCGCACCTGCGTGTGACGGGCGGCGACCGCGAGGGTGCGCGTTCCGCCGGTTTCGATGCGCTGCCTCGACAGGAATAGACATGCGCAATCTTCGACCGGAAACGGAAGTTCGATATCGAGTAGCGCGGGCAGGACGCGCTCGGCCTTGCGCGCCGAGGCGAAAGGCGCCGATATCCATCGCGTGATGCTCTCGCGCACGGGGAGGGCGGTCGCCACGATGGTCGACGGACCAAGTTCCTGCGGGACCGTCGCATTCGCTTCGAGGATCGCGTACTCGACACTTGAACGCGAGCGGGTCGCGCGGACGATCACGGGGCGATCTCCATCGAGATCGATCGCGTAGCAGGATCTTGCCCACGGGGTGGTCGCTGAAGGTTGTGTCATGGTTCGATCCATCGCGTGGGCGTGACGGTGCCGTTGGCATGCTGCTGCGCGACACAGTACACCTCGTGGCGCACCTGGTTGGTTTCCGCGGACACGTGGAGCAGGAGATTTCCACCGTGCGATCGCGCGCGCCGATCGCGCGAGAGACGAACGTGGGCGGGGAGTCCGGCGGGGGGGAGCCAGACGGTGGAGTCACCGGCCTTCATTCGACCGGCCGCGATCTCGTGAAGCGCATTCCATGCCGCGTCGACCACGGTGGCCTGCGCCGCGACGCGTACCTGCCGGTCTCTTGCGTGACGCAACGCCACATGGGACGCGTTCAGGCTGTACATCACCAGCGCGCCGAGCACGGCGACGAGGAGCAGTGCGAGGATGAGCGCCATTCCGCCGCGGGCTGTTGCTTTCGAGCGACTGCCGGTTCGCTGTAGACCCCAGCGCAGCAGGATGAGCGCGCCGCCACAAAGGATGTAGCCCGCCCCGATGGAGAGGAGGGTGCTCCTCGAGGTGACCACGGCGATACCACTGACGATCGCCCCGAGCCCAATACTGACGGCACCGAGAGTGCCGAGAAGACCGCGCAAGCGCTTGTGGTGGCGCCGATGCCTGCGCCTGGCCAATGTTTTGACGCGTGGATCGGACATGGCAATGTTTATATTCGCAATATGCGCGCGGAGTCAACGAGTCTGGTCCGCTCGAGGGCGTATAGATTGCTTGCAGGCAGCTAGCTTGGCCTTGCAATAGCATAGACGCTGAGTGAGAATGCCGCCATTTCACGGTTATGAGAGTTCAACCAGATACACGATGCGCGGCCCTGGGGGCCCTGTGGTTGACCGTGCTGTGCTGCACGGGCGCAATCGTTGCCGTTGCGGGGCCTGATCCAGCCGAAGAACTCCTGATTCGCGCCGAGGCTATGGTCGAGGCGGCCGACGGGGACATGGCAGAGGACCGAGTCGAACTTGCCGGCCGCGGGTATGGCCTGGCACAACGCCTTTTCCGACAGATCGCCGACGAGCACCCGAACTGGCATTCCCGACATGTGAGATCCCGGCTCGCATATTGTGCCAAGCGTATCGAGAAGGTGGTCTCCAAGCTGCTCAAGGAGCCAGCGCCGCGTTCGGCCGCCGGCACGGCAACGGATACCCCCAATGTCATTGAAGAACTTGGCGAAGCCGAAGACGAGATGGCCGAGGTCGACGACGAAGAACTACTGAGCCGCGAGATCGAGTCTACTCGCAGTGATATTACCGCGCTGCACCGCGAGTTTGAAGACACGGCAGAGCCTGTGCCGCAGACCGGCGGTGGGGACGGCGCGGAAACGGGGCCAGAAACTACGGACAAAAAGCCGAGCAGACTGTCCAGGATCTCGCATCCGTTTCGATCACTGTTTTCCCAGGGCAAGGATGACGACGACGGGTCCGGCGGGGGTCCGCCCGGGGCTCCGGAGGCTACACGGACTTCCGGCGCTGATGTGGATGACCGTCCAGACTCAAAACCCGATCCTACGGCCGAGCCGGACGCACACATGGCGAGGGCGCAGCCCGACTCGATTACAGACCCATCTATGCCACAGACATCGGGGGCGGTCGACGCCATGACGCCGGTACCGGCGGCGAACGTTGAGGATCCTTCGGCGCCGGTCGTGGAAACCGACCTGCTGCGAGTTCTGCTGCGGGCGGGCGAGGCCGACAAGGTGAAGACGCTGTTGATCGAGGCGCTGAGTAGGGCGCCTGATCACAAGGACTGGCGCCTGCTGCTGGGAATCGCCTATTGCCAGGGCGGTGAATACGATAAGGCCATGCAGGTGATGAAGGTGCTTCTGCGCGAGGATCGAACGAACGCGAGGGCGCACATCATCCTTGGTACGGCTTACCTTGCGCAGGGGAACATCGTCGTGGCCAAGGACCAGATGCAGCTCGCCGTGGATTTGGATCCCAAGTTGGGCGAAGCGCACTATAATCTCGCCCAAATATGGGTCTCGGTGGAGCCGCCGGATATCCCGTCGGCACGGATTCACTACGAGCGCGCGATTTCACTCGGCGAGGGCCGTGATTCGTCGCTGGAGAAGCTGCTGCGCTAGGAGCCCGTCGGACTTAGCGCCATCAGTTTAAGTCGCGTCATAAACCGCCGGTCTCCTATTAT
>JAQBYD010000086.1 GCA_027623315.1 Verrucomicrobiota bacterium | reverse complement strand
AATTGAAACACTGACCCCTTTTTCCTGCAGTGTTCAGAGGTCTGAACACTGAATACTTCTTCTTTCTCCCTCGCCCTACCGGCGTCTGACCGCGCTGGGGACAGCACGGTCCACCTTTCGTGCCTTTCGCGTGTTTCGTAGTGGCTCCTTATCAGTCCTATTGCGGCGGGCCATACCACGAGACCTGTCCCTGACCGGGTTACTGTACTGAGAAATATTCTTGCTCATAACCTACGATATTCGTATGTTACACGCACATATGAAGACATTGACACAGGCGCTATTCAGACTTGCGCCGCCAGGAGGGATTTTTAACGAAACCGTTCTGGTCAACCTGTTTCCTGGGCGGACGCGGGGGGCGCGGGAACTCCTCCTTGATCGTGCGTTGAAAGCTGGAGAAATCCTGCGGATCAAGCGCGGCATCTACCTGCTGGCTCCCGAGTACCGCAAGGCCGCCCCTCCTCCTTTCACCGTTGCAGGCATGCTGCTTTCGCCTTCGCACGTCAGCCTGGAAACGGCTCTGGCGCATCACGGGCTGATTCCAGAGGCCGTGTATCAGGTTGCCAGCGCCTGTACTCAGCGCAGTCGCACATTCGACACACCCCTCGGCGTTTTCAGCTACCACTGCGTACGGACGAATGACCCCAGGGCGGGCGTTGAGGCGATCCCCTTGCCTGCCCCTTTCTGGGCCTACCTGGCAACGCCACTGCGCGCCATCGCCGATATGGTCTACCTCAACCGCGCAGTCACCTGGAGCGGAGACGGAGCGGACTACCTGCGTGAGTCACTCCGCATCGAGGAGCAAGATCTGCACGAGTTGCCATTCGACCGGTACGAAGAAATCTCGGGGGCGTTCCGCAGCCGCCGCGTAAAGGAGTTCCTTCAGGGAATGAAAAGGGAGTTCAGCCATGATCGATGATGTTCTCAAGGCCCGTTTCGAGCAGTACGCGCCAACCAGCGCGCTTGAGCAAGAGAACGTGCTAAAGGAGACCCTGCAACATTATATCCTGGCAAGTCTTTCGAAGCACGGGCTCTTTTCCGCCGCCATTTTCCATGGCGGGACCTGTCTGCGCATCGTCAACGGCATGCGGCGCTTTTCTGAAGATCTCGATTTTCTTCTCAAAGCGCCGGACAGAAGTTTCCGGTGGGAGAAATTCCTCACCGGCGCACAACGAGACTGCGCGGGAGAAGGCATCGAATTCGACTGTACGGACCGTGAGTTCTGTGAAACGGCAGTCCGCAAAGCCTTTCTGAAAACGGACTCCATCGGCAGTCTGCTCACCTTCCAACTGCCCTTCGGCCGCCAGCGGACACGCAAGATCCGGATCAAACTTGAGATCGATACGAATCCGCCAAGCGGATCCTCCATCGAAACCGCCTACCTGATGTTCCCCCGGCCCGAGCCATTGGTTGTTCAGACATTGGAATCCGGGTTTGCCCTCAAGCTGCATGCCCTTCTCTGTCGCACCTACGTTAAGGGGAGAGACTGGTATGACTTCCTGTGGTATGTCGCGCGCCAATGCCCCCCCAACCTTCCTCTGCTCGCCAATGCCCTTGATCAGCAGGGCCCATGGGCCGGCAGCTCACCCGAGGTAACGCACACCTGGCTGTTCGAGCAGCTCTCTCGAAAGATCGACAGCATCGACTGGACCGTGGCGCGCGACGACGTGCAGCGCTTCCTCCCGCATACGGAACAGGATGCCCTCCGAAACTGGGAGCGCCCCATGTTCCAGTACCACGCAAAACAATTAAGGGAATACGCCGTCGTGTCCCGATAACATCCGCCTTCAGGACACAGTTCGGAGATTCGACATCACGTTGGGTTGATCTTCCTCGCACGGCGCAAGAAAATAAGGGACGGCCATCTGCGTCGCTCCCCCATCCTCGTCCCCATCCTCGTCCCGATCCTCGTCCCGAGCTTTGTCCCGATCCTCGTCCCGAGCTTTGTCCCGATCCTCGTCGCGAGCTTTGTCGGCAAGGAACGCGCACACATGCCGCATGGATGTTCACAAGGCTTTCATGCTGAACACCAGTAGCACCCCATAAGGGGCAGGGGATGCTACTGAAACCGAGAGAAGGTTTGTGCCTTATGGATCCGTCTCCAGCACCTCGGCGCACAAGCGGCGGGCTTGGTCGATCAGATAGAACGGCAGGGACAGCAGGCGGAAAGGCATGGTTCTGCCATCCACCCGGGGCGTTCGTGTATCGAGCAGCGAAGGCACGTCGCTGTTGAAGCGCAGGCCGAAGTCGCGGTTCTTCTCCGACAGGAAAAGCTGGAGCGACTTAAGCCTTCCCGTGGCGCCTGCTTTGACTTCGACCGGAATCACGTCCGGACCGTGCGCCAGCAGATAGTCCACTTCCGCGCTGGAATTCGGCTTGTCGCGCATCCAGCAGTGCAGCGACGGTTCCTCGTAAAAGGCCCCACTCAGGAGCAGGTGCTGGCCGACCAGTTGCTCGCAGACCGCTCCGGCGTTGACCAGCATCGGATCTCCCGCTTTCTCGACATCCAGCACGCGAAGGCCGCATGCGCGGCAAAGCAGTCCGACGTCGAGGAACAGCGCCTTGAAGGTGCGGTCATCGGCCTCCGCCCCCAGCGGAACGCCGTTGCCGTGGCTGTGTCTGACTTTGTGCGCCACGCGCGCCAGGCAGAGCAGCTCAAACGCGGCGCCGAGCTCCCTCGATCGCTCTTCGGGATCGACATGGCTGAACATGAACTTGCGTCCGACCAGTTGCGGAAGCTTGGAGAATATCTTGTCGACCCGTCGATGCTGAACCTTGGATGCGTACTTGGAGAAGTCATCGCGATAGGTGAAAAGAATACTCTGCTGGACCTGTTCGCACTCCTGGAAGGAGGTGTTCTGCGCGAAAGCCGCCACAGCCTCCGGCATTCCGCCCACGACGCAATACCGGCGCACCAGGCTCATCAGATCCTGATGCATACCGTCCGGAATGGGATCGGACAAAGCAAAATTCACCAGCCACTGCTGGAGTTTGTCGCGCCCGATCGCCTGCAGGAACTCTTCGAAGGTCATGGGGCCCAGGTGCAGGTATTCGATCCGGCCGACCGGCATGGAGAACGAATGTTCGCGAAGCACGAATTCCAGCAGCGACCCCGCCGCAATGACGTGCAGGCCCGGCGTCTCTTCATGAAAATAGCGCAGAGCGGCAAACACCTCAGGCGCCGCTTGTATCTCGTCAAGGAAAAGGAGTGTCTTCCCCGGCTTGATCGGCGCATTGAACCGGGCTTCCAGCAGTGGCAGAATGGTCCGGGGTGTCTTGGATGCAAAAAAGGAGGCCACATCCGGCATCTGCTCGAAATTGATCTCCACAAGGTTTTCGAAGCATTCGCCGGCCAACTGCCTCACGAGAAATGACTTGCCGACCTGCCTGGCCCCTCGGATGACCAGCGGTTTACGGTTCTGACGACGCGTCCATTCCGTCACATAGTTCAAAGCTGATCGATGCATGTTTTCCACACTATTGCCCTTAAACACACCCTATATTATCCACCTCACGGCTAAAACACAAGGTGATTATGACGCACGCAAATAAAGGACAGATCTATTATCGTTTTGCGGGCGGGGAGGATGAATCGGCCGTTGCAGAGGGAGATTCTCGCGCCAAGGCGCAAAGATCGCAAAGGGGGGAGGAAAATAAGGGACGGCCATCTGTGACCCACCGGAAAGAGGAAGAGTCGGTTGACGAGAGCGGGCGACGAGAACGATTGACGATTGCCAGACCCGCCTCATCGGATCAGAATGTGGTAACGCGTATGACCGATATGGCTTGCAATCGGTAAGGTGTCAGCAAGGCGTTCGTTGTACTACTACCGGACCCGTTCCGGCCGGGAGGTGGACTTTGTCTGGCGCGGCGAAGACGGGCGATTGACCCTGATCCAAGTCGCATTCCAGGCCCCCGAGGGTAGCGACACCCTGGCCCGTGAATTGGCGGCGCTCCGCGAAGCCCTCCGCGAACAACCTGAAAGCCGCGCCCTGCTCGTGACAATGGTTGATGGACGATGGCCCCCGGGAGCTGGACCTGCCGGAAGGCTCGGTCGAGATCGTACTCGTTTCATGGCCTTGCTGAAGGTCACGTTCACGCCCATCCCTGATCGGACCCTGGGCAGACCGAAAAGAGTTGTTGCATATCTGCCGCCGCGTGGCATTATTTCTGCCATGTATACACGGGGGTTAAGTAATAAATTGGTTGCGGCGCTCACGGATACACCGGTGGTACTGGTGAATGGCGCGCGCCAGAGCGGGAAAACCACGCTAGTGCAGGAAACTGTCGCCGACCGTCCGGGCGCAGTCTACCGTACCTTTGACGATGCCGCAACGCTGGCGGCAGCCGTCGCGGACCCGGTCGGTTTCGTTCGCCAACCCGCCGAACTGCTGGTCGTGGACGAAGTTCAGCATGTCCCCGCACTCTTTCCGGCCATCAAGCTGGAAGTGGATCGGAACCGCCGGCCGGGACGATACCTCCTGACCGGTTCAGCAAATGTTCTGTTGCTCCCCAAACTTTCGGAATCGCTGGCTGGCCGCATGGAGATCCTCACCTTGGAACCGTTGGCTCAGGCAGAGATTGCGAACGCTATGGACAATGTGCCGCAACGGCTCTTTGCGGGAGAGGGTCCGGCGGAGATGGCGTGGGCCGGGAAAGAACGGGATCTGACAGACCGCGTGGCGACAGGTGGCTATCCCGAGGCGTTGGCTCGTGCCAATCCGACCCGGCGTGCGGCCTGGTTCGGCGCCTATCTTACGGCGATCCTGCAACGGGATGTGCGTGATCTGGCGAACATCGAGGGGCTGACGGAGATGCCGCGTCTGCTGTCGTTGCTGGCCACGCGCACGGCAGGCCTTCTCAATGTCGCCGAACTCTCGCGCGATGCCGGCATCTCTCACAATACGCTGAAGCGGTATCTCGCGCTGTTGCAGGCCACGTTCCTGATCAGGCTGTTGCCGGCGTGGTCACGCAACTCAGGCAAGCGTTTCACCAAGGCGCCAAAACTTCATCTCAATGACGCGGGGCTAGCCTGTCACCTGCTGGGGATCGACGCCACCCGGCTGGCGGGCCATCCCTCCCACTGGGGGAGACTGGTCGAGACGTTTGTCGTGGACGAACTGTTGCGGCAAGCGACATGGTCCCCGTTTCCCGTGCAAGCCAGTCACTTCCGGCTGGCAACCGGGCAGGAAGTGGACCTCGTGCTGGAAGATGGTCGCGGGCGTGTTGTCGGCGTGGAAGTGAAAGCCTCCGCAACCCTGCGAGGGCAGGATCTAAACGGACTCAAAGCCCTGGCTGCATTGAGCGGTGACGCCTGGGTGGGCGGGGTTGTTTTCTATGGCGGAGACACCCCTCTGCCTTTCGGGACGGGATTGCAGGCGTGGCCGATCGCCTCGCTCTGGACGGGGAAGAATCCCTGATTCGCGCCTGCCCACTCTTCAACCGCTCGCGTCGGTCGCTATCGTTATCCGATGCGACTGTGGAGCCCTTCAGACCTTTCCTCCCCAGCGATGCTCGCTGGGCTATGATGTTGCACGCCTTCAGCGTGCTTCATTCCCCTGCAAGGTCCAGCGCCTCTGAGTAGCGCGGGCCTCCCCGAGGCCCAGCGCCGGCCCGCGCCTTCGGTGAAGGCGGGGCTACAGGCCCTGCCTGAAAACCGGTAGCAGCACGGTGCAGGGATGGCGTTCTGTAGGGGAAGGCGGGGCGTCGGGGGCGGATCCTCTCCTTTGCCCCCCGAATTGCCAGACCCGTCTCATCGCCCAGGGCAAACGCATCTGAAATTTCAATAATTGTTAAGATCGGAACACGAGAGCCGGCGCGCGCCCCCACAGCTGCCGGTCGTTGCCGCCTAAATCCGGCGCCGTGCTACCTGTCGAATATGCGTTCGCGCCGCTCGTCCATAATCCGTCGGACCATCTCCTGCATCTCCGCCGGAAGCCGGGATTGCGGCAGCGCTTCCAACATCAGCGAGCAACCATGACTGAACCGCTCGAAAATGCCGCCGACGACCTTGGGGGGGATCTTGATCGTCCCGGCAAATTGCTCGAAGTCTCCGCGGTCGATCTTGTTCTGCTTGCCGTTCAAGGTCAGGGCGCAGTCCGATTCCCTGCGAATCACGACCTTGGAACAGACGATGTCGTAGGCCGGCGACAGCCGCAGACCACTGTCGTCCGATTCGAGCATGGAGAAGTTCTTGAGGTGGGCGTCGCCGTTCCCCAGCAGGAAGTTCAGGAGTACCCGCTCGAAGAACAACTGGACGTCCAGACCGGGGACACCGGACAGCTCGCGAATCTTCTTCCCAATCCGCTCCACCGATCCGGTGTATTTGTCGTCCTCGCCGAGAATCTGGGCGAAGTCCTCGCACCGCAGCTTCTTCCCGTCCGGGGTGCGGTCAAACCGGCGGACAAGGTACGCCGGCGAGCCGTCGCGCAGGTTGAACAGCCCGTGCGGAGGGGTGTCAATCTCCAGCAGCCCGGCGATGCTCATGCAGAGGTTCTCGTTCTGCGGAAGCAACGGGAACCGCTCTGTCTGCGGCTTGAGGATGAACTGCCCGCCGGTCGTGACAGGAACCAGTTTGGAACCCTGGCGTGACATGGACAGCTTAGGCTGCACCCCGGAGATGGACATCCGGCCGGCCATCTCCTGCGCCTTCATCAGGACATCGGCTTGTGTGAGTTCGATGGCCGGCAGGGCCGGAGCCCTGAACAGGCGGCGGAGGCAGGCGGGATGATAGCGCCCAGTCTCACCGGATGCCTTTCCGCAGATGTCGCAGAAGTCCTTCATTCCTTGATCCACACGGCTCCGACGCAGTCGCTACAAGCCTTGACAAGCAACCCGAACTCATCCTTGGAATCGATCTTGAGCGTCCGGCAGACGATTTCCCGGAACCAGCCTTCAGGCAGAAGACCCCTGAAGAACGGGAAGAGGGACTTGCTCTCGTAGGGTTGCTCCCGCAGGGGGAAGGTAACCGCGACGGGGCTGCCTTCTGCCAAGTAAGCGGAATCGTAGACAAAGCGGTAGCCTTCGCCGGTCTCCTCGATGAAACCGGCGGGGGTCTCCTTGAACATCACCCTGGCTTTACGCAGAGGTCTCATGGTCCTTGACCGCCTCAACATGGTAACCGAACAGTGCGAGCACCTGGTTGACCTTGTCCACCCGGACCGACGGCTTGCCTTGTTCAAGGTCCCGCACAAACCGCAGCCCGACGCCGGTCCGCTTGGCCATCTGCGCCTGCGTCAGCCCTGCGCATCGGCGCAGTCCCTTGACCTGCAGGCTGAGCGGCGTAGCTATACCCGATGTGGAATCTGGCACCCTGCAATTCATTGAAAACGCACCATAACGGGTATAGATTCGTCTGTCAACAATGTTCTTATACCCGAAGAGGATCGAGAATAGCAAGCAATGCACGCAGATATACCCGAAAGGGTGTCCCCTGGTAGCCCAGGGCCGTCCCGGCCCGAGGGCAGCCGGCACCGGCAAACGCCGCCAGCCTGCGCTGGCCGGCGCTGGCCCCGGGACGGGGCCGCGCTACTGGGACACAAACGCCTCCCGCGAAAGAAACCTGGTGCGCCTGCGCAGGGGGTTTTATGCCTTTCCGGACTACATGAGCAAGCCGGATATGCGCAAATAAGGATTAGGAACAGGCCATCTGTGACCCTCTTATGGATTGTGAGTTGCCGCAAAAAAACGCAAGGAGCTCAAAGAAACTGCCTATTTTGCGTTCTTTGCGTTCTTTCGCGGCCATCCTACAAGAACTTATTTCCAGTCCATACCGCCATCGCGGTATTATTGGTGTTTCTCGTTGACGCCGCTACGATTACACGTTATTATTACCGCCATGACAGGTCAAAGCGTCCATATCTTATCCATGCAGGGATCTCCAGAAATTGGTGCCGTGATTCGTTATCATAGGCGGCGAAGCGGCTTGAGCCAAAGCGAACTCGCCGCCTTGGCGGGTATCGGCAAAACATCCGTCTTCGACATCGAAAAAGGCAAGTCAACGGTACGCCTGGCTACGCTCATGGCCGTTTTGCGCGCCCTCAATATCGTGCTGACCCTCGCAAGCCCGCTGATGGCGGAGTGCTTGCAAGCCATTCAATCCCACCCGAACACAACTCAGGGGAAGTATCCATCATGAGGCGCGCACGGGTTGACGTCATGGGGCAGCGGGCCGGTGTGCTGGAAGAGCCGGTGCCGGGTCGGTATGTGTTTCGTTACGATGACGCTTATTCGGGACCGCCGGTGTCGTTGTCGCTGCCCGTTTCAGAACGCGCGTTCGTCTTTGAGGTCTTTCCGCCTTTCTTCGAGGGGTTATTGCCGGAAGGCGCGATGCTGGAGGGCTTGTTGCGCCAGTGCAAGATAGATCGCACCGATCTTTTCGGACAGCTTCTGGCTGTTGGCGGCGACATGGTTGGCGCGGTCACGGTCACCGGGGAGGATCACGCGTGAACCGGTGTCCCATCACCTACCGCTCCTGCCCGGCTGACGAGCGCTATTCGTCGGCCGGATTGCGCCTGCTGTCGCCGAATCTCAAGCAGTTGCTGGACTTTCCCTACGATGCCCGACAACAGCGCCGCGAAGCGGTCATCCACGCCGCGAAGATGTCCATCCAGGGCGTCCAACCGAAGCTGAGTGTCCGCCTCAACGCGAAAGCGGGGCTGTTCGAAATCGTGGATTGCGGCGGGCGCTATGTCATCAAGCCGCAACACGACGTGTATCCTCATCTTCCGGAGAACGAAGGCCTCACCCTGCATCTGGCCGGCCTGTGCGGGATTGATGTGCCGCTCAGCGGACTCGTTCGCTGCGCCGACGGTTCATGGTCCTATTTCATCCGCCGCTTCGACCGTGTCGGCCACAACGGCAAGCTGGCGGTCGAGGATTTTGCCCAGCTCGCGGGACTGAGCCGGGAAACGAAGTACGACTTCAGCATGGAGCGGATCGTGAAGATCCTGGATTCCTACTGCACGTTCCCCGCCATAGAGAAAGTGAGCCTGTTCAAGCGGTGCCTGTTCAATTTCATCGTCGGCAACGAAGATATGCATGTCAAGAATTTCTCCCTGATCACCCGCGATGGAAAAGTCGGGCTGGCTCCGGCGTACGACGCTCTCAGCACGACCGTCGCCTTCCTGAGCATCGGCAAACGCCCCGATCAGATCGAGGAGATCGCCCTGCCGCTTCAAGGCAAGAAA
The DNA here is from genome assembly GCA_027623315.1 of Verrucomicrobiota bacterium. Lineage (GTDB taxonomy): Bacteria > Verrucomicrobiota > Kiritimatiellia > CAJWTS01 > CAJWTS01 > JAQBYD01. Next base: position 1,050 of record JAQBYD010000086.1, on the reverse strand, counting down.
CGCGGCCTCACACGCAACACTTGGGTCGACTACTTCGCCCACGAGCGGCTCGCCCTTCCCGACAAGATCATCGGGAAGGTTTTGGCCGACATTCAGTCCGCCGTCCCCGTGTGGAAGACCTGCCTGGCAGAATCCTTTCTTCCGCCCGAACACCAGACGCTCTATGCCCGTCTCCTCGACCAGCGCTTGACGGTCATGGGCATCGCCTGAGATGAAAGCGCGAAGCAGGGCAGGCGAAAATAAGGGACGGACCTATTATCGTTTTGCGGCCGGGGAGGATGAATCGGCCGTTGCAGAGGGAGATTCTCGCGCCAAGGCGCAAAGAGCGCAAAGGGGGAGAAAATAAGGGAGGGAGAAAACTAGGAACAGGCCATCGGTGACGCCATTCCTTTCTCCTCCGTGCCTCCGTGCCCTCCGTGGTTTTCCCCTGCCCTTTATGGGAGGCTACTGAAAGGGGTTCACGATCTCAAGTCGGTTGTCGACAACAAGGCCATCCTGCATATCCTCCGACAAAAAATACTTACAGGACTGATCCAAATCGGACTGAACATGCAGCGAATCAAATGGCGACAAGCAGTATTTTGCCGTCAGCGCCTCGGCATTCTGAATCGTCGTAAGCGTGATTGTTGCAGGGTTCCAGACCCCGAGCAACCTCAGGAAAGCCCTTCGCGATTGTGTAGGCATGACCGTTGCATACTTCCTGATCATGACGTTCCGCCACTCCGACACAACCAGCAGCGAGGTGCAACCGCGTTTCGATTGCAACAGAGCACGATATATCATTGCAGCCGTTTCGCGCTTCTGGCCAGACGCTGTATCGAACAAATAGATGAAGACATTCGTGTCCACATAACAACGATCGTTCAACAGATCAGCGTCCATTCATCTGTTCCCTCGAAACTTTGCTTGATGCCCAGTTCAGTGCGAAACCACCTGTCATGCCTGGAAAACTCAATGCTTCAGCAAGGTCTGCAAAAGGGGTCAGTGTTTGTTTTTGTTAAATTTCCAGATCTTCAAGTCGCCGCCGCAAGCGCTTGTCCGCGCCGCGTC
>JAQBYD010000085.1 GCA_027623315.1 Verrucomicrobiota bacterium | reverse complement strand
TACTGCCTCGCGGGGATCAATACCCGCGAACACTTCAGTGTGCAGGGCATACGAGACGTGTCCTTCCTTGCAGAATCGCGCTGGTTTTCAGGTAGGTGCGACCTGCCGAGGTACTCATTGGAGGAACTGTTGGGCACCAAGTTGCGTGCTCTGTACCAGCGCAGAAAGGGACGAGACCTGTTTGATCTCTGGCTTGGACTGACGAAGGGGGGTGCTGATCCTGAGGCGATTCTGACGATCTTTCGCCACCCCATGGACGCGGAAGGATCATTAATGAGCGGGGAGCTGTCTCTCCGGACATGGCGCTACGTTTGTCACGTGCGTTCCGGACGACGCCGGAGCTGTGGTTGAATCTCCAACAGGCGTTCGATCTGTGGCATGCGGCCCGCGCATCGGCGGATTGGAAGAAGATTCCGTGCGTCGCCGCATAGCCGCTCCTTCATAGAGGGCGAGGCGGTCAAGATACGAACACGGATAGCTCCGTCAGGCTTGATCGAAACAGGGTTTCGCCAATTCACGGTAAGCGTCACGCCAGCCACCATGCGCATCGGGCGAGGTTACAGGGCTCTCGCTCTACTTGAAGAAGATGTGTTCCACTGGTTCTGGATAGGTACACACGACGAAACCGTAAGCCTTCTTGCCTGAGAAGTTGATGTCCATGCGAAACGGTCTTGGAGTAGTACGAACGCGTTCTCTTGAGACTAATCCTGGACTGGCGGTTGTGCTTCAGGCCTTTCCTCCATGTCCGATAACCCGTCGTGGAAGGTCCCGAAAATTTTGTCCAGCGGGAGCGTTGCCTCGCCGTAGTTGACGTGGAAATGGCGGTGGTGAAGGTAGTGAAAGTACGATCCCGTCGGCAGTTTTCCGTTGAGCACAGGGCCGTCAAAACCGTGATGACCACCGGCCGGTGTCAACGCCGTATGCTGCGCATTGAAGAGCATGTGGATAGGATGTGACGGCACGATCCAGTGAATCAGCAGCACGCTGAAGTAGATCAGGTGCTCGACCGGATGCATCGCCAGGCCCGACCAGGGCCCTGGGTTGACATTCTTGTGATGCAGGTAATGCACCGCACGATAGAGCGGTTTCCAGTGTATGGCGCGATGAATCCAATAGAAGTGAAATTCGCGCCAGAAGGGAATCAGGCAGAGCCAGACAGCGCAGTAAACCGGGTTCGTGACCCAGTCGGCATAGGGCAGCAGGTCATTGGCGTAGGCCCACATGAACGCGACTTCGTACGCAGTCCAGATCGTACAGCCGCTTACGCAGCTCCAGAAGATGTTGTCCCACAGCTGGCTGTCGAAGAGGAAGCGCTTGGCACGTAGGGTGGGCCAGTTTGGGTCGTACTTTCGCTTGGTGCCCTGCAGCTTAAGCGTATAGAGAAGCAGGTGCCATCCGCCGGAGATGAGCCAGAGCAATCCCAGGTTGCGCATAAACATCTGCGTTATCCAGGCGGGGTGAAAGTGCGCACATCGTTCCAGCGAGGGCTGCAGGTAGAACCATGTCGCCACCGTGACGAGGAGGTACACGGAGTTCCACGGCCACAGAAATCCCGGGTACGAAAACGTCCACTTGATCAAGTCCCGAGGGCGCGGGGGCCAGACGAAAATCGGCGCGTATGCCACCGGCTCACGCGGTCGCCACTCGGCATTCGCTCCGCGAAAGCCGTCTTCCTCTTCCTTTATGTCTGCTTTGAGTTTGCGTTCCGCGATCACTGGTCCCTTTTCTTTTCTTCCCCTTTTCTTCCTGGGTTTGACCACGCTGATGGCGGGCTTTCTGTCGGGCGTTCACGACGCTTCGGTCATGCCGCTCAAATCGGCGCCCAGCGCTTTCAGCACGCGGACTGCTCCGCCCTCTTTCTCGTCCAGGATAGCCATCAGCAGATGCTCAGTACCCACGCTGTCGCTATCCTGCGCCGCCGCCGCCTCGCGTGCGTGATCGATCACTTTCCTCATGAGCGCCGATTGCCCGGGCCGCTTGCTGCCGGCCTTGCGCGCCTTAGCAGGGAATCGCTTTTCGATTGCGGTATAGACCGCGTCGGGCTCGACGCCCATCTTCGTGAGCAACTTAATGGCATCACCTCCCGCATTGATGATGCCCATCATAAGGTGCTCGGTGCCAAGCTCAGAATGATTCAGGCGCTCCGCCTCTTGCCGGGCTTCCGACATGGCCCTGTGCGCCGTCTGCGTGATTGCTGAAACCAAGGTTTACCTCCGCTGCATATCCGTCCGGGCGACTTTCTTAAAGAGTGGCCATCTCAACGTTATCAAAATTTATCCGGTAAAACGCCATGTGCCCTGCTTCTTCGGTTTTTGTATCGTTCACCATGAAACCTATCTTCATTTTCCCTCCTTCGTCTTCTTTGTCAAGTCGAGCACGGACATGGGAAAGGGGTCAGTGTTGAATGGCACTTTATGTTGCGCGCAACATAAGGCACTAAGATAAGAGACCATCTGCATGCGCCAGCATGCTCTGGAGTGCGGCGGCCTGCCGTGCCCTCCGAAGCAAGCGTAGCGCGAAGCACGGGACGCCGCTCTACCTTTACCGATAGCGCCTAGTCACGGCGAAATGAGAGCGCTGCCCCATGCTTCGCGCTTCGCTACTGACCCCTTTTCCGGTTCTCCGTTACGGCCTGACCCTCAGCCTCAGAAATCGAGACCCAGTGCCGCCGGCAGCCACCTCGTCTTTACCTGCCGGTTTCTAACAGTTGCACCTACTATCTAGAAATCCATGATGTTTAAGTCCGAATCAGACTCGACATCAAGGAGTTCCTTCATATCAATGTCGTCCGCGCTCATGTACGCCTCAATCTGCGCGGTGCGCACATACCCGTCCGTGCGATTCCGTGTCATGTCGTCATAGCGGCCGGCCCACACGTAGCGAATGCCGTCAATCTGGCCTTCCGGGCAGGGGAAGATGTTGACGAGCTGGGTATTGTCAATCACCGTTCCGACCCGCACCCAGCCGCCCTTGAGTTTATGAACCTCCACGGAGTAGCGCGTCGCGGACCGTTCGCGGACCGAATCGCTCTTGAACACCGGCCCGCTGATGTCTTCGTAGACGCCTACGGCGGAAAGTTCACAGGGCCGATCGAAATGCGTAGCCGCCACCGCATAGGCCACTACGCCCTCCTTGCGCGCTATGCTGTCCCAGTCCGTCTTGTGGTTCGCAATCGTCCCGTTAACCAACCGGAGTCCGACGTCCGGGTGCTTCGTGTCGATTTCCCTTGTCGCGGAAACTCCGTCAGGCAGCGCATACAACGTGCAGTCGAACGTGCCGTAAGGCTCGGTATTCGAGCCGGGCCCGCCGTCGAACAAGACATTCTTGCCGGGGAACTGCATGGCCGACACCACGAGATCGCCGACGACTATCGGGATCTTGCCGATCTCGACTCCGTCAATCTCCCTCCGTTCGTCCATGACGATCGGCCGCATGGTCAGCGTCACTTCATCATTCTGGTCGGCGCGAAACGCAAACCGGCGGCGCTTGAGGTCGGAAGCGACCGGCAGCTTGACCGTACACGGAAGGTTCTTTGCCTCGCGGCTGCCGGCGACGGAGATCTCCAGGCGTAGCACGGATGCGGTATCGATCGGCGCTCCCACGACGTCGAGCAGCTCGACGAGGTAGGTGGTGCCGGCCTTCACCTTGAAGGGGGGCAGTTGGACCGCCTCGGTGAGCCGGCCGAGATAGCCCGGTTTCTCGCCGACGATCGTCACGTTCCCGGCCGGTTGGAGCAGCGCCCGCATCTTTTCGGGAGGCGCCAGATTCGGTCCGAAGGTGAGCGCATTCTTCGGGATGCTCTTCAAGTAGGAAGGTTCGGGCGGCGGCGGTTGCGGCGTGAGGCCCTTCTCCATGGGCAGGTCGCGCATGCGTTTCTGATTGGTGTACTCGTCCGCGGCAATGACGTTGTAGCGGCTCAGGTCCGTCTCGCTGCGCAGCTTTCCGTCGGCCGCATCGAACAGGCGCACCACCCCGTCCTGGCCACCGGCAGCAACGGTCTTTCCGTCCGGAGAAACTCGCACAATGTTGGACAACGGCACCTCTTTTTGCCAGAGCAGGGCTCCGTCCACGCTGAACCACAACAGGCGCCTGTCCGAGGTCGCCACCACGAAAGACTGCTTGTCGGGCGCAACCCCAATCTGAGATACCCGTCCGGACACCTTCAGGTCCTTGTCCGGGCGCCCGGCGAGTGAACGGAAGTAGACACGGCACGCCGGGCCGCTCCGGGTCCAATGGCTGTTCTCCGCGATGAGCAGTCTCTGTCCCGGCAGTTCCAGCACCCAGTCCGGGCTGCCGGTCAAGGCGCTCATGGCCTTTCCCCTGCGTCCGGTCGCGGCGATCAGTTCGTGCGCGCCCCCATTGTCGTCTATGACCATAAACCGGTCGGCCAGCGAAACAATTTTGCCGGAACTGAGGGGAATACCGTTGTGATTCCAGAGAACCTCTCCGGTCGCGGCATCGAGTCCGATAACCGACGGTGCGATGAGTTGGTTGCGGCCCTTCACAAAGGCGCTCACCAGCAGAACGCGTTTGTCGCCGCTGAGGGCCCGCGGCGACACCTCGCGCACGACGGTCAGGTCGGAAGACACGCGGCCGTCTTCATAGGTCCAGAGCACACGTCCGTTCGGGTCCAGTGCCCGGAGGCGGTCGGAGCCGCCCAGGAAAGCCCTGCCGGCTTGCTTGTCTTCCACCGTCGACGCCTTGGCAGCTTTGTTGATCCACCCGCGGCCGACCTCGTATTGATACATGGCGTCCCATAAATGAACACGCAACAGCGTATCGCTCAACGGGCTGGCCCAGCGTCCCCACAGATACCAGCTCGGCCAGACCTTCGTTTCCGGGGGCATCAGATGCTCCAGGACCTTGCCGTCGGAATCCATCATAAACAGCCAGTCGCCATGCGCAAACGTCGCGGCGAATAGTCGGTTGCCGCTCGGGGAGTACTCGAGGTTCAGAACATACGCGCCGCCCATGAGCTTCTGCATGTCCTCAAGGGGCGCGGGCCGGCCGCCGCGGATCGTCAGCGGCTTGGCCGCCGGCTTGGCCATCTGCACTGGTTCGGGTGCCTTCAGGGAGGCGATACAGGCTACCGCCGCCTCGGCGCCGGCGACATCGCGGCAGCCCACGTAGACGGCGTCGTATGCGGCACGGAAGGGCGACCACAGATAATGGACGAAGAATCCGCCCGGCACCGGGTAGTTGTCGGTCGGCTTCCGCCTCAACCAGGGCGCGATATCCGCTACGACGTGGTTGTCCGCCGGCGTACCGAACAGGATCACGTCGGCATCGTGCCGCAACCGCGGCCCCGCTTCGGCGTAGCCGCAAGCAGGGCTGGCGTAATCAACCTTGACGATTGTGCCGAATTCATCTCTTTCGAAGGCCGCCCAGACACTCATGTCCACACGCCACGCCCAGGCGGAATCGTTGGTGACGCTGTGCAACACTTCGAGGTCCTCCGGTTGGGGGTACCAGCGCAGATGAAGTTTTCGGATATCCGCCGGATCAAAAGTGGTTACGCTCGCCTCGCGTCCGGACTTCTTCAACAGCGCCGCCAGCTTCTCCGCCGCCGGGCGGTATGCGTCCTGCCCCTGGTCCAGAATAATGGTTACCGGCCCCTTATTCTTGCGTTCGGATAAGAACGCCATGATCTTCTTCTCGCCCCCGATCAGGTCCGGCGTCTGCCGGACCGCCGCGGCCGCCGGCGCGGCCGGTTCCAGCGCCTGGACGGCCGTCGTTCCGAGCACCAGGTCGCGCACCACGAGCTCCGGTTTCGCCCCGCCGGACATGGCCGGCACGGCAAGATCGAACGGATGCGTCGGCCCGATGGAAGCGAACGTGTGCAGCAATGTCGCACCGTCCGGTCCTTTCAAGGTGACCTCGAAAGGCATGGGATCGGCCAGCAGCTTGCCCTCGCCGTCGGCGAGTCCGCCCGTGAGGCGCGCGTTGACCTGCGATGTACGATCCACGTTGATGATCATGCCCTCGGGTTTCCGCCGGGTCAGGAGGTAGATCTCACCCTCGGCACCGGTCAGCCTCAGCGGCACGCGCAGTCCCTTGGCCGTGCTTTCCACGGGCGCGGCCTTGCCGGTTAATAGGTTGCGTACATGCCAGCCTTTCGCCACCTGCAGTTCGCCGATCTTGGGCAGTACCCAGCTCTGGCGGAATTTATTCGATGTTTGGGCACCGAAAGTCACCGAGAGCGGGATCATGGTCTTGTTGATCACGAAGCAGATAATCGCATCCTTGCCGGCCAGCGGCGAGAGGAGCACGTCCGTGTCCGGCGTTGTGACCGGCGGTTGGGGCGTGTCGGCGAACGCCTTGTTCAACGTATCCTGCTTCTTCAGGAAGATCTCCCACAGATAGTCGTGCTCCCACGGTCCTCCGGCCTGCGCACCGCCCCACATGCCGGACACGTTCTCGCCCGTATAGGCCATACCGAGGGATCGCCCGGGCACATTCTTGTGACAGGCGTCGTCCTTCAGGATGACGCCGCCCTTGGCCTCGAAATCGCGGAAAGCTTGCAGCGTTTCAGGCGGCAATTCGTCGCCGACGCTCAGCAGCAGCAGCACCTTGTACTTCAGCAGTTCGCCGGCCTCCACGTCGCGCGGCCCCACCATGATGGCCGGCCGGCGGATGCGGGCCAGGTCATGGATGGCCGTGCGCACCGCGTTCCCATTGCGGGACCAGAACAGGGCCACGTCCGGCAGCGGATCATAGGAGACGAACCAGGATCCGAAGCGCTCGAAAACGCGGCCGATTCCATCGTGCCCCTCCGTGAACCCGGAGATTGCGAAACCGTCCGCTCCGCGTCCGGCCGCCGCAAAAAGAGACGTGATAACTTCCGACCGATAGCCGTGGTTGGCGATGGCCAACTGGATCTTCTGCTTCTCCCGGTTGTCCATGGCCATGATCGTCGGCGCGCGCCATTCGTCAAACGGCGACTGCATATGCTCGGAATAGTCAACCGAGCTGCGATGCGTCTTTCCGTGCCACTCCGAGTTCTGGATGCCGTTGCCCACGCCGGGCGAGGAAACGTGGCTGTGATGGGTCAGCCGCGGCATGATCTCGACCAGATCGGCATACCATTCCTTGAAGGTATTCGGCAGTCGCATACTCCACCCGTGTGGCTCCACCGCATTCACATACCTCATTTGAGCCTCGGTAAGCCCCGGAATATCCGCCAGTTCTTTTGGCCATTTGTCCGGAGGAGTCGTGCGGAGCGGCTTGAGATGCGCATATTTCGCGACGACTTTCGGCCACATCTTCTGCGTGAGTTTCCACGCCGCCGCCTCCCCCTGCCGGCCGGCTTCCGGCTGCCACGCGTCCAGACGAGGACCGGAATCGCTCCAGTATCCCTTCTCGTTGACCTGCCAATTCCATCCGTAATCGAAGCCGTCGACCCCGGGATAATCGGCATGCGTTTGCGCATAGAGCGCCATGCGCCGCCGCACCCACGCGAGGTTCTCGGGAAGTGTGTGCTTCGGGTTCATGATCTCGTACGAATGCGCTTCGGGCCATCCCGGCGCGTTGTGCAGTCCCATGACGGCACTGGCCATGCCGTTCCGTTCCTCCATGCTGGGTCGCGCGAACATCTCGGGCAACGGCCCCAGCGGCGTATCGGCATAGGCGCCGAACACCCCGTCGAGCGCTCCGTCGCCGTCCGCGAGAAAGGGCTCCAGACCCGGCCCACCCGCCGGGGAGCCGACGTACGAGTTGATCGGCGAGCCGGGATAGAGTGGTGCTCCCGTGGTGTGAATGCCAAAGGAGTAGAGATCGAAATCACTCAGCGGCTCGCGCTGACAGATCCGGAACCGGAAGGGATAGCCGGCCACGCCGTCCGCCTCGACTGCGGCCGTGTACTCGCCCGCCCCCAGCGCGGCGGTGTCAACGACCAGGCGCCCGCTCACGTCTGCCGAACTGCCGCCGTCCGCGGGAACCGCAATGCGGGCAACAACGGCATCAAGCCCCATGCCGCGCAGACGCACCGGCCATTCCGCGGCGGCCGCGCCCGCGCTTTGCCGCGCCGCCCAGAGCAGATCGAACGTGTCGCCCCGCCGGAACAACGCGCGGTTGTTGACCGTGAACAAAGAAACCGCGGCGGTCGGCTTGTCGCCGATGAGCACGACCCCCAGCGTCTGCCCCCGTAACGGGCTGCCGTCCGTCGCCGCCACGCGCAGCCGCCACAAGCCGGGCTTGGAAGGCAGCGTGCCCGTCAACACGCCGTCGGCGTTCTTAAGCTCCATTTCGCCACCCGCCGCGCCGCCGCCCGCCGATTCAAGCGTCACCTTCAACGCCGCCGGAATCGCCGCCTTGCCGGCTGCCGCCGTGATGCGGCACGACCATGCGGCGCCCGGTTTCGTTTCCAGCGGCGCCGTTTCCACCGCCCACGCGACGCCGTCCGCCAGACCGCAAATGACGTGCCGGTGCGGCCATTGCTCGTCAGGCACCGGCAGGCGCGCGCTCAGCCCGCCAACCTGCACATTGCCCCCACGCGGCATGGACGGCGCCAACGATGCCGACCCGCTGCGTCCCTCCCCGATCGCGCTGCCCGTGGTCATCTTCAACCCCGGATTGACGATCACCGACTCCGAGCCGCAAGTGACCTTCACTTCTCCCGGACCATCAAACCAACTCACCCCGATCGGGTTTTTCGCGCGGACCGCCGCCGGCCGGGCGGCCGGCAAAATTATGCGGACGGTATGGCCGTCGTCGGAACTGGCTTTGGCATCCGCCGCAAGCTTGACCCGGCCCTCGGCATCCAGTTCGAACTTCACTCCGTTGGCCTCGTAGGAGTTCCCGGCCGCGGACGACGGCAGGTACACCGTGACGCGCCGGAGTCCGGATTTCATCGAGGTTCCCACCGCCCGCCAGTTTTTCTCGTCGTATGCGGCAAGCATCTGCTGCAACCCGCCCACCAGGGTCGTGGAGTTGTAGGAAAGCCGAAGAGGCCCGGAGACCGATCGCTTCTCTCGCAGCAACTTGAACGTAACAGGGCTGCATACCACGTCCAGACGGCGCGTCTTGGCATGCACGCGCAGCCGGGCATCGCTGCTGGCCACCGTTCCGTCCTCGGTCAGCGTGAACTCAATGCCGAAAGGCTGGATCACGTGCCGGCCTTTGGATAACTGAACGGTTTGCGAAGTGGGGCGCCTCGAATCGAACACCGTCAGATCCTCCGCTCGGACGACATTCTCCGGCATGAAGGTTTCGTTCAGCATGGACTCCAACTTGGAGTCTGTCCTCTGAACTCCGCCGGCCATCGCCTTCGCCTCGATTTTCTGGCTGGCGGTCAGGTACTCCATGATAGGCGTACCGTCCAGGCGGATGATGAACGGCCAAACCGTAACGACACATCCGCCGAACGGAGACATCCAAAGCCGCTGGCGCTCTTCGATCGGCCGAGTGCGCCCCTGTTCGTCCGCCGCAACCAGTGTGACGGTAACGTCCATCGCCGACGCAGTCGTCGCCACCCATGCGCTCATCGCCGCGACCAAGGTTATCCATGTCCGCATAGTGTTGCTGCTCCGGTGCATTGCTTCTCCTTAGTTTCCGCTGAGACTGTATCGACTCCCTTGCGGATGCGCAAGGTTCCGGCACGCTCTTTCTTCTTCAAAGATGAGTCGAACGCCAACTTGTCATTGACCCAGACGCGAATGAAGAACGGCACTACAGAATGGCACTAAGATAAGAGCGTTTCGGACAGAATGAATCCTTCACCGTGCCATTCAGTATGTGGGTGTGTGAGTATGTGCGTATGTGGGAAAGATCGGAAAAGGACCTCGTGTCCCGTACTGAATTAAGACTGCCACTCTGACCCACTCAATCCTATTGTCTCCTTTCCTCGTTGACCGGGGGACTTCCATCCTTGTCTCGATCATCGTCCCGATCTTCGTCGTTCTTGATCCTTGTCGCGATCATGGTGCTGATCTTCGTCGGCCAGCGCGTCGGCATCTGTCGACAACGATTGCGACAATGATCGGGACGACGATAGGATTCGACAATGATCGCGACAACAATTCCTTGTTTCCGACTCCTTCCTCGGCCAAGTGACAACCTATTTCAGGATGGGACCGGATTCTCCAACTCCCACGCACTCACACACCCACATACATGGCGCGCCCCCCCTTTTTTAATGCCCGCGGCAGCCATTAGCTAACGCAACACCTGAAAGAGCCGGAGACAGTGCTTATCTTAGCGGAATTCAACACTGACCCGAATGCCACTAAGATAAGAGTGGTTTAGGATGAAATCCCGCGCGAAGCGCTTTGGAG